>JAJFUS010000034.1 GCA_021372295.1 bacterium | reverse complement strand
CAAAAGCGAGGGTACGCAGTATATCCGCCATTCCGAAGGAGGCAATAAGATGCGACTTTTTGTGATGGTTCTCACTCTAATTCTCGCTTTTGGGGCAGGGGTTATCGCTGCCGATATGGGTGCCTGCCCGACATCGACATGTCCGTCCCCGTCGCCCAAGAACGCTATGCGGACGCAGACGATTGACACCTGCCTGATGTGCACGTTCGGCATGACTCAGCAGCAGATATGCGATCTGCGAAGCCAGGGGTATTCCGATAGGGACATCGCAATGATAGGGGCATTCGCCAAGAAAGCATGCGTCTCGATCGACGACGTAGTATCGAAATACTGCGAATGCAAAGACTGGAACGCGGTGGCGTACAGTTACAAACTATGCCTGGCTGACATCCAGACTATGGCAAACCAGTGCGTTTGCGCGCCGGCATGCCCTGCGTCGGGAGCAGGCCCGTGCGATTGCTATGTCATATACGGCTTGACCAACAATGTCATACTTACTCTTGACGAAGCCAAAAGGCTCTATAAGCTGGGCTATGACTGGATGGATGTCGCTCTGGCGACAAATATAGCAACGCAGACGGGGTATCCGATTATCCTGACCCTGATGGATATCCGGCGCGGCGTTACCTATGAGCAGGTCGCGCGAATGCATGGAGTGCCGTATACCACTGCATTCAATTTTACGAACTATCTGTTCCCCAGAACCAGCGTGTACAGCGCAGCTCTTGAAGCGAAAAACATGGACAGATACGCCAAATATCAGATCCCTGCGGCATGTCCGCAAGTGGGATGTGGCCCGCGGCAGATGATTATCTTGCCGCGAATGAATCCACAATACTAAAACAGTGGAAATCGGAGGTTGGGAATTTTTATTTCCAACCTCCAGCCTCAAGACTTCGCATCGCAAAAAGCATCCAGAGGACTACGACGCAGCAGGCAGCCGCAACTACGCCGGAATCGTTAAACGCAAACGCGCCCGCCACTCCGACCGCCACGCCAATCGCCGCCGCGTTTTCTTCGCCGGAGAGAAGTCTCACCGACTTTTTTCGAGCCCACAGCAATATTGCGCCGACACCCACAATGCTCAGTCCAAGAAGCCGGCTCCAGACGCTGGTCGAAAGCAACATGAAGTTTAGCGCGATCTTGCGTTGAGCAACAGTGAGAATGTCTCCGTTACTCATCGAACTCAGCGCCCGCCCAACATGCGATTGCGCCTCGCCTCCACGGAAAATATCTGCTCCGAATACGATTCCCAACGCCAGTGCCGCCAGCGCCGCCGCGACAATTACAGACCGCCAACCGGGCCATTTTTCCCGCCGGGCAAGCAGGGCTGCTCCGAGCGCTGGAATTGTAGCCAGCGCGCCACCAAGGTTTACTCCCAGATTCGGCGCGCCGATAAACACGAGCGCCAACGCATAAACCGCGCATGCGAGAACCCACTTTTTCCACGCGTCGGCTTTCCAACTCGACAGAGCGATCCCCATCCCGACAATGGCCGCTCCCAGCATAGTGCCCATCAGTTCGTTGCCGATGCCATAGTATCGAGCGCCTTCGACCGCGCTGTAGCCCGCTATCGACGAAGAGATCAGGGGCGCTCCTCTCAATAGATCGACCATCAGACTTACTGTAATCAACCCGCACAACCACGCCATCGCACGCATTGGAGATCGAAACACGACTGAGCATATAAACAAGATCATTGCGACAAGCCCGATCAGCCAAAGCACGGCTCCCACCAGACCGCCGTCGTAGATAAGAGGCAGATAAAGCATTGCCGTCGGCAGAGCTATTGGAACCAGCGCCAACCATGCCGCGTAATTTTTCCAGGGCCGCGAGACGCTCAGCAGAATGGCCATCGTCACGAGCACAACTATCACCGACTGAACAACGCTTCCTCCGCGCATGGCCGGCTGCCGCTGTCCCTGCCCGCTGGCATCAAGGTTTATACTAAGCAGTTTCCGGGCGGTTCCACGACATGCCACACGCTCGACGGCGCGCCCGTCGAAAGGTGTTTGAGGCTTTACGTTTAGCAGATGCGCGACAGTCGGGGCGATGTCTATGATCGTAATCAACCCGGCTCTGCGCGTGGATGGAGAAATCAGCGCTCCCGGGCCAAACTCTGGCCCCATCGCAATGACCGGCACAAGCCTTTCCTCTTCGATATCGCTGAATGTCCTGGCACTCGGTGAGAGTATGATGAGAGTGTCCTTGCGGAAATCGAGCCTGGTCGAAAGGCGAGTCGCAAACTCGTCCAGGTGTCGAGCCGCGCGCTGCCTGACTGACACAGCTTGCTCGTCGGTGCACGATTCGGAGTATGCGTCGGCACGAAACGTGTCGCCGAAATCAATTACTATGAATCGGCTGCGACTCGCGACACGGTCGAATTCTCGTAGCAGTGTCTTTTGATTCGCGCGGATTCCGTAAGGCGAGTCCTTATCTTTCATCGAAATATTCGTCGAGTCTATATCTCCATAATCCACAAGGCCGGACTCGTCCATGGCTATTGTCACGGCTTCGCGGTGCATTTCGCCGGGAATATCCGAGTTGCCGATTACAGCCGTTTTGATGCCAGAATTGTGCAAAACCGACCCGAGAGCGCCCGGCCTTGCCCTGTATGAGGCGGCTTCATTGGCTCGCCACATCCTGCCAATTTCCGGGTGAACGATCTGGGCGCAGCCGATACTGCCTGCAGTTCGACATGTATAAGTCTCGCCAGCCTCGACGCCATTTATAAGCCCGTGAACCCCGGCTGCCCGGCGAGCCTCTGCGCCCGCTACAGCCATCGCTCCCGCGCCGAGGCTTACGCATCCGGGTTCCATCCCGGCGCGTTCGACTAAGTCTATATCTTTGCTCGACCTGCCGGTGCGCACGTTCATCAGCGCTCCGCAGCCGTTCTTCATCAGTTCCTTAAGCTCCATATATGGAATGCCGGGATTGGCGACATCCCTCACGCTCATTCCGCCGGCAACGATAAGCACGACCCGTCCGCTCTGCCGGCCATCGGCTAAAGCGCATGAACCAAGAAAAACGGCTATTATAACTGCAATAAAACTCTTCTTTATCAATAATCAATACACCCGTATATCGTTTTGGTTAAGTAATGATCTGCGCTCTCTGCTGAGAAGTGAAGGCGCAGCGTATCAGACATCGAATATCGCCTGAGCGCGCCAATGGCCGTCGACGTTCTCCACAGACATCAGGTGGTAGGTGACCGCTTTTATGGTCGGTCCGAGCCACTCGATGTCGTCACCGATTTTCCGGCACGACACAACGCATGCCAGGCTCGTCGATGAAATTTCCGTAATCTCGAAATCCAGAGGCAGTAGGCCATCGCCGTCGAATATGACCACCAGCGACGATAGAAATCTTTCAAACAGAGTAATATAGTCGTCGCCCGACGCCTCGACATGTACCCATATAGTCGGATCATACTTCTCCAGGTTGGCTACGATAGAGAACATGCCATAAGCGGCAGCCTCGAACGCCTCGGCCATTGTGCGTCCCAAGCCGACCACTCCCACATCCGCCGTATGCTCCAACACTTCAAATTTGTGTTCACGCTTCATTCGGGTATCATTCATCGTCCGACTCGTCGGTCTCGTCGGTCTCGTCGGCCATCCGGCTGGTGAATATTTTGTTCAGGCGAATACCCACGATCCGCGAGTTGGCCTCATTGCCAACGTAGATTCGCCCGAAGTCTTCGGCTCCCATTGCCAGCGCCTTGTAGAGTTCGCTCGCCCTGATGGTCATTATTCTATACCATCGTGAACCGGGACGCAACTTCATGCCCTCGAAAATCGAGTATCCTCCCCACGCAAACAGAATTTCTCTGGGCTTCAGGCCAGTGGTGTCCGTCTGCTGCGCAATGTGACCATGCAGCAGGGCGCACCGAAGAGTCCACAGCTCTCTAGGGCTGATACCCATCCTCTCGGGATGCAGGTATTTTTTTACCCACGCAACGAAGTCGTAATCGCGGAGCACGTCGCAATTCTCAGGCAGGCTCAGATAAGCCATGCTCTCGATTGTGGCGGATATGAGCGCGAGGGCCGTTCCGGTGTGTTCACGATGCAGCGAAATTCTGATCGCGGTGATCAGCCCTCGTGGCCCGAAATACCTGTTGTAGAAGCGTGACTTAATATTCACGCGCCTATATTACCCTTTATTGCCCGTGCATATATCTTGACTCACGCGCGCGTGCACCCTACAATCTTTCTGCGGCAATTTTTTTCGGTAGTATCATAGCATCAATGTGACAAACGCGAAAGTTGGGAAGACTTTATTTTTAAGAAAGCACTAATTATCAGCTTCAAGGAGCGACATTATCTTGAGACATATAATTGATCTTTCCCATCCGATTACAGCAGGCATGCCCGTATATCACGGCGACCCAGAGGTTCGATGCAACATGGTCGGCGCAATCAAGGATAGCGGTTACAACATCACCGAACTTGTGATGGGCACGCACACCGGCACTCACATGGACGCCCCTCGCCACTGCATTCATACCGATCAGGGAGTCGACTCGCTGCCGCTGGAGGCTATGATCGGCTGGGCTGAGGTTTTGGACGTTGGAGAGAAATTACCCTGCTCGGAGATTACATCGGCGGATCTTGACGTATTCGCGGACAGAGTTGTCGAGGGTTCGAGGGTGCTCATCAGAACGGGATGGGGAAAGCGCTTCGGCAGCCCCGAGTTCTTCACAGATTTTCCTGATCTCAGCGAGGGCGCGGCTCTTTGGCTGACAAAGAGAAAGATCGCGCTGCTGGCTCTCGAACAGCCGTCAGTTCACCGCAAGAATCATGTGGACGTGCACAAGTTGCTGCTTTCCACTGGAGTTGTTCTGATCGAATCGGCGGCAAATATGGATCAGATCACGCAGGACAGGGTCTATATGGTCGCGCTGCCGCTTCGTTTGGCCGGACTCGACGGCTCGCCGATACGCCTGATCGCCATTGAAGGAATGTCGGACTCCGAATAGCATAACGCATTTCCAGGGTAAACCATGATCGGAGGGGCGATGATGGCGATACTTATCCTGGTAATAATCCTGGCGTTGACCGGGTTTGCAGATAGCTTGTATTTCGTGATGGTGCACTATGACATGACCGATTTAGAACCGCCGGAAATTCCATTGTGTCCCGCGGCAAGTAAAGAAGGAACGTGCGCGGCCGTAGCTCGTGCGCCGCAGGCTGACGTCTTTGGCATACCAAGCTGCCTGTTCGGATTGGGCTTTTACGGCGCGGTCTTGGTCGCCGCGGCGGTACGGCTGGCATTCGGGTTCTGGCCTGTTCCACAGGCTCTGGCGGGAGTGGCGGTGGCCGCAGCAATAATGAGTCTGTATCTGGCGTATACTCTGGTCTTCCAAATACGGATTCTATGCCCGCTGTGCTTCACGGCACATGCAATCAATTTGAGTCTGGCGGGGATTTTTATGTATATGGCGGTGCGGCACTGAAAGCAGGCTTTTATTGCATATATCTCACTAGTTCCGCCAAATCTCTTCGCACCTTGGGTCTGGGTGGATCAGCCGGATAACCAAGGGGTGTAAAGATTACCGGAACGAGATCATCCGGTAGATCGAGTGCCTCGCGTGCGGCGATTGGGTCGAACGCTGCTATCCAGCACGTGCCGAGGCCTTCGTTTGCGGCGGCAAGGATGAGGTGATCCATAACGATGGCCAGATCAATTTCTGCATGGTTCTTAGAGTCGGAACGCCTGACCCAGCCCTCAGATGGAACCGCGCACCCGCAGATAATCAAAGGCGCTTGAGCGAACCAGTCTGCCTTGTATATTCGCTTCAGCCCGGCTTGGCGTCCGCGCGTCTCTATTACGATCAACCTGAACGGCTGATTGTTGCATGCCGTCGGCGCAAGACGCGCTGTTTCCAGAATACGCTGTAGCTTTTCGGGTTCCACCGGGTCGGGTTTGTACGCCCGCACGCTGTATCGCTTGGCTATCAGTTCGCTGTATTCCATAAGCCACCTCTTGTGCCATTTTTGAGGATTACTGCGCCGGTTCGGCCTCAGGTTCTCTGTCCAGCTTTACCTGGGTCTCTTTCCAGAGAGATTCCAGATCGTAATACTCGCGTTCTTCGGCGGCGAATATATGCACGATTATATCGCCGTAGTCTACCAATACCCATTTTGCCTGGGCATAACCTTCGGCGTGGTCTTTGCGCAGACCCACCTGCTTGCCGTCCACGATCAGCCCATCGGCGATAGCCTTGATGTGCGTGTTTGATGTGCCGTTGCAGATCACGAAATAATCGGCCATCAGCGTTCTCTTGCTGATCTCGATTACTTCAACGTTTTCGGCTTTCTTTTCGTCGAGTATTCGACGGACTATGTCCAATTTCTCTTGTGTTTCGATAATCAATTCTCCTAATCGGTGTAATTTCGGCCGACTATGACCGTTACGTCGGCGCTGCCCTGCGATTTCGCTTCTTCCCGGATATCGCTGCAGTTCATCAGTTGAGCGATTCTCTGAACCGGCTCGGTCTTACCTTTGTGCGTTATGATGCAGCTTTCGGAGTAATCAGAATTGGGCGCATTGTCCATTCGAGTGACTTCAAAGCCCGCATTTTTCAACTTCTCCGCTGCTCTTTTTGCCGCACCTGTTATGCCCGAACCGTTCAATACTTCCACTTTGGGCGTTTCTTCACCGGCATCGCCTATGAACAACAGGTTTCGCGCAACCACGTTCCGGGCTTCGTCCATATCCGCGACCCAGTAGCTTGCGCCGTGGATGTTCTGAGGGCCGCCCGGCAGCACGTTCATGACCATTTTCTCGGGCTTGATGTCCTTAAGGAAGTCGGCCAACCCGCCCCAGTCGGTAAGCGTCAGGTTGCTCATGATATATTTCTTTTCGCATGCCTGGCGCAGCACATCGGCTCTACCGCGCTTGGTGGGAATGCTCAAGATACGATTTGCCAGTGAGCGCATAAAGTACTGCTGTCGCACTATTCTGCCGGCGGGAACCATCTTGCCGTCTTTCGTTGTATAGCCGCTGTCGCCGATAGCATCGTGCCTGAACCGGACATAGCCCTCCGCCTGCCTGCCGTTCAGAAGCTGTTTCTCGGGGCTGGCTTTAAGGTTGATATACAGCCCGCCATGACGGTCTGTGTAATGCATATTCTTGTCCACAACTATGTATACTCCGCCGACAAGATCCACAAGCCCGCGCAGGCCCGATGTGTTGGTCATCACATAATAGTCTATGGGCACGCCCAAAAGGTCGCTGATCACCTGTTTTGCAAGCTCAGGCCCGCCGTGGACGTTCGCCGAATTGATCTTGCATGTGCCGTGACCCGGAATCTCGACCATAGTGTCACGCGGAATGGATATCGCTCGAACATCTTTTGTCCTGGTATCGATAGCCATTACAACCAGCGTGTCTGAAAGCCCGTAGCCGTTGGAATTGCGCTTTGAGGTGTCGTCCTCGCCCATCATGAGAATTCGCACCTGGCGCTGGTCGCCGAACGGCCCGCCCAACAACTGACCGATTCCGGTTCCGGTCGCCCTCATGGACGGCAATATTTCGGCCAGGAACACCCCGCCTCCGACGCCCAAAGCAGCGCCTATCAATACAACCAGCGCGATAACCCAAACGGGTGTGCCTCGCATTCTTACCCCCTGTAAAGCCCCTTACTTAAAATATACCTTTCAACTGATTCCGGCACAAAGTATTTAATCGATCTGCCCGACCGCACTCTCTCTCGCAAATCAGTGGACGAAATATCCACGCCCGGCATCTGCAGCAGTTCGACATTCCGAGCGAAATCCTCGGGCAAAAGCCGTAATACGTCCGCAACATCCTGCCCGCATCTATTGGCCACGACCACCCTCGCCATCTCCTGAATGCCGTAAGGGTCGCGCCAGGTCATGAATGTCGCCGCTTCGTCCGCTCCTGCCAGCAGATAGAGTTCAACACCGTCGGAATAGATCTCCCGCAATTGCCTGAGAGTATCAATTGTATATGATGGCCCACCGCGTTCGATCTCAATGGTCGAACACTCGAAGCGCTCGTTGTTTTCTACGGCAAGACACGCCATTTCGTGCCTGCAGGCGACCGGCGTAATTTCATTGCCCGTCTTATGAGGCGGGTCGGCTGCCGTAATAAACAAAACCTTGTCCAGCCCGAAGCGTTCCCGCGCCTGTTCGGCCAGGATCAGATGACCGACGTGTACCGGGTCGAACGTGCCGCCCATTATGCCAAGGCGCGTCGGCTGGTCTGCGCGTCCGCGCGTCTGCATGTCGGCTGGTCGGCTGGTCACATTATCCTCTGAGCTGCCCGCTGCCGGTCACGACATACTTATACGTCGTCATCTCTTCAACACCCATCGGCCCGCGAGCGTGCAGCTTTTGCGTACTGATACCCATCTCGGCTCCCTTGCCGAATTCGTAGCCGTCGGTAAAGCGCGTCGACACATTTACGAACACCGCCGCCGCATCCACTTCGCTCGTAAATCGACGGGCCGCCGTATAGTCTTCAGTCACGATAGCTTCAGTATGCTTAGTACCATACTTGCCGATGTGTTCGATCGCCTCGTCAATTCCCGAGACGACCTTTAGCGCGTATATCAGGTCGAGGAACTCCGTCGCCCAATCATCGTCGGTCGCTTCCTTGAGGCCGGGGACTATGGCACGCGCTTTTTCGTCCGCGCGAATTTCGACACCCGCATCGGCTAGGCGTTTACATATTACAGGAAGAAATCTATCCGCGATATGTTCGCTGACCAGCAAAGTTTCTGCAGCGTTGCATACACTCGGGTTCTGCACTTTGGCGTTGAACGCAATTTCTTCTGCCATCTTAAGGTCGGCCGCGCCGTCCACATATACGTGGCAGTTTCCGTCGCCGTGCTCGATGACGGGTATGGTCGAGTTCTGCACCACTGTCTGAATAAGCCCCTTGCCGCCGCGCGGGATCAGACAGTCGATATACGGCTTCATTGTCATAAGCTCGCGAGCCGCGGCGCGGTCGGTGGTCTCGATTATTTGAATCGCGCCCTCGGGCACGCCAATTGGGGTTATCGCGTCGTTGATGATCTTTGCAATCGCGAGGTTTGAGTTGATCGCTTCCGACCCGCCGCGCAATATCACCGCGTTGCCCGACTTCAAACAAAGCGCCGCCGCGTCCGCAGTGACGTTCGGGCGAGATTCGTATATAATGCCGATTACGCCCAGCGGCACGCGCACCCGCCGCACTTCCATGCCGTTTGGGCGAAGATAGCCTTCGATTGTCTCGCCGACCGGGTCTGGAAGCTGCGCGATCTGGCGCACGCCATCGGCCATCTGGTCGATTTTCTTGTCCGTCAGTTCGAGGCGCTTGAGCATCGCGCCGCTTATGCCGTTAGCTTCGGCGGCGGCGAGGTCGATTTTGTTGGCCTCGAATATCGCGGCTCTGCTTGCCTCGAATGCGTCGGCCATAGCCATCAGCGCGCTGTTTTTTATGGCAGCACCGATAGTCGCCAGCCTGGGCGCGGCGGCTTTCGCTTTCTTGCAGATAAGTTCGATTTCGGTCATGTCAACTCGCTCCTTAAGATTTAATTATACAGTGCTTCCACATTCAGTTACAAGCCTTGCTTTACCCACGGGCTGCTCTTCTGGTATAATCCGGCCAGAAGTCACGGTTCTTTTTCAGAAGTCATCTATGAAAGCCTATTAGAGATAAAAGGATGTGTTGACTCTGTCTCGGGACTAAAGTCCCGAAATACCAAAGAACCAAACAAGGCGTTTGAGCGGGGTCTGCGACCCCTGCTTTGTCCCTGCGGCATCAAAGCAACTTTAAGCACAACTGAGTGCTCATGAGTCCGGGCTCTTAGCTCTCCACTCTCAGCTCTCAGCTATTTTCTTGGGAGGAATAGTGTGGTACCGGAACTGATACTGATTGCAATGCTGATCGGATGGATATCGGGCGGCAGGCTTCAAAGGCTTGGCGATGCCAGGATAAGGCATTGGTGGCTGATACTGGTTCCGGTGGCGGTCTATGCGGCCGGGTGGATTTTTTACGCCTATCCGTCGCTGGGAAGTCTGTCACGGTTGGCCGGACCGATGCATTTAGCCGAGAAAATTGCGCTGTTTGTGTTCGTTTTGGCGAATATCAGGATTCCTGGGGCCAGATTGGTGCTGGTTGGGATGGCTTTGAACCTGCTCGCGCTGAGCGCAAACGGCGGGATTATGCCCGCGTCTCCGAGTGCGGTCGCCGAGGTGTTCGGTAAAGGCGCGGTGCCTCCGCTGCGCAGTATAATCATGGATGCGAGCAGCGGGTTCAAATTTCTGTGCGATATAGTCCCGGCTCGCAGGCCGTTTGTGCTTATACCGGCTGTTTACAGTGTTGGAGACCTGGTGATGTCTCTGGGCATATTCATAGCGATCATCGGGCTGATGCGAACTCCCTCGAAAACAGCCTAGAGTTGAGAGTGGACAGTTAAGAGCCCAGACATGGCAGCGCTCAGTTTTATTTCTAGCTCATAATTTGGGAGATGGCGGTCTTGACAAATACTCCTCGAATAGACTGGCGTGAAAGCGCGGCTCTGGCGGGTGTAATATTGCTTGCCGCTGCGCTGAGGCTTGCCGGGCTGCGCTGGGGGCTTCCCGATAGCATTCACGCATATTCTTATCATCCTGACGAGTTTCTCACGATAGGCGCGGCGTTCTCATCGGTTTATCTGGGGCGTTCGTTCGATCCTCACTTTTACAATTACCCGTCATTGTATATATATTTGTCCGCTTTGGCTATGGCCGTTGGGATCGGATACGGTCTGATTGGCGGAGGGGACGGTGTATACCTGGCCGCAAGGCTTGTGACGGTAATGATGGGCGTTGGAGCGGTGGCGGCGACATACTGGGCCGGCGAAGAGATGTTTGGAAAGACCGCCGGGCTGCTCGCCGCACTGGTTCTGGCGATTGCGCCCCTGCACGTTCAGCATTCACACTTCGCCACAGTTGATGTGCCGAGCACGCTGTTTGTGGCGCTTGCGCTGGGATATTGCGCGCGAATTATGAAGTACAGCGACTGGCGTGACTATATCCTGGCCGGCGCAATGGCCGGACTGGCCACCGGGACAAAGTATAACGCCGTGCTGGTCATCTTCTCTGTAATCGCGGCGCACTTTTTGCGCGACGGGGTGAGATGGCCGTCAATTCGATCCACAAAGCTCTGGGTGTCACTGGGATGCGTGATTGCGGCGTTCGTGATATCGACCCCAGGCTGTGTCCTTCGCACTACTGAGTTTTTGCACGGCCTCAAATATGAAATGGCTCATACGAGTACGGGTCACGGGCTGGTCTTCGCGGGCACTGGAAACGGTTTCATATACACGTTTACGAGTTCTTTTTGGTACGGTTTGGGGCCGCTTTTGGCAATATTGATGTTGATTTCGCTTGTCGGCGCGGTCATTAAGCGCGACAGAATGACTCTTGTCGTTCTGGCCTTTGCATTGCCTTATTATGTGTTGATCTCGCTTTCACAAGTCAGATTTGCCAGATACACGCTTCTAATGTTTCCGGCAGTTGCGCTGATGATTGGATGGTTTTGTCAATGGATATTGACGCGTGGGACTGCTGCAAAACGCCGGATATGGGCGGCACTGGGGATCGCGTTCTTCGCGTTGGCTTTGATTTGTCCGTTGGTCATAGATCGATTGTTTTTGGTGTCCGATCTGCGCGATGTTGCCGCGCGTTGGATATTCCGTAACGTGCCTAAGAAGTCGAGCATAGGCATGATCGACCTGCCGTGGTTTTACTCGCCGCCGCTGTCCAAAGAGTTTGGGTTCGGAACCGTAATACAGCGCGAGAAAGCCGTTGCATCGACGCCATACGATATTATAGTCTTTTCACAATGCGGCAGGCCGGGTGGATGGTGGAGTGAAAAGACCGCGCCAGACTGGGTGGTTGTGACGGACTACGAAGTCGATGACGCGCTTCGTCTGCGCGGCAATGACCATATTTCCATGCAGCAGCAGCGCAACGTGAGGCGAATTCTGACGGACTATGACCTGGTGCGCAAGCATTACATCGTGCGGAAGCGTTTTGCCAATCACCTGATGTTCCACGGATTGGGCTTTGGCGACACCCGGCGGTTGCCTCACGACATGCGTTACGTTTCTCCTACGATCACGATATACGAGCGCGCGAAATGATTGATTTTCACATCCAGCGGTTTCTCGATTATCTGTCTGTGGAGAGGGGGTTGTCGGCCAACACACTCGCCTCGTACGGTCGCGACCTCGCGCAGTTTGCATCGTTTCTGCAAAAACGCGATGTGACGCAGCCCGGCAAGATCGATGAAGACTGCATGATCGCGTTTCTGGGCATATTGAGAAGCAAAGACTTCGCTCGAACAAGCGCGGCGCGGAAAGTCTCGGCGGTGAGGGGGTTCATCAAGTATCTTTGCGCCGAAAGGGTGATTGATAAGAGCCCTCTTGGGGCTTTCGAGCCGGAAAAACCTGCAAGACGCCTGCCAAAATGCCTCGATTTGGAAGAACTCTCTTGCATTCTCGACGCTCCCGATATACGTGACGACCTGGGCCTGCGCGACAAGGCTATGCTCGAGACTATGTACGCCAGCGGCCTGCGAGTCTCGGAGCTTGTCGGCTTGAAGTCCGATGATGTAAATCTGAAAATGGGGTTTCTCAGGTGCGTCGGGAAGGGCAACAAGGAACGGATTGTGCCCATAGGCGAGATCGCAGGCGAGTATATTGCGGCATATTTGGATCGAGTTCGGGGCAAGCTCACGAAGTCCGAGAGGTCGGAATATCTGTTTCTTTCCAAGCTGGGAATGCCGATGTCACGTGTAATGTTCTGGAAGATAATCAAGAAATACACTGCGCAGGCAGGCATTGTGAAGTCGATTACTCCGCACATGCTCAGGCATTCGTTTGCGATCCATCTTGTTGAGCGAGGAGCCGATCTGCGCAGCGTTCAGGAGATGCTTGGTCACGCAAGCATCGCGACCACGGAGATCTATACGCACGTTACTCGCGATCATCTGCGAGAAATATATAAAGAAACGCACCCACGAGCCTGAAAATAAATTTTGAATTCTGAATTTTGAGTTGGGAGAAGAAATATCATTGCGGTGCATAATTATAGTGCTTGATTCTGTGGGGATCGGCGAACTGCCGGATGCCGCGGATTACGGCGATGCCGGGTGCAATACTCTCGCGCATGTGGCTGAGGCGGTCGGCGGATTGGATGTTCCGAACCTCGCCCGGATGGGTCTGGGCAACATCGCGCCGATAATGGGTGTCGATCCGGCAGACCATCCGGCCGGGTGCTTCGGCAAAATGGCTGAGATCTCCAAGGGCAAAGATACCACCACCGGTCACTGGGAGATGGCGGGCATCGTGAGCGAGCAGGCGTTTCCAGTTTACCCGAACGGCTTTCCTGAGGATGTTGTTGAGAGGTTCGAGTCGAAGATTGGCCGGAAGATTCTCGGCAACAAGCCCGCTTCAGGGACCGAGATCATCAAGGAACTCGGCGATGAGCACGTCCAAACCGGCAATCCCATAGTATATACTTCAGCCGACAGCGTATTTCAGATCGCATGTCACGAGGACATTGTTCCGGTGGAGCAACTGTACGAATGGTGTGCGATTGCGCGCGAGATGCTCGTTGCGCCGCACAACGTGCAGAGGGTGATCGCCAGGCCATTCGTCGGTGAGCCCGGCGCATTTACCCGCACAGAGCGCCGCAAAGATTTCTCTTTGGAACCGCCGGGGGGCACGATTCTCGATGCCGTCACGCTCTCCGGCGGCGAGGTAATAGCTGTCGGAAAAATTGGGGACATATACGCCGGCAAGGGAATCACCAGGTCGATCCACACAGGCAATAATCGTGAGGGAATCGGAGCCATTATTGCCGCAGTTGCGTCCGGTGAGGGGTCGCTGATATTTGCGAACCTTGTGGATTTCGATATGCTTTATGGGCATCGCAACGATCCGCAAGGTTATGCCTCTGCTCTGAGAGAGTTTGATTGCGCGCTTTCGGCGATAATTGATGCCCTTGGCGAGCGCGATGTGTTGTTTATCACCGCCGACCACGGCTGCGATCCAACTACTCCCGGCACAGACCACACTCGCGAATACGTGCCGCTGATTGTTTGCGGCAAAGGCGTCGCGAAAGGTGTGGATTTGGGAGTGCGTCCGTGTTTTTGCGACCTATCTGCCACCACGGCCGATTTACTGGGGATTGAAGATGACTTGCACGGTACTTCATTTATGGGACAGCTGAGCTTGAAGTAATACTTAGGTATTACCTGCAGGTAATACGCGGGTAGCACGTAAAAATACGGCAATAAGCTAATTGTGAGTGTTTGTGCATTGGGGTATCATCTATACAGCCGGTGACTGGAAGGTATGGCTGAGGGACGTAAGGCGGAAAACCCGAAGCCACACAGCCAGACTGGGGACAACTTCCCAAACCTGCCCGCCCGCAGAGTTGTTTCCTGGCCGAGCGAGTCCAATCGCGACTAAGTGACCTGCCAGCACAAACCGCAATTATCTGGACGCGCCGGGCATCGGCTGATTTGCTATCATAAACAACATTATAATCTTATTTCATATCTTCTCTCCTTCCTTTCAGTGTTAGATGGTTGCGGCCTCCCCCGCAGCCATCCATTTTTTTGTGAAGCTTAACCTGAAGGGATTCCACGGCACCATCGCGAACAAACTAACGTATTAACATTGTCGGTTGATCTACTATGACACAAACCCAGTTCAAACAAATCGCGACCTATTATGACGACCTCATGGCGGGCGTTCCTTACAATTTGTGGGTCAGATATATCGAGAATATTCTGAAGCGGATAGAACACAGCCCCAGAACAGTGCTCGATCTCGCGTGCGGAACGGGCAATGTGAGCGAGCTTATGGCCGAAAAGGGCTATAAGGTAGTGGGCGCGGACATTGCGCCGGACATGATAGAGGTGGCCAGGTCAAAAAACAGCGATGTGGAGTATCACGTGCAGGATATGGCCGAACTTGATCTGGACGGCCGCCGGTTCGACCTCGCGATCAGCCTGTTCGATTCTCTCAACTATATCCTTGATCCAAATCGTCTCGCAAAAGCCATTGAGCGGGTGGGGGAGCATCTGGTTGAGGGCGGAATCTTCATATTCGATGTAAACACCGAGTATGCCCTGGCGCATCATTTCTTCGATCAGGCGAACATTGCTTCGAATCATTATCCGCACTATGTCTGGAACAGTGAATACGACAACTCAACCCGAATCTGCACGGTCAATATGACCTTTAGAGTGGTCGAGGACGGCGAGAACGTGGAGTTTAAGGAAGTGCATCTTCAGCGCGCTCACAGCCTGGAGGAACTTACTATGATGCTCACCGACGCCGGGTTTGATGTGGTCGATATATTTCATGCTTATAAGTTCCGTCGGCCCACGCGGCGGTCGGACAGAGTATTTTATGTGGCGAGAAAGGTGATCTGAATGCATCGCAGTGTAGCGCGCGGCATCGCGCTGATACTTCTTGCGGCAGCCGCAATTGTCGTGCTGCTCCTTCTTCCGAAATCCATCACCAAGACAGCAAAGCATCCGCCCAATGATGACCCCTGGGTGCTGGTCTCGTACGATCCCGATAACGCTTACGGCACGTATCTGGGCAACGGCTTTATCTCGTGCCGGATAATGGGCGAGGGTGTCGGAAATCATAACGGCCAACCTCTGCCGTGCTATATGGCGGGTCTTTACGACAATGAAAAGCTCATTCCGACCTCGACATGGAGCGATCTGCATTTTTACGACGGTAAGACTGAATTCAAAATCGACAAAGATGCAGATTACAAGCAGGCTCTCGATATGAAGCATGGCATCCTCACTACTTACGCCACCTGGCGCGCGGGCCGCAAGACGCTTAAGGGGAAGATCGAGGTGGTTGTGTCTAAGGCCGAGCCGGGCGCCGGTGTAGTTGAGGCGGAAGTCTTGCCGGATTATTCAGGCAGCCTTACGATTAAAAGTAAAATGGGCTCCGCAGATGCAAGTCTGATTAAACTGGATTGCAATGGCCAGGCTATTGATAATATCGCTCAGACAGTCTCGCGTTTTCAGACAAAGACCACCGGCATTACTTTTTCAATCAACAGGGCACTGTGTTCGCGTGAATCCCAATATGATGGTATGGATAATGAGCTAGTAAGCAAATCCGCAATCCTGCGAGGACGCTATAAGGTCAGTAGCGGCGAGAAACGCACTTTTCTTGTCTGTACAGAGATTAATGTCGCATCTAATGGGCAGCGACTATCTGGATGGGATCGCAAGAGCCTGTTGTTACATATTGACAAGATGGTAAGGTCTCATCGTAATGTCTGGGAAAACCTCTGGAAGCACGACATAATCATAAATGGCCCCAAACGCGACCAGCAGGCGATCCACTCGTGCATGTTTTATCTTCTGCAGAGCGTGCGAGAGGGCAGCGGGTGGAGCATTCCGCCGATGGGGCTGTCAAACACCGCGTTTAGCGGACACGTCTTCTGGGACGCCGATCTGTGGATGTTTCCGGCGCTCATTATGCAGCATCCCGAGCTTGCCCGCTCGATTGTGGATTATCGCTACAACACTCTTCCCGGCGCGATTGCCAATGCCAAAGAGCACGGCTTCGCCGGAGCCGAATACGCCTGGGAGAGCGGGTATACGGGCAAGGAAGACACACCGCCAGGCCTGCCTTACAGATATGAGAGGCACATAAACGGAGACGTTGCGCTGTGCCAGTGGCAGTATTATCTGGCGACGGGCGATCTCGACTGGCTCAAGACGCGGGGATATCCCGTCCTCAAGGCGACAGCCGATTACTGGGTCAGCCGTGTAAAATGGGCTGCCGGTAAGAATCGTTACGAGATACTGCAGGTCGTGCCTCCCGACGAAAACGCCGACCTCATCAACAACAGCGCTTATACTAATATCATCGCTCAGATGAACTTGCGCCTGGCATGTGATGCCGCCAAGCGACTCGGAATGGCGCCGAGTGCTAAGTGGGTGGATGTCGCCGACAACATGTACATCCCGTACGATCCGTCGAACAAGCGGTTCACAGCATTCGATGGTTACAAGCCTAACTGGAAAGCAAAGCAAGCCGACGCTGAGCTGATAATATATCCTTTGCAATACGAGATCGTCGGCCGGGATATGACGGATATATACAAAAACACGTTTGATTATTACTCAAAACGAGTCCATCCCAACGGCCCCGCGATGATTACTTCGGCCTATTCGGTAATAGCGGCGCGCTTCGGTGACTGCGACCGCGCGTACAAAGAATTCGTGAAAAGCTACAAACCATATTTCCGAGGGCCGTTCAATTACTTTAACGAGAAGGCTTCGACAACCTATGACAATATGTGTTTCCTGACGGGAGCCGCCGGCCCGATTCAATCAACTATATTTGGCTTGGCGGGCGCTCGCATGGATTACTTTGCCGATGGTGGGCTATTGAGCTGGTCGCCATGCATGCCAAAGCAGTGGAAAAGCCTAAAACTTACCGGAGTCCGGTGGCGCGGAAAGACATTCGATGTGTCGGTTTCGCAGGGCAACAAAGTAAAAATCGAACCGTCCACCCTGTAGCTTTGACGCCTGCCTCTCGTGTTTAGACGGAAATAGGCGCGGGAAAGTTAAGATATGACAATGGTCTCGCAATTTGAGACCTTGATCTTGGAGGGGTTCACATGGACGAGCAAGAACACGAGAAAGACGTTGGTCAGAAGGGCGGCGCCTCCGAGGCTTATATGGGCGCGCATCATTACTACGAACCCACCGCAACCGCGGTTACCGACATAGTTGTGCCTGCCACACGAATACAATGGGGGCCGACTTTTGCCGGTTTGATTATTGCAATGTCGGTTACTTTTCTGTGGACTGCGCTGGGTATAGCGCTGGGAGTCGGAGTCCGGGGGCTCGGCTATTGGATAGTGGGCTTTGGCTCGCTGGGGCTGTTTTTGGGCTCTCTGATGGCGGCGAGAACCGCGAGAGCGGATGTGGTGCCTGCAATCCTCCATGCTGTTGTCATCTGGAGTCTGGTCGTGATCGGTCACGTGTTAGCCTTTGGCGGCATGAGTGGGACTATTCTGGCCAGCGCAATGAATGTTGAAGCGACGAGAGCTGGCGTAATGCCCATTACTGAGGCTTTCAGAACGGGTGCCTGGTGGTTCTTTGGCGGGTTCCTGATCCTGCTGGTGGCGTCGATTCTTGGCGGGCTTGCGGGGATCAATCCGCCCACTCATGAGGAGGCTGGCGCTCAGCACTGAACTAGGTCACGCCCGCTAAGGCGAGTAAAGTCGCCAGAGTATTGTCTCGATTGCCGCGCGCGTCGCGTTAAGGTCGCGCGCGGCTTTAGAATTCGGGCTTATGCATTCGGACTCCATCAAGTCGATCAAGCGCCTGCCGATATGGACCAGCACGTCGTGCGTGACGTCCGATTCGCATTCTGCAACAAAATCCGAGAGTTCAGGAAAAGCGTCGCCGCGCATGGATTCGCTTTTGAAAATTGCTGTGCCGGTGGCGGCTAGGCTCTTGCGTTGATCCAGAGGCGTTGTGAAGTCGACTCGGCGGATCGGCAGAGCGCGGATGTCCTCAAGCTCGATCTGAGGCTGCACCAGCTTATATCCCGTGACGGTTCTGTAGATATATTCGTTCATTATCTGTGAGTTCAAAATGCAGAGCAGGTAAATTTCGTCGACTCCGGGCTTGCACAGTTCGATCCCATATACCGACTGCGGGAAGATATACCCCGAGTGCTCCGGCGCAACTTCGTCTAGAGCGGCAATAAGCCTGGCGGAGCTTTTCTGCAGGATGATCTTGGTGTTATGATAACGTTCCAGTGGCTTTTTGACCCATAACCGGCTGGTTTTGAGGCCTTCCCACACGATTTGGAACGGTTTTATGCTCTGGCCGCCGAGAATGATAGGCAATTCACCGCTTTCACCTGCTATGGCCGACTTGCCGATCTCCTCGCCGCGATATATAGCCTTGATGTTGAGCGATTTCAGCGGAACGTAAGGCTCCATATATCGACTCAGAGACGCATCTTCTCCATGTATTTGCCTGATGACCTTGCCGAATTCGTCGTCTTCCAACAGATACAGGAATTCGCATCTGTTTTGAGACAAAACCACTTCTCGTTGAACCTCGCGCGAGAGCGCCTGGGCGGTGTTTTTGGGTTGAAGCGCGAATTTGCGCCGGTCATCGAGTTTTCTGATGCGGGAGACAAGGAAATTTCCGTCGGATGTTTTTTCATTGCGGCACACCGGCACGATATTGGCGACTTTCGCTTCTTTGAACACGCCGGATATGTGCAAAATCGACAGAATTGTCCAGTCCGATACCAGCTTGCGCCGGACTTCGGCCGCGTTCTCGCGCACCAGCATAGGATCGGGCAGTACCATCGAGAGCATTCCGCCGGGTTTTATCAGCCCGTCCATTGCTGATTCGAGAAACAGTATGTACGAGTCCGATTGACCGTGCGCGTTCGAGCGCGACAGTCCGTTCTTCGCCGCTATATATGGAGGGTTGCCTACGACTGCGTCGAAACCGTCTGAATCCGCAAAGACTTGCGGGAATGATTGCCGCCAGTCGAAACCTACGCCGTCTGCGAGGGCATCTGCGCAGATAAGATGCGAACATATACGGTCGGCGATTCCATCGGCAAATCCCGATGCAGCCCACACGCAAAACCTCGATATCTCGACCGCCACCGGGTCTATATCCACTCCGTAGACGCATTCTGCAGCGATTTGCGCACGCTCGATTCCTGTGCATGCCAAGATCTTCAATACCGCATTCGACAAAAAATCGCCGCCGCCCATGGCCGGGTCGAGCAGCCGGGTCGGCCGCGAGGTTGCCTGTGCTTCAACGATCAGCGGGATTACGCTGTCGATAATATACTCTATCAGCGAGGGCGGCGTGAAATATACTCCGGCGTTTTTTCGTCCGACATGGCTGAATTCGAGATGGTTTGTATCCTCGATCGGACGAAATGCCAGCAAACTTTGATACGCGCGTCCCAGATGCGAGATGGGCATTGACTGGAATTGAGGCAGTAATTGCGCGGCTTGAGCGAGAGACTCATCATTTAGCAGACAATCATCGCCCAGAGCAAATATGCCGTATTCGGCGGATATGTGCTCGGATGCGATCATCTCTGCGAGCATTCGCACTATGTGTCGAACAGATTCGGTATATGCGCGATCCGGGTCGATATTGTTACCGATCAATGCGGCGTAAAGCGATTTCAGAGCTGATGCGCATTGCTCCAGGAACATATCCGGCGATCCGATAGATGATGATTTTCTCAAGCGCCAATCTCCCGAAAGAATTATACTCGGCCTTTGGCATACGTTGCAACGCGGCAAATAACGAAACAGGTAATCCGCACAGCGCAATGAAATGCGTTCGCAGGGCATAACTTATGTGACAGCTGAGCCGGGCTGTCGCGCAGAATTGTCAGTGATCAGGGGCTGCGCCCATTATTTTGCAGTCGGTTCTCAGGCGACTCCGATGGACCGGGTGCGAGGCGCGCGGGTTTTGTTCAACGGCAATCCTTTAGTCGGTGGCTCGGCGCTGTCTCCTTATTCTAGGGTTTTGGACTCAGCCAACAAAAGTAGTCCAAAGTGCCCTATTCAATTGCTTGGAGGCAAGTTAGCAAAGGAGGCCGTACTAAAATGAGGATACCGGACGCAAAGCAGTATTTAGGACGGCATTGCGCCGTCACTTATCGCAACAGACATGGCGATGAGATCACTAAAGATTTACACATCCACGATGTCACGTTTGTTCCGCTCTATGGAGCGTATCTGATCGGGGATATCGAGGATGTTTCATTAGAGCGTGTAACCAGCATCAATGCACTAGACGGTTGAGTCGTCGTCCTCACACCCAAAGACGAAGCTGCGGGCGTTATCCTGCTTTAGAGCGGGGTAAGGCCCGCTGCTTCTATTAGTGGTTGCTGGTGATTATACCGGATTTTCCTATATCCAGCAGGAATACAGGTTGCGGCGGATAAGTCATTATCTGGGGCTGCCCGGACCGAGCGGAACAAAGGTGGGTCGACAGTCGTAGTATAAGTAAGCTAGTGGGATGGGGCAATGACAGAGACGGACAACACAACCGAACAAGGACGAGCCAAGGGCAGCGCAGCCCGGCTTTCCGGCTTGATGAAGCGGGCGAATTCGCTTGTCGAACAGGGCATGTTTGATGAGGCCATCGAAAACATCAAGGAAGCCATTGCTTTGTGTCCGCGCGACCCCAAAATCAGCATTCAGCTTGCGAACATATATCGTGCGCAAAACCGGATGGGCCCGGCAATCGAGGCTATGCAGAATGCGGTCGAGCTCGACCCCAAAGATGGCGATATTCAGCAGCAGCTTCTTCGCACACTGCTGGAAATGGGCCGCTACGACGAGGCCATCACCACCAGTTGCAAGCTCCTGAAGAAGTACCCCAGAAATCTTCTGGCCAGAGATATACTCGGCATCGCGTATCTGCAGCAGGGCAGACTCGACAGCGCTCTCAAGGTCACTAACGAGCTCATTCGCCTGGCTCCGACGGACGCCGCGCATCATTTTAAGAAAGGCGTGTTGCTTCAGCAAAAGGGCGAGATCGGGCAGGCTATGTCGGCGTTCCTTTTTGCGCTTCAGATGGAGCCTGAGGGCGAGCTTGCCGATGATGCCCGCGAGGCAATTGCCGCGCTCGACAGCTTCCAGCTCAGGCAGGTGCTGACACTGGCCGTTGAGGACGCTGTATTCCGAACAAAACTTGCTCTGAATACCGAATCGGCTCTGATCGAGAGAGGGTTCCACCTCAGCAGCGCTGGAGTATCGACACTGAAGCAGCTCGATCTCGGCAGTCTGCCTGGCGATTCGCAGAGCAGGTATTACCACTAAATCTCAATGCGACTGATTCGACTATGACCAAACGCGTGTCGGGTGATCAAAAATCTCAAGACGAACTCGTGGAACTGTTTGCTAACGCGAATCGTGTGTTTGTTTTTACAGGTGCGGGCGTGAGTAAGGAATCGGGGTTGCCTACGTTCAGGGATCTCGACGGCGAGTGGACAAAATACGACCCAATGACATTCGCCACCCTCGACGGCTTTCTGCAAAACCCCGTAATGGTCTGGAACATGTATCGCAAGCGCCAGAAGCAGGTCGCTGCGGCTCAGCCCAATCCGGCGCATATCGTCATAGCCGGGATGGAGAGCTATTACCCCGAGTTTCTGCTTGCCACTCAGAATGTGGACGATCTTCACGAGCGCGCGGGCAGCCGCAAAATGGTAAAGATCCATGGCGATTCGCAGAGGGTCAGGTGTCTGGATTGCGGCGAGTCTCGCTGTGCGAGCGACTTCGATCTTCCTGATGAATTCGATAACGACACCCTGCCGAAATGTCCTGAATGCGGGTCTCTGTGCAGGCCGGATATTGTGTGGTTCGGCGAATACGTGCCTCAGGAGCCTATGTTTGCCGCCGTAAATGCCGCGTCCCGCTGCGATTTAATGCTGATCGTGGGCACGTCAGGTGAAGTGTCGGGCGGATATGGATTTGCCGAGTATGCCATGCGTCGCGGTGCGAAAATAGTTGAAATCAACCCATCCGAGGGAGCGCTTACGCATTACACGCACTATTGGATTGCGGAGCCTGCGGGCGCTGCGCTGCCTCCAATCTGGCGTCTTGTAGCTGCCACCCATCCACGCGAAACGTCGGATTAAAACTCTTGTTTTCGCCAGATTTTGTCCTGCGCCGCTTTCCATCATGCGATTCTTCGCCCTTTACACCACGGGTCTCTGGGCGTTATAATTCAAAATAGACAGCGGGAGGCAGAAAGCATATTGGCCGCACTTCAAGACATAACTTCCCCCGAGCGAGGCGTCCTGCTTCTGGACAGGAACCACAGGATAACTCATGCGAACCGACGCGCCTCAGAGGTGCTCGGCATTGCGCTTGCCGATTTGATCGGCGCGCAGTTGCCTTCGACGATATTGCACCGGCCAGACAGCGCGGACGATGTGGTCGAGGAAGTGCTGGATTCGCTGTGCGGCGGAACAATTCTGGTGCACCGCTACTCTGCTCCGATATATTCGTGCGCGGGACAAGCCGACGGGCGTGTGGAGATTTATAGTGATATTACCGCCAGGCGCGAGCTCGAACGAGAAATTTTAGACAGAAACGAAAAGTTGGCCGAACTCAACAAGCTCCTCGAAGAAGCTCAGGAGCAGTTGATTCATTCAGAACGGCTTCGCACGCTGGGCGAGATGGCCGCGGGTGTGGCGCATGATATCAATAACGTGCTGGGGATCATACTCGGCAACGCTCAACTCGCCAGACGCAAGCTCGGCGACAACACGGACGCCATGCGCAGTATTGACGCAATCGAACTTGCCGCCAGGGACGCCGCCGAAACGGTTCGCAGGCTGCGAGAGATAGGCAAACCGCCGGATGTGTCGTCTTATCAGGTGGTCGATCTGAGTGAGATAGTCGAGGATATGCTTAAGAGCGCTCTTCCCGCGTGGCGCGAATCGGGTTCGCATGCAGGTGCGCAGGTGTCGGTCGAGACAAAACTTTCCCCAGATTGCCGCGTGCTTGGAAATGCCAGCGAGTTGAGAGAAGCTCTTGCCAATATGCTTCTAAACGCCGTCCAGGCTATGGAGACAAGCGGGGATATCGAGGTCAGAACCTCGCGCGGCGAGCGTTATGTAGACCTTATAGTTGCCGATACGGGCATCGGGATGAGCGAGGAAACCCGGCAGAGGCTTTTCGACCCGTTCTTTACGACGCGGGGCGCTGAAGGCACCGGACTTGGGATGAGCATGGTTGACGCCATTGCGATAAGGCATCAGGGCAAGGTGCTGGTGGAGTCCGAAAAAGGCAAAGGCACAACTATCACCCTGCGCCTGCCTGGCGCCTATGTGACCTAGACTTGTGTGTTTTGATTTGGGGCTCTGCCCCAAGCCCTGCCAAAGGCTTCGCCTCTGGACTCCACAAGGAAACCAGGTTTCCTTGACCTTCTGACTCAGAGTTGAATGATCCCTTTAAGGGATCATTCAACTCTGGAACGGGGGTCCAGGGGCCACTCGGCTCCTGGCGGGATCCAAGGGCAGCGCCCTTGGTGGGAGTCTGAGGGTGAAACCCTCAGGCTAAAACTTACAAGTTTAGGTTTCAACATTACGACTGAGAGTGTGAAAGTGGATAGCAAATCGATCCTTATAATAGACGACGAAGCTGGGCTGCGCGATCTAATGTCGCGACTTTTCGCTGACGCCGGTTATGACACGGCCACGGCTCCCGATGGCGCGTCGGGTCTTGAAACCGCCAAGGTTGGCGATTTCGACCTGGTGATCCTCGACATGAGCCTGCCTAAGATGAGCGGGCTGGAAGTGCTGAGCGGCATCAAGGAAGAAAAGCCCGACACGCCGGTTATAATGGTCACGGCTTACGGCAGCACTCAGACCGCCATTGAGGCGCTGAGGCTGGGCGCTTACGATTATATCACCAAGCCGTTCGAGCTCGACGAGCTTCAGATGGTTGCCGAGCGCGCATTGGAACAGCGGCGTGTGATCGATGAAAACCGTTTCCTGCGCAGCGAGCTTAAAAAGAAATACGGCTTCGACAATATTGTGGGAACCAACCCGGACGTTCAACGGGCTTACGTGATGGCGGCGCAGGTCGCACCCACCAATGCCACAGTCCTTATTACGGGCGAAACCGGAACCGGCAAGGAGTATCTCGCTCGTACGATCCACTATCAAAGTGGCCGCGCATCCGGGCCGTTTGTGAAGGTAAACTGTGCCGCATTGTCCGAAAACCTGCTCGAAAGTGAACTTTTCGGCCACGAAAAAGGCTCGTTTACCCACGCTGTCAACCGGCACATCGGGCGGTTTGAGGTTGCGCACAAGGGGACTATTTTCCTTGACGAGATCGGGGAGGTGTCGCAGTCGGTTCAGACCAAGCTGCTCAGAGTATTGCAGGAGAAGCAGTTCGAGCGGGTTGGGGGAAGCGAGACCCTGACAGTTGATGTGCGAGTTCTCGCCGCAACCAATCGTGATCTAGCCCAAGCCATTAAAGATAAGGAATTTCGCGAGGACCTCTACTATCGGCTGAATGTGATTACATTGCGCCTGCCCCCGATCAGAGAGCGCGGCGACGACATCGAGCTTTTCGCACATCACTTCCTTAAGATCTATGCCGATGAGACCGCAAAGAACGTCACCGGGTTTACGGATGAGGCCATTAAGGCGCTGAGAAACCATGACTGGCCGGGCAACGTGCGCGAGTTGGAAAACGCTATCGAGCGCGCGGTGATTTTATGCAATGGCCGAACGATCCGACCCGAACACCTGATGCTTGTCCCGAGTTCTCATTCCAAAGGTTCATCATCAGACCAATCGGATGTCGATCAACTGTCGGTCACGGCGTCGCTCAGAGACGTGGAAAAGGTTCATATCGAGCGCGTGTTGAAATCGAAAGACTGGAACCAGTCCGCCGCGGCGCAAGTGCTTGGGATCGACCGAAAGACCCTCAGAAGCAAGATCAGAGAATTTCGACTGGAGAAATAATGAGCGAGATTTCCAAACTGGACAATGATGACGGCTGCTTTGTTTGCGGGAAGTCCAACCCCATCGGGCTCAAACTGGATTTCGCGATGGAAGGCGACGAATATGTTACTTACTTCACACCACAAAAAGAGCACCAGGGTTGGGTTGGAATTACTCATGGCGGGATAGTCTGCACAGTTCTCGACGAAGTAATGACCAGATTCGTGCACGATCAGGGCAACGAAGCGGTTACCGGCGAGATTACCGTCCGCCTGAAACGCCCGGCGCTTATCGGCGCTCGACTGCGGTTCGCAGGTAAGATCGAGTCGGATAGTCCTCGGGTGATCGGCTGCTCTGGGCGTGCCACGGACGAGTCCGGCAATGTTATCGCCGAAGCGACCGCGAAGGTTGTGAGAATTAAGAAATAGGAAGCGTTTTGCGGTGATGACCGCGCCTTGAGAACCGATATAAGACACAGTTCTCAAGGCGCCAGGAATGTTAGTCCAGCGAAATCGCCTCGCTGGGGCACGCATCCGCGCACGCTCCGCAGTCGATGCAGGCGTCTTCGTCTACAACAGCTACATTGTTCTCGATCTTGATTGCTTCGACCGGGCATGCTTCTACACACGGGCCGCAGCCGGCGCACTTGTCTTTGTTTACTTTGGCTGCCATTGGAACCTCCAAATTTCAGATAATGATATCGAGCCGCATTCCAATGCCAAGATTGGAACACACGCCTGATATTACTTATACTTCAACCTTATAGGTTCCTTTTTCATTTTTGATTGATTGCTATAATGGGATTTCTTGGGATTCTGCCCCAAACCCTGCCAAAGGCTTTGCCTCTGGACTCCACAAGAAAAACCAGGTTTCCTTGACATTCTGACTCAGAGTTTAATGATCCCTTAAGGGATCATTAAACTCTGGAACGGGGGTCCAGGGGCCACTCGGCTTCTGGCGGAGTTAAGGGGCAGAGCCACTTATGGGAGTCTGAGGGTGAAACCCTCAGATAATTCTTGCTGAGCCAAACTCTTACATGCTTGACATTCGACCTCTGATTTGGGTATATTCTTGTTCGGTTGGCGGCGAACAATATATGGTTCTCCGCTCTTGGTTTTATTAGGAGGCATTATGGCTTTTGATCTTATGAAGGCTCTTCACGCGAGGGAGAGCAAAGTCAGCGAATACTTTCAGCAGCCGCGATTCCGCGAGTGGTTCAAGCCCAAAGATTTGGAAGAAGCGGTTTTTGCTTATATTGAGCGGTCGGGCAAACGCCTGAGACCGGCGGTATTGATGTGGGCATGCGGAGCGGTCGGAGGCGATGAAAATGTTGCTCTGCCTGCCGCTTGCGCGGTGGAATTGTTCCACACTTGGACGCTCGTCCATGACGATGTGATAGACAATGACGATCTTCGCCGCGGCGGCCCGACAGTCCACAAACTGGGCGAGATGTTCGCTTTGAACAAGCTCGGATACGGAGAAGAGAAGGCTCGTGAATACGGACGCGACCTGGCGATCCTTACGGGCGACATTCAGCACGGCTGGAATGTGAGTTTGCTCTGTGAGTGCGCTCGCGATGGCGGCGTGGACGCCAGGGTTGTCCTGGAAATCCTTTATTACCTGGAATCGCATGTGGTGAACACTCTTATCGAAGGCGAGACTCTGGATGTGCAGTACTCCCACACTCCAATCGAACAGCTTACCCGCAACGACATAGTCTTCATGCTGTGGATGAAGACGGGCGTGCTCTATGAGTTTGCAGCTAAGGCAGGCGCAATGATCGGGCTGAACACTACCGACATGAACCATCCCATGGTCGCGGGGATATCGAGGTTCGCGTCAAGCTGCGGCACGGCATTCCAGCTTCAGGACGACATTCTGGGTCTTTTGGGCAAGGAAGAGAAGCTCGGCAAGCCGGTAGGCTCGGATGTCCGGGAGGGCAAAAAGACAACAGTTGTGTTCTTCGCCTTGAAGGAAGCTACGATTGAGCAGCGGAAATTCTTGCTGTCGGTGCTCGGTAAGTCAGACGCCTCGCAGGACGACGTTCAAAAGGCCACTGATTTGATGGTCGAACTCGGCGGAGTGGAAAAAACCAAGGAACTGGCTCTGGAGCACGTGAACAAGGCTCTGCCCGAGTTGTCGGCACTGCCGGACTCGGAATACAAAGAGCTGCTGGAATCCTGGGCGCACTATATGATTAACAGGAGCTTTTAGATTGTCAGTACGGCAGTGGCCAGCGTGCCTTTTTCCGGCTCACTGGCTATCTTGAAGCTGCCGTGCGATTGCCGTGCGCGTTCATCGACGCCGACCAGCCCGAGGTGGCCTTCGCTGGCTTTCTCAGCTCGAACGCGGGCGACCTCAAAGCCTTTGCCGTCGTCCTCCACTTCGAGATATAACTTGCCGTCCTGAGAGTAGACTCGCACCTCGACATGTTCCGCGCCCGAGTGGGCAGCCGCATTGTTGAGCAGTTCGCGGACTATCTGGAACGCGGCAAGAGCGACGTTCGGAGGCATAGCCTCTTCCGGTGGATGCAGATCGAGGTGAACCTTAAACCCGGCTTTCGAGGCGGCTTCGGCTGAGCATCGCTCTATAGCCTGCTTGAACCGGCTCGGCTCGGGCCCCATCAGCCTGAGCTCGGATAGATAGCTTCTCACTTCGGCCAACCCGCGCGTGGCTATCTGGTGGATTTTGTCGATACCCTCAAGGGCACGGGTGGTATCCTTTTGAATGAGCAGCTTGCAGCGCTCGAGGTGCAGCTTGATCGCGGCAAGGGTCTGAAGGAAGTTGTCGTGAAGGTCTCTTGCGATGCGCAGACGTTCTTCAGACGCCGCGGCTTCGCGCAGGCGTTCCCACAACAGCGCGTTCTCGACCACAGGGGCCGCCTGAGTGGCCATGAGTTCCAGCAGTTGCAGGTCGGATGACATCAGAGGCTTGTCTTTTCGGTTCGCTACGTAGACTACACCCACAGGGATGCTCCTCACCATCATTGGAGACGCTGCCAGATGTCTAAGATTGAGCTTGGCCGATATCTCCCGCGACAGAGACGAGTCTTTTATGAGGTTGTTGGATATTATCGGGCGCTGCTCCTTAAGTACTTCTTCAACATTCCAGACTCCGCCGCCCTCACGGAACGTCGAGAGCAGCACGGGGTCGGCTCCTGACGACCTGAGTCCCACTGCTTCGGAGCCGTCCGAACCTCTCTGCGCAGGCAAAAACCACGCCTGCTCAGCGTTGAGCAACTGCTTAGCCCGGATGAGAAGATGGCCGATTATCTCGGCGGATGTGGCCAGCCCGGCAAGTTCCGCGCGGAACTCGTTTACCACGGCGAGGCTCGCCTGATAGTTGATCTGCCTCTCGGATATTTGCCCGAACATGAATGCCAGCACCAGCAGGAAGCTCGTGAAACCCAGCACAGCCGGCACGTTTACTGCGTATGACTGCGGCGCAAGGCATACCACCCATACAAACGATACGATGCATGCCGCTAGCGCGAGGATCGAAAGCTGCCTGCCGTAGCGAGTGGAGACGCTCACGACATAAAACAGATACCACAGGTAAAACGGAATGTCGATGCCTGCCGTCTGGCGAATAAGAAATGTGATTAGGATTATCTCAATTATGCTGCTTGCCAGCATAGTCTCTCTCAGCAGTTCGGGACGCCACTTTAGAATAGACCACACGAGGGCGCTGTAGACGAGAAAGATCGTTGTGAGGACGATAATCTGGTCGAGCGAAATAATCTGCTCCACCGGGTCCGGCCCCTGATCTATGTGGAATTTCAGCAGGAGAAGCGACGTGGTTGCGGACAACAGCAGTCTGATTACGGACTGCTGACGTTCCGCGGACAGTCTTTCCAGCTTTATGCTATAGACTCCGCCTGCTTTCATATTAAGCCTGTACCACTCCACTGCGTATGGCAAACCTTACAGCTTCGGAGCGAGTCGACAAGCCCAGTTTCTCCAATATGCGGCTGACATGCACTTTGGCCGTATGTTCGCTGATGTAAAGCTGGTCGGCGATTTCCGAGTTTGTCCTGGCTTCGCCGAGAAGTTTGAGCACCTCGACCTCGCGCGCGGTCAGAAGCGAAAGCTTTGCGGAATCTCCTCCGGTGGGCTTTTTTGCCATGCCGCGGAAGAGCTTCTCGGTAAGGTCGGCAGGCAGCCAGCACCCGCCCTGGGCGACTGTGTGAATGGCGTCCACGAGCTGATTGGATGCCGCGTCTTTCAACAAGTAACCCTGCGCTCCGCTTTGTATGCAGCGGGCCAGAAGATCATCGTCATCGGCTCCGGTAAGCACGATAACGCGAGTGGGCAAACCGGCTCCGGCCAACGCTTCCAACACTTCGACCCCGCCCATCTCCGGCATTATCAGATCCAGGAGAAGTATCTGAGGCTGAAGCTCTTTGGCCTTGGCGACTGCCTCAGCGCCGTTGACGGCTTCGTCCACTATTACCAGATCATCATACTCCTCAAGAAGACCTCGCAGACCTTCACGCAGGATTTTGTGATCGTCGGCAATTAATACAGTTACATTGTCGCGCGCTTGAACTTCCGTCGCGGTTGCCTCCGTTACCAGCCGGGCTTGACTTCGTCGATAGTTGTGCTAGAATGCTGTAATACTTAATACCTAAGTATTACTTAGGTATGCTGAAATCATATACCTGCCTGAACATTTCGTCAAGACGGCATTTTCCTGGTTTTGCGCGACATGGTAATTACGGATAGTGCTTTAGCACTATGCTTGAATAGTGCGTCCGCACTAGCCGTTGTAGGCCTTACGGCCAATTGCCAGGTTGACAAGTTTGCAGTAAAATACGCTTACTTGGAAAATTGTGAATTGGGGTCACGTTCAAAGATGAAAGCCCGCGGCTACACATTGGTGGAGTTATTGGTGGTAATAGCGATTATTGCTATTTTGGCCGCCATGATTGCCCCTGTGTTGCTGCAGGCAAAAGAAGCCGCCCGGATGCGTGTGTGCGCGTCTAACATGAGGCAGGTTGGTTTTGCAGTAAACCGATATATGGATGATAACAGCGGATATGGGCTTCCTGAACCACCCAGCGAATACACAAATCCATGGGTGCTCTATGTGAAGCCGCTCCTGCCGAACTACTTACAAGCACCGCCAAAATCCGGCGGAGTTCCGCGATATATGACTGGCCAGAGCCCATATCATCCGCCGAAATATATATGGGTTTGCCAGGGTGATACGGTTAAGGGCAGTATCTTGGAACAAGTGGATGCGCCATTCTGGTACAATTTCGGTTCAAGTTATCTCTATCCTGGCCCCAGCGCCTATTTGCCCGGTAAGGTGGGCGAATTTTTCAAGAAACTCGGCGAACGCGCACACAAACCGGGCGACTGGCGAAACCAAAAGCGTGATATCCTCTTAGCGGATTACTGGTTTGACTTCCACAGTGGCCGCAGAGTTCCTCATCAGGAGATGAGCCTGACTCCAGCCAGTTGGGTGAGCGTTCAGAATACCAGGAGCCTGAACGTACTGTTTCTTGATCTGCACATGAAGACCTGCACGGCTGACGAGCGTAAAGAATACGAAGAATATACGTGCATGTGGGACAACCCGCACTATGTGAAGCAAGACACTACAGACTGACCTCACCGAATTGTCTTAGCCTGGGCCATTCGCTTATCAGTTTTCCACTTAACGGACTCATTTTTCGGTTCAATCACTCTTATCTCGTTTCTGCTTACGCTCTGGGGAGGCGCTTGTGTGAAATCCCATGGGCTTATTGTGGTGTTTGCGTCGGTTTTTCTCTGACCTATACTCACGCTAAAAATTGCCACGACAATCACAAAAAATGTTGCTATTCCCAGCGCCCAGAAAACGATTTTGGCGCGCATGCTGCATAGTTTGATCATATTTGCCCCCGGAAAACAGGTATTCGTTTCAAGTCCCGCATAATAAGTAGTATTGCGTTTAATCGGCATTCTTCAAACATAGCAAAAAGGCATTGACACAAATACTGTAATAACGGGGAATAACTGTCATGAGGGAACACTGGGGTTACCGACATGACACTTACGAGAGAAAGCATAATACTGATTGCAATATGCGTTATCGATCTGGTGGTGACGCTGCTTCTGGTAAACACGAAAACCGCTGTCGAGGGCAATCCTCTGATGGCGTTTTACCTTAAATACGGAACGGGCACGTTCGTTATGGTGAAGCTGGCACTTGTGCTGCTTCCGATATTTGTCTTCGAGTGGTCTCGGCAATACAAGCCGCAGTTTGTAAAGTTGATGCTGCGCGCGACTATCGCGACATATCTGGGGGTATATTTAATGCTCTTTCTGACGATTAACGTTGGGGCATCGAATCAAAAGACCATGATCAACTCCCAACCACTTGTGATAGGCAAATTGGACAGACCTAAATAGCCCTATTTTATTTCGCAGTAGCCGTGACTCTGGAACCATTTCGCGGCCGCAGCCAGCGCGTCTTCGACCGGGCTCTGCGGCAGACCAAGCTCAACAACGGCTTTTTGTGAGCAGAAAAACATCTTTTTGCGCGCCATAAGGACGCCTTCGACCGGTATATTGGGCGGCTTTGTCAGCATGCTGTTGTAAGCGGTATCGGCGAGCGCGGCCATCAACGCGACCCAATGCGGAATACACATCGACGGCGCTTTGCGGCTTGTGACGGAGGCAAGTATATCCAGAATTTGCTTTAGGGTCAAATTGCAGTTCCCAAGTATGTATTTTTGTCCGCGAACCCCTTTATCAGCGGCAAGCAGATGTCCTTCGGCGACATCTTCCACAGAGATCAAGTTCAGACCCGTATCGACATAAGCCTGCATCTTGCCTTTGAGAAAGTCTACGATAATCTTGCCGGTGGGCGTGGGCTTCACGTCGCCCGGCCCGACGGGAGTGCTGGGGTTTACGATCACCACATCGAGTCCCTTACCGGCATATTCGAGGGCGACTTTCTCTGCGTCGAACTTTGATTTTTTGTAATGACCGACCAGTTCGTCGCGCACGACCGGCGTGTCCTCCACGCCCGGAGAGCCGTCTTTCGGAATGCCGAGGCAGCCGACGGTGCTGGTGTAAACCACGCGGCGCACATTTCGCCGCAAAGCCGCCTCCAGGACATTTAATGTGCCGCCGAGGTTGTTGTAATATATTTCGCGCGGGTCGGATGCCCAGAGCCGGTAGTCGGCAGCGATGTGATAGAGCGTGTCGGTTCCGACAAGAGCCGGATAGATGGAATCGAAGTCAGTGATGTCGCCGGTGACGGTCTGGATGTCCAGTCCCTTGAGCAATGTGGGATTGCCGAACGGCCTGACGAGCGCCGTCACCTGCTCCCCGCGCTCTATCAGCTTTCTGATTACGTGCGCGCCGACAAATCCCGTTCCGCCTGTTACGAATACTCTCTTCATATCGCCTTGACCTAAAGCTGTAGCTTGCGCTTTCTCTCCGACCCTCTGCTCCTGGGAGATGGAGCAGTGATCCGTAACTCAAAATTCAGAATTCAGAATTTTGACTATCTTCCCAATTGCCACTTCATCATCTTCCATAAATCGCCGGGCTGTTTGTTGACCATAAGCGCCGCGGTCGGCTCGAAACCGCAGTGAACCATGCAGTTCCGGCAGCGAGGGTCTCTGCCGACGCCATAAGAGCTCCAATCGGTCTTTTCGATGAGGTCTTTGTATCTGGAGTAATGCTGATCGGCAACAAGATAACATGGAGAACGCCACCCTGCGACGTTTCGCGTCGGATTTCCCCAGGCTGTGCACTCAAGCTCGCGCTGGCCTTTGAGGTATTCCAGATAGATCGGCGTGTCGGCGAGCCGGTGGCGCGACGCGATGGTGTCGATGTCTTTGAACTTCTCGCGCACGTCGTCCCGATCCATAAAACAGTCTTTGGACTCGACCGAGTCATACGAATACGCCGGCGAAAGCATAAACGTTCTGACTCCCACCTGAGAAAGTTTGTCCATAAGAGCGTCTATCTGGTTCATGTTGGTCTGTTTGCAGACGGTGGTGTTGACCGTCACCTGGAAGCCTCTGCGCGATGCCATCATTATGCCTTTGAAGGCGTCTTCGTATGCGCCGTCTTTTTCAACCACTCGGTCGTGAATTTCAGGAGGGCCGTCTATATGCACATTGATCTGCAGCCGGCTGGAAGGCTTGAAAGCGCTCAATGCGTTTGCGAGGCGCACGCCGTTGGTGCAGAGATAGACGTATTTGCCCATCTCCACCAGCGACGTGACCAGTTCGGCTATGTGCGGGTAGATCAAAGGCTCGCCACCGCATATCGAGACGATGGGCGCTCCGCACTCTTGCGACGACTGAATGCACTCGTCCACGGTCATCATCTCGGAGGCGCGATGCTTGTACTCGCGTATGCGCCCGCATGTCGAGCAGGAAAGGTTGCACGCAAACAGCGGTTCGAGCATGAGCACCAGCGGCACGAACGGTTCGCGCGCAAGGCGCTTTCGCAGTATATACACGGCGAGTGATGTCGAGAGTCCTATTGGAAATCTCAATCTACTTCTAACCTCCAGCTTCTAACATCTTCCTATACATTCCTAAAGCCATCAGCGGGAACGAATGCCGGTAAAGGTGGTACTTCAGATAGAAAACCCTGGGGAAGCCCGCGCCTGTGAACGGCTCTTCGTTCCAGGTGCCGCGCTCATTTTGCGTTCGTATCAGGTAGTCGATTCCCATGCGAACGGCATTACTGCCAGTTTTGCCGACGCACATGAGCCCCATTACAGCCCACGCCGTCTGCGATGCAGAACTCTCGCCGATGTGTTTGCACGACGGGTCGTAATATGAGTAGCACGTCTCACCCCAGCCGCCGTCGTCGTTTTGCACGCTTTCGAGCCAGAGCGCCCCCCTCGCAACTGCTGCGTCTTGCGCGTCGACACCCATAAGGGTCAGCCCACGAATAGCCTGCCACGTGCCGTAAATGTAGTTGACCCCCCAGCGGCCGTACCACGAGCCGTCGTCTTCCTGCTCGTCGCGCAAAAACTGAATAGCGCGGCGCACCGGCAGGCAGTTTTTGTCGAACCCGTAAAACGACAGCATCTCGATGATCCTCGCAGTGATATCGCTGGTGCTGGGGTCGAGCATGGCATTGTGATCGGCAAATGGAATGGCGTTGAAGATGCGCTTATTGTTGTCCACATCAAACGATGCCCATCCTCCGTCGCGGCCCTGCATGCCCAATAGCCAGTCCAGCGCTCTGCGGCAGGCATCCTCTTTGCCGTTGATGTCGCCGATCTTGCAGAGAGCCATCAGAACCATTGCGGTGTCGTCGATATCGGGATAAAACTCATTTGCGAACTCGAAATACCACCCGCCAGGTTCCAAATTCGGTCGCTTGACCTGCCAGTCTCCCTTCTTTCTGACCTCTTTGCTGACGATCCACTGGGCGGCGCGTTTTATGGCGGGATGATCGCCGTCGAGACCCGCATCACAAAGCGCATTGACAGCAATTGCGGTGTCCCAGACGGGAGACGTGCACGGTTGCAGCCTGAGCGTGTCATCCTCTTCGATCATCAGCTTATGAAGCTCTTCCATTGCGCGTTGCATCTCTGGGTGCGAGTCCTCATAGCCCAGCGCGCGCATGGCGATGATCGAGTAGATTATGGGCGGAAATATCGCGCCCAGTCCTGCGCTATGGTTCATTCGCTGCAGCGTCCACTGCTCGGCTCGCCTTACGCCGTCCTCTCGCCACGGCAGGTACCCGGTTTTTTCGACAGCCTTGATGGCGCTGTCTACCGTGTAAAAAAATCGTTTCCAACTAAGGAGTGATCCTCTGTTGGGTGTGGAGCACGTAATATGTGAACCGGTCAGTTCGCTGATCCCGCGCTGGTGATCGATGTGAGTGGTGAGCTTGCGCGCCCAGATAATCGTAAGCGGAACAACAAACGTCCGCGACCACGACGCGATCTCGTATATGCTGAAATAAAACTGGTTCGGCAGAAGCATGATCTCGGCAGGAACCGCCGGAGCGTCGTTCCAGGGAATTTGGCCGAGCATCGCGAGGTAAAACTTTGTGTAACTGTTGGTGGCGCGGATTCCTCCCGCATTATCTATGGCCTCGCGTGCTTTGAGCATAAACGGTTCATCGCCGCTGGTGCCCGTGAGCTTCAGGGAGAAATAAGCCTTTACCGACGATGACACGTCTACCGGCCCTCCCGGAAACAGCGACCACCCGCCGTTCGGCATCTGCTTTGAGCGTATATAGGCGGCGGCCTTGTGGAGTTTGTCTTCATCGCCGCGCCCGAGAAAGCGCATCAGGATTATGTATTCGCTTTCAAGTATCGTGTCGCCCTCAAGTTCGCCCACCCAGTATCCGTCCGAATGCTGGATATCCAAGAGATACCCGATGCCCTTCTCCACGGCGGATGCGGCGCTTGCCTCGTTTGATTCAATTGACCTTTGTGTTTTCGCGTTCATAAGCATCACCAGAGCAAAAGTAATCACGGAAAGTGCATTGCGTCTCCCGTGATTTACTTAATTTACCCCGGATTGCTCCATACAAACTTTTTTGCAAGCAGCCTCACCCGCTGCAAACTTTTTGCCTGTTTCTTTTCATTCTTGAGGCGTTAATAGTAACGACTGCGGGAATAACACGGTTGGTTGCCGCGAAAGTCACCGGCTAGACGCACAGGCCCGGCGTTACGCCGGTATCAGACAGCGGCATCCTGGGGGCTAACCGAGGATCGTGCATCCCTAATCCCACCCGGCTTGCCAGGTCGGCCCGAGATGTGAGTAAACGTTTTGCGACAGTAGACCGCCTTGAGGGTTTCACCCTCAAACTCTCACCAAAGCAAATTGTTTATTCATCTAGATGCATATAATTGTGTAAACAATTTGCTTTGCCAAGGGCGCTGCCCTTGGATCCCGCCAGGAGCCGAGTGGCCCCTGGACCCCCATCTCTGAATTCGTATTACGGGGGTAACCAATTCAGGGTCAGAAGGTCAAGGAAACCTGGTTTCCTTGTGGAGTCCAGAGGCAAAGCCTCTGGCGGGGTTTGGGGCAGAGCCCCAAAAGCGTTTGCGGACACAAATTGTTTACTCGTGCGATTGCCCTGGATCTGATCGGAGGCGGTATTGACCCGACAACCCTGATTCTGGTATTATAAGATCAGAGAATAACAGTGACATCGGGCGGCCGAGTGCAGGAAGTGTTTGCCTCGGCCGTTTTTGTCGCGTGCAAGGGCAAAAATGACGCAGGTTCGCGAAAATATTCGTAATATAGCAATCATAGCTCATGTAGACCATGGCAAGACGACTCTTGTGGACGAACTCCTCAAGCAAAGCGGTGTCTTTCGGTCTAACCAGGTCGTGGCGGAACGTGTAATGGACTCTAACGACTTGGAGCGTGAGAAAGGTATTACGATCCTCTCCAAGGTTACGGCCGTCCATTATAACGGCACGAAGATCAATATAGTCGATACCCCCGGTCACAGCGACTTCGGCGGCGAGGTCGAGCGAATTCTACGCTCGGTGGACGGAGTATTGCTGCTGGTGGACGCATGCGAGGGTCCGATGCCGCAGACCCGTTTTGTGCTCAAAAAAGCTTTGGAGCAGAAACTCAAGCCGATAGTTGTCGTCAATAAGATCGACCGGCCAGGTGCGCGGCCTTTCGATGTTGTGGATGAAGTGCTGGATCTATTTATAGATCTCGGCTGCCACGAGGGTCAGCTTGAGTTCCCATATCTGTTTGCGTCAGGAGTCGAAGGCTATGCCGTACTCGACCCGACGCACAGTCCCAAAGACATCGATCCGCTTTTTCAAATGATAATGGAGCACGTTCCGCCGCCCGTGGTTGAACTGGACAAGCCGTTCCAGCTTCAGGTCACCAACCTCGATTATGACGATCATCTTGGCCGCATGTTCGGCGGGAAAATCCTGCGTGGAACGGTGCACCGGGGGGAGACCGTCGTGATTATCAAACGCGACGGCAGCCAGGACAAATTTCAAATCTCGCGCATATTTATATATGAGGGCTTGAAGCGCTGGGATGTTGACGAGGCATCGGCAGGTGAGATAGCGTTGCTGGCGGGTTACCCGGAGGTCGAGATCGGCGAGACCATAGCCGACGCCGAACACCCTGAACCTCTTGAACTCATTCGCATCGACGAACCCACGGTCAGCATGGAATTCATCGTGAACAATAGCCCATGGGCGGGTCGCAGCGGCAAGCTGGTTACCATGCGCAACATCTCTTCCAGGCTCGATCGCGAGATCAAGGTCAATATCAGCCTGCGGGTCGAAGATACCGACCGTCCCGACGCGCTCATAGTATCGGGTCGAGGCGAGCTCCAGCTTGCGATATTGCTGGAGACGATGCGCCGCGAGGGTTACGAGGTCTGCGTCAGCAAGCCGCGCGCGATTACCAGGAATGTCAACGGCGTGACGTGCGAGCCCATCGAGGAAGTCACAATCGACATTCACGACGACTTTGTCGGCACGATCATTGAAGAGCTGGCGAAGCGCAAAGGCGATATGGTTTCGATGGACAAAGACGAGTCCGGCATGAACCGCCTGATATTTGACGTTCCGACTCGCGGCCTGATCGGTTTCAGAACCGACTTCCTTACCTGGACAAAGGGTCTTGGGATAATGTCTCGTCTGTTCAAAGAATACGGCTCATATCGAGGCGAGATCGCAGGCCGCAGCCGTGGAAGTCTGATTTCGAAGGAGACCGGCCGCGCAACGGCATACGCCATCGCCCCTTTGCAGGAACGCTCGACTCTCTTCGTCTCACCTGGCGACGAGGTATATGAGGGACAGGTCGTGGGCGAAAACTCGCGCGCGGACGATATGGTGGTAAACGTCACCAAGGCCAAACACGCAACCAACATGCGCTCATCCACCGAGGATGCCACTGTCCTTATCAGCCCGGCTCGCAAGTTCATGCTTGAGCAGGCACTTTCTTGGATCGGTGACGATGAACTTTTGGAAGTCACCCCGGACGAAATCCGTTTCCGCAAGCGCATTTTGGGCGACTTGGACAGGACTTTAGCGGCAAGACGCAACAGGTAATCTCTAGATTTGGGGGCTTTGCCCCAACCCCACCAAGGGCTCTGCCCTTGGATTCCGCAAGGAGCCGAGTGGCCCCTGGACCCCCGTTCCATAGTTGAATGATCCCTTAAGGGATCATTCAACTATGAGTCAGAAGGTCAAGGAAACCTGGTTTCCTTGCAGAGTCCAGAGACAGAGTCTCTGGTGGGAGTCTGAGGGTGAAACCCTCAGATCATTTCTTCTTTTGGGCTAATTTTCTTCACGCGCTTGTTGAAATATGAGCGCTCCAGCATCACTCTGTGACCGCACTTAAGGCATTTTATGCCGATATCGGCCCCAATCCGCACGATTTCCCAATCAAACGAACCGCAGGCGTGAGGTTTACGCATGGTAGCTATGTCGCCAACATTTACCCCGTGCATTTGAGCCAGTCCACAAGTTTTTGCATATCGTCGGGAAGCGGCGTGTCGAATGAGAGGCGCTCGCCGGTGATCGGGTGATTGAACGAAAGCGAAAACGCGTGAAGGGCCTGCCCGTGTATTGCTTCGATCAGAGCCGTAAGGTCGCGTTGTTCCAGTTTGCCATAGGACGACGGTATCGCGCGCTTAGCTCCGCCGTACGCAGGGTCGCCAACCACCGGATGTCCGATAAACGAACAGTGCACGCGAATCTGATGTGTTCTGCCGGTATCGAGCTTGGCTTCCAGCAATGTAAAGCTCTTGAAGCGCTGCAGTACTTTCAGGTGAGTTACGGCTTCGCGAGCCGTGTAGCGGTTTGTGTCCTTGATGACAGCCATTTTCTGGCGGTCGGTCGGATGCCGCCCTATTGGAGCATCCACCACGGCGTCGTTGAACTTTGTCTCACCCCAGACAAGCGCGATATACCGGCGTTCGGCACTGCGTTTCTGAATCTGACCCTGCAGTGCCTGATGCGCCTGATCGGTTTTGGCGACGACCAGAAGGCCGGTGGTGTCCTTGTCGAGCCTGTGAACTATACCAGGCCGCTCGACTCCCCCAATGCCCGAGAGATCATCGCTGTGCGCAAGGATTGCGTTCACAAGAGTGCCGTGCTTGCTGCCGGGAGCCGGGTGGACGGTCATGCCGCGGGGTTTGTTGATGACCATTATCTGGTCGTCCTCGTAAACGACATCCAGCGGAATATCCTCAGCCGCCACTTCCATAGGCTCGGCAGGCGGAATTGTGACGCTGACATTATCGCCGCGCTGGACTTTATAGTTGGGACGCTGGGTCGAGCCGTTGACGAACGCGTGCCCGTCGGCGATGAGCTTTTGTATATACGACCTGGAGGCACCAGCCACATGTCCGGCCAGATAGACGTCCAGGCGAGGAGTGTTTGTTTCTTCAACAGTAAAATCGTGTCTTTCCACGACTACTTACTTCAATGCCGACACATGGAAAACCTTCGTACAATGAAAGAGCCAGGTCTGCAGAAATCGAAGTTGCCCCGAACTTCCCGCAATTACCCGGCTCTAAGTCCGCCAAAAGCCCAATTTTGGACCTCGCGTTGGAGAAGGACCATTCGGATCCTCCGTCGTTTGCTGACTTCGCAGATAGTTGCAGACCCGCGAGGAGCAGCCTATTCCCAACCACCACACAACTGGTCGGACACTTATTTCTTACCCATCCTTGCCTGCTTTTCCTCCAGCTAATGCAAAATCAGGTAATTGTACCAGGTCACTCGAACGATCGGATAGCCTTGGAACGAAGAGTAAAGTAGATTGCCGACGCCAGACTGGCCGCTCCCAAAATGGTGACTGCGTTCTGAACTCCGAAACGCTCGGCAAGAAACCCTATCAGCAGTGCCCCCACGGGCGCAAGACCCGTGAGAACGAAAATCCTTACGCTGATTACCCTGCCGCGCAGTGAATCGGGCGCCGCTTCCTGGATAATAGTGTTGGAGACCGTCATAAACAGCATTGTGCCAAGGCCCGTTAGGGCGAGGAATACTGTGGCTAAGTGGAAGTATCCGCTTCTGGAGAAAGCGAGCAGGCTGGCAGCGCAAAGTAGCCCACCAAAAAATACGAGAGTGCGCTGGCGGAACCTGTGGCCGAGCACTGTGTTTATCACTGCGCCGAACAGCGCTCCGATACCGATTGCGGCCATTAATACTCCGAGCCCTTTGGGACCCATGCGAAATACCTTGTCTGCAAAGACCGGCATTACGGTGTTGATCTGGCTGCCGAATACTCCGGAAATCGCAGACATAAGCAGAAGATCACGTAGCAGTTCGTTTTTCCAGGCATGTGACAGGCCATCCCATATTTGAGAGAGCATTGCGCCCGATTGGGCGTTTTTGCTTGGGGAGTGCATTGGTTTCATCATCAACAAAGCTATCAATGCGGCTATGTAACTGATGGCGTTGATGAAGAAGCAGTTGGCGATCCCGACGGCAACCAGCGTTACTCCAGCTAGAGCCGGGCCCAGGACACGGGCGCCGTTAAATGCAGTCGAACTTAGTGAGACACAGCTGAGTATGTCGTCCTTGTTGCCGTCGACAAGCTCTACCAACATAGATTGGCGGATCGGATTGTCAAACGCACCTATTGCGCCAGCGCATATCGCGAGCACTATGACATGCCAGACCCGGATCACACCGGCGAACGTCAGTGCGGCCAAAGCAAATGCCTGCATCATTGCGAGGGTCTGGGTGACTATAACCACACGGCGTTTGTCGAGTCGGTCGGCTATGGCCCCTGCGGGTAGGCCCAGCAATAGCACAGGAAATGTGTTCGCTGCGCCGACTATCCCGAGGTCGAGAGCCGACCCGGTGAGCTTGAGTACCAGCCAGCCCTGAGCCACGGTTTGGACCCACGTTCCGGTAAATGAGATTACCTGGCCGATCCAATACAGCGTGAAATTGCGATGCCGGAACGCGCGCAGACCTTCCGGCCCGTGCCAGGGCTTCTCGCGGGTAATACCGCCCGGATCATCCCGATTTTGCTGTAGTTCTTTCATCAGCCTGTCCGATACAAGAAAGGCCGAGGACATGCCCCGGCCCAACATTTAACTCAAAATTCAGAATTTGCATTTACGCATGCCAGTCTACGTTGGTAACTTCCTTCGCGTGGGCTTCGATAAACGCTTTGCGCGGCTCCACCTGATCGCCCAGAAGAACTGTAAACAGATCGTCAGCTTCTATGAGGTCTTCCACATGGACCTGAGCTATCGTTCGCGAATCGACGTCCATGGTAGTGTCGGCAAGGTCTTCGGCGTCCATTTCTCCAAGCCCCTTGAACCTTGTGACCATTGTGTCTTTCTTATTGGATATCGTGCGAAGGATGGCGTCGCGCTCCTCATCGTTTTTCGCGTAGTAAATCTTGTCTTTGCCGGACTTGATTCTATAGAACGGCGGCTGGGCGATGTATATGTGCCCATCTTCCACAAGCGGTTTCATATATCTGAAGAAGAATGTCAGAAGCAGCGTGCAGATATGGCTGCCGTCAACATCCGCATCAGTCATGATAATTATTCTGTCGTATCGCAGCCGAGATAAGTCGAACGTCGCTCCATTGCCGTTCTTCTTGCCATTTCCATTTTCGTTGCCGTTGACTGGAGCGGTCTCCGTCACTTCGAGGTCAAGCTGACCATCTTCATCATCTGCATTGTCCATTGACGAGTGCGTGATGCCGGTGCCGATAGCTGCCACAAGCGACTTGATTTCCTCGTTTTCGAGGGCTTTGTCCATGCGTGCCTTTTCAACGTTGAGAATCTTTCCTCTAAGCGGCAAAATAGCCTGATTGCGCCTGTTTCGACCGGCCTTGGCGTTGCCTCCGGCGCTTTGCCCTTCAACGATGAACAGTTCGCACTTCGCTGGGTCGCGCTCTATGCAGTCGGCAAGCTTTCCAGGCAAAGACGCATTTTCCATGGCGCTCTGGCGTTTGACCATATCCGCCGCTCGTCGCGCAGCTTCACGCGCACGGTGGGATGTGAGAGCCTTGTCAATGATTCGTCTTGCGGCGGTCGGGTTCTCCTCAAGAAACTCGCTCAGACCCTCTCCGACTATAGAGTTCACGACACCGTCTACCTCGCCGTTACCCAGCTTGGTTTTTGTCTGTCCCTCGAACTGAGGCCGCAGGAGCTTCACGGATATAACTGCCGCCAGGCCCTCGCGAACATCGTCGCCGGAAAGGTTGGGGTCTTTCTCCTTCAGGAGGTTATTCTTGCGGGCATAGTTATTAATCACTCTCGTGATGGCAGTTTTGAACCCCGAAAGGTGCGTGCCGCCTTCTTGAGTGTGGATGTTATTCGCAAATGTAAGGATGTTTTCCTGGTAAGACTCGTTATATTGCAGTGCCACTTCAGCGGCTGTCTCGTCCCGATCTCCGGAAAAGAACACGACCTTGTGCAGCGGGTTCTTATTGCGATTCAACGCTTCAACGAACTCGGCTATGCCGTTCTCGTAGTGGAAAACTCTGGTTTTTTCCTCGCCCTCTGGGGCTTGCTCGTTCGTGAATGCGATTGAGAGACCCTTATTAAGGTAAGCAAGCTCTCTCAGGCGGCTCACGAACACTTCAGGGTGATAAACGATCTCACCAAAAATCTCGCTGTCCGCCAAATATGTGGTGGTTGTACCAGTGGCCTCAGCCTTGCCGATCTCTTTGAGCGGTTCGCACGGCACGCCGCGCTCGTACCTTTGGAAATAGCACGTCTCATTCCGACAGACGCGGACCTCGCACCACTCGGAGAGTGCGTTCACTGCCGATACGCCCACGCCATGCAGTCCGCCGGAGACTTTATAGCCGCCGCCGCCGAACTTTCCTCCAGCGTGGAGCATCGTCATAGCGACTTCTACGCCGGAGACTCCGACTTCGCTGTGCATGTCGGTCGGAATTCCACGTCCGTTGTCAACAACTTTAACCGAATTATCTGCGCATAGTATCACGTCGATCCGCGTGCAGTAGCCCGCCAAATGTTCGTCAATACTGTTGTCGACTACTTCCGTAAACAGGTGATGAAGTCCACGCGAACCGGTGTCACCGATATACATAGCCGGACGCATTCGTACGGCCTCCAGACCCTTAAGAATCTGCAGGTTATCGGCATCATATTTCGGCTCGCCGGCCTTGGGTTGTTCGTTTATATCTTCGAGGTTTTCTCTCGCATCAATGTCGTCTGCCATGCGGTTGCTGTGCTCCTTCGAGAACCGGGTCGGGTGTAGAAAAAGAGGATCGCCAAGTTCATATTTCAGGCCACAATACCGGCCTTGTGCAAGTTAAGTATAGCATTCTGAGGAGATTGGGTCAAGCTCGACGGCGCATGCGCACCGGCAGGTCAAGCTCTTTCAGGCGGCGTCTCAAAGCCCATGCCGATACCCCAAACCGCTCAGCCATAATATCGACCCTGCAGCCGGGGTTGTAAGCAAGTTGGTCGTAATGAAGCCGGATCAAGGACTCCGGCATCAGCAGCAGCGCCGCGAACCGGTCGCATGCCCGCTCCATCGTGGTGCGCCTGGTATCGTTTGTGTCCAGAAAGAACAGCCGACTCCCGGGAGATATGCGACTGCCGAGCAGGTGATGACCGATTTCATGAGCAAGCGTGAACCGCCTCCTGGCAGGCGGCTTGATGTACGAGTTGTTGATGGCTATCACAGGTGGTGCGCCGGGCAGACGCAGGTAAACACCGTCGATCTCCTCGACGAACTCGCGTTCATGCACATCTATACCGAGGCGTTTCGCGACGACACCCAAGTCGACAGGCGGTTCCAACCCAATAGACTCCCACGCCTTGTACGCGTAGAGTTCCGCTTCGTCCTGGAAGTGGAGCCTGGCCACTACTCACCGTCCTTGGTTCCGTAATGCTCTTTCATCTGCTTTACGAAGTCCAGTATCTGCTTCTTTCCTTCCGCTGGAATGCTTTCCTGGCCTCGCAGCGCAAACTCGACGGCTCTCACGGCATCCATTTTGGCGGGATCGAGAGCGTACCCGGCTGCGGTGCGGAGGTCGTTTTCGTCCAGATCATCGAAGCAGGACGCAATCTTGACAATGACGTCTTCTGACGGAATCCTGCCGTCGGACATGTCTTTCCAATATGCGGCGCTGACACTCGACGCAAACGCCGCCGCACGGAAAGTCAGGTTGTTTCTCTGCAGAAACGATTTGATGATATCGCCGAATGCGCCGGACACTTTGCTCATTGCCGCAACCTCCTTGAGAATAGCTGAAAGCTGAGAGTGGAAAGCAGAAATCCCAGACTCGCAAGCGTTTAGCCAGCCGTATACCAAGCAAACTTGGTTGTCGCGTTCACTATTAGTAGTTATACCACACGCTCGGGTATAAGTCAACAACCCTTTGCGGCTTTTGCCATGGCAGCGATGTGACCGGGAGTAGTGCCGCAGCACCCGCCTATAATATTGGCGCCTGCAGCGATCAATTCGGGAACTCTCGCGGCCATCTCCTCGGGAGTCGCCTTAAAAACCGTTTTGCCATTCTCCAGCACCGGCATCCCGGCGTTGGCATGAATCAGTATCGGAATACTAGGCGCGGCGGCGCGTATCTGTCTGGTGATCTCGATCATGTTCTCGATGCCGTTGCCGCAGTTTGCCCCGACAACATCCGCTCCCGCATCAATTACCGCTTTCGCGGCGTCTCCCGGAGTGGCTCCCATCATTGTTCGGAATCCGCGCGCGCCCGCATCGAACGTAAACGTGCAGATGACTGCCAGCTTCGTATTTTCCTTGGCGGCTTTGACCGCCTGAACGGCTTCCAATGTAGACATCATAGTCTCGATGCACACCGCGTCCGCGCCGCCTTCTTCCATAGCAACAATCTGCTCCTTGAACGCTTCGTAAAGCTCTTCGTTGGTGACATTACCGCCCTCGTCGTAAGGAATCTGGCCAGTTGGACCCACCGACGCCGCTACGTAGCCCTTATCGCCCATCGCTTCTTTTGCGAGGCGTGCGGCGGCCTCATTCATCTCGACGATTTTATCCTCGAAGCCGAATTCCTTCTGCTTGAAACTCGTGCCGCCGAATGAGTCGGTTTCGACAATATCACTGCCCGCGGTTATATACGCCTCTGCAATGCTTTTGACAGCATCGGGATGAGTCAGACACCACATCTCGGGACTTTCGCCCGGCTTAAGCCCCTTTTCCTGCAGAAATGTGCCCATTGCGCCGTCTGAAATTAAAATTTCACCTGCGGAGAGCCTCTCAAGTAAACCTTTCATGTTAAGTCCTCCATTAAAAACCGAGATCCACATTCAGTATAGAATCTTGGTTTCAAGACACTAAAGAATTCCGAGTTCTTCCACTGTCTCGATCCACGCGCGCGCGATCAGAGCGTGACCTGCGAGAGTGGGATGAACGCCGTCGGCGGCCCAGAACTCAATCTCACGCCGGGCAGACGCCTGCGCAAAAATGCCGTCGAGGGGGATCAACGCCGCCTCGAACTCGCGAGCAAGGCTCCTTACAACATGTATCCTGGGATCGAGGTCTTCGCGCCACGCGATGCGATCCTCAGGATAAGGCAGCACGAACGGCTCCATCAGAATAATCTGCGCGTCGGTTTTCTCGCGGGTCTGTGTGAGAATGTCGCGATAGACTTTCTCGAAGGCTTCGGTTGAGGTAGGATCGTTGCTGTCATATCGACGCCAGGTGTCGTTGACCCCGATCAGGATCGACACTACATCAGGCTGCAACTCGATACAATCACTCTGCCAGCGCTTCTGCAGGTTTATGACTCTGTCGCCACTGACACCTCTGTTGATAAACTGTACGTACTGCTCAGGATACATAGACCCATAAGATGCCGCAATCATCATCGGGTAGCCCTGTCCAAGGCTGGCAGGATCGTCGTACGTTCTGCAGGCGTCGGTAACGCTGTCTCCTTGAAACAGCACAATAATATCACTCATAGTAATGCTCCATTGTTTCTAATGCTGATTAAAAGCGTTGAGAATGCCATCCATTGGAACATTCTTCGAGAGGGATGTGTATACCTGCTTCAGATGCCGGAATCTACACAATTGAAGTGTTTCGGACGCAAGCGCAGCCTCGACAGAAACAACAACAGTGCTGTCTGCGCGCCAACAGGCTGCGCCGCGACCAGGAGAAGCCGAGCAAATCGCCGTGAACCGGCGGAGAACAGGTGTCGGCTTGAGTCAATGGTATTGTAACCCTGAAAATGGCTCACGGCAATGATTTAAGGCCACTTTGCTATGAAGTTACAAGGAGCACGATTTTACCATTGCCTAAACGCTCCGGCTCAGCGTGTAAACATGTACCGATTGCGCTCCGGCGTTTTTCAGTGCCAACGCAGCCTCATTCAAAGTGCTGCCGGTGGTAAAGACATCGTCCACAAGCAAAACTTGTTTGCCTGCGACTATATTGGGGTTGCTAACGCCAAACGCGCATCGGAGGTTTGCGACGCGCTGATCCTGCGAAAGATCGGCCTGGTGGCGGGTGCGTCGGGTTTTGTAAAGCACTTGTGGCTCCAGCGGCAGCGACAGGCGCTCACACATGCGTCGGCTCAGCTCAAGTGACTGATTGAAACCGCGATCCACCATCCGACAACGATGAATCGGAATCGGAACGACCACATCTACTTTTCCTGAGAACTGTCTGCGGGGAAAACAGCGGGTCATCAAATCTGCCAGAGGTTCGACCATAACCAGATGCCTGTCGTACTTAAGAGCGTGCAAAGCCTTGCGCAGCACGCCCTCATATACTCCGGCGCTGGCTGCCGACTCAAACTCGTAGAGCTGATTACGGCAATCGTTGCAGATAGGCGCCTCGCAGGGCATTGCGCACCTGATGCAGTGCTGCTCGCCTATAACATCTATTTGTTCTATGCAGTTTGCGCACAGATAGTCGTCTCCAGCCGTGCCGCACACCAGGCAGTGCGCAGGATAAACGAGATCCAACAGCCCGTTCCACAAGTCGCGGGCAAGCGCGGTTGTCTTGGTCAATTTGGTGCTCCGTCAAAAATAAGGCGTAAAGGATGGCGAGTCGATACTCATAAAGAGTTGGCCAGTAGTCTGCTTGCAGGTTTGATTCTGCGAATATAATTGTAACCGACCTGATCTGTTTGTCAATAGTCATTAACACGAAGCTCCCGCCGGGCCACGCTAGTTCAGCAAAAAGGCTCGGCGAGAGCTTCATTCATTCAAGGCGGCGTTTGCCTAATCACTATCAGCCAGATCCTCCACAGTTTGCAGAGCCGCAACGCCAGGGCGTTCTTGCCGATGTCGACAATTCGCCGCAAGAAACTATAACCATTACATTGACCCATCCGTCTCGATTAGCCTCACAGGCGCTGAGAAAGTCTTCCAGTTTTTCCCAAACGTGCGAGACGAACATTCTAATGGAAAACCTGCCGCCGTCAGACCCCGAACGCGGTTGTTCGCCGCCCTCAAAGAGAAAGCGCAGATCGCGATAGAGCCTGATTTTTGCCTCTTCAGACAAGTCCTTTGCCTTCTCCACGCGATGCTGCCTCAAGTGCTTTTCCACAATCCTGACGGCACGGTTAGCCATACTCTGCGGCACGTCCGGCATTTCGGGAAACAACTTTTTCACCGGCTCCACCTCCCGGGCAAACCTCGGCTCAGATCGCCGTCAAGTCGCTGACCAGACTCACTTTCTGCTCAGGACACAGCGTATTGGGCCGAAGCTCCCGACCTTGCAACTTCGATTCAAAATCCAGATGCCTGTCGATTATGTCGGCCATTCTGTCGGATTTCTGGACCAGGGTATCCCAGTCCTCAGCTATGGGCAGTGGGAACTCATCAAGTTCCTTTCTCGGCGGTTCCTGCCCGATTTCGGTCAACAACAAGCGGTCCAGTTCCCGCATTTTAATCACCTCTCTCCAGTAGAAAACACCCAAAGAAGGGTTACCCACGCGCCCACCAATGTAAACGAGCCAACTGGAATACATATAGATGTAGAATAATCCTAATGAATGTGTGGAACCAGGGAACATTTTTGCCGTCTAAACATTCAAAGAAGCAAGTGCGGTGAGTCGGAAATCATGTTGACTTTGGGAAACAAATATGGTATGTTCCAGACGGGAGTGGTTTGTGACTGGGCCATTCATTTAGATTTCCCCGAGTGATGTAAATTCACGGCACCAATATCACACACATTAATGTTGCTTGGATGGGCTTCTGGCAGAGCTCTTGCAAGCTTCAGAACGCGAAAAATACTTTCCGCGTTCGCCCGGGGTGGAAAGGGGGAGTTCAATTGCGAACTCTGCGTCTGGGCGGGATGCCATTCCTCATTCGTACTCTAATATTGCTGGCTGTGGCATGGGGTGCAACGTTTACGTGCGCCTCTGCTCAACAACTTGCCTGCATGTCCACGCTTGTATTAGCCGACAGTCTCCCGACAGCAATAGCAAGTATAAAGAAACTACCTGATGGCGCATATATTTATGTGAATCAGAAGGTGGTCACCAATGTCCAAAGCTCGGCGTTTTATATTGAAGAGCCGGACAGGTCTGCCGGAATAAAAGTCGATATGGGCAGCAGCTACACCACGCCGTCGATGAAAAGCGGCAACATCGTCACGCTCTCGGGACTGATGGGCACCGAAAATGGTGAGCGTGTTATCAAGATTGGTGATGTGCTGGAATGCGACTACACTTCCACGGCATGCATAAAACCTCTAGGAATGAACATTGCGGCTATTATGGGCTGGCCGGTCAACTTTAAGGTGCCGGACGGTGACAGAATAACCGGCCTAGTTCCGACCGGGCTTTACATTAAAGTATGGGGAAGAGTGACTCGCAAGGGCACGCCTGATCCGGAGGGCTATTGGTACTGTTATCTGGACGACGGATGGGGCAAGAGAGACTTTACAGATGAGAACGTCGCAGGCCTGAGGATATACTGCAATAAGGCGGTGTCCGTCAATGGCGACACTCTGTACGCAGTCGGAGTGCTTTCCACTAAGCTCTGGGAATCCGGTTCGGAGACAGTCGATGATATCGTCATACCCTGCCTGCGTACCACTTCCAGCGACGATCTTTACAAACCCGGAAGTGAATCCGTCTATGAGAGTTACGGGCCGGCTTCCGGACGTGTCCGGCTGATAGGTCAAAGCGCTCCCGGAAAGAGCGTGCGTATCTACTCGGAACGGGACAGCATAATTCTTGATAATGTTACGGACGATTGGACAACTTTTACGCTTGCCAACATACCCGAAGGCGGAACGCCGGTCTGCGCCAGTTCCAACGGATATATTTCCGCCGGGCGTGACGTCAGCATGGGAGACACGGACGCGGACTTTGAGTTGACAGCCTCGGAGTTATACATTGAGATGTCCTCTGACACGGATTCGATTGCGATTTGCAGCGATGAGCAGGCCGAAATCTCGGTGCTTCTGCGCGATTGCGAAGGCAAGGGGATATGTGGAAAGCAGGTGAGCCTGACCACCACGACAGGTGTCTTTGTCGAAAATGATACCACCGCGTTTACCGGCACAACCGATGCGAACGGCAAGATAAGAGTTCACTTGACGGCCGGCACCGACGGCGCGGGAACAGCCGTGGTTAACGCTCAGACATATCCGTTGGCAGACTGTTCCGACAATCTCGATATCAGCTTGATTGGCCCAATCATCACTATGTCGGCTTCGCCCAAAATCCTATCTGCTGCCGGTTCGTCCGTGATTACAGCAAGTTTGTCGATCATGGGTGTACCCTTAGAAGGAGCGCTGATAACTTTCAACACAAATTCTGAGTCATTCGTTGAAAATGGCTCTCAAAGTTATTCGATACTCTCCGACAGCGCAGGAAAAGCAAAGGCAACTCTTAAAATAAAAAATCCAGGTACGGTTCGAGTAAACGCGGCTTATACCGACAAGTATTTACACGAGACCATAAGCTGTGCCACAGTGGCTTATATCGATGAACCGTGGTACGATACGGGGATAAACAAATCACATCCACTTGTGGTTGACCTGGACGGTGACGACAACGGAAAGAAAGAGGTCGTGGTAGTAAACAGCGACGGTTACCTGGTGGCATTGGATTCTGATGCGAACGTGCTGTGGTCTCAGGGCAAATTTGGTACCGGCAACAATACTCCTTCGTGCATGCCGCTAGACAGCGAGCGTTCGGGCAGACCATGTGTATTTGTGCCATCCGAAAGCACGGTGAACGTGTGCGCGTATTCGTACGACGGCAAGGTTCTCGCCGGCTGGCCCGTAAAGACCCGATATGCGTTTTTGAATGTGGCTTGTGCAATCGGAGACATAAATCTGGATGGAAGCCCCGAAATGCTTGCTGGTGATCAGTGCTGCTATGTCTGGTCGTGGAACCCGACAGGCAACTGGATGGCAACCACCGATACCGATACGTCCTGCTTATGGGTCAATCTTACAGGCTCGGCCAACATTGTTATTCACAGCTCTACTTGTGCCCTTGGGGATATGGACAATGACGAAAACGGCATCGTGGATGTTGTTGTTGGAACGGTGTCCAATCCGGGAAGTCTTTACGGATTTCCTGGAGATGCCTGGGGCAGCCACGCGGCCAGCGGCGTTTATCTGGATGGATGGCCCAAAAGCGGCGGCAACTGCATAAAAACATCTCCGGCAATAGGCGACATAGATGGCGATGGAATGAACGACGTAGCCTGGGGAGCCGAAGATGAAAATATTCACATCTGGCTGTCGAGCCTGAACTCGGGCACAGGCGATAACGATCAACAGATACTCTGCGACATGGGCGGACCGGTCATGTCCAGCCCGGCTCTAGCTGATCTGGACGGTGACGGCAAACTGGATGTCATTGCCGGGTCAGATTCAGGCTATGTATGGGCATTCAACTGGCAAGGCCAGCCTCTGGATGGATGGTCGGGCGGTATCAGGCTTGATTATTCAGGAGACTATTCCATAGATGCGCCGGTTTCAGTCGGAGATGCAAACGGAGATGGCAAGGTCGAAGTGGTGGTCGCCTGCAGCGACGGATTTGTGTATGCGCTTTATTCCGATGGCGCAAATCATGAAGAAGGCGGCAAGAGCACGGGCCCCATCGCTTGGGCCGATTGCTGTGTTTCGTCCGCCGACGCCACAGTAATCATGTACAACGCTCCGGTAATCGACGACATAGATAACGACGGCCTGCTCGACATTCTTGTTGCCAACACTGAAGGGATATATCTGTTCAACCTTGATGTGCCTTACTCAAGCGACGCCTCTCTGTACCCGTGGCCGACATTCCATCGTGATAACCAACGAACGGGATGTGTAACCACCCCGCCGTCACCGGTCTACGCTTCGATTCAGGGGATAGTAAGCCATGACGGCACGCCAATTTCCGGCGCATACATATACATCTACAAAAACGACGGATCGGCGGTTCATGTCCCCGGTTCAGATTCCGCGCAACGAAGTTATGTGCTTTCAGTCGGCAGCACCGATGCTGTCGCAGCCGGAGTTGGAGCCTATTGCATCAATCAACTTGATCCTAATGAGACGTATAAGATCAAAGTTGAGGCTGTGGGATACACGACCACATGGGTTAAAAACGTCGCGGTGACGACCGGATTGACTCGAGTGGACGTCGCCTTGTAGTTTCCATAAACGGCATTCAAATTACAAGAACCCGCTGTGACGATATATGACGGCGGGTTTTCTTTCGTGTGGGCAAGAGCGGCCGGATTCCTCTTATCGAGACAGAGAATTTACGGCTTCCGGCATCAGCACGCTTATCTCATCGTCTTCAGTTTCCTCGGGTTCCGGCTCGTGTACCACATATCGCGAGCGCAGCCTTCGGTTTACCCAACTGCGCGCGGTGATGGGGTGGGGGGTGTGTCTGTACGCGATGCGGCCGGACCCGATTTCAGGATCGACCGCGCATCTGGTAAATCTGTGCGACCAGGCGACAGTTTCGCGTTTGGGAAGTGGTTTGGAAAGAAACGCCGTAATGATAAACGCGATACCCAACATAACTGCGGCGAGAAGCGATGTCGAGTTTGATGTCGCTTTCGGGATGGGATCGAGATAAGGACCAACTGACGCTGATTTGAAGCTCATCGACGCCGGAGACATGATATATCTGGCACCGTTTCGGCTGGATACGGAGTTAACCAAGCTCTTGATGGCGGTCCTGTAAATGCGATCTCTAGCCTGATAATCTTCGCCATTTCGGGTTTCCAGCAGATATGCCGCGTAGCCCAGGGCGCAATAGCGTCGATGGAAAAGTCTTTTGTCACTTATTGGAGTACATTCGATTAAGGACATTTCACTGGAGTCTCTTGCTCGTCGAGCAGCGGCGAGCACCACGTTTTCGCGAGCGATGGTGTCGCAGGCGGGCACTTCTAAGGCGTTTCCAGGTGTGGGTGACGGTTCATTCCAGTTATGAACGTCTATCAGCAGGTTCGGTTTCCACACTTTTATGATCTTGTGAACGAACCTGGTTTCGCAAGTCGTAAGATCAACCCAGTCGCGGTTTGTGTCCACATCCACCGCGTTCTCGCGTCGGGATGCCGCTATTCCGTCAGGGTTAACCATCGGCACTACGACTATCGCGCATCGCTTGAGCAGACCTGGGTCTTTACCCGCGGCCAGGTTTTTGCACAGAAACAGCACCGATTTGACCGGGTCGAACTCGTCGCCATGCTGTCCGGCGCAGATCAGGATTCTGGATTTGTCTCTGGAGTCGACGGTAAAGTCGGATATTACGAACGCGGGTATGGATCGATCCGAGTGTGATCTGCCGAATTTGAGAAGCCGGACGCAGCGCGAATCGGAAAGCGTTCGCACCGAGCGCATGGCGTCATCGTATGGGCTGGCAAACCCGGCTCCCGCAAGTGAAATCAAGAATATCGTGATTATTGCTCGTGCAGTCACGATTGTTTGTCCATGAATGTCGGAGTGGCATGTTTACACGCTGGGCCGTAAGCTGCGTTGAGCTTTCTTTTTTGCACCGAACTCTTTAAGGCATGCGAGAGCGTGTCCAGACGAGATTTCATAAGAGTTTCGCATTGTTTCTGGCAGGCAAGTACTTCTTCGGCAAGAGAGTCTGACTTGCTCTGCTGCTCGATCAACATCTGAGCGACACGGCCGATATCTCCATTATCCCGTTCGGCTAAGGCCTGGGCAAACTCCATCAGTTTCTTGTTGTCTTTTGTCTGTTTGCATACTGCGGCGATGCTTTTGCACTGCCTGCCGCGTTGTTTGAGGATGCTTTTTATTGACGAGTCGAGATCGTGTTCGAGTGCTATCTTGAGAGAATTGCTGGACTGCGACAGCGCGGTAAGCCCGGCGTTTTTTGCTTCAAGAACGGTGATATACTCTCTGAGATGGGAGACCACGTCTTGTTTTGACGAACTATACTCGCTCAAGCCGCTTCCTCCGTTATAGCTTGCTGCTGAAGTATTTTTTCGGCTCCAGCCCAGGCTTCGCGCAGTTCCGATAGTATCTTGATGGCTTCTGCAAGTGCTGCCTGATCGCCCTGCAGGTTTGCGCTGGCGAGCTTATTTATTACATACAGGTAGAGAGATTTCAGCCTACCCGAAAGAACCGGGTCGAGATCATCGCGCAGTGTATTAAGAAGTTCCGCTACAATCGCAACCGTTTTGTTTATGTATTTGCACTGCTCCTCAAGGTTGCCCTCTTTCATTCTTTCCTGGCCTATTCGAGCGAACCTTATGGCTCCGTCATAGGCTGCCAAAAGCAACTTTGCCGGGGATGCAGTCAAAAGTTGATTTCGCTGATATTGTGCGTAACCGTCTTGCGGCATTATTACTACACCTTTTAACTTATATAATAATTAGTTATCGCTGCTGTCATTGCCGAGCAGCGCATCGAGATAACTCGATTGAGAGTCTAACTCCGAGAGCGCTTCTTCCATGGCATTGAATTTCTCGTAGAGTTCGTCTTGTTTGGCTGTCGCTTTTGCTTTTTCTTTGGCGATTTGGGTATCGTAATCGTCGATCTGATCCTGAAGCGAGTCCTGTGCGGTCGTCAGAAGACCTGTATCAGATGTCATGTCTTCAATAAGGTCGTTAAGTTTATCGCCGACTCCCTCGGTATATTTCACCATGCTCTTCATCGTTGTGGAGCTTGTGCACAGCAGCGAGAGACCGCAGGCGTTGTTGCTTTCGTCTTTGCAGGTAAGCACTCTAGCGCTTCCCTTGCACTTTGCTCCGTTGATCGTGCCTGCCACATCGACCCCGACTGTTCCGGTTCCATTTCCACTTTCGCCTTGGGCGGCGCTGGCTGAGATTACTGTGGTTCCGATGCCGGTGGATCCGGTGGTTGTGCATGATGTTTCGCTGTATACTGAAAAGTTGCTTGACGAACCGTATTTTACGCTCTGGAACGTAAGATAATTGCCTGTACCGGTTCCGTCGGATCCTGTGGCGGAGACGCTTACACCGGTATCGTCGGAGTATTTGTTGATTGTATTGACGGCTTGGTCTATAGTCATGTCCGCCGTCAGCTTTATTTCCTGGCCTTCCACGTAAATCGTTTCGTCGGCTCCGAGCTTATTGCTGTTTGCGGGGTCACCGAAGGCGGCTCCGCATGTGAGAGTCGACCTTGTTGCGGCCTGCGTGATGACGACCTGGTACGATCCCGCCTCCGTGGCGCTGGTCGATATAACATAGCTCACATAAGCGCTGTCAGACTCCGCGTTTGTCGAGAACAGCTTCCTGACGTCGTCCAGGTTGCCTGAAAGAGCTTTGCTAAGGGTGTCGTCGTCGATTTTCAGATAGCCGTCCGTGTCATGTGTGACTCCAATAGAGGCAAGTGACGCATAATCGGAATCCAGCCCCGAGACTATACTGCTTACGGCCGATCTAATCTGTTCCTGCAGCGACTGAAGTTTGTAATTGCCGAAAAGGGTTCCAGTTTTTTCAGTGCTCTCGTCATACTTGAACTCTTCGTCTACTGCCTCCATAAGGTTGTTGTAGGCTTCGACGAAATTCTCTATAGACGATGTGATGGTGCTGGTGTCGCGCGCGACAGTCACTTTGATAGTTTTTTCTGTGTTCGTGTCTTCGAGATTTATGGTGACGCCGTCAATGAGATCATCGATCGTATTAGATTCTTTCGTCACGCTGATGGCGTTATCGCCGGAGCCGTATGTAAGCTTTGCGTCTTGCCCCGTCTGAGTGATATTCGACAGAGCCGGCTCGCTTCCGCCCGACAGAGTGCTTGCCACAGTAAACTGCGTGCTTGAGCCGGTCTCGGAACTGGTGAGCACCAGTTGATACGTGGGGGTATCGGTGGTGCCTGTATTGACTATGCTTGCGTCAATACCCGAGTCGGCGTTATTGATCGCTCTGGCCAGACCGGCGAGGGTGTTGTTGTTACTGTCGATTGTGACGCTGAAGTTCATAGATGAGTCGTTGGCGAACGTAAACGACACAGTGCCGGTTCCGACTTCATCATTTTTACTGGTATAAGTTGTGTTTGAAGCGACCTGGTGCGCCTGCGCAAGCTGGTTGACGGTTATAAAGTAAGTGCCCGGTGTCGCATCGGTATCGGCGGTGGCCGTAAGGATATCTTCATCGCTGGACGTACAGGTGTTTGTCTGGAAGTCTTCGGCATCCTTGATCGAATCAGCAGCGGTCTGCACGGCCAGAACACTCGTGTTGATGCTCTGCCAGACCGCAAGCTCGGTCTCACATTCAGTTTGGTCGGCTTCCAGCATTTCCTGGTTAGCCGTATAATACTCCATTATTTTTTCGATAATGGAGTCGGTGTCCAGTCCTGATACCAATCCTGAGATCGACATACTGCCCGACATAGTAATACCCTCACTTCTTCAAGCAGACCTGTGATTATAGAGCGCGGCTACCGGGATTGCCGCGCTAATTCCTATCAGTAATTGTCGGTCTGATGTAGTAAGTACAACAGGTGTTGCGACGTCGAATTTGCTCAAGAAATAGATAACCCGGCGGCCGCGAGCGACGAAAGAGTATTTTGTTGCAGTCGCCGGGTAACTGTAATTAGAGGAGAGTCGCCAAGCGGCTCTCCTCTTTACTGCTTGCTATGCCTACTGAAGCAGGCTCAGCATGTTCTGCGATGTCGAGTTCGCCTGAGAAAGCATCGAGATACCGGCTTGCTCCAGCACCTGATACTTGGTCATGTTGGTGATCTCGGTCGCCATGTCTGTATCGGTGATTGTGGACACCGATGACGTCAAGTTCTCAGACGCGACAGTCAGGGAGTTCGTGGTCGTCTCAAGAGTGTTGGTCTGGAGAGAACCAAGGTTTGCTCTGATTGTCGAAACCTGCGAGATCGCTTTGTCGATGATGTCGATAGCGTTCGCAGCGCCTGTCACTGTTGAGACGTCCACATCGGCGAGTGAAGTGCCGTCTACCACACCAGTTCCGAGGTTGCTGGTGGACAGAGAAGCGATACTGGCCGATCTTGTCTGACCCGATTTGGCGCCGACCTGGAATGTCAGTGAGTTGTCCGAAACGGTCAACTGGTCTGCCAAAGCCGTGCCGGTGACTGTCGCTGTGGCGGCGGCTTCAGTCAGGTCGATGGTGTTGCCGTTGCTGTCCTGAAGTGTCAGACCGTTGCCGGAATTCCAGTTTACGTCGGAGAGCAGTTCTCCGCTGGAGTTCTTAACGATAGCCTGCACGTCTACACCGGTGTCGCTGGTTGATGTTCCTTCCATGATACCGGCTGTGGAGTCGGATACAGCGATCGACTGGTCACTGCCATATTCTTCACTGGTGAAGTCTATCGCGTGTGTGGTCGTGTTGTATGTAGCCGTGACTCCAGTCGTGTCGGTCTGGGCGTTGACGGCGTCCACGAGGTTGCCGATAGTCATCGAAGTGTCATAGTCAATGGTGACTGTGGCGCCAGTGCTTCCAGTTAGGTCGAACGAACCGCTGGTGGTCAGCGAAGTGGCCGTGGTCGCGCTTGTGCCGAACGATCCTGATGCGACTGTTGCCTGTTCGGCCTTCTGCGTGATCGTAATGTTCAACGTGTCACTGTCAATGAGACCATTCTGGCCGATATCGGTCGTGGTGGTGGCGCTGCCCAATATCGTAGCGTCTCCCTCATCTTCTATGGATATCGACTGGTTGCTGCCTTTTTCCGATGTGGCGAATACGATTGATCCGCTTACGGTGTCATAGGTGGCAGTGACGCCTGTGACGGTTGTCTGAGCATTGACGGCCGTGCAGAGCGCGGCTACCGTTTCAGTAGAAGTATAGGTGATGCTGACAGCTGTTCCATTTGTTCCGGCGATAGTAAGAGTGCCGCCAGTGGCAGTGCCACCTAATGCTACCGTGTCTTCAGTTACGCCCAGATCATCGCCTGTCACAGTCGCGGCTTCCGCAGCCTGCGTGATGCTGCCTATGTTGAGTCCTCCGTTATTGAGGTTGGAACCTGAAACGGACGAACCGGTGATAGACGACCTGACACCAGAGGAGCCGTCCAGCAGGTTCTTGTTACCATACTGGGTTTCCTGAGATATCTTGTCGATAGATGCGAGGGAGTCCTCGATCTGTGTCTGGTAGGCTGCGATCGTTTCTTCGTCACTTGCACCGGCGTTGGCCGCCGATACTGCCAGGTCTCTGATGGATGAAAGCAGTGAGCTGACCTCGCTCAACGCGCCTTCAGCGGTCGATACCAGGTTCACGGCGTTTGAAGCGTTTGTAATAGCTGTGTTGATGCCGTTGACCTGGGCGTTGAGTTTCTCGGAAATGACCAGACCGGCCGGGTCGTCGGCAGCGGTGTTGATCTTGTATCCCGAGGACAGGTTGGTGATGCTCTTAGACAGAGCGCTGTCCGTATTGGACAGATACCGATACGTGCTCGAAGCTGTTGTGTTGGTGTTTACTGAAAAACCCATGTTCTATACTTCCTCCCTGGACTGTTTCCGCCAATCCATTGGCGATGCGGAAGCTGCAAAAAAATTGCTTCCAAGGAATATGTTCCACGAAAAGTCGCAGAACCTCCATGCACTTTTTTGAGGAAATATAGAACCGGCTTTTTTAGGCTCTCGGCGTTTGGTTACGCCGAGAGCCATTTTCATATATTAGGCGTTATTGAAGCAGACTCAGCAGGTTTTGCGGTATCTGGTTTGCCTGCGAAAGCATAGCCACACCTGCCTGCTCCAATATCTGATACTTGGTCATGGTCGTTATTTCTTCGGCCATGTCGGTATCCTTGATAGTGGATTGAGAAGCCGAAATATTTTCTTCGGCAACGGTAAGGCTGCTGATGCTACTTTCCAGAACGTTTGTCTGGGTTGCGCCTAAGTTTGCGCGCAGAGTCGATATGTCGCTGATAGCTTGATCCAGCACTTTGATTGCTTCCTGTGCGCCTTCGGCCGTGGTTACGTCAATGTCGGACAAGCTCGTATAGAGACTGGATGCGCCAAGCCCGAGACCTTCGCATTTGCATGTGCCTATGCTGACCTGTCTGGTCTGGCCCGAATATGCGCCGATCTGGAACTCCAGCGAGTTTTGCTCCGCGCTGAACTGCTCGCCAAGGTCGGCAATTGTCGTCGCGGCGGTGGTCGTCAGATAGATGACGTTGCTGTGAGTGTCCTTCAAAACAGTGCCCGCGCCGGAAGTCCATTCCACATCGGATGCGAGCTCGCCGTTTGCGTTCTTGACTATGGCATGAACGTCAACACCGGAATCTGATGCTGAAGTCTGGCCCGATGCAAGGATGTTGTTGCCGCTGTCGGCTATGGTCAGAGACACATCGCTGCCATAGTCTTCGGTGTTGAAGACGATTGTGTTTGTTGTCGTGTTGTATGTAGCGGTGACGCCCGTGCTGTCCGTCACGGCATTGATTGCATCAACGAAACCACTGGCCGTCATGTCGGACGTGTAGTCAATCGTGACGGTTGTCCCTGTGGGGCCGGTAAGCTCGATGTAGCCATCGTCTCCTATAGCTGTGGTGCTGGAGGCGAATGTTTTGGATGAGAGTGTGGCTTGCTCGGCGGCCTGCGTGATTTCGATACTTACCGAATCGCTGTCTTCAAGCTCATTGAGACCGCGGCTGGTCTGCGAAGCTGCGCCACTTGCTGAACCTGTCAGAACATAGCCTGCTGAGTCTGATATCGAAACAAGCGCCGCGCTGCCGACGAGATCATTGGTGCCGTCGTTGCTGGCCAGCGTTATCAAACCATTGCCGTCTGTCGTCGCGCTGACTCCGGTGGTTGCTGCCTGTGCATCTATGGCTGCGGCGAGTGCCGATACTGTAGTAGCTGCAGTGTAAGAATAACTGAAACTACCGAGGGCGCCGGTTACAACGATTGTGCCCGCGCCACCCATCGCGGTCGTATCGGCAGCGAAGTCATACAGTGCCATTGTCGTGCCGCTTGCCGCGCGAGTGACGCTGTTCAGGTTCATACCGCCGTTATTGAGGTTTGCGCCTGTGACGCCTGTGCCCACAATGGCGGTCTTTACACCTGCGGAGCCGTCTAAAAGATTCTTGTTGCCGAACTGAGTCTCTTTGGCGATGTTATTGATGGACTCAATAGCGTTGACGATCTGCTGTTGGTCCGCCGCGACTGCCGCGTCGTCGTTTGCGCCGGCGTTGGCCGCGTGCACCGCCAGGTCTCTCATGGAACTCAGAAGGCTGCTAACCTCGGTGAGAGCGCCTTCAGAGGTTTTTACCATGTTGACCGCGTCGCTGGCGTTTGAAATGGCCTGCGACAGACCGTTGACCTGCGCCTGCAGTTTCTCGGAAATAACGAGTCCTGCCGGGTCATCGGCGGCCGTGTTTATTCTGAAGCCTGACGATAGCCGCTCTATGCTTTTCGACAGCTTGGAGTCTGTACTGGAGAGCATCCGCTGTGCGGTTAGGGCGGTCGTATTCAGATTGATTTTCAGAGACATTTTATTTGTTCTCCTCCTTGAACTATTGTTGCCTGCCCCGCCGCTCGGCGCACCTGTGATTTGCAGGCGTCAGTTCGGATTGTATGGCACAAACTCATGCCGACCGCTCCATCCGTGGATCGCGGATATCGGGTCACGAGTCGTGAGGATCAATTTCGATCCATGTCACGTATCGACAGGTGAGGAGAATGGGTTTAGCGGTTTTTTAAGAAATTTTAGAAAAAAATTTGGGGGCGTTTGCGGACGATTTTGGCGCTCTTTGTACTATATAGGGGCTCTTTATATAATGATGGGCCATGTTTGGTATGGGTTTGGACTACGATTTTTTGAGCTTGGAGAGGTCGTCGCGCTTTGTACAGGAAAACGAACCCCGCTCGCACGAGGGGCGCTTCGGGGGGCTGTTAATGACAGCGGACCGCCGCGTCCGTGCGGGGACATTATTCTATTTGTGGAGTTTGGGTGGGTCAGTCCACCGAGAGTTTGTTGATGGCTTTCGATACCGTGTCTATGTCGGACCCGGTTGCTGCTCGCACGTTTTCAGTTCTGATCTGTTCGAGCAGTTCCTTGCGATGTACGGGTATCGACCTGGGCGCTTCAATGCCCAGACGCACCTGGTCGCCGCGGACTTCGATTACCAGCACCTCGACGTTATCATCTATTACTATCGACTGACCGACTTTCCTTGCCAGTACAAGCATTGGAAGTGCATCCTTTCACTTGTCAAGTTGCCTCAGGCCGCCTTTACGGCAGTTTTCATCTCCGACTCGCTGGTCGCATCCTTTACAAGCGGGTGCTTGATCGAGTAGCGGCTGTCTTGAAGTATAACCTGCATTCCCTTCATGTTTTTCGAGTTGACGACTACGGGCGCTGCCAGGTTTAGCGTGATATCGCGACCGCCGTTGCTGATGTTGACGACAGCGAGAACGAAGGCGTCTCCTTCGCCGGTGAGTTCCAGCTTTTCGGCATCGGCGTCCGATATTTCGAAGTCGTAGTCTGTCGTAAACATAGACGGATCCACAACCACGAAAGCCAGCGCCGGTTCGTCAACGCACTGCAGCCATCGGAAAGCTGTGTCGGCACGATGTTGAATGGTGATGTAACGAGTGTATTCGTCGAACCCGAGCATTCCTCTCGGCATCTTGATGATAGACTCTTCGTCTATTTCCAGTGTCCCGAACCTTGTTGTTTCAACATTCATTTTCTTAACCCCTTCTTCCCTAAGTTATATACTTAGATAATCCAGACTTGCAAGAGATATGTCTAGAATCTGCGATGTAACCGATAAGGCTACTTTGTACACGTTTTCCTGAGTCTTCAGATTGACCACCGCCTCGGTCATGTCGATGTCCTCGACATCCGAGAGCATGGTTTCCAGTCTGTCCTGCGTTTCGCTCAGAGTGACCGAGGCATCTTCCATTCTCGCTTCCCACGAGCCTACGCGCGCCTCACAACTGGCCATATTGCTCAGGTTTTTATCTATATTGTCCAATTGCGCGCTGATATCGCTCACGTTTCCCGACTCTATGGCATCCTCCAACTGCGTGACCATAGTAAATATGTCGGTCGTGCCGGTTCCTGCGCTTCCATCGAAATTGCATATACTGTTGCCTGGTATATTTACCTGGAGGCTGACCCAAGCCATGACCTTTGTTGTGCGGGTTCCTTCATTGCCGGTATATGCATAAGTGCTGTCCGCTTGTTTGGTGATTGCCTCCGTATCGGTAGCTGTCCCGCTAAATATATATTGGTCATTATGCTTTGTGTTCATTAGATCGACCATCTGCGAGAGTATGCCGTCAAGTTCGCCGATATATGTTTCGCCCGTATTGGCTATATCCGTCTCCGCGGCATCGGCGGCAATGTCTCTTACAGACTTAACCAGGTCGGTCAGCGACATCAAAGCGCTGTCAGTCGCCTGCAAAAGCGGCTGATTAACATCTATATTATTGGAATATTGTCTCGTTGTATTTATAGCTGATCGCAGAGACATTCCTTTAATTGTTCCGGGAACGTCATCTGAGGCCCTTGTTATGCGCTTTCCGCTGACGGCGGCGTTTTGCGCAGCAGACAGGGTCTGGTTTGTGCCGTTTGTATAATTGAGCGCGTTTTGTATCTGTTGGCTGAGTGATGTTCTCATATCGGTTCTCCGTCAATAGCTGCGCGTTAAGCTCCCGTCTGCATCAGGATACTCAGCATTTCGTCCATTACAGTAAGCACTTTGGATGCGGCATTGTATGCCTGCTGGAATTTGATCATGTTGGTAAGTTCTTCGTCCAGCGATACGCCGGATTGGGCCTGCTGCTGGTTTACGAATTGCTGCAGCGACAGCGCGGCTGCATCGGATTGAGTCTCCGCGGCTGCCGAAGTGCTGCCGATGTTGCCCACAAATGTTTCATACATCCCATTGATCGTAGTGCCCGAGGCATTTATATGACTCGTCTTGAGCCCTGCGATTGCGGCTGCGATGTCGCCGTTGCCCGTTCCCGCGATTAATGGATCTGCGCTGGATACCGCGACAAGCTCAGGATGATCGATGATGTTGTCGTCCAGACTGATATTGGCCGCTGTCGTGCCGGCCTTGAAGAAGTCTCCTGGAACGGCCCCGCCCGATGTCAGACCGGTGACATGCACTGCGTTGACTGCCGAGACCAGTTCCGTGGCAAGGTCGTCGAGCGCCGACATATAACCGGGGACTATTTCGTCGCGCAGGTCCAGAACTGCTTTTAACTTGCCTCCGGTCACGTCGACCGGATCGGAGTCCTTTGCCCAGACAATGTCCGATTGTCCGCCTGCGTTGGGGACGGCTGCAAGCTCGTTTACCAGTGTCCCCTGCACCAGAACGTGGCCGCCGATTGATATGATGAAGCTGTCGCTGTCCTCGCCGCACTGAGTGACATCCGTGTACTTCGCCAGTTCCAGCACCAGCGCATCGCGGCGGTTGAGCAGGTCGTTAACCGGTTCGTTGTCGGTCGAAAGCGCGCCGATCTCGTTATTGAGATTGGCGATCTCCTTGGACATCAGGTTGATCTGGTCAACGATGTCCTCAGCCTCGAGGTTCAAGTCGTCGGTCATATCGGAGAGCTGCCCATATTGATACTGGATGCGTTCGCACAGCGACGTGGTGTCTTCTAAGAGCGAAGTTCTGAGCGAGTCTTCTTCGGGATTGTTGGAGACTGTTTCCCAGGCGTTCCAGAACTTGTCCAGGTCGTTTTCCAGACCGGTGTCGCTGGGTTCGCCGATTATTGACTCGATCTGAGACATGCTGGTTTGCTTGTAGTCCCATTCGGCAGCCGAGCTGGTGACTATCTGGATTCGGTTTTCGACCAGGGCATTTCGGACACGCACGGCATCGCCGCTGGTGGCGCCGCTTCCTACGACCGAAGAGCCGATGGATCCTGCCTCCTGCTGAGTGGCGAGAACCTGGCCTTCCACCAGCACCAGACGCTGGCGTTTGTATGTCGTGTCGTTTGCGTGAGCGATGTTGTACGACGTGACCTGCATTGCGCGCATCTGTGCCGCCAGACCTGATTGTGCCGTGCTTATGCCGAGAAATGTGCTTGACATGGCTTCCTGCCTATACTCGCATATCCAGACTCAGGACATGCGATCCGTTGGGTATCATATTAGCGTCTTTTGAATATGATGACGGGCCGGGATCGTCCGCTATAATGCGCAGACAACTGGTAAGAATCTCCAGGCCGTTGTCCAGCAGCCTGCGATTGACCTTGCTCGCTCTGCGTAGTTTTTCGGAAAGCGACGCCACATGCTCCATCTCGGTCTTTATCATTATCGAGAATGGAAACCCCGCCGCTTTGGCCAGAGCGTTCGGGTCTGAGTTTTCAGGGTCAACTCCCACAAGTTGAGCCAGTTCCGTGGCAATGGCTGCCGCTCTTTGATCGGCCTGGCTCACCCGCCGCAGAATCTCTTCGTGCGCTCTGCTGGTGACGGCTATCTCTTCGGCGTCATTTGCCACAAGCCCGGCTCTTTGCCTGAGAGTGATCGAGTTGGCGTATTCGATCAGCGAACCGACTTCCTTCAGACACTCCACCAATGCTTCGCTGAGCTCTTCACGTGAACCCATAGTCTACACCTGCCCTTTCACTGCGCGACCGATCAGCGCCGAAGCTATGTCTCCGCTGCCGGCCATGCGTCCGCTCTGCAGGGCGGCCTTTGCATTAGCGACGGCGTCGGGCCTGATGTCGGGCTGAGCCATTGCCTGCGCCTGTGCCTGCTTGACCAGCGCGGAGAGCTTTGAAATGCTCACCTTGTCGGTTTTGCTTGCCTGTTTCACGTTCGGTGCGGAATTGGCCTTGTATGTTCTGTTCAGGTGGACAGTGGGTGCCTTGTCCGCGCCGTGTGCCGATATCATCATGGGTTTTCACCTCGTAAGTCTTGCTGTTTAATCAGGTCGCCCAACTGGTTGTAGAGCATGTCCGCAATTCCGATGGATTCAGTTTCCGCCGCGGATTTGCATATTGCGTCGTCCATCATGCCCTGGAATATCTCTTCTCCATTGCTGGAGTCAAGGAGCTCGCTCTTCGATACCGTTTTTCGCATGCCTTTGAGTATGTAGCCGAGGAAAACAGACTCGAAGTCTTTGCACGCGCTTTTGAGCTTTTTGTCTTCTATGTCGGTCTTATTGACTGTTTTTTCGGTTTTATCGGATGCCGGTGTTTGTAATGGCATATTGCCTGCTGATTGTATTTGCATCAGATTACCTCAAGCTGTGCCTGGAGAGCGCCTGCGTCTTTAATGGCCTGCAATATCGAGATAAGATCTCTTGGAGTCACCTTAAGGGCATTGAGCGCCCGCACCAGTTCTTCGATGCTCGATCCTCCGTCTAATTCCATCAAATGATTTGGCTGCTCGTTTACTTCCACGGTTGTGTCTTTTGCTACGACTGTCGAGCCGCCCGAAAGCGGTTCCGGTTGGCTCACGATTGTGTCGGTCGATATTTTGACCGTCAGCGCACCGTGGGCGACCGCCACCGGCATTACTCGCACCTGGCTGCCTATTATGATCGTGCCTGTGCGCTCGTTTACAATGATTTTGGCGACGGTGTCGGTGGTTACTTCCACCGATTCCAGCATCGCGATAAACGGAACCGTGTTGTCCGCAAACTCCACCGGCACGTTTACTGCGATGACGTTGCCGTCGATTGCTTTCGCATACTGTCCGCCTAGGCGTTCATTAATTGCGTCGGATGTCCTGCAGGCGGTTGTGAAGTCATTGTTGTTCAGAGTGACGTTCACCGCGTCTTGTATAGTGAGATCTGTCTGGGTTTCTTTCTCCACGATCGCGCCGCCGGGTATTCTTCCCACGGTGGTATGATTTTTTGTTACGGAGTCGCCTCCGCCGCCACCAGTGAAGCCGCCTATAGAGATCTGACCCTGCGCCGCGGCATATACTTCGTCGTTTGCGGCCTTGAGCGGCGTTTGCAGAAGAGTCCCGCCCTGCAGAGTCTTTGCGTCGCCCAGAGACGAGACCACTACGTCAATTGTGGTTCCCGGTCTTGCGAACGGCGGAAGAACTGCTGTGACCATTACTGCTGCCGCGTTTTTTACTTTCATTTCGTCGGCGGATATATCGATGCCATAAGTCTTGAGCAAGTTCGATAGAGACTGGGTCGTAAATTTGGACTGCTGGCTGTCGCCGGTGCCGTTGAGGCCGACGACCACGCCGTAACCGGTCAACTGATTGTTTCGCACCCCTTCTATGCCGGCGATGTCTTTGAGCCTGACACCCTCCGCGTATATTGAGCCCGCCGCGATGAGCAATATCAACGCGATCAGTCCTGATGTTTTTGCCGATTTAACCATCACAGCCTCCATCGAAAATAACCTCGACCCTAGAAAAGCCACTTGAATATTCTTGTAATCAGACCGTCTTTTTGTCTGGACGATATTGACCCGCTGCCGGAGTGTTTGATCACCGCGTCGGATATTTGTGTCGAAGCGACTGTGTTGTCGGTTCCGATATCCTGCGGGCGAACAGTTCCGGTGATCGTGATTTCTTCCTTCTCCGAATTTGACTGGATAAGGTGCTTGCCCTCGATTTTTAGATTGTTGTGCTCGTCTATACTCGTGATCTTGGCGGCTATCGTATATGAAACCTTGTTCGATCTGGTTGTCGTGCCGTTTGCGCTTACGGTATTCTCGCCGTCATAGCTCGTTTCAGGGATGTTTTTCAGCAGAGCGCCGGTTCCTTTTTTCGCGGTGATCGTGCTCGTTTTCGATATATTAGTGGTTGCCGACACGTTTGACGTAGCCGACTCATCCACGATAACGGTCACGATATCGCCGACCTTATACGCTTTTTTGTCTTCATAAGCGGCTTTGGTATCATCCGAACTCCAAAGTGACTCGGCATATACCGTTCCGGTCGCAAAAAGAACCAAAGCGAGTATAAACGCGCTGCAAATTGACCTGTTCATCATCTGCTCATCTCCACTAAACCGGCCTCGATAACTTTCGCATCGATATTACTCTGCGAAATCGCCGAAAGAACTCGGATCATATCGCCTTTTTTTCCGTCTTGTTTGGCTTCTCCGGTGGTCTGGAGTGTGACGTTTCCGCATTTTACGACTATGCTCACCGCGTCTCCGCGATGGATTGTGGGTTCGATCGCGACACTTGCTGTTGTGATCATGACTCCGGTGGGTATGCTTCGCCGGGCGATCCAGTCTTTGTGCTGCGCATATTCATTTCGCGTGATGATATCGCGCTGATTAGTAATCTCATGTTTTTCCCAGGTCGTGTTTGCCTCGGTTAACGGTTCGCCCTGACTGATGGTGGTTGTTGCGACCATCACATCCAGGACTGCCTTTACGCTCAGCACGGCGCTGGTTGTCGCGGCTATACTGCCATTGAGCAGGATGTCCAGACCGACAGTATTTACTCCGGGCTGAGCGGAAACCGACATCAGCTTGGGACTGATCGTTACGTCGCTGCCCTGAGGAAGCACGATCTTTTTCGGGTATCTGTCCACCACGATGTTATAATTTGCGTCGCCCAGTGACATGCATCCGGTGAGAAAACTCTTTGCTTCCTCGGCAAGATCCTCGGGGGTCAGCGTTACGCATCGCCCCACTATTTGCACTTTGACCGCACCGTTTATCTGCACTGAAGCATCGTTCAGGCCGGCTGCTCTGAGCTTTACCCTTACGTAGTCGGCGCTGATGGTATTGCTTCTTCCGGGCAGAGGCCCGGTTCCTACGGTGATGTTGCTTATTCTGGCAATTGTGTCTTGCGGCGCTTCGATGTCGGCGATCTCACCCAGAGTCACATATTGCGCCGGGGCCACTTCGGCCTGCGGTCTCAACGTGACTAATGTCGGTGTTGTAGCGGGTTCAACTGCCGCGCATACTGCCGGAATTATTAGTACTATCGCCATTAGAATCAGGATCGCGCGAAACATGGAGCTTACCTCCTGAGCTGGTTGGCGACGCTCAACATGTCGTCTGCGGCCTGGATGCTCTTAGAGTTGACCTCGTAGGCTCGCTGGGCTTCGATCATATTGACCATTTCGTCCACGACCTGCACGTTGGACATTTCGATGACCCCCTGCGTCAGTGATCCGAGTCCGTCCTCGCCGGGTGTGCCCGTAATCGGGTCGCCGGAGGATTCGGTCTGCGCGTAAAGATTGCCGCCCAGGCTGCTCAGACCGGCGGGGTTCACGAATTTTACGAGTTGAAGTTGCCCGAGTTCCTGGGATCCGGTCTGACCTGCCAGAGTGACGCTGATAGTACCGTCTTCGCCGATAGTGACATCCTTGGCGTCGGAAGGAATGGTCATCTCAGGCTGTATAGCGTAGCCGTCGGAATTGACGATCTTGCCGTTGGCGTCGCGTTTGAATGCACCGTCGCGTGTATATGCCGTTTCGCCATTGGGAAGCATTACCTGGAAGAAACCGTCGCCTTCGATCATGACGTCGAGGGGGTTGTCGGTTTCTTTGTAGTCGCCTTGTGTGAAAATCTTCTGGGTCGCGCCAAGCCGAGTTCCGAGGCCGACCTGAATGCCGGTAGGCACCACGACACCTTGAGCTTGCGAACTGCCTGCGGTTCGAACGGTTTGATATAGCAGGTCCTGGAAGTCTACGCGGCTCTTTTTGAACCCCGTTGTGCTGACGTTCGCCAGGTTGTTTGCCGTAACATCCATGTTCAGTTGCTGGGCTTCCATCCCTGTAGCCGCGGTGTACAATGCTCGAATCATTTCAATGCCTCCGTGTTTTTACGAACCTGCGCTGTTAATTAACTTGTCCAGAGTGCTGTCTACCGAGGTGACGACCTTCTGGTTGGCCTCGAATGACCGCACGTTTGCAATCATATCCACCATCTCTCGAACGATGCTGATATTAGCGCCTTCGAGATAACCCTGCATAACTTTAGTCTGGTCCCGCTGACCGCCGACTATCTTGATTTTATTGAGAATCGCGCCGTTGACGATGACATCGCCATTCGCGTCGACTTTCCACTTGCCGTCGGATATCAGGATCGGCCCGGACTCGCCCACTACCTTTTCGCCATCGGCTGTGCATAGTTCACCGCTGGTGTCGAGCCTGAAATTGCCTGCTCGAGTGAGCCTGGTTCCGGTCGCTGTGTTAACCTCAAACGCGCCCGGCCCGTCAATCGCGAAGTCAAAAGCGTTACCAGTGCCGTGTATCGGGCCTTCTGAGTTGTCCTGCGCCGACGATGCATAAGCAAGCACGGGTGACACCGGCGAATCCGGATAAGGCGGTCGCTCGCGCTGCAGAGCTGTGATCATCTGGCTTTCCAACTCACTGGCAAACGACGAGGTGACCACCTTCTGCCGCTTGAAGCCGGGAGTCTGCGCGTTGGCGATGTTATTGGCTATGACGTCTTGTCTGTTCGCCTGCGCGACAAGTCCGCTTGCTGCTGTGTAAAATGCTCTAATCATTTTCGTCTCCAATGGACGTATCGACAGTCCGGGGCATTGGGTTTAGCGATTTTTGACGAAGCGTTCAGCCTTGCTCTTGTGTTGGGTAAATGGTATAATCCCGGCGTCGGTGCTAAGCACATGGAGGACTGATAACTATGAGTACATTGCATAAATATTTCTGGCCGGCTGTTGTCGCGCTCTTGCTGCTGCTGATGATATTCGGAGGCGCTCTGGTCGGGCTATATACCGACTGGTTGTGGTTCAAGGATTTGGGCTACGGCGGCATTTTTTCCAAGATACTGCTGACCAAAGTTGGGCTTGGGGTTGTGTTGGGCCTGCTTTTCTTCTTTGTCATATACGGCAATTTGTGGTATGCCAGGAAAATTGCGCCCCCGCCGTCGCCGATGGGGCTTGAGCAGCGGCTGTTGGAGCGGCTCGGCAGGCTAGCCCGGCGTGGTATCGGGTTGGTGCTATTCGGCGGCAGCATTGTGATATCGGTGCTGGTGGGTCTGGAAGCGGCCACACACTGGGAGGACTGGCTGAAATTCGTACACTCGACTCCATTCGGCGCGACCGACCCGCAGTTTGGCATGGATATCGGGTTCTATGTGTTCAGACTGCCGTTCCTGAACTATATATACAACTGGCTGTTTGTGGCGCTGGCGATATCGACCATAGCCGCAATCGCGATTCATTATGCCGACGAGGCAATCGAGGTGTTCGGCAACAGGGTGCAGTTCGCGCCCGGAGTGAAGGCTCATCTCGGAACGCTTGTGGCGCTGATGTTTTTCCTGAAGGCGTGGGGCTACAGGCTCGGCATGTACCAGCTTGTGCTAGGCAGCGGAAACCTGTTTGACGGCGCGAGCTACGCGGATGTTCACGCGAGGCTTTATGCGTTGTGGATATTGTTTTTCGTAGCGATTATCGGTGGTCTGCTGGTATTGTTCAATATTACCAGGCGAGGACTCGGGTTTGCCACCGTGGGGCTTGGGCTGGTGGTAGGTATGTCGATTCTGGCGGGGAGCATTTATCCTGCGTTAGTTGAGCAGCTCAATGTCAAGCCCAACGAACTGGAAAAGGAAATGCCATTCATAAAACGGGCGATCACTGCCACGCAGAATGCCTATGGCCTGGATCAGATAGCGGTGAGACCTTTTGCCGCCGAAACATCCCTCACCGCCGCGCAGGTCGAAGCTAACGAAACCACCATTCAGAACGTTCGTTTATGGGATCAAGATCATCTACAGAGCGCATACAATCAGGTTCAGACGATCAATCAATATTATCATTTCCAAGACGTGGATGTTGATCGCTACTGGCTGGCCGATAAGGCCAGCGGCGAGAAGCGCTACCGGCAGGTGTGGCTGTCGGCAAGAGAATTCGATCAGGAGCAACTGGCATCCAACGCGCAGACCTGGATCAATCTGCACCTGCAATACACTCACGGTTATGGGTTCTGTATGAGCCCCGTGAACGAAGTAAACGACGAAGGCATGCCCACGTTTTTCGTTTCCGATATTCCGCCCAAAACGACAGTCGATCTGCCTCTGGATCAGATGGGGGTCTACTTTGGTGAGGTCACCAGAAATTATGTGTTTGTAGACACCAACGCCAAGGAGTTCGACTACCCCGCCGGCGCAGGAACTGTAGAGACCACTTATTCGGGCGACGAGGGGATCGGCATAGGCGGTTTCTTCCGAAAGGTGTTGTTTGCGCTCAGGTTCCAGGATTTGAACATCCTCCTGAACCAGAATCTAAAGTCAAAAAGCAAGGTGCTCTACAACAGGGAAGTGGAGAATCGCGTTAGGACGCTGTTCTCGTTTTTGCAGTTTGACAGCGATCCTTATCTTGTGACTGCCGGTGGCGGCCTTTATTGGATGTGGGACGGTTATACCATAACCGACGCCTATCCTTACTCGCAGCGCTCTCCGTCTGATGCGACCAGCTTCAACTATATAAGGAACTCAGTAAAGATTGTGGTGAACGCTTATACGGGCAAGGTGGACGCATATTCGATTCAGGAGCCGCTCGACGACCCGATCATTAAGACTTACCAGAAGATGTTTCCGGGCGCGTTTAAGCCGATTTCGAGAATGCCTGCCCAACTTCGGGAGCATATTCGTTATCCCGAGGACTTGTTCCGCATCCAGACCAACATCTACAGGCGCTATCATCAGACCAACCCGACCGTCTTTTACAATAACAGTGACCTTTGGGAAGTGGCGAGCCGTGCCGACCTGACTGGTGGCGGCGGGGAAGAGGGTTCTCCTATGGAGCCGTATTACGTGATCATGAAGCTGCCCAACGGCGAGAGCGAGGAGTTTATTCTGATGACTCCATTCATCCGCGCAGGCAAGTTCAACATGGTTTCGTGGATGTGCGCGAAGTGCGACGCGGCGGATTATGGCCGGCTGGTGCTCTATCAGTTCCCTCGCGACAAGAACGTATATGGCCCGCAGCAGGTCGCCGCAAGGGCTCGTCAGGACACGGTTATATCGCAGCAGGTTACGTTGTGGAGCCAGCAGGGGTCGCAGGTAAGCAGTGGTAATTTGCTTGTCGTGCCGATTGAGTCATCGCTGATGTATGTGATGCCCGTCTATCTGGAATCTACCAGCACCAAAATTCCTGAGCTCAAGCGTGTGATAGTGGCGCTGGGCAATAAAGTCGCGATGCAGCCGACTCTTGCCGAGGCACTTTCTGACGTGGTCGGCGCGCCGGTTACAACTCCCGAGAGTGTCGCCAAGCCCAAGGCAGGGGTGGGGAAGCCGTCGCCTGTTGTTCCGGGGGCTGTGGCCAGCGAGAGTGTCAAACGGCTTATAGATCAGGCTGTCTCGCAATACAATGCCGCTCAGGACGCTCAGAAGCGCGGCGATTGGAGCCAGTACGGCGTTCAGGTGAAGGCTTTGCAGAAGACTCTGAATGAGTTGAAGGCGAAGGCGAGATAAGGAATAGGAATAAGGCGATAGGTGGTGGTTTTCGAACCGTTGCCTATCGCCATTCATTTCGCAGTTTCGTCTTTATATCAACCTCAAAATGCCGGTTACATAGCTTCCGCCCGCTCGCCGATAGGCTGCGACGCAAACGAATCCAGATCCAGACCCGCATATAAGCCTCTCTCCTGGGCAAAGTATGCGGCGGCGGCCGTCATTGCGGCGTTATCAGTGCAGAGCACAGGCGGCGGCGCGTTCACAACGATGCCGAGTTCTTTTCCGCGCGCCTTCATTGCGGCTTGAAGAGAGCTGTTCGCGGCGACCCCACCGGCCATCATTACCAGCTTTACGCCGCGCTCCTGGGCAGCCTTGAACGTGTGATCGACCAGCACATCCACAATCGCGGCCTGAAAGCTCGCGGCAAGGTCAGGAAGAGGAGGCCTTTCGGCGAAGCCCTCGATGTAGCGGATCACCGCGGTCTTGAGCCCGCTGAAACTGAAATCCAGCGTGTCACCGACCTTGGCGCGCGGGAATTTTACGGAGTGCGAGTTACCTTCCTTTGCCAGCCGGTCTATTTCGGGGCCGCCGGGATAACCCAGACCTATAGCGCGGGCGCATTTGTCGAAACACTCACCCGCCGCGTCGTCGCGAGTGCGCGCCAGAATCTCATATTTGCCGTGATCGGACATATATATCAGGTCGGAATGCCCTCCCGAGACTACCAGACATATCAAGGGAAACTGTATGTCGGCTGCCGTGAGCCAGTTTGCATATATGTGCGCCTCGATATGATGAACGGCCACCAGCGGAATCTTTGCCGCGTAAGCGATAGTCTTTGCCGCCGCGACTCCCACTATCAGTGCGCCGATAAGTCCCGGCCGGTTGATTACGCCGATGCAGTCGATGTCATGCAGGGCGCAGCCGGCTTTATCCAGAGCTTCCTGGATTGTGGGCATAATAAGCTCGACATGCCGTCGGGAGGCAACTTCGGGAACGACTCCGCCGAACCGGGCGTGAATCTCGACCTGTGAGGCTATTACGTTGGACAGCACGCTGACGCCGTCGGCAACCACCGCTGCGCTTGTCTCGTCGCAGCTTGTTTCTATTCCAAGAATCTTCAAACGACATCCTCCGCGTGCACTTTGGGCGAACCGGCATATAATTGTTGCTTCAGAGCACGATATTTCTTAAGCCAGGCCTGCGTGGTCATGTTGTCGATCCACATAATGACGGCGTTTTCCTGGTTATCGGTATAGTAACCCCTGCGAATCGCAGCCGGGATAAACTCGTATTTGCGATATAGATTCTGCGCCACATCGTTGCTCTGGCGAACCTCCAGCGTAGCGCGTCTGGCGCTGCGGCACATCGCTTCATCAAGTAGAGACACGAGCAGCCTTTCGCCGATTTTGCAGCCGCGGTTGCTGCGGGCGACGCCCAGCGTGGTGATATGCGCCTCATCCATGATGATCCACATGCCTGCGTAGCCTGCGATCTCGGAGTCCACGCACGCGACGACGTAATACGCCGAACGGTTGGCGAGCTCCGTCAGATAGGCGCTCTCATGCCAGGGAGTCGGAAAACACTCCCGTTCGATCTCCATTACTCTAGGCACGTCTTCCCGACGCATCTGCCTCAATTCTATTACGACAGCCAATTGTTCACTAGCCCCATAACACTCTCCGGTCTTACTGGCAGATTTTCCCGCATGCTAGCACGTGGAAACAACGAGTGTCAAACTTTCCGCCTGTTTGCTCGATCAAACGATGGGGTATATTTGGGTCGTCAGTGCAATAGACGACTGCATTTCAGGAGACAACAAAATGGCCGTTGGAAACAGACTCAAAGCCATGGAAATAAAAGCCAATCTGATAGGCGACGACAGGGTCAGGCTGATGGAGATAGATGTTGAGGTGGACGGCTATCTCGCTATACTAAGCGGAGACGTGGAAACCGACGAGCAGAAAAGGCTTGCCGAGGAACTGGCATTCGAGGTGGATGGGATTCAAGAGATCGAGAATAACATTCAAGTGGTCTCACCACCTCCAGAACAGGCATCGGCGTATGACGGATTCGAGCCTCGGCTCGGTTACGGCCCAGCTGAAGGCGACGTGGGCGATACGGCATTTTCGCTATCAGACGATTATTCCGTGCCAGGCCCGGGAGTCCCGGCAAGTGAACAGTTTCCTGGAGAGTTCTCGGACGAGGCGCTTGTGTCTGAAGTTAAACATATGCTGGCCTCACAACGTGAGGTGGATGTTTCACGCGTGAAAATTGAGATGGAAAACCAAGTGTTTAATCTCACGGGAAGTGTTGAAACCGCCGATGACCTCAATCGCCTTCAGGAGATGATCCTGAGAATGCGCGGAGTAATGGGAGTAAACAGCAAGCTGAAAGTAAGAAAAGGAGACACAGGTACTCCGATAGAATAACGCAAATCGCCACATGTTGACATCGACATAATAACTAAGTTAACATTTTTCTGAAATATAGGTTTGCAATGCGTGAATATGTTGGGTATAATGCACCCGTCTGAAAACGGGTCTCCTCTGACCCCGCGCAGATACCAGCGTCGAAAGGATGGTGGTGGTTCTGTGAAACCCCAGTCATTCGAGATTGCAACGACTAGAAACGGGCACTCGCACATCGTATCTTTGTCGGGAGAAATCGACTTTGCAGCTTCGCTGGATATTGACCCAGTGCTGTCAAGAGTGATAAGAGAATGTGACAAAGAGTTGCTTTTCGATTTGAAAGATGTCACATTTATCGACAGCGAAGGCATTAAAGCTCTTCTGAGCGCCTTTTACCAGATGACGCGAAAGCGCGGAACCGCCCGCATAGTTTACTGCAGCCGCCAGGCTATGCGCGTGATAAGGCTTGCCGGGTTGGAATGCCTCTTGTGTTTGGGCTCGGCGCCTGCCGACACGCCGACGCCAAACCTCGAGCCTTCAGATATCGAAATAAAGCGACATCACGTTCAGTCGCCGGGATGGGTATCAAGGCAATAACAGCCCAGCAGGTACTCGACAAGCGTTCCGGTGGCAGCTCCGGTGCCTCCCTTTTTCGAAAGATCAACATCTTTGTCGGCCATCGCTGACGACAGGTCTATATGCGCCCAGGCAGTGTCTCCCACGAAGCTTTTGATAAACAATGCGCCATTTATCGGTGATCCCTCGCGCGGACCGGAGTTCTTTAAGTCGGCCACGTCGCTTTTCAGAAACTCTTCGTAGCTGTCATAGAGCGGCAGCCTCCACATGCCCTCGCCGCACGACTTGCCCGCCCTCATCAGGCGAGCCACCAGTTCGTCGTTAGTGCCGAATATGCCCGACAATTCGCGGCCAAGCGCGACCCCGCACCCGCCGGTGAGAGTCGCGGCGTCCACGATCTCGTCTACACCCAGGCTTTTCGCGTAAGCGACCGCATCGGCAAGGATCAGACGGCCCTCGGCGTCGGTGTTGTTGACCTCGACGCTTTTGCCGCTGTATGACTTGAACACATCGCCGGGATGAATTGCTCTGCCGCCGATCATATTTTCCGTGGCCGGGATTACCCCGACGACGTTTACATCAGGTTTCTCTCGCCCAACTGCGCGCATCGCCGCAAGCACGGCTGCCGCGCCCGACATGTCGTCTTTCATACCATACATGTGCTCGCCGCCCTTGAGATTGTATCCGCCTGTATCGAATGTGATGCCCTTGCCTACAATCGCGACTGTTTTCTTTGCATTAGTCGAAGTGTATTTGAGTTCGATAAACCTCGGTTCGACCTCGCTGCCCCGCGCGACCGCAGCCAGAAGACCCATTCCTGCGGCCTCTATTTCGGCGCGATCGAGTATATTGCATTCAAGGCCGGATTCATCAGCGATCTGCTCTGCGATTTCCGCGAGATAGCTGGGAGTCACGATGTTCGACGGCGCATTCACCAGGTCGCGCGCGAAGATAATTGCGTCCCCGACGATTTTTGCTTTGTCGATTCCAGCGCGTATATCACTGAGCTTGTCCGCCGACATTTCTACAATATCGAACCGCTCGATAGTGTTTCCTTTCACGTTCTCGGTTTTGAGGCTGGTATACTCGTAGCTTCCAAGCATGGCTCCGAGAATAGTGCTGCGAGCGCAGTCTTTTGCCTGAAACCCGCCTATGCCGGCCCCGTGGAGAATGCTTGAGACAGTTTTCGCTCTGATTTCGCGGCATTTCCTGGCCGCTCTTGCGGATGCGCGCATCAGCTTAAGCATATCGAAGTCGGATTTTTTGCCCAGACCGACCACAATCACAGTCTTTGCCGGGATCCGGCCTAAAGTGCGCAAAACGAGTGTGTCCCCAAGGTGGCCCTCGAAGTCCTCATCGCGGATCAAATCCGAGATCGCTCCATCCAGAGCTTTGTCTACGGCGCCCGTTCCGCCGCCCGGCGTTTTGACGCCTTCAAAAAGGTTTACTATAACGGCATCGCTCTTGATATCCGTCAGCGATCCGCATGCAACATTGAAATTCATCGTTCCTCCAAATCAGTCTTTGTCAGGGCCGCCTCTGCCTGGTCCCATGTCGGGCATCTCGCCCGAACTGCGAAGAGTTTGCATTACGCTAAACATGTCATGCATATAATCCTGGCTGTAATCCGAGTTGAATACCGCACGCATTTGATCGGCCATCATCGCCTGTCTCTGCTCGGTAGTGAGATTCATGTACGCATTCATCATGCTGGCATATACCTGCTGTCTTTCTTCAGGTGTCATATCCGCCAGTTCAAATGTGTTTTTCGCTTCATTTTCCGCAAGCTCCGCGGCAGTCGACTTTTTGTCCTTGTCCGCGGTTTCGACTTCCGGGACAAGTATGACATAGATAGTTGTCCATGTGTATCCGTCCGGCAAATGCAGGTTGGATGTCTCGGGCGACTGGAGAAGGTCTTTTGCGAAGACGGCGGTGGTCTTGCTCTCAGGGTCTTCAACCGACAATCCAGCAACAGGAATTGAACTCAGCGCCAAAATGGCCGATTTCAATTGGTCGAGCTTGATAGTGGAATCGCTCTGCTTGGCGAACTGCAGTTTTTTCCAAGTGAGCTTGTTGAGCTTCGTGATGACGTCCAGAACGTTTGGCAGGTCGGCTTCGCTGAGATTCACCGTGACGCTGCCTGTGGCTTTGGGATCCAGCACAATTAAAGCGCCGGTCTGCTGTGAAATCTGTGCGACGGCCTCTTTTATAGGTATATCGTTTGCGTTTAGATTAACGTTTCCGCCAGCGGCGGCGATCGAAGTGACGAATAGCAGGATAACGAGGGTAGACAAAGCGGTTCTCATCTAAATTTCCTCCAAAAAACCAGGTGTGTACTGACGACAAACTATTTCTTGCAACCAAACCGGGTTTTCAAACGAAGCTAGTGGGCAACCCTTACTGGGGGCTCCAAAAAACTACACGTAAGTCGATTATACGCCGGGTGTGCCGTCATTATCAAGATAGTCTTGGCATTTTGCGCGGGGCAAAGCGACTTGGCTATCTTCGTCTTTGGCGGCTGGAGAGGATTTTCTGGGCTTCGCGGTATTTGACGACCGTTCTCCGTGCGACATTAAGCCCTCGCTGCTGCAGGATCACGGCAATCTGTTGATCGCTTAGTGGACTGCACTTGTCTTCCGAGGCTATCAATTCTCCGATCAGATCCTTTACTGAGATCGAACCGTCGAAGAAGAAGTCGAACGGCACGACCTCCTCGCTTGGAAGCTGAACGTATTTGTTTGCGGTGGCGCGGCTTACGGTCGATTCGTGCATCTTGAGTGTCCGCGCGATCACGGTTCGGGTAAGCGGCCTTGCAAACGACTTCGCGCCGGTCTCCAGGTAGCCCTGCTGATACTCCACAATTGCTTTGGTGATCTGGCGAAGGGTGCGCCGGCGCTCGTTGATATATCGGATAAACATATCGGCGCGCTCGACAAACTGCGATACGTGCGATTTGTCCGCGCCGTTATATTTCTTGGCTCCGCCGTTACGAATTTCGTTGTACATGTTCCGGTACCTGGCGTTGATCGTGAGCAGATAATGGTCGCTGCCCGCAACGTCCACTTCATAGCCATTGGGCGTTCTGCGTACCACAACATCGGGCCTGACCGCTCCGTTTTGGTTAACAGGCTCGTTTTGGTAAGGAGGACGAAAACTGTTGCCCGGATAAGGGTTCAATTGCTTCCTGACAAACTCAATAGCCGCGGCGATTTCTTTTGCGGTGACTTTCAGCCGGCGTGCAATCCTGCCGACCTTACCCGCCAGCATATCCTGCCAATAGTCGCGCACCATGGCCAGAGCGACAGGGCTGCCTTCGTCTTCTTCGGCCATCCGTTCGAGCTGAATTCGCAGACATTCTTGAAGATCGCGCGCGCCGATGCCGGGCGGGTCAAGAGTCTGAATGACCGCCAGCACTGCTTCCAACTCGTCGATGTCTCTGCCCATTTCATGAGCAAGCTCTTCAATGGCGCACTCGAGATAGCCGGATTCGTTGATATTGGAAACTATATATTCGCCGATCTCCCATTGTTCGGATGAAAGCACACTGTGAAGAAGTTCGGTGAGGTGGTCGTGCAGAGTCACTTCGGCGCGGATATTGGAAATGAAATCGCCTTCGCCGTCTTCCGCGTCCGCCGCGAAGTCAATCGGCTGTTCCATCTCGTAAATGCTCAGGTCGGAGTCGTCGGTGGATACGGACTGCTTTCGGAACGGACAGTCCAGACACAGTGTCTTGGGCTGTTCGCAGTTTTCGCAGGGGTCGTCCTCCGGCACTTCCAGCGCCGGATTTTCCGCAAGTTCCTGTTCGATGACCTGCTGCAGTTCCAGCGACGAAAGCTGCAGTATATTGTTGGCCATTATTAACTTGGGATCAATCCGTTGTGATAAAGTCTGTTTTAGACCCTGCTCGATCAGCAATCTGTAGTTCACCTCCCTCGTTTGCCTGTGCTTCTCATTTATTATCGGCATAACCTGAGGGAAACTGTAAATCTTGACGTGTAAAGTCCTTTTACTGCGGGGCACATCTCCGTTGCGCTGTTCGTTCGATACCTGGTCGAACTACCTGGAGTATATCATGCCCCCTGCTCACTGTCAATTTGCCAAGGGCTCTGCCCTTGGAATCTGCCAGGAGCCGAGTGGCCCTTGGACCTCCGTATCGAACTTAATTGTCCTCTTAAGGGGATAATTAAGTTCGGGTCAGAAGGTCAAGGAAACCTGGTTTCCTTGCAGAGTCCAGAGACAGAGTCTCTGGTTGGGTTTGGGGCAACGCCCCAAGAAAATTACTCAAGCTGCGTGCCGAACTTGCTCATCGCCGATTTGCGTGCGTTTGCTTTGTCTCCCGGCAGGAGGTTTCCCTCGACGATCTCCTGCTCCAGATAGGCCTTTACAGCACCCACATTCGGCCCCGGCTCTATGCCGAGAAGTTCTATTATCTCCCGGCCGTCCAGAGGGCTTGTAATTCGCTGCCCGGCCAGATTCGCTCTCACGCGCGCCACATGTTTGCGAAAGGCTTCTATGTTCACCGACGGCATTTGCGTATTTGCTGCGGCCTTGTCCGCCTCGGTAAGCAGGATCAGATCGTTCAGGTGATGTTCCGCTTCCCGAATGAGACGCCGCACAGCCGCATCCGACCACTGTCGATCATATTCCCCGACCCGCAGGTGCATGAGTATGATAAACTCGACATCGGATATCTGCGAGTTCGAAAACTTCAGCCGTCGCATGATCTTCCGCGCGATTTCAGCGCTCACCAATTGATGATTGTAAAAGTGCACAGATCCATCTGGATCGACCGTTTTTGTCTCGACCTTGCCCGAGTCGTGCATCAAAGCGGCCAGCCGTAATATAATACCCGATTCCGCCGAAATCGACTCAAGTGTTTTTAGCGTATGCGTCCAAACGTCGTATATGTGGTAGATGTTTTGTGTGATTCCATGCATGGCGGCAAGCTCGGGGGCGAATTCGACGAGAAGTCCGGTTTCTCGAAGCATCTCCAGACCGCAGACTGCGCCGGGATTTATTAGAATCTTGACGAACTCGTCCTTAATGCGTTCCTCGCTCACAATGCTGAGTCGATGCGCGCAGGATTTGATGGCGGCGTAGGTCTCATCGTCGATTTTGAAGTCGAATCTGGACGAGAATCGCACGGCTCTGAGCATGCGCAGTGGATCGTCGGCAAAAGTCACAATTGGATCGACAGGCGTGCGGATTATTTTGTCGGCAATGTCTTGACGCCCCTTGCCGGTCAGGTCGAGAACCTCGCCGGTGTGCAGGTTTTCAAGAAGAGTGTTGATGGTGAAGTCGCGGCGGCGGATGTCGTCGCGGAGCGTTCCGGGTTGAGTGAAAGGTTTACGGCTGGATTTGTCGTAAGATTCTTTCCGTGCTCCGACAAGCTCCACCTGACGGCCGTCGACCATTATCATCGCCGTCCCGAACCGCGCATATACTACGGGGCGATGCTCGGCGATACCGCGTTCGCGCAAAAAGTGCGCCAGCTCGGCGGCATCGCCTTCGAGCACCAGGTCTATATCTTCGTCGGACGGCGTCCCGAGAAACTTGTCTCTGACAATTCCCCCCACCAGATACAGCCGTCCCTTGTATGGACTATTTTCGGTCGCACTCCGAAGTTTTTCCAGTACCTGATCCATTGCCTATCCGTTCTATAGCCGTTTGGATTGCGCCCTCGAGTTTACGCTGCTGTTGGAGAAGTGTGAGGTCGCCTCTGGTGCGTTCGAGCACGCCTCTGACCATATCGGTCTGACGCCTGAGCCCCTGAGTGACCGCGTCCGGGTAATCGAACGTGATAAGCACGTAATAGACCTCGTCCATTATTCCCAAAATGCGTTCGGCCCTGTCCAGATCGCCATGCCTCATGACATCGAGTACGTGCCGCCTGCTTTCTCCGATTGCTTCAGCCATGCCGTTGAGATAAGCGGCGGACTCCACACCCAGTTCATCGTGACGCGGAAACTCGAACTCTCGAATTATCGCGTAAGTAAGTTCGGACTCGGCGTATTCTTTTTGCGCGTCCTGAACATAACCCGTGTAATATATTTCGCGCTTGTCCTTAAGCATGCTTTTGGTTTCTTCGACTTTGTTTCGCGCCTCTGCCTTGAGCTTGCAGGCCTCGTCGAAGTCCTCTCGATGGCTGGCGCGAATGGAGTTTGCCGAAAGTCGAATAGCCTCGCGCGACAGTTTCAGCGCAGCCTCACGCACAGAGTTGGTTTCGTCCAACAGAGCGCGAATCTCTTCCGCAATGCCGGTAATGTTTTCCACAGTGTCCTCTCAATCCAAGAGCCTGGGCCCCATAGTTATTGACGAGGCAATTATACCACTCAAGGGGCATTGTTAACCACCGCAGGCTGTATGGTATAATATATGTGGCGATGGGGTCCGCCTTGAACCGCCCGACAGGGCTGATGACTCCTACAATGACAAACATTGCAGGGAGACCCATCGGATCATGCTTCAAAAGATTCTCTGGCTGTCGCTTGCGGGCGCATGCGGCACTGTGAGCCGGTTCGCTGTTTGTGAACTGGCATCCAAGCTCAAAGGTGGCCCGATTCCTCTTGGAACGCTTGCCGTCAACATTATAGGCAGCTTCTTTTTCGGGCTGTTGTATACCTCTGCTCAGTCCAAGCTCAATTTGACTCCCGAAACGCGCACAATACTGCTTGTCGGGTTTATGGGTGCGTTTACCACGTTTTCCACTTTCACGTTCGATACCGCAAAGCTTTTGCACACTCAGCAGTGGTTCCTGGCCGTCGGTAACGTCGCGGGGCAGGTCTTACTGGGAGTGGTCGCGCTTGTGGCCGGAGTGCTTGTCGGACGAGCGCTTTAACCTGCAAGTCTTGACTGTAGCGGCTAAGCGCAATATACTAATGATGAAGTGAAAGCGTTTCAGGTATGGGTAAACTTCACTGAAGCCTCTCTCGACTCCCTCTGGCAGGGCGACGCTTTAGGAGGAAATTCCTATGTCCACACGAGTTGGATTTGATGTAGGGTCTGACACTGTCAAGACAGTAATCATTCGTGGCGACGGCTCGGTCGAACCGCTTAAGATCGCGCGCATTCAGGGACAGCCGATCAGGCGGGTCAAGGAAATACTGGAGAATATACTCGCTCAAACCTCAGGTGACGTGTATATGGGCGCGACTGGCGGTGGAGCGGCCACTCTGCGCGACCTGGTAGGGGTTGATGCGATCCACGAGCCGAACGCTCTTGCGGCGGCTATTGACCGGCTGTACCCCGAAGTGCGCACGGTGATCGAGATGGGTCGCGAGTCTCAGAAGTATCTCCTCTTCGAGCGCGATGCCATAAGCGGCAGGCTTCTGGTGGAAGACTCAAACCTCGGCAATAAGTGCGCTTCCGGCAGTGGTTCATTCCTCGATCACATGGCAAGGCGGTTGAATTATTCGTCCATCGAGGAGTTCGCAAAGGTTGCGCTGGAGACCGAAAGCCCGGCGAGTCTATCGGGCCGATGTGCCGTTTTTACCGAAAGCGACATTACGCACTTATATCAAAAAGGCACTCCTCGCGACCGTATCGCGGCGGGCATCCACCAGGCTATTAGTCGGAATTATCGCTCAGCGATCGCGCGCGGCAAAGAATTTCGCGATAAAATCGCGTTCATAGGCGGAGTTTCCGAGAACCCGGCGGTCGTGAAATATATGTCGGAAGAGCTCGAACTTGGCGGCAGGCTTTTCGTGCCTGAGCACAATCGCACTCTTGGAGCTATTGGCGCTGCGCTGCGGGCTGAGTCAGTGGTGGACATCCAAACCGCAATAGATACGCTTGAAGAGCATCTCAAGAAGCCTCTGGAGTATCCCGGCGCGGAGCCGATCCGCATTGAAGAGTCCGAAATCCTCTGGGAGAGCAACAAGGGCGACCTCAGCTCACAGATTACGGCGCTGACCGCGAACCTTCCGAGGGATATCGAGCGCGCTGCGCTGGGTGTGGACATCGGGTCGGTGAGCACCAAGGCCGCGCTGGTGACGGAAATCGACGGAAAGTTTCACGTGCTGGCGGCATACTACAGGCGCACCGACGGCGACCCGCTGGCGGCGGTTCGCGATACCCTTGCGACTATCAATCGACAGGTAGAGAACGCGGGGTTCAAGATCGGCAAGATCGCGGCGGCGACCACCGGCTCGGGTCGATACCTCACCGGCGATTACATTGGGGCCGACCTCATTCGCAACGAGATCACCGCGCAGGCGTCCGGCGCGCAGTCGTACTCCGACGATATCGACACGATCTTCGAGATAGGCGGCCAGGACAGCAAGTATATACGCCTCGACGGCGACGTCATCATAGATTTTGAGATGAACAAGGCATGCGCCGCTGGAACGGGTGCTTTCCTGGAGAAGCAGGCCGCCAGGCTGGGCGTGCCTTTGGAGGAGTTCGGCGATCTGGCGCTGGGCAATACCCGCCCGCCCGATCTGGACTGGACGTGCACAGTCTTCTCTGAGTCTGCAATGGTCTATTATCAGCAGAACAACGTCCCTGCCGCCGACCTTGCAGCGGGAATCTGCCTCGCCAGTGTCAAGAATTACCTGCATAAGAACGTCGCCAGCCGCGAGATCGGCAAAAAAGTGGCGTTCCAGGGTGCTGTCGCGTTCAACAAGGGCATGATCGCCGCGTACGAGACCGCTCTCGGGCGAAAGATTGTCGTGCCGCCGTACCCGCACATTACGGGCGCTGTCGGCGCTGCGAGGCTCGCGTATATGGCGAACCCCGAAATTCCCACATTCCGCGGGTTCGACAAAATCGCGGCGGCGGAGTATGAAATCACATCGTTCGAGTGCAAAGGCTGCGCAAACCGGTGCGATGTCAACACTTTTAAGATGACCGACGGCCCCAAATACTTCTACAACGACCGCTGCGAGAAGTTCAGCGCAGTCCAAAAGAAGAATTTGGGCGAGCATCTGCCTGATCTGTTTGCCGAGCGCGAACGTATGATGCTGGATGCTTACAAGCCTTCGCGACCGGCAGGCGGGCTTCGAATCGGTGTGCCGCGGGGACTCATGTTCAGTGAGTTGTTCCCGCTCTACAACGCTTTCCTGGGTGAACTTGGGTTCGAGGTCGTGGTAAGCGATCAGACCAATAAGCGGATCGTCGAGATGGGCTTGGACGCGGCAATTGGCGAGCCGTGTTTTCCGTTTAAGGTCGCGCATGGCCATTATATGGACTTGATTGAGAAGGGTGTGGATGTCATATTCGCGCCGCGAATCATTTCGACCGAGCAGCCCAACCCCAACATGCGCCAGGCTCAGACCTGTCCATATCTGCAGGCTGCGCCGGATGTAATATCCTCATGCGTGGGTGTTACCGAGCGCGGGATCAAGCATATCGCGCCTGCTTTGCACTTCAAGCGCGGTCGCAAACACTTGGAGAAGACGTTTGCCCAGGTCGGAAAAGAGCTTGGCAAATCGGCAAAGGAGTCGAGAGAGGCGCTGGAAGTCGGCTTGAATGTGCTTGGCGAGTTCAGAAAATGGCAGGAGAAGCGCGGGTCGGAAGTGCTCGCGAATCTGCCCAAGGATCAGATGGCGTTTATCGTGATCGGACGGCCCTACACTCTCTGGGATCCCGCGCTCAACATGGACATTGGCAAAAAGATTCAAGACCTCGGCATACTTGCGATTCCGCAGGACTTCCTGCCTCTGGAGGCTGCCGATATATCCGACCATTGGCCCAACACATACTCTCGCCAAATCCAGAAAAAGCTGATGGCGGCGAGGCTTATCCGGCATGATTCGCGCCTGAAGGCCGTTGTGCTGACATACTTCGCGTGCGGGCCGGACTCGTTCGGCAACCCGTTCTTTAAGGACGAAATCGGCGAGCCGTGCTATATGATGCAGATCGACGAACACACAGCCGACGCGGGCGTCATCACTCGAATCGAGGCGTTTGCCGATACAGCAAGCAAGGGTGCGACTAAAGAGTCCGATGAAATTCGCAGCGACGACGTTCCGATTACCCGTCTCAAAGGCCGCAGATTGTGGATTCCTTACGCGAATGAGTCCGCTAGAATTTTGGCGGCGGGCATGCGGGCTTACGGCATCGACGCAGAGACGATCCCTCGCTCGCCGGACATTGGCCTTAACCTGGGTCGCAAAGCAATCAGCGAGGACGTATGCCTGCCGGCTCTCATGACCACCGAGGACATGCTCTATCGAGTGCAGCAGCCGGATTTCGACCCGGCGAAGGAGGCATTCTTCCAGGGCAACTCCGAGGGGCCGTGCCGGTTCGGGATGTACAGCATGCTCCAGCGCCGCATACTCGACAAAATGGGGTGTGAGAATGTCGATATAGTCACTCTCGGCTCAAAAAGCGAGCATGGCGGGCTTGGAATAATGTTTGCGCTGGTCGTCTGGGACGGCATAATGTGCCACGACCTCTTGTTCAAGATGATGCAGCGGACGCGGCCTTACGAGATCAATAAGGGTGACAGCGAGGCTCTATTCGAGAGGTATCTGCAGAAGGTAATCTCGATGATTCCTGCTCATAAGGAGAGGGTCGAACGCACGAAGCTAAAGGTTATCGCCAATACGAAGCACCTCGACGAGTTCGAAGAACTTCTTCGCCGCGCTCAGGAAGACTTCTCGCGAATCCCGATGCGCAAAGAGGAGAGGCCGCTGGTGGGGGTGGTCGGCGAGTTCTATGTGAGACTCCATGACGGCGCGAATCAGGATGTCCTCAAGAAGCTCGAAGAGCAAGGCGCGGAGACGTGGCTTGCCCCGATGACTGAGTTTTTCAGTTATGCCAACTTTATCGGCAAGATTCTTTCCGGTGACAGGCTCCATGAGGGCGGAATCACTCTCGACGAGCTTAAGTCGTTCACCGCGCACTGGGTCAACGCCAGGTTGGCTCACAAGGACGAGCACGCGCTCTATCACTCGACCCTGCCTTTCCTCGACGGCTACGATGATATTGAGTCGGCTACAGTGATCGAGCTCGGGTCGAAATACGTTGACCACAACTTCGGCGGTGAGGCTATCTGCTCGATGGGCAAGAGCGAAGACTTCGCAAGACGCGGGCTTGCGGGGATCGTGAGCGTGATTCCATTCAACTGTATGCCCGGTAATACTGTTACGGCCTTGAGCCAGAGCTTGAGGCGCCGGCACAACAATATACCGTATCTGAACCTGGACTACGATGGGTTCGTGGATTCCTCGCGTGACGCGAAGATCGTGAATTTCATGTGGCAGGTCAAGGAGCGCTATCAGGGTCAGAAGCAGGCGCGCCAGGAGGCTGCCGAGGCGTTGGAGATGTCGAGTCTGGAAGGACGCAAAGGTGGGAGTGTGGAGTAGCTCGTCGCAAACTTATAAGTGCGGAAACTGAATGCTTCGAGCACGTTTCTCGACAAATGCCTATGGCGGCTCTATGTCTACCGCGTGTGCGTTGCGCATGCCTAACTGCCGTAATAACCCTGCATCAGCAGATCGAGCCCTTTTATTATCAGCAGAGATGGTATCAGGCCGGTGATAAGTATCATAATGATCCAGTGATGGGTCTCAAGCTCTCCGGCGCTTTCAGCAAGCCACTTGCAGAAAAACAGCACACATGCGAGCGCAACAACAAACCCGACAATGCCCCCTGCAACTCCGCCGATCACATTGAATATTGCTGATGCCCATCCGACCCATAAAATCATTCCTCCCAGCCCGACCATGATTCCGCCGGGAATGAGTTTGCCCCAGTCTTCTTGCTGGACTGCTCTGGGTGGATCGGTGTATGGAACGGACGAGCAAGATGGGTCGCCGAATTGAGACGCGATAGAAGCGGAATCACCATGAAGATGCGAAGTTTGTTCAGCCAATCTGATAGGCTCTGGAACAATGCTCATCAAATGCTCGAAAGAAACGGATTGTGCTTTCTTTATTTCTGAGAGCATGTCTTTTGCGCGCTCATATTCAGGGTCGATCTCAAGCGCCGAGCACAGATATGCTTCAGCCTGCTCTAGGTCACCTTGCATTCTGTGCGCTATGGCGACATTGAAGTGATTCCTTGCGCTTGGCGTGATTGCGAGGGCTTTGCTGAAATGCGTAAGAGCCTGGGCGTAGTCACCCGCTTCGGCGTATGCCGCGCCCAGCATCGAGAGTATCTGAGAGTTGTCGGGCGACTCGCTGAGGATGTCCGTCAGCAAATCGATTGCGTCGTCGTGTCTCTTCTCAGCCAGTGCGGTTCTTGCAGTTCCAAAAGCGTCGTTTCCAGCCACTTTCTTGTCCTCCATTAAAATCACTAAATAATGTAGGGCAGAACTACAAGCCACTTCCTTTAATCACGAAAGCGACTCATGAGCATTTAATTCGCGCTAAGGTCTGAGAAACCCTTTTTTGTGGTAAGAAAAAAATTAACTTATAATTTCTGCGCCTTTCTCCAGCGCTGAGACATTGAGCGGAATGAACTTGTGATTGCGTTTCGGCAGCACTTCCGTCATGCACTCTTTCACCGACTCCAGCGCCACGGGCTTTACAAGCTGAACGTATGCACCCAGCATCACCATATTCGCCGCCTTGGCGCTTCCGAGTTTCTCAGCTACATCGTTGGCCGCGATTTCGACTATATGGCAATCGTCGCGATAATCGGGTGCAGCGGCAAGCGATGTGTTGACCATAATCAATCCTTCTCGCCGCACAGACGGCGCGAATTTGTCCAGCAGCAGTTGATTGAGTGCAATCAAGGTGTGCGGCGATGACGACACCGGTGAGCCGATTTCCTCACTCGACATGATTATCGTGCAGTCCACCGTCCCTCCTCGAGTCTCGGGGCCGTAAGCGGGGAACCACACTACGTTTCTATCTTCAAGCACGGTAGCGTGCGCCAGAAGCTGACCGATAATCATAATCCCCTGGCCGCCCATGCCTGCTATTCGTACTTCTTGATGCATAATATCACCTTTTTAGGTTACAGGTTACATGGTACAGGTTATGAGTTCGCAATGCGCCTCTTTTTTGTAACCTGTAACCTAACACCTGTCACCTGTCTTTATATACTCCCGGCGGGAATGTCTTGGCCATATTCTCATCGATGTGTTTGAATGTCTCGATAGGGGTCATTCGCCACTGCGTCGGGCAATTGCTCAATACTTCAACCAGCGAGAATCCCTTGCCGTCGATCTGGTTCTGGAATGCCTTCTTGATGGCCTTCTTGGTCGTTATCAGACCGGCGGGACTTGTCGGCGCGACCCTTTCCAGGTAAGACGGACCGTCGAGCGTTGCGAGCATTTCACAGATGCGAATCGGATAGCCGTTCACATGCGGGTCTCGTCCCGATGGGCAGGTGGTCGTTTTCTGGCCGATGAGAGTGGTCGGAGCCATTTGGCCGCCGGTCATGCCGTAAGTCGTGTTGTTGATAAAGATTACGGATATGTTTTCGCCGCGAGCCGCCGCGTGGACAATCTCCGCAGTCCCGATAGACGCCAGATCGCCGTCGCCTTGATACGAAAACACCACTCGATCCGGCAATGTTCGCTTGACTCCTGTGGCAACCGCGGGCGCTCTGCCGTGAGCGGCCTCAATAATGTCGCAGGACATATAATCATACATAAACACCGCGCAGCCCACCGGGCATACGCCGATGGTCTGATGGATAATGTCGAGTTCGTCCATAGTCTCGGCGATCATTCTGTGGATCGTGGAATGGTGACATCCCGCGCAGTACGCAAACTCGGTATCGGTAAGACCCCTGGGTCGCTCAAAAACTTTCTGCATCAGCTTGTCGCCTCCTTTCGAGTGCCGTAATGCGAGACCACCGGCGGTTTACCGAAACTCGCGCGCACTACGTTAAGGATTTCTGTCGGGGTGGGAACAGCTCCGCCGCTCCTGCCGTAAAACTCGACTTCAGCCTTGCCGTTCACCGCAAGACGCACGTCCTCAACCATCTGACCGTGACTCATCTCGACCACCAGGAACCGCTTGTTGCTGCCCGCGAGGTCGGCGATTTGCACACTCGGGAATGGGAACAGCGTGATAGGTCTGAAAAGCCCTACGCGCATGCCCTCTTCGCGAGCCAGATCAACGACCGTCCGGCAAATCCTTGCGGGGCTGCCGTAAGCGACTATCACCAGCTCGGCGTCGTCGGTCATATACTCGTGGAATCTGACTTCATGCTGTTGCGCCGCCGCGTATTTTGCCTGGATGCGATGATTGAGGCCTTCCATAACCTCCGGGTCGATCCAAAGCGAGTTGATAATATTGTGAGCGCGGCCTCGCGCGCCGTTGGTTGCCCAAGTCTTGGGGTATTCGACGATCTCGAAGTTGCCGTGCATATTCACGGGTTCGAGCATCTGGCCGATAATCGCGTCGGTCAGGATCATTGCCGGGTTACGGTATTTGTCTGCCAGATCGAACGCCAGCGGCATAAACTCATAGCACTCCTGCCCACTCCACGGCGCCAGCACGAGCAGTTTGTAGTCGCCGTGCCCGCCGCCCTTCACGGCCTGGAAATAATCCGCCTGGCCCGGCAGCGTATTGCCCAGCCCCGGCCCACCGCGCTGCACGTTTACGACCACGCATGGCAGCTCGCAAGCCGCGATGTAGGAGATTCCCTCCTGTTTGAGGCTGACCCCCGGACTTGATGACGACGTCATCGCTCGTTTTCCGGCGCAGGCCGCGCCGTAGACCATATTGATTGCCGAGACTTCGCTTTCGGCCTGTATGAACACGCCCTTATTGGCGGGCATCAGTTCGGACATATACTCGGGCACTTCGTTTTGCGGAGTGATCGGGTAGCCGAAGAACGCATCGCACCTCGCTGCGACGGCTCCGTAGCAGATAGCTGCATTGCCCTTAATCAGCTTTCTGGTCGCCATGTGCTACCTCCATACCTCAATTGCAACATCCGGGCACACGCGCGCGCACACTGCGCAGCCGCTGCACTCGTCTTTCTTGACAAAACACGACGGACGATAACCCATGTGGTTGAACCCTTCCTCCATCGCGATACATCCTTTGGGGCAGAAGTGAACGCACAGCTCACAGCCCTTGCATTTTTCGCGGTCGATCTTGATTGTGCCGGCCAACTTACCGTACCCCCAATCTTCGGTCTATGGCTCGAAGCGCCGGGTTGCGTTCGATCAAAGCGGACACCGAGTGCTTTTCGGAATACAAATGAACGGCGGCTATAACAACAATCGCGACGGCCTGAAACACAATTCCCGTGTTCAAAGCCATCGTGAGACCCAAAGCCGCGCCCAGAGCGTTCGACCCGGAGTCGCCCATCATTGCCTTCCCTTTCGAGTCAACAACCGAGAACATCAGTGTGACGGCCGCTATTATCCCCACAAGCCAGGGAGCCGTAAAGTGTCCGCCCACTGCAATACATGTTACACCTAATCCCAGAAAAAATACAGCCACAGCCCTGCCCGGCCGTAAATCAAATAAATTAAGAATATTCGACGCCAGCGGAATCAGCATTGCCGCCAGTATCCACCTGAGAACATCCCCGTCAGAGACGATCCACCCTGCTGCGATTCCCACAATTCCTCCGCCGATAGCTTTCGCAGCGCCCGTTGTGAGTTTTCTTTCTAAGAGCAGTTTTCTAAAGTGACCTTTGAACCCGCCGACCTTGCGCGTGCCCCAGATGTCGTCGATGATGCCAAGCATCCACATAGCGCCGAGCGTGGCGTTGTATAGGCTCACCTGCTTCCAGTTTGCATATCCAAAACTGCCGAGAATGATCATCGCCACAGCCATATATACAAACGACGCAATGCCGTAAGACGCCATAATCGGGGTTTTGTTGAAGTTGAGTTTTACCAGCCCGAGCCTCGGAGCCAGACGAAAGATGAGTATATGCCAGATCAAGGCCGGTATAAGTAATAGGATCAGCATTTAACGTTGCTCGTCGTCGCCAAACGAGTCCTCAAAGAGCTTTCTGAGACGATCCTTTTCGCGCTTGTCTTTGAGCAGCGCGAACGGGTTCAACTTGTGCAGGAAAGACCGGCGCCTATGGACTCGCACCACCTGTCCACCGCCCCGATTTCTCGACAGCCCGAAGTCGTGCGGCAAAATGTACCAATACGAAAACGCGCAGCCGATCAGAGCGAACAGCCCCAGCAACAGATGCATCTGACCATATGACACCAGCACCAGCACAACATCCAGCAGCGCCAGATATTTGAGCTTCATCGGGATTACGAAGAAGAAAAGTATCTGTTGCTCTGGATTGAGCATCGCCCAGGAGATCGTCACTCCCGCCAGCGGAAGCCATAGGCCGATTACCGGCACCTGCGCATGGATGAGAAAAGCTCCGGCCCATATACCCAATGTCGATATCGCGCACATCAGGAAGAAGTATGCACCGAACCGGGCGCTGCTCCATGAGCGTTCCAGACTGCCTCCTGCTACCCACAGCCAGTAGCAGCCGAAAAGCAGCCCGATGATGTCCCCGGCTCCGACCAGAGGATATGTGACGAATGTCCACGGCATCAGCAGCGCCGTTGCCGTATTGAACCCCAGGAAATATCCGATCACACTCATCTTGAAGAGCGCAATCGCGATGAACGTCGCCAAGTTCGCTACGATGAGCATCTTCGTCACAGGAATTCTGTCCTGAAACAGCCAGTATGTTATTCTATCGCCAGTCGTATATCCTCGCATCAAGTCCTCAACATCTTAAAATTCAGAATTCAACATCTATAATTGTCTTCGCCGCCACAACGCCCGCGCAATGTCTATAAACTGATGCCCCCTGTGCAGGAACCCTCTTAAGTTTCGTCCGGACACTCTATGATTCAAAGGCAACGGCACTTCCACAATCCGGTAGCCCTTTCTGAGAGCGTCGATTGTAAGCGCAGTCTCGACGCCGAAACCCTTCTCGAACCCGCCGATGTCTTCGATGAGCTTTCGCCTGATCGCTCTCTGGCCCGATATGGGCGCGGTCACAAGCGTGCCGCCGTATTTCCTGATTCCCCACCTTGCGAGTTTCAACACAATTCCGAACCCGCCCTTGTGACCCGGCGGCGCTTTCATCACAGCTATCGACATATCCGCCTGATCGGCCAAAATCGGTTCTAGGAGCCTGTAAGTCTCAACGGCGCATGTGCCCAAATCGGCGTCTATTACCAGAAGAATGTCCGAATCCGTCTCTGCAACGCCTCTGTTCATAGCTGCGCCCTTGCCGAGGTTCTGATCCATCTGAATCACCCGAGCGCCTGCCTCATGAGCGACGAACGGCGTCTCGTCTTCAGAGCCGTCGTCGATCACCACAACCTCGCGAATTCCCGGCATGCCGAGCGCGGCCTGCACGGTCTGCCCGATCAGGTCTTCTTCGTTGTATGCCGGAATTAAGACGGATACGTCGGCCAAATCCATTTCCTCAGAGAATAGCTGAGAGCTGAGAGTAGAGAGCTAAAAGCCCAGACCTGTCAGCGCTTACCACAGTTTTTATCTATAGTGACAGACTTTTCAATTGAAATTAGCGAGCAACCCCCATTGGGGGTTCCAGAGTGTGCGGTATAAGCCGGTCGGCGTTTTCCTTTGTTCCAAATTGCGCATTCTCGCCGTTCAGTGCGCATATCAGAGCCATCTGTCCGATAGCCGAATCCACATTGTCCACTGTTGCAATGCCGGTTTTGTGCCAGGCTGATATATACGAGCCGACCGCCTGCGAGCCCTCGCATCCTACGATAGTCACGTCTGGAGCATCGAGCTGCGATATAAGCTGCGAGTCGATATGCTGCGGGCTGAATGTCGGTTCCGATTCCGTTCCTCCAACAATCACGATGAGCCTGTTTACCCTGCCGTATTCTCCGGTGAACTTGGCGACTTTCGATTCCTCAAACCTGGATGCCAGAAGTTGATACTGTCCGGCATAGAGCATCCCAGCAAAGACCGAAAACAGCTTGTTCCTGGCCTCTTTGGGGTCGGACGGAGGCGCGATTCCGCAATGGGTAAGCGCTGCCGCAATCTTAGTGTCATCGTCCCACGGAAACAGGCGATTGATATCTGTAACGCTGTTTACGTGCGCTCCCGCAAGCTCCAACACGAGCTTTACGTTACCCGAGAGATCGTCATAATCGCCGGTCTGCACAATCGCCACATTTCGCCCAAGCAGCCTGTTCTTTGCGATTGATGGAAGCGCCGCGCGGCAGAATTCTTCACAGTTTTTCGCTATTTGCGCTTTCCTGGCGTTGTCTTCGGCGGTTTTCTCGATCTCGCGCTTAAGGCTGCGCATGGAGTTCTCGTAACGGATTATTGTCCGTCGTTCCGCCCCGCCCACGGGGGAACTCCGAGCGAAAGATGTCCCGATAACGATGCCCACCGCCAGCGCGAAAAACACTGCTGCGATGCTGTATATGTGATAACGAATGTCTATCATTTTCCCCACGTCCAAGGATGCGCCTTAGTGTAAACCTGCCACATCTGTGCGCGCAAATTGTCGAAAATCGACTGCACGCGGTCGTGCATTGTCGGCGAGAGAGCAATTACGGCTGCAATTACCACCAGCGCGGCCAAAGCCAGTATGCCGACGTACTTTACGCTTGGCTGCGCCCGATATAGTTTACTTACACCTTTTGCGTCGACTAACCTGTTTCCGACTTTAAGTCTGACCAAAAAAGTGCTCGACATACCTTTCCGGCCCTTGTCCAGGAAGTCGATGAGGTGCGAGTGGGTTCCCACCGCCACTATCAGCTCCGCGCCTTTTTCATAAGCCAGCAGCAGCGCCAGATCTTCGCTGGTTCCCGGAATGGCGCACACCATAGGTTTCAACCCGAGTTGTTCAACTCGGGGCAATCCAGGAGCCTTACCGTTAGCGTATGCGTGAACTATGAGCTGGGCGCCGCACTTAAGCGTCGCATCCGATACGCTGTCCATGTCGCCGATGATAATATCCGGCTTCAAGCCCATCTCGACGAGCGCGTCCGCGCCGCCGTCCACACCGATAAGCACGGGCTTCATTTCGCGTATATAATGCCTGATGATTACGAGGTCTTCTTTGTAACTCTCACCCCGCACGACCACTAGCGCGTGACGGTCGTTGATCGGTGTTCGGACATCGGGCAGAGCCGCCGGGTCGAGCAGCAGCGACTTTTCTTTTGTGACATAAGTCAGGGTGTTTTCCGCGAAATCTTCGAGCACCTTGCCCAGGTTGGCCTTCGCGTCCTCGATAAGTTGATCGACCCTCTCAGCGGTCAGCAATTCACCTTGGGAGAGCACATCGTCGCCGCGGTAGATCGCACCATCTCGAATCTCAATCGACTCGCATTCTTTGAGTCCCTTGAACAGTTCGTCTCCGGCATTGTCGATTAGAGGAATCCCCGCGTTAACAAGCACGCGGGGCCCGAGGTTCGGATAATGACCCGAGCATGACTTCGAGACGTTAATTACAGCCTTGACCCGCGCCTCCACAAGCATGTGCGCGGCGGTGGAGTCGATATCTTCGTGCTTTATGAGCGCGATATCGCCCGGTTTGAGCCGTTTTGCGAGGTCTTTTGTTCTTTTATCGAGCTTAACGGTTCCTTTGATGTGCAAGTGAAAGCATCTCCCTGGCATGCTGCGTCGCCGTCAGCGACTCTTCCTCGCCGCCCAGCATGCGCGCCAATTCCAGCACTCTGTCTTCGTTTTCCAGCGCTGCTATCCTGACGAAACTTCGCCCGTCCTCGACTACCTTGTCGACTGAAAAATGTCTGTCGGCCTTGCTTGCGATCTGCGGCAGATGGGTCACGCACAATATCTGGCAGCTTTTTGAGAGCGAAGCGATTTTGTCGCCGAGTGTCTGAGCAATCCTTCCTCCGATGCCGGTGTCGATCTCGTCGAAGACCAGAGTCGGGACGGCCGCGTCCGTCGTCACCGACTTCAGCGCAAGCATAATCCTGGACATTTCGCCGCCTGACGCAATTTTCGCGAGAGGCTTCATTGGTTCGCCTGGGTTTGGCGAAATTAAAAATTCCAGCGCATCCGCGCCCTTCGGCCCAGGTTCGGCGGGCTGTATGCTTACTTCGAATTTTGTTTTGCTCATAGCCAGATCGGCCAACTCGACCTCAACAGCATTCTCGAACTTCGATGCCGCGTCTTTTCTGAGCGTCGACAGTTTGCCGCAGACGTTCTTCAATCTTTGCGTCAAATCGTCGATTTTACCTGCGAGTCGGCTTGAGCGCTCCTCGGCGTTCGCGAGATCGTCTATCTTGCCCGCAAGTTCACCGCCATATCGGATGATTTCTTCAGTAGAATCGCCGTACTTGCGCTTTAAGGTGCGGATCAGATCGAGCCGCTCCTCGACGTCTTCGAGCCTGCCAGGGTTAGCCTCGACTTCGTCCATATACTGCCGGATCTGATGCACGGCGTCCTGCGCGGCTATAAGAGCCGTGTTGAGGTTCTCGACAAAACCCGACATCGACGGATCCACCAGCGCCATCTTCTCAGCACAGCCCGCGGCGGCATTGAGGCCGTCGATACTTCCGCCGTCCGCTCCGAGCGCATCGTGGATTTCGGATGCTGCCTCGAATAGTTTTTCGGCGTTGGCGAGCCGGTTCCTTTCTTGCGCCAGATCTTCTTCTTCGCCCAGCTGCAGATGCGCGTTCGCGATTTCCTCGGCCTGGAAATTGTATAAATCGAGCAGGCGCGCATGTTCGCGCTCATTGGTCTGTAATTTGTCCCGCTCAGAGCAGACTGACTCAAGCTCATCGAACAGCTCCGCCGCCTGATCCCTGAGAGCCGACACATCCTGACCGCACCATGCGTCGTATATGTCTATATGCGTCGCCACCGTCAGCAGCGATTGATGCTCGTGCTGGCCGTGAATATCCACCAGCAGTGAAGTTATGCCCTTTACGATGGAGGCGGTCGCGGGACGACCATTTACCCGGCACTGCGACCGTCCACCCTGCGCGATTTCCCTGCTCAGGATAAGCAGTCCGTCTTCCGGCTCGAACCCGTAATCCGACGCTGCCCGAATCAACGCCTCGCTGTCCGAGATATCGAACACAGCTTCGACAACAGCCTTTTCCGCTCCCGTTCGCACGACTTCGCTGCCGGTACGCTCGCCCAGAGCCGCGCTCATCGCATCCACGATAATCGATTTGCCCGCGCCGGTCTCGCCGGTAAGCGCATTGAACCCCGTTCCCACTTCGAGCCGGAGTTCGTCTATCAGAGCAAAGTTTTGGATATGCAGTTCGGTTAGCATAATCAAGTTGTCGGTTGCTATTATCCTCCGCTGAGTCTCTCGCCCCAACGAAGCCTTCTCTGTAACTTGGTGTAGAAACTCTGGGGTTCCAGTTGAACCAACTTTGCCGTAAAGTCGGCTTTCCCGACTTCCACCTTGTCGCCGCAGGCCAGATGTTCGCCGAGCTGGCCATCAACGGTCACCATAATCTCGGGGTTGGCTTCCGCGCAATCTGGAATGATCTGCACGGTCTCAGTATCTGGAACCACGAGCGACCGTGCGTTCATCGTATGTGGGCAGATGGGCGTTATGATGAAAACACTCACTCCAGGATGCACCACCGGCCCGCCCGCCGACAGCGAGTACGCCGTACTGCCCGTGGGGCTTGCGATGATGATGCCGTCGGCTGTGTAGTTGACGATGAACTTATTGCCCGCATACGTGCGAAGCCCCAGCATTCGAGCGAACGGACCCTTCGATACGACTACATCGTTCAGCCCATAGTAAGTGCCGATCAGCTCCATTTCTCTGGTCACTGTGGCCTTCAGCACGACACGTTCGCTCAGGGAATAATCTCCGTCGAGGAATTTCGCCAGGGCGGTCTTCGCGTTGGTGGGATGAGTCTCGGTGATGAAGCCGTACTGCCCGAAGTTCACTCCCACAAGCGGAGTGCCGCGCGGCGCAGCAAGCCTGCCCCAACGCAGCATTGTGCCGTCGCCACCCAGAACCATCAGCAGGTCTGCGCCGACCACATCGCTCTCGGTCGCGGCAAGGCGTGGCCGACCTATGCCCGCCGCGATTTCTTCCGATACCAGCACACGGACGTTTTTTTCAGCCAGCCAGTCCGCCAGTTCGACGGTGAGCTGCATGGCGTCGCTCTTATGTGGATTCGGCGCGAGACCGATAGTTTTCATTTTTTCTTTTCTCGTATATATTTATCTATCCCGGCTGCGGCGACTTTTCCAGCGCCCATAGCCGAGATGACGGTGGCCTCGCCGGTTACGGCGTCGCCGCCCGCGAAGACTCCGGGAATCGAGGTCATGCCCGTCTCGGCGTCGATGCAAATCCCGCCCCAGCTCTCGCATGTGAGGCCGTCGGTGGTCGTGCGGATGAGCGGGTTGGGGTTCTGGCCGAGAGCGACGATTACGGTGTCGCACTCGATCTCAAATTCGCTGCCGGCAACCGGTACGGGGCGTCTCCTGCCCGACGCATCCGGCTCACCGAGTTCCATCCGCAAGCATTCCATGGCTCGCACCGCGCCGTTTTCGTCACCGATGAATCGTGTGGGGTTGGTAAGGAGCTTGAAGATCACTCCCTCTTCCTCGGCGTTCTCGATTTCCTCGGAGCGCGCGGGCATTTCCTCGCGGCCGCGGCGGTAGACAATCGTCACCTTCTCCGCTCCGATTCTGAGGGCAGTGCGGGTGCAGTCCATAGCAGTGTTGCCCGCGCCGATTATGCATGCGCTCTTGGGCAGCTTGATTGGGGTTGCGTAGTCCTCGCGATGAGCGCGCATGAGGTTGATTCTGGTCAACCACTCGTTGCCGGAATATATGCCCGAAAGGTTCTCGCCCGGAATTCCCATCAGCTTGGGAGCGCCCGCGCCCGTGCCTACAAACACGGCTTCAAACCCTTCATTCAGGAGGTCTTCGACCTTAAACGTTCGCCCGACGATCATATCCGTGAGGATCGTGACCCCAAGTGACTTCACATAGTCCACCTCGCGATCGAGGATGGTGCGCGGAAGCCTGAACTCGGGGATGCCGTAGCGGAGCACGCCGCCGGTCTTGTGAAGCGCTTCGAAGATAGTGACCATATAGCCCATCTTCGCGAGGTCGCCCGCGACAGTAAGCCCTGCGGGCCCGCATCCGACCACCGCCACCTTATACTGTGCAAGCTCGGGATGCTCCGGTTTGGGAATCTCGACTCCATTGGAGTGCGCGGCCTGATAATCGGCGGCGAACCGCTCCAGTCGGCCGACCGCCACCGCATCGCCTTTTTTTCCCAGAACGCAGAACTTCTCGCATTGGTTCTCCTGCGGGCACACCCTGCCGCATATAGCCGGAAGCGAGTTGGTTTTCTTGATTTCGTCAGCGGCGGCGTTATACTCTTTGGCCTTGATAAGCTCGATGAACGCCGGTATGTCGATATTCACGGGGCATCCCGACACACACGGCTTGGTTTTGCAGTTGAGACACCGCTGCGCCTCGTCGAGAGCCGTTTCTTCGCTGTAGCCGAGAGCCACTTCATCGAAATTTGTTATACGTTTAGCCGCATCCTGATGCGGCATCGGGTTTCTGGGTCCGCCTTTAGCCATTACTTGCCACCTCCAGTCGCGGCGAATGCTTCTCTTGCCTTCTTTTCGGTCTCAAAATAGAACGATTTGCGCGCCTTAAGCTCGTCCCAGTCCACCTGGTGCGCGTCGAAGTCGGGGCCGTCCACACAGGTGAACATCGTTTTGCCGCCGACCGTTACCCTGCAGCCGCCGCACATGCCCGTGCCGTCGACCATAATCGGGTCGAGTGAGACGATTGTCTTGACGCCGTAAGGTTCGGTGGTTTTCGCGACGAACCGCATCATCGGCAGCGGGCCGATTGCGACCACAATGTCCACTTTCTGCTTATCGAGAATTTCTTTCAAGGCGTCCGTCACCAGACCCTTGCGGCCATGCGAGCCGTCGTCTGTGGTGATGAATTGTTCGTCGGCGATCTCGCTCATTTCTTTTTCGAGGATGATGAGCGATTTTTCCCTGGCGCCGATAATGGTAATAAGATGATTGCCCGCCTTTTTCAAGGCCGCCGCGACAGGCCGCGCGATGGCCGTGCCGACTCCTCCGCCGATCACCACCGCTGTGCCGTAGTTTTCAATTGGGGTGGGGTGGCCCAGCGGGCCGGAGATGCTGGGGATGTCGTCGCCGACGTTAAACGCGCCCAGTTCCATCGTGCCTCGTCCAACTTCCTGGAAGATGATCGTTATCGTGCCCTTGTCGGGGTTCATCTCGGAGATAGTGAGAGGGATGCGCTCGCTGGTCTCGCCCGCCCATATCATTACGAACTGTCCGGCTTTGGCCGACCGCGCGATCAGCGGCGCGTTGATTTCGAGAAGCGTCAACACCGGCGAGAGCTTCTCCTTGCGGACGATTGTGTTTCTTACGCTGTCGGGAGTCAGATCCGCGAGCCTGCAGACGCTCCCGTCCGAGTGGTTGCTCATGAAAACCTCCAGTTATGAAGTCAAAAGTCAAAAAGTTAGAAAGCTGGAACGCTGGGAATACGGTAGCATGTTCTGCACAGATTATACTGTAATAAGGTGTGCATCGCAAGGTTTGCGATGCACAATCATTATTGCGTGGCTGGCGCGTTTTTGTTCCCATATACCAGATAATTTCGTTTTTTTCTTATAATTTGGAAGGAAAAACCGCGAATGGATGCCAAGTAAGCATTGTGTTCTACAAGACCTGCGCTTTTGCTCGCATCTGATCCGAAGTAATGCGGGCTGAGACGTTTTTTGCTGTGCCGAGTTGTGATGACGGCGGAGTTGGGTTATGACAGCCTACAAGCAAAGCAGTCGCGGTTTGGGTCTTGTTTAGCCAATCCCGAACGCCTGCCGTAACAAGTGGGTCATGTCGGTAACCGGCATTGGAGGAAAGCGTGTCCATATGAGTATGTCCTTGCGCGCGCTGATTGTTGAAGATTCGGAGATCGATCTGCTGCTCGTGCTTCATGAATTGAGCCGGAGCGGTTTCGATGTAGATTTTGTTCGCGTGGATACGCGCGACGCGATGCTTGCGGCCCTGGATGCACACGAATGGGACGTAGTGATCTCGGATTATATCCTGCCGGAGTTTAGCGGGCTTGAAGCTTTGGCGCTCCTTAAGGAAAAAGAGATTGATTTGCCGTTTATCGTTGTTTCCGGCAAGATTAGCGATGACACCGCAGTGGAAGCCATGAAAGCGGGCGCCCACGATTATATCCTCAAAGGCAATCTTGCCAGACTCGTTCCAGCCATCGAACGTGAAATCCGTGAGGCGCGGGCCAGACAGGAATATCTGCGCACTCAGGCCGAACTCTGCCAACAACGAGAACAGGAGCTGCATATACGTCTTGAGGCCGAGGAGGCCAAGAGGCTGTTTTACCAGCGCACCATATTTGCCGTAACTGACGGCAAGCTCAGCCTTGTAAGCAGCGACGAGATCGAGGCGATGATGAGCTGTGGCGAAGAACTGCCTCTTGCAAGTCCAGATGATCTTGCCGCTTTGCGAGGCCGCGTTGCTGAAATGGCCGAAGAAGCGAGTATGCCGGAGGATCGCATAGACTGCCTGGTAACCGCAGTAGGTGAGGCCGCTACAAACGCGATCAAGCATGCGGACGGAGGAAAAGCGTGCGTGTGGGTGAATGACGAGTTTGTGCGGGTCGGCATAATGGATCACGGCAGCGGTATGGATGCGCTCTTGCTGCCCAATGCCACTCTAAAGGCCGGGTTTTCCACCAAGCCGTCGATGGGCCTGGGGTATTCCGTGATTCTGAATTCCGTGGACAGGGTGTTTCTCGCCACAGACGAGCACGGCACATGTGTCGTGATGGAGCAGGGGATCGCTGGAATGCAGCAGTGCATCAACCTCGAAGCGCTGCCGGATGTCTGGTAATCAACCATTGGTTTAAGCCTCACATGTGGGTATATCGCTATTACTATGAGCGACAAAGTGCGTGATGTGGTCATTGTGGGCGGTGGTCCGGCTGGGCTGTCGTGCGCGCTGTACGCGGCTCGCGCGAAACTATCCACGCTTGTGCTCGACCGCGCTCCCGGGGCCGGAGCGCTGGCCTCTACGGCTGTCATAGAGAATTATCCTGGTGTAAGCGGCCGCATCGCGGGTTCCGATCTGCTTGGTGTTATGCGCGATCAGGCGACCGGCTTCGGCGCGGAATATCTCAAGAGCGCTGTAATGGCGGTCGATCTTGTGCCGGACACGAAGATTTTCTACACTTCCACCGGAACCTTTCAAGGTCGCGCCGCGGTGATAGCGACAGGTTCCCTGGGGCGACATGAAAAGATCGATGGCGAAGACGACTTCCTTGGCAGAGGCGTCAGCTACTGCGTGACCTGCGACGCTGCATTTTATAAGGATCGCGAAGCAGCTATCATCGGACACAGCGAAGTCGCTTTGGAAGAGGCGTTGTTTCTGGCTCGATTCGCGCAACTTGTCCACTTGGTGACGCCTAGGACCCGACTCAACGGGCCGTCGGACTTATTGGAAGAGATTGCCGGTGCGCCGAACATTGTGACTCATGTCGGGCTTAAAGTCCAGAGGGTCATCGGCAGCCAGTCCGTGACCGGGATACAAGTTACCGACACAAGCGGGATGGAGTCCATGCTGCCTGTGGACGGAGTGTTTATGCTGCTGGAAGGTTCGGCTCCAATCACCGGTTTCCTGAGCGGTGCCCTGAATTTGCGGTCGGAGGGCTGCATAGATGTGGACTGCAGCTTCACGACCAATATGCCGGGCGTATATGCCGTGGGTGATGTTACGTGTTTGCATCCCAAACAGGCGATTATTGCGGCGGGCGAAGGGGTCATCGCTGCGCTCGCAATAGACAAATTCCTCAGCGGTAGAGAGCGCGTCCGGGTAGATTATATGTGATTATGCTGCTGAGTCCAAAGAATTTAGCGCCGAAACCAGATGGGCGACTTCTATTTCCAGCGACTCAAAGATCGACTCGGCTTCGGACATGTCGCCGCTTCGGCCTGTTCGCTCAAGTTTGAGCGATAAATCGAACGCTGGGCCGGACGAGAAGTTACTGACCGCGCCCTTTAGAGCGTGCGCGGAGCGTTCAAGTGCATTGCTGTCCTGATTTGTGATTGCTTCCCGTATCGCAGATGCAAGCCTTGGGCAGTCATCGAGAAACAATCCTGTGATCTCTTGAAAGAGCAGTCTGTCTCCATCCAGCCGGGCCAGTGCGGAGTTCAAGTCAAAGACATGGCTCTCCGCGTCTTCATGGCTGGCGGATTCATGAACGAGTTCAGGGTTTTCACAGATAGCAATCAGGGCGTTGGCTCGAATCGGCTTGGAGATGTAGTCGTCCATTCCCACAGCTATGCAGCGCTCTTTGTCTTCGGTCATGGCGTGGGCTGTCATAGCGATTATGGGGATGTGCGTTCCGGTGGTTTTCTCTTTTTTGCGAATGGCAGTTGTTGCTTCAAAGCCGTCCATTTCGGGCATTTGCACGTCCATCAGGATGAGATCGAAGTGTTGGCCATTCACAGCTTCAACTGCATTCTGCCCGTTGTCGACAACATTCACTTTATGCCCTCGTTTTTGCAATATGCGCAGCGCAAGTTTCTGGTTAACCGGATTGTCTTCTGCCAGGAGTATACTCAGGCTCCGAGCGTTTTTCGGCATAGGCGCATAGCTTTCGCGTTCGACAGGTTCGGATTTTGCGAATATCTTTCTGATGCACTCTAGCAGGTCGGACTGCCTTACCGGCTTCACCAGGTACAATGCGATATCCATATCCCGGTATGTTTTGATGTTTCCGTGCTGTCCGGCTGAAGAAAGCATAATGATAGTTGTTTCGACAAGTTCAGGAGTCTGTTTTATCATCTCGGTCAAAGCAAACCCGTCCATTTCCGGCATGCGAGCGTCTATCAGCGCGAGCGGGAAACGATTTCCGTCGCGTGCGGCTGTCTTCATCACGTGGAGGGCTTCCTCGCCGCTTGAAACTGTTGTCGGGTTCATTCGCCAACTGGTGAGCATTTCCTGGAAAATGTGCCGGTTTGTGTCGTTGTCATCGACCACCAGCACGGGCATGTTTTCGAGTTCAACGGGTATTACCCGCGCGGGTGCGCTGTCCTGAAGCTTAAAGGGCAGCGTGAAGTGAAATGTGCTTCCAACTCCGAGTTCGCTCTCGACCTGAGTCTCTCCGCCCATCATACGAGTAAGTTGAGACGATATGGCAAGACCGAGCCCGGTTCCGCCGTATCTACGCGTGGTGGAACCGTCGGCTTGCGCGAACGCTTCGAATATCTCGGCATGTTTGTCTATAGGAATGCCTATGCCCGTGTCCGATACCGAGAAGTGCAGAACGGCCTCGTTTGAGGTGCGCGACTGGGTCTCTACGCGCAGGACGACCTCGCCGGTCTCTGTGAATTTGATCGCGTTTCCGACGAGGTTGACCACGATCTGCCGCAGTCGATGGGTATCGCCTACCACCGCGTCTGGCACATCCGGTAGGACGTGGCAGGCTAGTTCCAGCCCTTTTTCGTGGGCGCGAATCGCGAGAATGCTGAGTATGTCGGCCAGGCTGTCGCGAAGATTGAAGTCGTCGGGATTTATTGTCATCTTCCTCGCTTCGATCTTGGAGAAGTCGAGGATGTCGTTGATTAAGGTCAGCAGCGCGTCGGCTGAACCCATTACCGCTTGCAGATATTCGTGTTGCTCATGCGTTAGATTGGTGTTCAAGGCGAGTTCGGTCATGCCGATGATGCCGTTCATGGGAGTGCGTATTTCGTGACTCATGTTGGCCAGAAACTCGCTCTTTGCTCTGCTTGCCGCTTCGGCTTCTTCCTTGGCCTTGCGCAGCGCTTCCTCTGTTCGACTCTGTTCGAGGATTTTCTGATGCAGCGCGGCGTTTGCGGCCGCCAGTTCGGCGGTTCTCTGCCTTACGCCGGCTTCCATTTTCATGTGAGACTTTTTCAGGACATCTTCCGCTCTTTTTCGATCGGTGACATCCAGCGCAATGGCTGCAACAGTGCGCTCGCCCATATAGTCGAAGCTTGCCGTGGACAACGTAATCCAGCGCTCCTGACCGGATGCGGTGATCATTTTGATGTCATCTGAGGTGACGTTTTCACCTGCCATGCTTCGCGAGATCTGCTCCCTAATTACCGGGTGATACTCTGGGCTGATTATCATGTTGGCAGGTTCACTGAGCAGCTGTTCCTGTGAATATCCGCTATGCTCAAGGGTATATGGGTTTACGTATATAAATTTGTCTTCGCGGGCCAGAGTGATTCCGACTTTGCTGTACTCGGCTACGGCTCGAAACTTCTCTTCGCTGTTTTTGAGCGCTTCTTCTATTTTTTTTCTATCTGTGATGTCCAGCAAATAGCCACAGTAATGCGTAATAGTCCCGCTGGAATTTCTTATTATCAGAGTGAAATCGTATACCCAGCGATATTCGCCGTTGGCGTGGCGAACACGATACTCTTGCTCGAAATGCGGCACGCCCGCATCGGAATACGCGCATACTTCGTCTTCAACTCGTGCCAGGTCGTCAGGGTGAACAACCGACGCGAAGCTGATTATTCCGTCGATCAGATATTGTGGTTCGTAACCGAAGAGGCTTTTCAAATTTGGGGAGACGTATTCCACCGGCCAGCCATACGCATTAATCCATTTGAAAATGACCGTGGTGCCGGCGACAAAAAGTTCGCGTTCATCCATCTACACTACCCTCAGCTGAATGCGATACTATATAATCGTCGGTTTCCTTGTGGCGGTTCATCAGGCTTGGATTGCTGATTCGCTGTGGTTTGAACCTGCGCCATAAAGGGTACTGTTTTCCACGTACTTTCTTTAGCAAGCAGGAATATAGAATGCCGTACGCTAATATTGGCTTGTAACATATTCCGCACAAATAAGGAGCCTACGCAAAACATGAAAAAAGCCGCTATCTGGATAGCCGCCGCTGGTATCGCACTCGCCTTAACGGGCTGCGGCCAGAAATGTAAAGTCGCTGATGTGCCGGATACCGTCGCAGTCGTCGATGGTCAGAACATTCCGGCGTCACAGTATTTCGATCAGACCAGCCGCAGAGCCGGTCGAGAGGTGCTGGCCAATCTCATCGAACAAAACATCATTATCAAGTGGGCCAAGGACGAAGGTGTTCCGCCGACCCAGGATCAGATCAACAGACAGATCAAGACGCTTGAGCGCGACGGCATGTACGACCGCCAGGTCAAACTAATGGGCAAAGAGGCCGTCACGTCCGAACTGACCGCCATGCAGGCCAGAATCAACCTTGTCAAAAAGATCATCAAGATTGATGATAAAGAGCTTGAGTCAGTATACAACATGATGAAATCGCGATATGTCCACGGCCCGCGCAAGTACGTGGCGCTGATTATCAACTCCGACAAGAAAAAAGTCGAAGATGCCGCCAAGGCTATAGAAAAAGGCATGAGCTTCGAAGATGCCGCTTCCAAGTTTTCCGATAAACGCTTCTCCATGGGCGGAGGCCCCATCGAGATATGGATCGCCGAAGGCCAGGAGGGATTGCCTCAGGAACTCGCTAATGCCGCGAAGGAAACAAAAGTTAACGGCATCAGTAAGGTGTTCTCATTCGGCCAGGAAGGCATGCCCACGAATTATGTGCTCATGAAAGTGACCAAGGCGCAGCCGAAAGCCGATCTCAAACTTAAGGATGTCAAAGAAGAGGTCGAAGACGCCGCCGCCATGCAGAAGTCTCAGATGGATCCCAAGTTCACCGAGGAACTGAGCAAGAGAAAGAGAGATTCAAAGATCACAATCAGTATTCCTTATCTCAAGGATGTGGCTGAAACGGTAAAGAATCCGCCCGAGACAAATCCCATGATGGGCGGTAATGTCAAGCCGGGCCCGGCGCCGAAGGCGAAGCAATAACGACTTTGCGGGGAATTATCTGAGGGTTTTTACCCTCAGACTCCCATAAGGGGCTCTGCCCCTTAACTCCGCCAGGAGCCGAGTGGCCCCTGGATCCCCGTTCCAGAGTTGAACGATCCCTTAAGGGATCGTTCAACTCTGAGTCAGAAGGTCAAGGAAACTTGGTTTCCTTGCAGAATCTCTGGTGGGGTTTGGGGCGGAGCCTCAAGAAATCACCTCCACCAGTCGTTGCCGAGTTGCCTGCGCAGCGTTTTCTCAAACTCTTCCTGTTCCCACTGCCTCGCGGCTTCTATCTTTTGTTTGCGCCTCACGAAGTATGCGATTATCGCAAGTATCGCCATAATGATCGGAATAGTGCCCATTGCGATCCGCGTGAACTTGAGCGTTGCGTAGTTTCTGCTTACTGAAGATTCCCAATCCTGGGCAAACCGTTCGCCTGATCGCCTAGTAGATTTGATCATCGCTCGATCGAACGAATTCCCGATCGCCATTTCGTGAAGAAGGGCTTTTAACGACGATTTGCCGTGATGCTTGACCATATAACGGATGGCCGAAGCCGACTCTGCGTATGCAAGGTGCGTATTGTTCTCGGGAAACGCTTTCGACAAATCATCGAGCGGAATCAGTCTGACGTCTGCCGCCGCTTCGGCCACGACGGAGTTGTCAGCGTCGGGAAACTCTTCAGACTCGTACTGCGCGATTCCTTCATTGACCCAAAGCGGCAGGTCAGACACATTCGCGCCTAGTATTCTGAATATGACCGCGTGTGTGACCTCATGCGCGATAGTCTCGTTTGCGGGCGCGAACACACCGCTGGCATCTACTGAAATCACTTCGCTTCCACTGCTTGCTGTGCCGACAGTGAACTTGCTCTGCTGCAGCCCTCCGGCCTCGATAAACGATATATGTGTGCGATAGATGTTCAGGGTCAGCGGACGGGTTTTGTCCGGCGTGTAACCCAGTTCGCGAGATACCCGAAGCAGTGCGATTTTGGCCGTTTCGGACATTAACTGAGGCAAATATGGGTCTGACGGGTCGTAATGAACCGTAAAAAACTCGGTTTTCATGGTGCGCGTCAGGGTTTGTTTACCCTGAGAGGCGTGACACCATATGCCAAGCAATATAACAAGCAGCGCCGCGCAAATTGTTATTCGTCGGGCAGCCGACCAAAACATTGTCAGTCCTCCCGTAAGTGGCAGGGTATTATTTGTCACTTACCCAAAAGTCGTGACTCGGCTGCAGCCCCTCGTAATCGGCGCTTTCCCTGGGAGCCGCCATCCAGCCGGCCACGCGATCCCGCCAATGCAGATAGTGCGGAGAGCCTTTGTGCGCGGCGGCGTCATCGGAGGACTCATATCCTTGGTAGAGCACGAAATGGCACGGACTCTGCCTGGATTGCAGCAGATCGAATCTGATGTTTCCCGGTTCGTTTGACGACTCCTTCGCGACTTCCAGCGTCGCTTCTTTGAAGTCGTCCACGTGCTCGGGCTTGACCTGAACATAGACCAAAGTCACATACATCGCTTGTCTCCTCAAATAGTTGATAATGGAGAGTTTTAGATTTCTATATCCGCGACTGAACTGACTACCTTCATCGGCCTGTAAGGAAACTTTGTAATCATATCCGTGGTGGTGACGCCAGTCAGCACCAATATGGTGTCGAGGCCGCTTTCCATTCCAGCCACTATGTCGGTGTCCATTCTGTCGCCGACCATCACGGTTTCTTCCGAGTGCGCTCCCAGGAATCTAAGCGCGCTTCTCATCATAAGCGGGTTGGGCTTGCCGACGAAATACGGAGCTATGCCGGTGGCCTTCTGTATGAGGGCCGCCATTGCTCCGCACGCGGGCTCTATGCCGTTCTCGCTGGGGCCGGACGGGTCGGGGTTGGTGGCAATGAACCTGGCTCCCGCCGCAACCAGCCTGACCGCTTTGGATATGCGCTCGAAACTGTAATTGGTGGTCTCGCCGAGGACGACATAATCCGGGTCACGCTCGGTTTGCAGATAACCGACATCGTGCAGGGCGGAGGTCAGCCCGGTCTCGCCGATCACGTAAGCTGAGCCGCCAGGCATCTGCGTGTTCAGGAACTGAGCCGTCGCCATTGCGGATGTGAAGAGGCGGTCGTGCGGAACCTTAAGATCCACCAGCGCGAGTCTGTGCTGAAGATCGCGCGGAGTAAACATGGGGTTGTTTGTTAGGATCGCGAATTTGGCGTCGTTTTTCAAGAGCCTTTCGATGAAAGACTGCGCGCCGGGGATCGCTGTGGCGCCTCTTACCAGGACCCCGTCCATATCAAGAAGATAGCATTTCTTTGTACTCATACAGAGTAATTCTTAGGCATCGAGCCACGTAATACCTTCGCGGCGGCGGCCCGAATAATCCAGAGTTCGTACAACAAAAAGAGCGCCGGCCATTCAGGCCGCCACTCTCTTCTGACGTATAAACTCGCCCTTACTTTCTAGCTTCTTCTATAGCCTCGAGGATTTCGCGGAGGTTGTCCATCTTCTCAAGCTCGAAGTGGGCGTCTATGCACTCGTGGATGTCGATTCTGCCCATTTTCTCGAATCTGGGCTTTTCCTCGGGTTTAATCTCGCTCTGGATGTCGTGGAGGATGCCTTCTTCCCAATCTTCCTGCTTTACGAACTGCTCCCCAAGCTTCTTGCAGCGGGAACAGCGAAACTTGACGTATACAAAACTAGGACCAATTAAACGGAGATAATAGCCGGTTTGCATGACATCCTTGGCAAGTACGCGCTGCCCGCAGTTGCATTTGATCGTGGTTTTCATAGTTTTGTTACACCTCCATGTTCTGTCAATATTGCGGCGTCTGACTCTGTTGACTAGCTATGAACAGGAGAAAAACTGCAGTTATTGAAGCATTACACTTTCATTATATCACGCTAATCCGCCATTGCCAACTGAGCATAGGAAAAAAACAGGCGACCAATTTACAGCCACCTCATGAACCTGTTGGCGTAGTCCTTCTGGGCATAGCGGTCGGTCATACCGGATATGAAATCGCAGACGGATCGCGCGAGTATGGAAACATCGGAGGCGTCGTCAATGGGATGCGGCATCTGGTTGGGGTGAGACATATAAAATCGAAACAAGTCTTTCAGCATTTCGCCTGCATGCGCCAGTTCGGCTATGCCGGTGACGTCTTGACCGTAAACCTGCGCGAAGAGATAGTCCTTTAGGTTGTTGGTTGCCTTGCGGAATGGGTCGCTCATTCCGATGGAAGATTGCGCGATACTGTGCTCGATGATGTCGCCGACCATCGCGCCTATCCGGTCCGAGTGGCTTCGTCCGAGTATATCTACGCACTCTTTGGGCAGGTCGTTTTCGGTGATGATCCCTGCGCGGATGGCGTCGTCTATGTCATGGTTTACGTAGGCGACGCGGTCGCTGATCTTGACGACCTTGCCTTCTAAAGTGGCGGGGCCGCGAGAGTCGATTGCCAGGTCGGCATTACCCTTGGAGTGGTGAAGGATGCCGTCGCGCACTTCGAATGTGAGGTTCAGCCCCCGGCCTTTGTTCTCCAGCACTTCGACGACCCGCAGGCTCTGCTGGGAGTGTTTGAATCCGCTTCCAGCGACGAACTCGTTCATCACCTCGCTTAACGCTTTCTCTCCCGCGTGGCCGAATGGTGTGTGGCCCAGATCGTGACCCAGGGCGATTGCCTCTGTGAGGTCTTCGTTGAGCCGGAGCGCCCGGGCTATTGTCCTGGCTATCTGCGCGACTTCGAGAGTGTGTGTGAGCCTTGTGCGATAGTGATCCTCTTCGGGGTCGATGAAGACCTGTGTCTTGTGCTTGAGCCTGCGAAACGATTTGCAATGGATTATGCGATCGCGGTCGCGCTGGAAGTCGGTGCGGATTGGATCAGGCTCTTCGAGGCGAACGCGGCCTTTCGACTCACACGCGAGGGATGCGTGGGGCGAGAGGATCTGTTTTTCTAGTTGTTCGTAGCGTTCGCGGATGGTCATTGAATTGTCGATCTGCCGTATTTGAACTAAGATGACCCGACGCCAACCGCCGGGCCAAACATTAAATAATAAATCTAAAATACTAAATGACTAGCAGTCGCCATCCTCAAGCTTGTCCCTGAGATACTGCTTCACGCCCTCGATGGGCATCCTGATCTGCTGCATGGTGTCGCGGTCACGGATTGTGACCTGATTGTCTTCCTCAACCGTCTGCACGTCCACAGTGATGCACCACAATGTCCCAATCTCGTCCTGACGGCGATAAAGGCGGCCAATCGAGGCGGTGTCGTCGTACATTGTCGGGAAGACACGCTGCAGGTCGTGCGCGAGCTTCTTTGCTGTCTCGACTATCTCCGGCCTGTTGCGCAGCAGTGGCATAACGGCGGCTTTCACCGGCGCGAGGTCTTTGCTGAACCGCAATACGGTGCGCTTGTCTTTCTTTTCGCCCTTTTCGATGATTTCGACGTCGTAGGCGTCGATGAGCAGCGCTAGGGTTGCCCTGTCGGCTCCGGCGGCGGGCTCGATTACGTATGGAGTCACGTGCTCTCCGCTCGGCTCGTCGAAGTATGTCAGGTCTTTGCCAGAGCCCTCGGAGTGCTTGGTCAGATCGTAACTGGTGCGGTTCGCGATTCCCTCAAGTTCGCCCCAGCCGAATGGGAATTTGTACTCTATGTCGGTTGTGCCCTTGGAATAAAACGCGAGTTCCGCAGGGTCGTGCGGACGCAGGCGCATATTTTCTTCTTTCATGCCCAGCTTCTTATACCAACTCCAGCGCTGGTTCACCCAGTACTCGAACCACTCGTCGTCGGTGCCGGGCATGCAGAAGAATTCCATCTCCATCTGCTCGAACTCGCGCGTGCGGAAGGTGAAGTTGCCGGGGGTGATCTCGTTTCTGAACGATTTGCCGATCTGTCCGATGCCGAACGGCAGCTTTTTGCGGGTCGCCTGCTGGACGTTTGTGAAGTTCACGAAGATTCCCTGCGCTGTCTCCGGCCTCATGTATACGACCGCTGCACTATCCTCAAGCGGGCCCATGTGGGTCTTGAACATGCAGTTGAACTGTCGCGCTTCGGTGAGCTGGCCGCCGCACGCGGGGCACTTGTCGCCTTCGATGTCGTCGGCTCGATAACGCTGTTTGCACTGCTTGCAATCGACCAGCGGATCGGTGAAGTTCTGCACGTGACCTGATGTTTCCCAGACTTTGGGGTGCATCAGGATCGCGGCGTCCAGACCGACGATGTCGTCGCGAGTGGCGATCATATCGCGCCACCAGGCGTCTTTTACATTGCGTTTGAGCGCGACGCCCAAGGGGCCGTAATCCCACGTGCTGCCCAGCCCGCCGTATATCTCGCTGGATTGAAAAACAAACCCGCGCGCCTTGCACAGGTTTACGATGGTGTCCATATCAACTTGAGCCAATTTGCAATCTCCTTAATGTGTTTGAGGGCAGAGCCCCAAGAAAATCCCGTAGACTGAACTACTCTCCGGCAATAACTTGTCGCACGACATCGAAAGTGTCGAATGGCGGCATAAAATAGACCCCGCCGAACTCATTTTTTACCGCCATGTATATCTCTCTTGCGATTTTGACCCCTTCGACTTTGACGGCCTCGGGGTCGGCTTTTGCGAGGGTTTCGCGTATATTATCGGGTATGTTGATGCCCGGAACTTCGTGGTGAAGGAACTCGGCGTGCCTGGAACTCCTCAGCGGAAGCACTCCGATAAGGATCGGCAGATCCCACTCTTTTGGAATTCTTTCGACGGCTCTGCGCAGAGGGTCGAGGTCGAAGACCGGCTGGGTCATCAGAAAATTTGCGCCTGACTCGCGCTTATTCGCCAATCGCTCGATCTCACGGTCGAGGTCATCCGCCGCCGGGTTGAACGCCGTCCCGATGGCGAAGTTTGTCGGCCCGCCGATGTCTCTGCCGCTGTAGTCCAATCCACAGTTGAGCGATGAAACAATTTTTGCGAGGCCGTCTGATGTGACGTCAAATACTGAGGTTGCACCTGGGTAGTCGCCGACGCTCGCAGGGTCGCCGGTGAGAGCCAGAATGCCGTCGATTCCGAGAGCAGAAGCGCCCAATAGCGTGGAATGCATGCCCAGGAGATTGAGGTCGCGGCAGGTGAGATGCAAAATCGTTGCGACTCCAAGTTCCTCGCGAACCAGATGCGCAAACGCGACCGCGCTCATGTGCATGCGCGCCATCGGGTTGTCGGTGACGTCTATCGCCGTGATTCCCGCGGCGACCAGCGGACGCAGTTTGTCCAGAAGGGTTTTATAGTTCGCGTTTTTAGGCGGAGTGACCTCCACAGTCACGAACTGGCCGTTCATTTTGCGCAGAAGAGGCGACTGGCGGCATGTCTCGATGACTGAGACCGACTCTTTCCTTTGCGCCGTTCTGACCTTTACCGGTGTGGGTCTGGCAAGCCCTTTGATTTTAGCGGCCAATGCCTCAATGTGGGCGGGAGACGTGCCGCAGCAACCGCCGACAATCGACGCGCCCGCCTGCACCATCTCGGCTCCACGGTCGGCAAAGTATCCCGCGCCGGAAAGAAACAGGGTTCGACCGTCGACATTGGTCGGGAAGCCTGAATTGGGCTGCGCTGAGATGGGCAATTCGCAAATCTCGCGGAGAGCTTGGACGATGAGAAGAGTCTGTTCCGGGCCTACGCGGCAGTTGACGCCAAGTGAACTTATGGGGTAGTCCGAAAGGCGCGCCACGATGTCTTCCAGGCTGTCGCCGCATGCGGTCGCGAAGTCCGCTCCTATCGCGAACTGCACCATGATCGGCAGGCCGCATTTGTCGAGCGCGGTGTCCAGCATGACGGATGCCTGGTTCAAATCCGTAAGGGTCTCAAAAAGGATCAGGTCGACCCCGCCGTCCGTAAGTGCGCGCACCTGCTCTTCGATACTGCTCTGCAAATCTTCAATTCTTGCCGACCCGATGGGGGCGAGGCTTACGCCCGGCTGCCCGATGGAACCCGCGACTATGATACTCGATCCCGCGACGCTCCTTGCGAGCTGCGCTCCAGCGAGATTGACTTCATAGGTTTTGTTTTCCAGACCGTGGCGGGCCAGATTGAACCGGTTTGCGCCGAAAGTGTTCGTTTCGATTGCGTTTGCGCCCGATGTTATGTAATCGGAGTGCGCCTGGGTGACCATCTCCGGCCTGGAGATGTTAAGCTCCTCAAACGGGTGCAGGTGGGAGATTCCGCGTTCCACGAGAAGCGAGCCCATTGCGCCGTCGAATACGACTACTTGTCGGCTGAATATGTCGGGCAGTTTTCTTGCGTCGGACATGATTTCTAGTTACCTATCTTCAACTGCTTGAGCTTGGCTTTGCTGCACTCACTGCATCTGAACTCGGGGTCTGGGTCGTCACGGCGATCGTAGCCGCGCGGATCGTAGCGAAGACGTCTGACGGCGGTGTATTTGCCGCAATCATGGCATCGACCCACCTGCATGAACTCCCATTCCTGGACTTTCGCGCTGAAAATAAAGCGATCGACCCAGAAGAATATACTCGCCCCGATCAAGTTCGCAAGCGCCACCGACCAGAATCCCGAGCCGAATTTTTGCACTACCGGATAGAGGATGGGCGTTGAGAGCTGCCAGCGGAATGCGTATAGAAGAAATTTCAGCATGTGAGTGTTATATCCTGTTTACGATTTTGTTGTCATCATCCACCAGCACGACTTGTCGTTGCACGGGCTCGTCGGTGAGGCAGAACGCCGCTATTATGACCTTGTCGCCTGCATTGCATCTCAACGCGGCGGCTCCGTTGAGGCAGACTATTCCGCTGCCGCGCTCGGCGGGAATGGCGTAGGTCTCAAGGCGCTCGCCGTTGTTTACGTTCCAGACATGCACGAGTTCGCCGTCGAGGATGTCCGCCGCGTCCAGCAGGTCTTGATCGACCGTGATGCTGCCGACGTAGTTCACATCACACTGCGTGACGGTTGCCCGATGAATTTTGCCTTTACAGATGTGTAGAAGTTTCAACTTAATGCCCTTAAGAAACTGTATATTGTCGGCGACGGACTATTGTGCGCAACCGGACAGGTTCCAATCGAATCAGGTTGGCAACCCCCACAGGGGGCTCCAAATTTCCATTAATAGTATACCACTTGGAGGCGGGAGTAGGAAAGTCGCACCTGAGAGCAGAAGAAGACTGTGGAGGCGAGTGCGTTGTCAAAGTTAATCCAGTGTGTTCCGAATTTCAGCGAGGGGCGTCGGCGCGAAGTCGTGGAGAAGATTGTCGCGGCTATAGACGCGGCGTCGGGGGTGAGGGTTGTCGATTACTCGATGGATGTCGATCATAATCGTTCGGTCGCCACGTTTATCGGCGAGCCGGACGATATTCGCGCATCGGTTCTGGCCGGAGCGAGGGTTGCAGTCGAGATGATCGACCTCAACAAGCACACCGGCGGGCATCCCAGAATTGGAGCGGTGGACGTTGTGCCTGTGGTTCCTCTTGATGATATGACTATGGACGAGGCGGTCGAGCTTGGCCACGCGATAGGTCGAGACATAGCCGGCAACCTGCATGTACCAGTCTATTTCTACGAGAGCTGCGCCCTGCGGGACGAATGCGTGAACCTCGCTGATGTGCGCAAAGGCGGCTTCGAGCGACTCAGAGAGCGCGGATTGACGGGCGGTCGCGAGCCTGATCTTGGGCCGGACGCCGTGCACCCGACTGCGGGGGCGTGCGTTGTTGGGGCGCGTGGGCCGCTGGTGGCGTATAATGTCAACCTTAAGACTGGCGATGTTGTGGCTGCGAGCGTAATTGCCGCGAAAATCAGGCAGCTTCGCGATTCGGGCGAGGCGATGCTGGGCGTGAAGGCGATTGGCGTATATCTGGAATCGCGCGGAATTGCGCAGGTCTCTACGAATATTACCAGGCCGGATTTGGTCAGTCTGTGGGACGTTTATTCGTTTGTGGAAGAGCAGGCGCGTGAGATGGGGATCGAGGTTCTGGAATCCGAGCTTATCGGCGCGATGCGGGAGCAGGCTTTGGTGGACGCGGCGGCGTCCGCTCTGAAGTGCCGCTCTCTGACTCAGGAGAGAATACTCGACTGCCGGGTTCTGTATTGAGGGTTTTACCCTCAAATTACCAGTAGGGTCAGAAGGTCCAGGAAACCTGTTTTCCTGGTGGAGTCCAGAGGCAAAGCCTTTGGCGGGGTTTGGGGCAGAGCCCTAAATCATTATGACTCTGTTGAAACGCTGACCTCTTCCGAGACGAATTCGGCCTGCACCTCAAGGGTCACGGACGGCTCTCCCATCACGACCTTTACCTGATGTGTCTCGCCTGCGGGAAACAGCGGCAGGAGATAAGAATAGTGGCGTTTGCCGTCCACATATATCTCGCGCACGCCCTGCGACAGATGCTCAGGATTGTCTACCTCGATTTCGTAAGTTGCGCGGCGGAATCGCCTGACCACTTTGTATGAGTCCCATTCAGACGGTATGCACGGGTCGAT
>JAJFUS010000014.1 GCA_021372295.1 bacterium | reverse complement strand
CCACCGCCAGGACGATGAGAAGTTTTCGCTTGCCTTCGCCCATAATCAGACTTCCTTTTTCTCGAAGATAATCACCGCCAGCATCATCATAAGCAGAGTATAAAAGAGAGCGTAGATGGCCACCTGGCCGGTGTACTTCGTGACGTTGGCTATATGCGCTTCGGGATGAAGCAGAGTGTTGGTGACGTTGAACTTGTCGAAGTTCGGTATGACCGTGTGGACGAACTTATAGAACGTCTTGAGCACGATGTTCATGGCGTCGGACTTCGCGAGGGTCTCGGTCATTGAAGCCATAATCCCGATGATATACACACCCAGGCCCATAAAGAAGTTTACGGTGGGCGTCAGGAACACGGAGAACAGCATCACGACCGCGCTCAAAACCATAAACTGCAGATAGATCATCACCACGCCCCAGACCATGTTGATGTCGAACATCTGCACTTTCTGCACGCCGGCGCCCGCGACTGCGGCTGAAGCCGACGACGCTGAGACTGACGCGCCATGCGCCTTGGCCATTACGACGCCGACAAAGACGATTCCCATAAACCCAACGCATATCGCGAGGGTGAGCATAGCTCCCAGGAATTTGCCGACGATGAACTCGTAGCGCTTGACTGGTTTGGCGAGGATGGTGTAGATCGTGCGCCGCTCAATCTCTTGCGGGATCAGCGAGACGCCGGTCACTAGGCTGATAAGCCAGCCTGCCATAGCCATCAGACCCAGGCCGAAGCTCTTGACCAGCATGATATCCGTGGACGCGCCCTCTTTTGTGGAGAACGACAGGGTCTGAGAGAACGAGAACGATATTATAATGAGACCGATGGCGACCACGAGGAATATCTGAAGTACTTTTTTCCTCATGGCGTCGCCGACTGTGGTCTTGGCGATTGACCAGATAATCACTTGCGCCCCTCCCTTACTATCTCAACAAACAAATCTTCGAGCGTCTGCTTCTGAGGCACGACCGAGACCAAGCTCGCCTTGCCGCGCGATGCGTCCAGCACTTTGTTGACGTTCTCCCCGGTTTCGGTATACACTCGCATAAACTCGCCCTCAACCGATACGCGCTCGGCGAGAGGTTTGACCTCGTCGGCGAAGCCGTCCTTTGGCCCGGAAAGGGTTATGACCGTGCGGCCTATTTGCAGCAGTTCCTGCATCGTTCCTAGTTTGACCAACTGGCCGCGGTTTATTATGGCGACCTTGTCGCATACGCTTTCGATGTCGGTGAGCTGGTGAGAACTGACGAAGACCGTCTTGCCCTGCTTTTTCAAAGACAGGATCAGGTCTTGAATGTCTTTGTGCGCTATCGGGTCGAGGCCGGAAGTCGGTTCGTCGTAGATCAAAAGATCGGGCTCATTTATAAGCGACTGCGCGATGCCGATCCTCTGAAGCATGCCTTTGGAATACTGCCTCAAAGAGCGGGAGCCGTCTTTTGTGAGACCGACCTGCTCCAGCAGTTCGCCTATACGGCGCTTGCGACTCGCTGAGTCCATCTTGAAGAGTTTGCAGTAGAAGTCGAGCACCTCGATGCCCGTCATGTGCTCGTAGAAATACGGGCTTTCGGGAAGATAGCTGATACGCTTCTTGGCTTCTATATCGCCCGCCGGTTTGCCGAGCACGGTGATCTTTCCCGACGACGGGAACAACAACCCCAGAAGCATCTTGATGGTGGTGGTTTTTCCGGCGCCGTTTGGCCCGATAAAACCGAAGATTTCTCCCTGGTCTACCTGGAAATTCAGGTCGTCGACAGCCGCTACGCTGTCTCCCAGGTGGCCTTTATAGATTTTTTTAAGTCCCTGGACAACTATGGCTTCTGCCACTTTTTACCCCCATAACCTAGCCCAATTGACGTGGGCAATATAACCCGCGCCGCCGGACATGAGTATAATTGATGAGTCCTAGTATGTCAACGATAGTGAAATTTGGGGCTTTGCCCCAAACCCTACCAAGGGCGCTGCCCTTGGATCCCGCCAGGAGCCGGGTGGCCCCTGGACCCCCATTCCAGAGTTAAATGATCCCTTAAGGGATCATTTAACTCTGAGTCAGAAGGTCAAGGAAACCTGGTTTCCTTGTGGAGTCCAGAGGCAAAGCCTCTGGTGGGAGTCTGAGGGTGAAACCCTCAGATCTTTTCCCTGTTTTTGACATATACTCGCAACACACTTCATCCATATTGGTATACGGCAAGGAGCCCTGTCATGTTCCCGAGGCTGCATGGAGGCGTCAGTAATTATACTTCTTTATATGCGTGGGGATGCATGTCAGCGTTATGGGGTTTGCTGTGACGTCCAGAATGCCTCTGGCTGAGACGTAATCGTTGTTTGTTATGCCGGTGTAGCCCGACGCGTATATTCTGATTGTTGTGCCGGAGCCGTCGTCGATGTCGAAAGTTGCGGTGTCGGCGTTCTTTACTTTACCCCAAACTTTGAAGAGGTAGTTTGCACCGGCAGCGCTCATGATGGCATCGCCAACCGACCTGCCGTTGATGCCGACGATTTGCGCTGTGAGATAGCTGTGACCGGCATCCGTCGACTGGTTGCCTGCGGCGTCGGAAGCGATGATGGTGACGGCATGCGAGCCGAGCGTGGAACTGGCAGTGATGGTTCCGCTCCAGGTGCTGCCGCTGGTGTTGGTCAGGGAAGCTCCGTTGGCTGTGACGCTTGCGACGGCTATGTTGTCTGTGGCGTTGACCGACACATTCACCATGTCACCTTTGGCGGCCATTACCGGGGTGACGGTTACTGAGGTGATGGTTGGAGGGGTGGTGTCGGATATATTGGAGCCTAGGCGGAGTATGACCAGTCCGCCATCCTCGTCGGCGATATATGCGTAGTCGCCGGAAATTGAGACGCCCCTGGCATGACCGATGGTGTCGTAAGTGGCGGCGAGAGACGGAGAATATGGGTTTGAGACGTCGATTACTTGAAGACCTGCGGCATAATCAGCCACGCATGCGTAATTGCCGAGAATTGCTACATCACACGCATAGCCGCTGGTGTCGTAACCCCCGACGCGCGTTGGAGAAGATGGATTTGAGATATCTATCACTTGAAGACCGGCGTTGCTGTCGGCTATATACGCGTAGTTGCCGGAAACCGCTATGCCATACGCATAGCCGCTGGTGTCGTAACCCCCGACGCGCGTTGGAGAAGACGGATTCGAGATGTTTATTACTTGAAGACCGTAGTTGGAATCGGCAACGTAGGCATAATTGCCGGAGACTGTTACACCTTGCGCGGAGCCACTGGTGTTGTATCCGCCGACGCGGGTCGGAGAAGACGGGTTTGAGATGTCTATCACTTGAAGGCCGCATTCATAGTCGGCTATGTATGCATAGTTGCCGGAAACGGCTGCATCCCACGCATAGTCATCAGTAATACATGTGCCGACGCGGGTCGGCGCAGCTGGGTTTGAAACGTCTATCACTTGTAGACCTGAGTCATAATCGGCTATATAGGCGTAGTTGCCGGAAGAGGCTACGGCCAATGCAGAGCCGGTGGTATCGCACTCACCTATGATGATTGGGGAGAACGGATCTGAAATGTCCAACACTTGAAGGCCGGCAATGCCGTCGGCCAAGTACGCGCGATTGCCCGAAATAGCCAAACCCATGGGTGATCCTGTTGAAATATAGCGCCCGATCAAGGTCGGAGAAGACGGGTTTGCGACATCTATTACGTGAAGGCCGTTATCCCCGGCGTTTATACAGACGTGGTCGCCTGAAACGGCTATGCTATATGCATAGCCGCTGTTATTATAACTTCCGGCCAGAACGGGAGTTGCCGGACTGGAAACGTCTAACACTTGCAGACCGGTACTGAGGTTGGCCACATAAGCATAGCTGCCGCAGACTTCTACCCCCACAGCATAATCGTTGGTGGGGTAGTTGGCTGAAAGGGTCGGAGAAGATGGGCTGGAAATATCTATCACTTGCAGACCGGCACTGTCATCGGCCACATAGGCATAATTGCCTGAAACGGCTACACCTGATGCATAACCGTTGGTGTTATAATTGCCAGCAAGAGTCGGCGAAGCTGGGTTTGAGATGTTTATTACTTGCAGACCGGCGCCGCCAGCGGTCAAATAAGCGTAGTTGCCCGAGACTGTTATGTCGGTGGCCGAGCTGATGCTATATTTCCCGGCAATGGTTGGGGAAGACGGGTTCGAGATATTGATTATATTCAAAGAGGCCGTATCAACCACGTAGGCGTAATTACCGGAAACGGCTATGCGACGTGTGTAAGCGTTGGTGTTGTAACTTGCGGCAACAGCCGGTGAAGACGGATTGGAAATGTTTATTACTTGAAGGCCGCCGCTGCCGTCGGCTACGTACGCGTAGTTGCCTGAAAGGGCTACGTCCTCCACGATGTTGGGCAATAATTCAGTAGCACCCATTAGGGTCGGGGGCGAGGAACTGGAAATATCGAGCGCTAACAGACGAGGCCCGATACCTACGTAAGCGCGGTTTGCTGATACTGCGGACGCGTAACACGCCCCGCCCCACTGGCCTACCAGTGTAATTGGTATGTCAGCCTGAGCCATATCGCCAACGCACAGCATTGCAAGCGCTGTTGCTATGATAGTACGCAAACTCTTCATCGCTTCTCCTACTCTGCGCTGTATACACACAAGCTGGGCGAGTACACACTATACCTTATACCTTTCTCGATGCAGAGTTGTCAATTAAATGCTTGGGATTAGACTTGATTTGCGAAAATCCGGTATTCTTGTCGGGGTTAGGACCGATCAGCCCCTATTGCGAGGACTCGAGTTTCGTGACGGGCAGGGGTTTGCGGATGTACATTGGGGTGAGAGTGAAGGCGTCGTCGTGGAGGCCTTCGATCAGGCGCTTGCGGCCCAGTTCAAGCAGTGCCGCGCCGCGCGCGTAGTCCGACCAATGCCTGCTTATGACCGCCTTGTTGCCGAACCTGTGCCTTATGGTCTCGGAGTTGCGGGTGGCGCCGCTGCCGCAAAAACATGCGCTTAGGCCTCGCCTTTCGACCTCGTCCAGGACTTCCGGCAATGTAGACACATCGTAATCGGCGAGACGGACATCCGCCGTGGAGTCCATCAGAGTCCAGTAGACCTCGTTTGCGCGAGCAAATATCATCGGGCATATTAGCTCGACCGAAGCGTTCGCCGCACCAAGCGCTATGGCGTCGAGCGTGGGAACGCCTACTATCGGCTTGCCTAGAGTCCAGGCGAGAGACTTCGCGGTGGTGATGCCGATCCTCAGACCGGTGAACGAACCCGGGCCCAGAGACGCCACTATGCCGTCGAGATTCTTCGGGGCATAGCCCGCGTCGGAAAGCATTGACTCGATATTCGGGATCAGCCGGCGCAGCAGGCTCATTTTATGGTGAAAATGAACCTCGGCCAGAGTCTGGTTTTTCAGCCCGAGCGCAAGAGTGCACATGTCCTGCGACGAATCAATCGCTATTGTCAGCATTTGCTTTTATCCTTAGTTGAGAGCGAAGAGTGGAGAGTCAAGAGCCCAGACTTGCGCATCTCAGTTGTTCAGTTCTTCTATGATTGCTTTGAGCCTTGGCGAATCGGTCTCTAATATCAGTTCGCGGCTGGTGTCGCCGGTTAGTCTCAGTTCGATGTCAAGCCGGTGGGTCGGCAGAAGTGATTTCATTCGATCCGCCCACTCGATGATTGTGACGCCGTCGCCGTATATGTATTCGTCGATACCCAGAAAATCTACTTCCGTCTCGGATTCCAGGCGATATAGATCGACATGATAGAGCGGGGTCGGCCCCGGATGCTCGTGGATCAGGGTGAACGTGGGGCTGTGTATGTCGTCGGCAAGCCCGAGACCCAGCGCTATACCCTTGGTGAGCGTGGTTTTGCCCGCGCCGAGGTCGCCGAAAAGCGCCAATACGTCACCCGGCTGCAGCTTACTGCCCAGTTTTCGGCCGAGAGCCATAGTCTGGTCGGCGCTGTTTGTATGAATTGTAGTCTTCACGTGTTCCCAAATACTAAATATAAAATATTAAATATAAAATCAGAAGTGTTTCCAGGCGGAAGGCATCGGCTGCTCGCATCCATCCGAGGATACCAGAACCGCGGCGCTTGAGTCAACAATTTCACCGATTATAGTTGCGCTCGAACCGGTTTTCTTTATCGCGCTGATGAGAGTGTGGGCGTCGGCCGGCGCACATGTGATCAGCAGTTCGTAGTCCTCGCCGCCGGTCGCCGCGAGCGTTATCGGGTCGGAATCCAGTCGGGAGGCTGCGATGTGCAAGTCTTCCGATATGGGCAGGCTGTCGGCAAATATGCGCGCGCCTGCGTTCGAAGCCTCGCACAGCTTCGCGATGTCTGATGAAAGGCCGTCGCTGAGGTCCATCATTGAGTGGACTTTGCCGGTCTCGACTGCCGCGCGCGCTTCCCAGACTCTGGGTTCGGGCTTGAGGTGTCGCTCGACCAGGAAGCTGCTGGCGCGCCGGGATTCGTCGATGCCGTATTTTAGCAGAAGCTGGAGGCCTGCAAGGGAGTCGCCGAGAGTGTTTGTGACGATTATCGAATCACCATGCTTTGCGCCATTGCGTCGGGCGGCTCGATCTTGCTCGACTGTGCCGAGCTGGGTGACGTTAATTACTATGTCCGACTCGCTGGCGACGGTGTCGCCGCCCGCGATTGCGCTGCCGAAGGCGGTGGAGGCGTCATACATGCCCTCATATATCTTCTCGACTACCGACACATCCACATCAGGCAGGCCGATTGAGACGAACGAATAGGTGGGAGTGCCGCCCATTGCGGCGACGTCGCTGATGTTCACAGCAACACTCTTCCAGCCTAGAAGGTAGGCGTCGTTGATGTCCATTCGGAAGTGGGTGTTCTCCACCAGCAGATCGGTGGTGACGACCATATAAGAGTCGCCGCAGCGGATCAGAGCGGCATCGTCACCGATTGAAAGAGCGAGGGCTGTGTCTGCCGGGGCGCCGAATTTGTCGCGTATTAAATTTATAAGGGCGGCCTCGCCGCCCAGTTGGGAGATTTTCACCCCATTATCCTGTCAATGGCATCCTGAGTGATCGGATCAAATGCCCTCTGGCCGGTGACTTCCTCGAAAGCCTTGCACGAGGGACAACCCTTGCGCTCGACGAGCCTCACGAACAAATACGCAAGCCCGCGCTGATTCTTACGAGCGCGTCTGCAAATGGGGCATTCAAGGCACGTCTTGGCTTTGGCTTTGAGTTCTTCGTTGATCATGATACATCCTCAAGTCAAAAAATAGGATTTAGGACTTCGCGTTCATGCCTTCTTCCAGCACTGCGATGTAGTTTTCGACCGGCATATAGTTCGTGAGTGAGTTGCCGGTGCCCAGAGCCCAATAACCATCGCTGAAACACTTTTTAATCTGCTGGCGGGCGTAGGCTCTGACTTCTTCCTCAGTACTGCGGCATATCACGTCTACATCCAAACCGCCGAGCGGAGTGACTCGGGATCCATACTGTTTCTTGAACTCGGATACGGGCGTGATGCCGTCCTCGAAAGAGTGCTTGGCGTCTATTTTGCAGTCTTCGATCAGATCTTCATACACGTCCTTAAGCTGGCCGCATGAGTGCAGAATGAACGGCTTGCCGTTCTTGTGAGCTTCTTCCGCCATCTTCTTATAGGTTGGGAAGACATATTTGCGCAGCAGATCGGGATTCAGGAATGTGGACGTCTTGAACCCTAGGTCGTCACCTTGTCGCAGCGCGCCGATGGCGTCCATTGTCGCAAGCTGGCGGTCGGCCGCATGGTGAAGACCGCCGATTCTCTTGAATACCATCTCGACAAGCTCGGGGTCGTCCATCAAAAGATACGACATTCCGATTGTGCCGAGAAGAAACGAAGTCCATTCATAAGGTCCGGCTTCCACACCACCGACTATCTTGGCGCCGTCGGGCAGCAGGTTGGCAACGGTCTCGAAATGGCTGAAGTCTATTGGGGAACTTTCGTCCGCCCAGGGATACTTTTCATAGTCCTCCCTGTTTGAGATCATCACCATTGCTTCGCTGCCTTCGCTTTCAGCGTTGTGTCCCTGTCCGAGGGGCATGCTCAACGGAATTTCCATCGGGATGCAGTCGAAGCCCATACCTATCCAGAAATCGACGTAAATCTTCCAGTAGCCCGGATCGGACGGAGTCATTTTGTCAAAGTCAGTGCCCGTGCGCCTTGCAATGAATTGTTCACTGGCGATGTGCTCATAAAACGGCAGGTGATCCGGCTTGCCCTTTCGCAAAAGTACTTTGAGAAATTGCTCGAAATCAGGCTTGCGTTTCAGTTTCATTTCTGCTCCCATCCCAACTCAAAATTCAGAATTTACTGATTAACTCTTCTTCCCCAAATACTCCTCTACGACCTTCATCGCGCAGAGTTCGCCGCACATGGAGCAGACGTCTTCAGAGCCGCCTGAACGCTGGTCGCGAAGCTCGCGGGCGCGGACGGGGTCGATTGCAAGCTCGATCTGTTTATTCCAGTCGCGGGCCTTTCTGGCCTTGCTCATTTTCAGATCCCACTCGCGCGCGCCGGGAATGCCCTTAATTATATCGGCCGCGTGTCCTGCTATTCGAGAAGCTATTACACCGTCTTTTACGTCTTGGGCGGTCGGCAGGCCCATGTGCTCGGACGGAGTGACGTAACACAGGAAGTCCGCGCCGTTCATGGCCGCAATCGCGCCGCCGATTGCTGACGTGATATGATCGTAGCCCGGAGCGATGTCCGTAACGAGTGGGCCCAATACATAGAATGGAGCGCCTTCGCAGAGCCGCTTTTGTATCTGCATATTGGCCGCGATCTGATCGAGAGGCACATGTCCCGGCCCTTCGACCATTGTTTGGACTCCGGCTGCTCTCGCACGCTTCACCAGCTCTCCGAGGATTATGAGTTCTTGAATCTGCGCACGGTCTGTGGCGTCCGCGCCGCATCCGGGGCGGAAACCGTCGCCGAGGCTCAGGGTTATGTCATACTGGCGCGCGATTGAAAGGAGGTCGTCGTATCGCTCGTAAAGAGGGTTCTCCTTGTCGTTGGCCAGAATCCACTTCACCAGAAACGCTCCGCCGCGGCTCACGACATCCGTCACTCGGCCTTGATCGCGCAATCGCTTGATCGACTCCCTGGTTATGCCGCAGTGCAATGTCATAAAGTCTACGCCCTGCTTGGCCTGGCGGTCGACTACGTCCAGAAGGTCGTCGCCGGTGATTTTTGTGATTGCGCCGCGCTCGTTGGCTATGTTGACCGCCGCCTCATAAATCGGGACTGTGCCGAGGGGGACGGGGCACTTGTCGAGAATGACTTTTCGGATACCGGTGAGGTCGCCGCCGGTGGAAAGATCCATTACGGCGTCGGCGCCGGCGTCGATGGCGACCTTGAGCTTGATGAGTTCGTCCTTGATGTCGGGATACGCGGCGGATGTGCCGATATTGGCGTTCACTTTAGTACGAAGCCCGAGACCCACGGCGCGCATGGAGGCGAAATCGCGGTTTACGTTCTTTGGAATGCAAACAGTTCCTTCGGCAACTCTTCGAACGAGCACGTCTACGTTGATCTGCTCGTCCTGCGCGACCAGTTCCATCTCAGGCGTTATTTTACCCTTGCGGGCGGCTTCCAGCTGTGTCAATTGTTTACCCCTTCATTGCTACCAACCGATGAATTTTCGAAACTCGCGCACAAGGTCGGACGTGGCCTTGACCATGTCCTCGGCGCACACGACCGCTGATACCACCGCCGCGCATGCGGCTCCGTTCGCGGCGACCGACCCAATGTTCGCAATAGAAATACCGCCTATGGCGACAACGGGAATTGATACTTCATGGCAGACTTTTCTGAGCGCATCCAGACCCGACACTGGGCCGGAATCTGGTTTGGTGGTGGTATTGAAGATCGGCCCGAAACCGACGTAGTCCGCGCCGTCTTCCTGCGCCTTCTTTGCCTGATCGACGCTGTCTACCGATACGCCGATGATTACTTCGTCGCCAAGAAGCCCTCGCGCGACTTCCACCGGAAGATCCGACTGGCCGATGTTGACCCCATCAGCACCGGAAGCGGCGGCTACATCAAGCCTGTCGTTCACGAAGAACAACACCCCGGCCTCCTCAGTGATCTGTCTGATCTCAAGCGCGGCCTCGAGGAACTCGCGATCCGAAGCGTGCTTGTCCCTGATTTGAACCAGCGCTGCTCCGCCTTCGACGGCCGCGCGCGCAATTTCGGCGTGAGTGCGGCCAGGACAAAGCTCGGAATCGGTAATGACGTAAAGCCCGGATAATCGTCCTATCAATTCACAAATCCTTAAAAACACAAAAAACCGCGAATCCCAGGAGACGGGACTCACGGTTGTAATGTTCCATCTCCGCTTCCCTGCGTCGGTTTTGCCCGATCTCAGGTTCTAAGGGTTAGCCAAAAAAGCTTCTCAGCCCAACGATATACGTGGGCACCCCCAGCGGCGTTTGAAAGTTGTACGACTTGGTCTAGTTTACCACTCGCGGAATTTGCTGTCAAACCGAATGAGTTTCACCCTCGGACTCTCACCAGCGAGTGCACAGAAGGTCAAGGAAACATGGTTTCCTTGCAGAGTTCAGAGCAGGGTCTCTGGCAGGGATGGGTGTGGAGCCCCAAACAGCTTGCACTACATTGCGTATTGCGATATGCTATGAGTGTTATTGAGGAGTTTGCTATTGGGACATTACATCGGCCTTTTCTTTGTAAACGGCGTGGTGATAGGAAGCATTTACGCGCTTATCGCGCTGGGGTTTAATGTCATCTACTCGACCACCGGCATCATCAATTTCGCCCAGGGCGAGTTTATGATGATTGGGGCGCTCACCGCCGCGTGGAGCCACACATCGCTGCATCTGGCGATGCCGCTTGCTATCGCGCTGGGGATTTTTGTCGCGGGGATCGTGGGGCTGGTGTCGTATTTGCTGGGACTGCGTCCGGCGAGAGGCGCGTCACCGGTCACTTATATAATCCTGACTATCGCGCTTTCGATCGTGCTCAAATCGGCGGCGTCATTCGTATGGGGAACCGACGCCTACACCCTTCCCAAACTCGTAAACGGTGGAGTGAGAGTCGGCGCGGGGCAGGTGGACGGTCACTCGCTTCTGGTAATACCCGTCGCGGCGTTGTGCATGATCGGGCTGGTTATATTCTTCAAGCGCACTCGAATCGGAATGAACATGCGCGCATGCGCCGAAAACAAAGAGGGCGCAAAGCTCTGCGGGATAAGCGTCGATGCGGTATCAGCGATGTCGTTCGGACTCAGCGCGGCTCTGGCCGGAGTAGGCGGAGTGATGATTACCCCGATCTTGAGCATGCAGTTCGACGGCGGCACCATGATGGGCATCAAGGGCTTTTCCGCCGCAATTCTGGGCGGGCTGGGCAACCCTGTAGGGTGCGTGGTCGGCGGACTGATCGTGGGAGTGCTGGAGCAGTTCATCTGCTACTTCAGCTCGGGCTATAAAGACATCCTAGCGCTGGCGATTGTGGTTGCGCTGCTTCTTATCAGGCCGAGGGGGATTATGTCGAGATGACGATCAAGCATCCTCGCCCGAAGGCGCTTTGGAAGATATACATGGGTCCGCTCGCGATGGCTGCGGTCGTGTCGGTATTTCCACTTCTCGTGCCGGACGACTATTCCTACCTGCTCGATCTGGCGCAGTTATGCGGCATATATGTAATAATAGTATGCGGCCTGACGCTCCTGATGGGCTATACCGGACAGGTCTCTCTTGGGCACGCGGCGTTTTACGCGTTGGGAGCGTATATACCGGCGGTGCTTGTGAACTCACTGCACTGGCCGCTTGCCGCCGCGATATTCACGGGCATTGCCGGAACGGCGCTGATATCGTTTTTGATCGGCGGGTCGATCTTAAGGCTCAAGGGCAACCACCTCGCTTTGGCGACCCTTGCGATAGGCATAATAGTCGGCGAAGGAATATCCAAATTCGCTATTACAGGCGGTGCCGACGGCATCCTGGGTCTGCCCGTAATCAAGTTTTTCGGCCTGCTCAATACGGCATACGGCAAGTTTTACTTTATATGGATTGTGGTTGTGGCGTGCCTGGTGTGGGCGGTGCAATTGATAGAGTCGCCGCAGGGCAGGAGCCTTCGGGCAATTGAGGGTGACGAGTCCGCCGCGGAGTCCGTCGGCATCAACACGTTTGCGCTGAAGGTCAAGGTGTTCACAGCGTCATGCGTTCTGGCGGCGATTGCCGGAACGCTGTTCGCGTTCGTCCAGAGCGATGGCATGCTGCTCCCCGAAGAGTTCGGGTTGATGATGAACGTGCAGCTCGTGACGATGGTCGTCATCGGCGGCATGGGCAGTATATGGGGAAGCGTGGCAGGCGGAGTGATCCTTATCGCTTTGCATGAAATTATCAACATGGCCGGCATGGCGGCGGGCGCTGCGGATACATCCAGGATCGAGAATATGATCTTCGGAATAATGCTGGCGCTGATCTTGATATTATCACCCACGGGACTCATTCCAGGGCTGAAGAGGGCTACTGTTCGGGTCGGGAGCATGCTGGGTGTTCGGGGGGCTCGTTCACGATAAACTACTGAGCGGCGATTGGTCTGAACTCTGCTCTACACTCTCCGCTCTCCACTATTTTCAAGGGGGCAAGGAAATGTCTGACGGACCGTTTGTAAGAATGACGACAAAGCCGCTTATAACACCGATGGATGTGCCGGTGAAAGCCAATTCGGTGTTCAATCCAGGCGTTGTCGAGTTTGACGGCGAGACTCTGCTTCTTTTGCGGATCGAAGTGCGGCGGGGCATCTCTGAGATTCGGGTGGCAAGAAGTAAAAATGGCGTCGATTCATGGCGTTTCGACGACAATATTCTGCTGCAGCCCGACCAGGCAGAGTTTCCTTATGAAGAGTGGGGTTGTGAAGACCCGCGGGTCACTCAGATCGGCCCGTGCGAGTGGGTGATCGCCTACACGGCCTACTCGCGATACGGCCCCGCGGTGGCTCTGGCAAGGACAAGAGATTTCATAACGGTCGAGCGGCTGGGCACAGTCCTTCCCCCGACCAACAAAGACGCCTGCCTGTTCCCGGAACAGTTCGGCGGGCATTGGATAATGCTCCACAGACCAGTTACTGGCGGCCAGGAGCACATCTGGTACGCTAGTTCGCCGGACGACATGGTCTATTGGAGCCAGCCGGGCGTGCTGATTCCCGAGCGAGGCGGCCCTTGGTGGGATGGCCTCAGGATAGGCGTAGGCGCGCCGCCTATAAAGACCGACCAGGGTTGGTTGATGATATATCACGGCGTAAAAGAGGCTGCGAGCCACCCCGTGTACAGGCTGGGTCTCGCGCTTCTGGATCTGCAGAACCCGCGCAAAGTGCTGGCGAGGGCGTCAGACTGGTGTTTCGGCCCCGAGGTCGATTACGAACAGTATGGCTTGGTGCCCAATGTAGTCTTCACGTGTGGCGCACTGGTTCGAGACGACAACGTCTGGATGTATTACGGCGCGGCTGACACAGTAGTCGGCCTTGCGACCGCCAAACTTTCCACCCTGCTGGATTTCGTCTGGGAGCACGATTATCTGCATATAGTCGGCCCGGCCAAGGGCACGGTGGTTTAGGCTGGTTCAATTTTGCGGGATTTTCTTGGGGCTCTGCCCCAAACCCTGCAAGAGACTCTGTCTCTTGACTCTGCAAGGAAACCCGGTTTCCTTGACCTTCTGACCCGAACTTAATAATCCCCTTGAGGGGATAATTAAGTTCGATAGGGGGGTGCAGGGGCCACTCGGCTTCTGGCGGGGTTAAGGGGTGGAACCCCTATGGGAGTCTGAGGGCGAAACCCTCAGATAATTAGATAATTATGATCGAGCTAACAAGCGTTACAAAAACTTTTGGCGGCCTGCGTGCCGTGGACAACGTGAGCTTCCGCGTAAACGAGGGCAGCCTTACTGCTATAATCGGGCCAAACGGCGCGGGTAAGACCACGCTGTTCAACCTTATCGCGGGCGCTCTGACGCCCACAAACGGCCATATAGATTTTATGGGCAAAAATCTGCCGCCTGCCCCGCACAAAGCCGCAAAACGAGGCATTGCGCGAACGTTTCAAAATGTGCGCCTCTTTCATGACATGACAGTGCTCGAGAACGTGCTGTGCGCGTGGAATACGGGTTCGTTTATGGGCAACTCGATCTGGCCGATAGGCTATCGCGAGGATGAGCGCCTGCGGATGAAGCGCGCCAGCTATATACTTGAAGACCTGGGTTTGGGCGATGATCGAAACACCCGCGCGGGCGATCTGCCTTTCGGCAAGCAGCGGATGGCCGAGATTGCGCGAGCGTTAGCGCTGTCTCCCAGACTGCTTTTGCTGGACGAGCCCGCCGCCGGCCTCAATCGCACCGAGAGCGCCGAACTTGGCAAGATAATCAGGCATATCGTGAGCGGCGGAGTCACGGTTTTGCTGGTAGAGCACGACATGCAGCTCGTAATGAGGCTTGCCGAGCGAGTGATCGTGCTGGAGAGTGGATCGCTCATCGCCGATGGCGCGCCGTCGTCCGTCGCGGGCGACCCACGAGTTATCGAAGCCTATCTGGGAGCCGCCGAATGCTGAGAGTAGTGAACATGTGCGCCGGATACGGCAAGCTCACCGTGACCAAATCGGTCTCGTTGAGCGTGAAAGAAAACGAAGTGGTGGCGCTTGTGGGTGGCAACGGCGCGGGCAAGAGCACACTTTTAAGAAGCATAGCCGGGCTGGTAAGAGTCAGTGAGGGCCGCGTGCTTCTGAGCGGAGCCAATATAGCGAGTTGGCCTGCCGAAAAGATAGCGCGCGCCGGTCTTGCTCTCGTGCCGGAAAGCCGGGCGCTGTTTCCGGCAATGACTATCCATGAGAATTTAAAGGTAGGGACTTACGCATCCCGCCCGTCGCGTTCCGAAATTGCCTGCCGGTTCGATATGGTTCACGAACTTTTTCCCGATCTGAAGAAGCGCGCCGCAAGCCGCGCGGGCGAGCTCAGCGGCGGTCAGCAGCAAATGCTGGCTTTAGGAAGGGCTTTGATGAGCGCTCCTCGAATACTGCTTTTGGACGAACCGTCCACGGGCCTTGCGCCGGTGCTGGTCGCGGAACTTTTCGAGAAGATCGGCTCGCTGAAAAAGCAGGGAATGACGATCCTGATCGCCGAGCAGAATGTCCACAAGGCGCTGGACATCGCCGACCGCGGGTACGTCATCGAAAACGGCAGAATTATACTTGAAGATACCGGCGAGGCTCTGAAATCGTCCGAGCGCATTCAGAAAGCGTATCTGGGAGTCTAACGTGGTTCAGTATTAAGGAAACCAGGTTTCCTTGACATTCTGACTCAGAGTTTAATGATCCCTTAAGGGATCATTAAACTCTGGAACGGGAGTCCAGGGGCCACTCGGCTCCTGGCGGGATCCAAGGGCAGCGCCCTTGGCAGGGTTTGGGGCAGAGCCCCAAATAACTCACGCAAAGATAGCCGGAGTGAGGGCGCAAGATAACGCATAACGAAAGGATGAGAATATGAGGAATTTGGTCAAGGTAATCGCACTGTCAGTAGTGATTTCGATTCTGGCGTCGTCGGGAGTTCTCGCGGCTAAAGAGATCAAAATCGGAGGGCTGTTCGCGCTTTCCGGCAAGGCGGCGAACATCGGCATCACCACTAAACAGGTCGCCGACATGGTGATCGACGACATCAACCGCAAGGGCGGCATCAACGGCGCGAAGCTCAAGCTTGTTGTGGCCGACACCCGTAGCGAACCGTCTCAGGCGGTCGTCGCTCTGAAGAAGCTCATTCAAAGGGACAAAGTCTCGGCCATCTGCGGCCCCACCACTACCGGCGAGATAATGGCTTGCATGGAGACCATCAACGCAGCCAAAATTCCCACCGTCGCATGCGTGGGCAGCGCGGCTCCGGTCACTCCAGTCAGACCCTGGGTGTTCAAGACTCCGCAGAAGAGCAGCTCCGCGATTGCAAGTATATACCAGTATCTGTCTAAAAAGGGAATCAAGAAGATCGCGATCCTCACCGCCACCGACAAATTCGGCCAGGAAGGTGAGGAACTGCTCAAAGAGCTGGCTCTGAGCTACAAGATGAAGATCGTCGCGCATGAGAAGTTCGACCCCACCGACGCCGACATGTCCGTGCAGGTCGGCAAGATTGCGGCTAAAAAGCCCCAGGCGATGATCGTGTGGACAATCGGCCCGGCGGGCGGCGTGATCGCAAAGAACGCCAGGCAGCTAAAGGTCAAGTTTATGGTAATGCAGTGCCACGGCCAGCCCGACCCAATATATCTAAAGGTCGCCGGCTCCGCTGCAAACGGCACGGTTATGCCGTCCACCAAACTAATGGTTGCTTCTCAGCTTCCGAAGTCCGATCCTCAGCGCAAGATCGAGCTGGCGTTTGCCAAGGAATACGTGAAGCGCGGCTACGGCCAGTATGGCACACATTCGGGCTATGCGTGGGATGCCATCCAGCTTATTGCCAACGCTATGAAGAAAGTCGGAACCGATCCGGCAAAGGTGCGATCCGCCATAGAGCATACGAAGAACTATGTCGGCGTCAGCGGTATATATAATATGTCGCCCAAGGATCACTGCGGCTTGGACAGCACCTCTCTGGTGATGATTACAGTTAAAAACGGCAAGTGGACACTGATTAAGTAGCGACTCAAATACTTTTGGGACTCCGTCTCAAACTCTGCCAGAGACTCTGTCTCTGGACTCTGCAAGGAAACCAGGTTTCCTTGACCTTCTGGCCCTGAATTGGTTACCCCGTGCACGGGGTAACCAATTCAGAGATGGGGGTCCAGGGGCCACTCGGCTCCTGGCGGGGTTAAGGGGCAGAGCCCCTTATGGGAGTTTGAGGGTGAAATCCTCAAAGTGGTTTATTGCCAAATTTCGAGGCATTTTTGGACAGAACGATCCTGGAAGAAATAAAAAACGTAGTCGGGGGTCTGGCGACTCGGCCCAATGTCGAGCGCCTTACCCCCGGCCAAACCAAAGCGCGCGCCGAAAAGTTTTGTAGGCAAACCGTGTTCGGCAACTGCAATTACGTCTCGTCGGTAAAGACCCTGAGCACGGCGCTCACGGTATATCTTGGCAGCGAGCGCGTGGAGGCGGGCGTCTATACACAGAAAAAGCGCGACATTAAAAAGTCGGCTAGACAGACCATCGCCTCTGTCCACGAGTATCTCAAGAACGCGCCCATTGTTCAAACCTGCGCCACTATGGGCAGCGGCAGCGACTTCACTCCCCGATGCGCGTTTTATGTGTCGAAATACCGCCGCGAGAGCATCCGCCTCGCCCACATGGTCACGGAGGGACTTTTCCCCGCAGCCAATGACGGCCAGCCCGACCTCACGGTCGTATTCATACCCGAATGGCAGGAAAAAGACCGCCAGGTGCTCGTTTTCCCAGAGATAGGCGTCACCTATGTCCTGGGTACGGACTATTACGGCGAGGCGAAGAATGCGTTTCTCAGAATGGCGATGTGGCTCGCCAAAGAGCGAAGCATGCTCGGCCTGCACGCGGGCACGAAAATCCTCAGGGCACGCGCCGAAGATGGCCACATCAGAAAACTCGGCATGATGATATTCGGCATCGCCGCCACCGGCAAGACCACGCACTCATGTCACAATCACGACCTCACGGCTCCCGGCGAGGGCATTGAGATAGTCCAGGACGATGTCGTGTTCTGGAAGCAGGACGGTTCGGCCCTGGGTAGCGAAAAGGCGTTTTATATCAAGACCGAGGGCCTGAGTTACGAGACCCAGCCCCTGCTTTACAATGCCGCCATCAGCGAGAATGCCATCCTTGAAAACGTAATGGTGGACTATCACGGCAATGTCTATTTCGACGACCGCACCCTCACCGCCAACGGCCACGGTCTGGTTCAGCGCGACGCCATTTCCGAGTACTGCAGCGAGAGCATAAACCTGCCGCCTGTGGAAGAACTCGACGGCCTCATTATAGCGTTTATGACGCGCAGTTACACAGTCGTGCCGATTGCCAGCAAGCTCAATTGCGAGCAGGCTGCCGTGGCGTTTATGCTCAGCGAGTCGATAGACGCCTCCGGCAGCGATCAACAGGGGCCGGCGGCTCCCATGCGCGGAATCAGCGCCAGCCCGCTCGTGATCGGAGAGGCGTCGGAAGACTGCAACAGGTTCTATCAACTGCTCAAGTCTCATGGCGACAGAATTCAGTGCTATATGCTCAATACGGGAGGTGTCGGGGAGACCGTGGAGCACGGCCTCGACGGCGCAAGGCGCGTGTTGAAGAAGGTCACTCGAGTCCAGATTCCCGAGATGGCGGCGATCATACGCGGCATAGCCCGCGGCACGATAAAATGGCGGGAAGACCCGAACTGGATGGTCGAGACGCCCGAATTCGTCGACGGCCTGGACATCGCCAAGTTCGATTTGGATCGCCATTACGATCAGAATCGCATCGACGCCTCAATTGCGGCCATCAGGCTCGAACGGATGGAGTATGCAAAGCATCTGCCCGGGCTCGATGAGTCCATCAAGCCAGCAGCCGAATTTTAACGTCAACAACAAGCGCACATTCTCTCCGTGATATCTTGAGCGTCTCACTATATTGTATAAATATTCGCAGCTTGCTATAATGCCATCGTAACAAACCGACACCACTGAAAGGAAACATTCCTATGAAGTGTCCGAAATGTGATTGGGAAAACAAAGACGGTGCCATAAGGTGTGCGCTTTGCAACGCGGATATGAGTGGCGAACCCGCTGCTGCGGCTTGCCAGGGGCAGCAGGCCGGACAACCGAGCCAACCCTCAGTCGGGCAGCAATATTCCAACTTTTCATCTGGACAATATCAGCCTGGTGGCCCGGCATATTCCAACAATACATCCGGTGGCGGCAGTACCGTTTTCGTGCCGCTTGAAGTTCGCGGTTGGAACTGGGGCGCATTTCTACTGGGCTGGATATGGGCTATCGCGAACCGCACATGGATCGGTTTGCTGGCACTGGTTCCGTACATTGGGGTCATCATGTGGGTAGTACTGGGGGTAAAAGGAAACGAGTGGGCTTGGCAAAATCGCAGGTGGGATAGTGTAGAGCAGTTCAAAGCCACTCAGCGCGTATGGGCCTATTGGGGTTTGGCAATGATCATACTGTCATTCATTTTCGGTCTTCTTCTTGGTGTGTTGCTGCCGGTTTTCGTCAGAGCGCGACATGCCGCGCAGATGTATTAAGGGTAAACTAAGATTTGGCGCTACACTGAACTGGGTGCGTGTCAAAAAAAGGGAAAGTGATCTGAGTCAGAATGTGAGGGAAGCCTGGTTTCCTTGTGGCAGGGGTTGGGGCGAAGCTCCAGATCTTCTCACATTTGACATGCACCCGGTTACGCCATTCTTAGAACGAGCGTGCTCCACAACACAAAGATGTTGGCGCAAATCATGATTACTCCGACTGCAATCAAACAGGTTTTGCCTGCCTTGGAGTTCCTGAACCACCCGTCGAAACCGATCAGCGTCGCGATTCCGATCACGGCCGCCACAGGCAGCAGCAGGCGTCCCTGGAGGTTGGCTCCACAATCCACCACAAGTACGTAACGCACCCACGACGCGAATACGGCCACAGGGGCAAGCATCATAAAACACAGGGATCGCCGGTCAGCATCGCCGTTTCGCTTGAGACGCATCACAAGCCCAACAAACAATACTGCGCCGAGAATGGAGAGGGTTGTAGCGTAAGGTTGATAGGGAAGACGGTCTTTCACGAGCCAGTAAGGGAGCCAGAAGTAACTGAAAAACGATTGCGTCATTGCCCAAATCATCCTTACAGCTTCCAGCGGGAAGAAAATCAGCGTCAGCATGCTGCCGTTCAATACGGGATTGACAAGAGAATGCGGCATAACCGTGCCGTAGATCGCCATGCATCTGGCGAACCACCAACCGCTCGTAATGACGATCACAGCCAAAGCCGTTACAATCGAACGGGCGAGCGCAGCAGCATTTACGTATTTTGCTCGTCTGCACGAAAGAAATCCCGCCAAAAGCAGCATCGGAATTAGCAGCAGCCCCTGCGCCTTCGCAAGGATCGCCAGGCCGATCAACAAACCGGCAAACGCCGCCGATCTTATTGACATATTACCGGTCTTGAACAACGCAAGTATCGGGATCAAAGCCCATGTAAAAAGCATCGCGATGAGGATGTCGTTGTTGACCACTCCAGCCATATACGATGATGTCGGAATGAGCGCCACGAAAGCAGTGGTCGCAAGACTGTGTTTTACCGATTGCTCGTTTGATTCCTTGAAATAAGCAAGGCTCAGCCTGTAAACGAAATATATCCATACCGCGCCAAACGCTATATTGAGCAGCCTCAGTATTCGCCAGATTGTGTCCGACTCTGTGCCTATCGCTTTGAGCACCGCGAACGGCACGGCCATCAGAGCATAGTACAGAGGCGGCTGATGACCCTCGTGGCTAGATGTGGATGCTTCCGAATGGGTCTCGGTGTTGGCGATGGGCGGAGGGGTGAAACCGGTGGCAAGTGAGCGAATATATATAAAGTGCGCGGGTTCGTCCGGCCCGTATTTGAGCCGATCCGCAAACGAATAGGCCAGCGCCAGCGCGATATAGACACATAAAATGGCCGCAAGTGCCCGGTTTGAATTAAGTGAAGTGGATTTGAGTCTCATATCGACATTAAGTATATCATGCCGGAGACTGGAACAGTTATTTTTGTTTGGGTTTGCTCTTGGGGTCGCCGGGAAGCGTGTCGGATTTGATTTCCTCGATGTTGGTCGCGCCGTCTTTGTCGGCGTCCTTGCCCTCGATGGTTTTCAGGCTGTCGCCATCCACTTTCAGCTTTTCGAGCTGTTTGCCGTAAGAATTGAGATCGCTTGTGCCTATAGATTTAGTATGGCAAACGGCGCATTTGGCTTCTTTGAGCTTGCTGCCGGACTTGATTTTGTAGAACTTGCAGAAGATTTTGCTCCAGGACAGTGTCGCGGGGGCGCTGCCGCATACAATACACGCTAAAACCGCCGTTACCACTATTGTCCTGATTAGTCTCATCAAACCACATCCCTCCACGATTGTTGGGTTACCCAAAAAGCATGGGACTATAACTATGTTTGCCGAAAAGGGGTGTATGTCAAATATGGGGAAAGTGATCTGAGGGTTTCACCCTCAGACTCCTGACCAGGGGCTCTGCCCTTGGATCCCGCCAGGAGCCGAGTGGCCCCTGGACCCCCGTATCGAACTTAATTATCCCCTTAAGGGGATAATTAAGTTCGGGTCAGAAGGTCAAGGAAACATGGTTTCCTTGCAGAGTCCAGAGACAGAGTTTCTGGAAGGGTTTGGGGCAGAGCCCCAAATCTTCCCATTTTTGACATGCACCCGCCGAAAAGGTTATTCTTGACACCCCACTTGCCTATATATAGAATAGCCATGAACGAACCAATAAATCAAGGTAAAAGGTAATAGGAGTAATCGGGAAAAAGTGAAATCGGCTTTTTCCTTTTTTGGGTGTTATGCGAAAAGCGTTTATTGCAGTTAGTTTGTTTGCCGTTATCGCCGTAGTATTAGCCGGGCCGGTTTGGGCCGATTTCAAGCCCAGAATAAGTCAAAGCGGCGCTACAGTCAACATAAACGGGCGAGCCGCCGTAAAGTTTAAGGTGGGCAACGGCTCGCTTACGCCCGCGCGCAGGGCCGAAATCACCGCCGGGCGACTGGCGGCCTCATACATCGATCCGAAGTCGATTTACGCTCAGGGCGATAATAAGCAGGGGCGTGTATATGCGGGCGAGACTATGATCTGCATCGCGACCTCAGCCGACGCCAAAGCAAGCGGAACGGACGCGCTGAGCCTGGCGGTAGTGTGGGCATCAAATATTAAATCGCTGCTTTCGATGCCTCCGATTGTTCTGAGCGATAAAGACTTGATCGTGCCTCTGGGCGAAACCAGAAACGTCGCGGTCGGTGGAGCCGCAACAGGCCGGATCTTTGCGAAGTCGCAGGACGATAACACAGCCCTCGCCACAGTCGCATCCGATGGACGTTATGTCCAGGTGTTGGGTCAACAGCTCGGCGAGACCACGGTTGAAATCAGCGTAGACGGCGAGAAAGTCACTCTGCCGGTGCACGTCAAGAAATATGCCGGCCGGCTCATAGGCAAGACTGTCGCCGAAGTAACGGGCAACCCTTGCCCCGTATCGACGATCCGATACGCGGTCAGGCAGGCCGTCTCTCGCAATGTGGTATGCGAACCGGGGGCGATAGTCGAGTTCGTATCTATAAACTGCGGGGATGGAGCGCTTGCCGGTGCGGCCGAACGAGACGTAAACGCGGAAATCAGGATCAGCGGGCCGGGTTATATTCCGTTTTGCGCGAAGGCTGATGTGAACGTGCGGAACGTGCCGATGAAGCGCGAGGAAGTCAGCCGCATATTTTACAGCAACGACCCCGAGCGCCTGCTCAAGTATCAAGTGCTTTTCGCGGGCAAACTGGCCGAGGGCGAGCCGACCCGCGTGCTGTTCCATCATCAGAACGCCATGGGCAAGAGCGCTCATTTTCTGACGGATATAATCAACTCGTCGCAGATACCGGTGAAGATCAGGATCGCCCGAGCAGTCTCGGGTCCGCTTACCGATACCGTGCTGGTGGGATACAAGGCCAGTCTCGAGTTCTTGAAGGACGACATGGGCGATGTCAGCGTGATCGAAACCATACCACCTGAATCGCGCCTCGTGATGGTGTCCGATATGCTCGGCCACTTGGACACCACCAGTGGCATTCTTCAAATAACGCAGATCAGCGGCCCCCAGGCGTATATTCGCATAGTCGCCAACCCGCCGGGGCTGGACAATGTTTCCGCGGGCGATATCGCGCCGGCTCCGAATCCGCTGGTGCTGGCGATGTCGGAGCATGTGTATCCTCTGCCGGTAAAAAATCTTAAGGCCGACTATATAGTGGGCAAGCGGTGGGCGTTTATTTCCATCGGCAAGAATGCCCTGACCGACGCCACCGAGCAGAAGAAACTATACGGAAACTATGGCGTCACCTATCGGATAGACGTTAAGGTAGAAAACCCGACAGACAAGTCAAAAAAGGTATCAGTGTTGTTTGATCCGAGTGCGGGACTCGCATCCGGGGTATTTTATATTGACGGAGAGTTCGTATCGACGAAATATGTCAAGCCGCCGTCCGAATTTACGCTGAAGTCATATCAGCTGAAACCAGGTGAAGTGAGATACGTGAGGATCGTTACTTTGCCGGTGGCGGGATCGAACTACCCCGCAACTCTAGTAGTGAGGTCATAACGGCCGGGACTGCTTGCCCGGTCGTCCGGGCTATAGATATTATGCGTTACGTATTGCTTTTGATAGGATTGTCGATGATGTGGGTCTCTTCCGGGGCAACTGCCTCGAGTGAACTTAATCGGATGTGCAGGGCAAAGCACCTGCAGGGACGAGTGATATGGTTCGACGCGGAAGCCAATCTGCGCGAACTTTCGACTCGCAAAGGTGTGGCCGAGACTGTAAGGAAATGCCGGTCGGCGCGCATCAACACGATTATTGTAGACGTAAAACCTCTCTCGGGGTTGACACTCTACAACAGCAAAATCGCCCCAAAGCTGGTCTCGTCTGAGGGAAAAGCCTATCCCCGCGGCTACGATCTGCTCAAGACAGTTGTGTCGGAAGGGCACAAGGCGGGTATCGCCGTCCACGCCGCGATAAATGTTTTTTCCGAAGGGTCGCAGAAAGTAAGCGGCGGCCCCGCGCTTCGCCACAAGGACTGGCAGTGTGTGCAGTATGATATGGATCGCGTGTTGGTGACTGATGACGGAACGACTATGTCCCTCCGCGCTTCCAATGGCCCGTACCCCGGCGGGCTTTGCGCTTATGGCGACAACTCGAATGTGATCGGCGAGCTTCCGCCTGGTACCGTTTGCGTCAGAGTGGCAAAAGACGGACGTCCGATTCACGTCGAGGTTGTCACGGGTCAGGCGCGTATTTCCTCGCCCGACGGCGGGTTTATACTGCTGGGCGACAATGATTCGGGCGTGTGGCTCAAACAGATGGCCGAGGCAGGGACACATTTTAAAATCGAGGGCAAAGAAGTAATGCGGCGTGTCGGCGAGGCCGATAACGTCCATCATGCCGTCTTTGTGAACCCGTGCAACCCCGAAGTTCAGGCGTACGAGCTGAGTCTTGTGCGTGAGATTTGCGAGAATTACGCGGTCGATGGGATCGTGCTCGATCGCATGCGTTATCCAAACCTATACACAGACTTCGGCGACGTCACCCGAAGCGCTTTTGAGACCTTCATCGGCAGAAAAGTAAAAAACTGGCCGCAAGACGTCTTCGCAAGGCCGGTCATACCCGGTAGAGACGTGCTTCGAGGGCCGCTTTTCAAGGACTGGCTCAAGTTTCGAGCGAACGTGATCCGCAACTTTATGAGCAAGGCCAGGAATGTTGTGAAGTCGGCCAGACACAATGCGCAGTTGGGAGTATATGTGGGGTCGTGGTATCCGGTTTATTTCGATGTGGGAGTAAACTGGGGCAGCCCCGGCCACTGTGCGTCTGATCTGGAATGGTGGCCAGACGGTTACGAAGAGACGGGTTATGCCGACCTTGCCGACTACCTTTGCACTGGATGCTACTACACTCATCCGACACGCAAAGAGGCCCTTGCCAAAGGTGACGAGGAATGGAAAAGCGTGGAGGCCGCCGCTGAGGAATCTATGAACGCCGTGGCGGACGAGACTTTCGTCTACGGCAGCCTGTATCTGTATCAGTATAAAAACAGGCCGGACAAGCTCCTTAAAGCGATCCGGCAGTGCTTGAGTAAAACCCAAGGCTGCATGCTCTTCGATCTGGTGTATGTGCGCGACTACGACTGGTGGGACGTCCTCAAAAAAGCTTTCCCCAAACCGGCCAACGCTCCGCACGAAGCTCCGGCGCTGCTGGGTAAGGCATCGAGTATCAGACGCGACGGGTAATCTTCTTGGGGCTCCGTCCCAAACCTCGCCAGAGACTCTGTCTCTGGACTCTGCAAGGAAACCAGGTTTCCTTGACCTTCTGACCCGAACTTAATTATCCCCACAAAGGGATAATTAAGTTCGATACGGGTACCCTCGACTTGCACATTGTTCGGTTCTAGGCTAATATAAGACCATCATATGAATACGAATAATACAGCAAGCAACTCGACAAGGTTTTCACTCAGGTCGCTGGAACACGTTAAGCCCGCATACGAGAAGCTCGTGCGTGATTACGGCCGCGCGTGGGGTTTGTGCTGCGTCCTGACCGATGCAAACGGCAACGATGTCTTGGGGCAAGTCCCATGTCCTGTTTCCGAGACAGACCACAAGTGCTCGGCGTTTCGCAAAAGAGCTATAGAGGAAGCCCTTCGCTGGGGTGAGCCATCGATGTTGCTATGTCCGGGTGGGTTTGTAATCTGGGCGGTTCCTGTGATGGAGAACTCCGTGGTGACTGGCGGAATCGTTGCGGAAAAGGTGGCGGTTGGAGCTTCGCCAAAAGAACGCGGAACGCTTTCTCCGGCGCAGACCCGCCACGCCGCATCGGATCTGCTCACTATGGCCGAGGAAGCCAACCTCACTAATGCCGCGCTGTTGGAACTCAGGCGCGTCGCCGCTCAAAGAGAGTCCGAGCGCGCCGAAGCCATCCATGAACTCAAAGGGCAAAACTATCAGTCGATCCGCGATATATACCTTGTCGAGGAGCCTGCGCTGATCGCTGCGATCAAGCGCGGAGACAGGCCAGCAGCTCGCGAAATCATAAACCGCGTACTGGTGGGCATCTACTTCTTCGGCAGGGAAAGACCCACTCTGCTCAAGAGTTTTATCCTCGAACTGGTTGTGAATATGTCCAGAAGCGCGGTCGAGGCTGGAGGCGACCCTACAGAGCTTTTGGGCGCGAACTATTCATCGGTGGTCGATCTCTCGAGAATAGACTCGGAAGAGGAGCTGTGCGCGTGGCTCGTCTCTATGCTCGAACGAATGATGGACGCGATCAAGTCCAACAAGCAGTACCCGAGCACGGTACTTTTGGGCGCGGCGCTGAAATACATGGAGGATCATCTGCACGAAGAGATTTCTCGCGACGATGTGGCTAATGTGGCGTGTCTGTCGCCGTCGCATTTCAGCCGGGTCGTAAAACAGAGTTTCGGGCATTCGTTTACCGATTTGCTTTCGCGCATGCGGGTCGACAAAGCTCGAGAACTTCTCACACGCACGGAAAAAAGCCTCATTCAAATCTGTCTGGACTGCGGTTTCAGCGATCAGAGCTATTTTACCAAGGTTTTTCAGAAGTACGTCGGCAAGACGCCCGGCGAGTATCGACGTTTCCGCAGGTCATCATTTAGATAAGCGCATCAGACTACCATACAGCACCAATTTACCAATGCCCCGCTCGAAATTGCAAAAAGCATGGCGCGAAAATGCCAGAATTGGTTGCATGCCTGCAGTAGAATACGGGTGTGGGCGATAATCTCACGGAGGTGAAGTGTTTTGCTCATAGTAGGTGAAAGAATCAACACATCTCGAAAGGTGAAGGGCGAGCCGGTCATAGAGGCGGCTGTGCATAGTCGCGACGCCGGCTTCATCACCAATCTCGCGGTAAAGCAGTTTGAGGCGGGAGCCACGTACATCGATATCAACGCCGGGACGCTCACATCCGGCGAGCCGGAGGCGTTGGAATGGCTGACGAATGTCGTAATGGAAGCGGTCGATGCGCCGATTTCGTTCGATACGCCCAATCCTGTTGCGCTGGAACTGGCTCTAAAGGCGTATGATCCGGCCAAGGGGCAGCCTCTCATTAACTCGATCACGGCCGAGTCCGAGCGCTACGAAAAGATATTGCCTTTCGTGCTTGAGTACAAGGCAAAGGTGATCACGCTTGCGATGGACGACAGCGGAATTCAGTCCGACCCGGAAAAGCGGCTGTCGGTGGCGAGGAAACTTGTGCAGGACTTGACCGCGGCGGGCGTTAAGCTGGAAGACATATATGTCGACCCGCTGACATTCCCTATCGGGACTGGGAGCGACGTCGCGGTGACTATGCTCGACATTATCGAAAAGCTGCGCGCCGAGTTTGCGGGGGTGCACATTATTGCGGGTTTGAGCAATATCTCACACGGCATGCCTGCCCGTAAGCTGCTCAATCAGGCGATGACCATACTTTGTATGGGCAAGGGGCTGGACGCGGGGATAGTCGATCCGAATGATCGCTATTTGATGGCATTGATCGCCGCGACCGAGTCGCTGCTCGGTCTGGACGAGTATTGCATGAACTATATTTCGATGTCGCGCGGAGGAGCGTTCGAGGGGCTTTAGGGGCTTTGCCCCTAACCCCACCAAGGGCTCTGCCCTTGGAACCCGCCAGGAGTCGAGTGGCCCCTGGACCCCCGTTCCAGAGTTGAACGATCCCTTAAGGGATCGTTCAACTCTGAGTCAGAAGGTCAAGGAAACCTGGTTTCCTTGTGGAGTCCAGAGGCAAAGCCTCTGGTGGGAGTCTGAGGGTGAAACCCTCAGTCTCGGCGCGCGGAAGGTGAAGAATGGTGTCCGGCAGTAATCTGGAACGTGTACTAAGAAACGGCCAATTTGCGGTGTGCGGAGAGATGGGTCCGCCGCAGGGTGCGGACAAGTCCGTAATCCTTAGGAAGTGCAGCTACTTCAAGGGCGTTGTCGATGCGGTGAACCTCACCGACAATCAGACCGCAATCGTGCGAATGAGTTCGGCTATGTCGAGCGTGTTTGCAATCGAGGGCGGGGTCGAGCCGATTATGCAGATGACCTGTCGCGACCGCAATCGTCTGGCGCAGCAGTCGGATATACTCGGCGCGTGCGCGGCGGGTGTGAAAAACATCCTGTGTCTCTCCGGCGATTACATCAATTTCGGCAATCACCCTGACGCAAAAGCCGTCTTCGATCTGGATTCGGTTCAGCTAATCAAGACGTGCTCAGGACTCAACGACGGCAAATTCCTCTGCGGCGATGAGATGAAGACTCCTCCAAAGATATTCATAGGCGGCGCGGCCAACCCGTTCGCGGAGCCCTTCGAGATGCGAATAATCCGGCTGGGCAAAAAGATTCGGGCGGGCGCGCATTTTATCCAGACTCAGCCCGTGTTCGATCTTCCCAGGTTCGAGCGATGGATCAAAGCCGTTCGAGACGAGGGCTACGACCGCGATGTGTTCATATTGGCGGGAGTGATGCCGGTGAAGTCGGTGAAAGCCCTGGAGTATATGGCCAGTGACGTGCCGGGGATGAGCATTGCGCCTGAGTATATCGAGCGAATGAAGTCCGCATCTGACCCCAAAGAAGAGGGCGTCGCGATCTGCGTGGAGACGATCAAGCGGCTGAGGAAAACCCCCGGCGTGAGCGGCGTGCATATTATGCCGGTTATGTGGGAGTCGATCACTGCGAGGATTGTCGAAGAGGCGGGATTGCTGCCTCGACCTAAATATAGTCCGCTAGAAGAAAGTGTGACGGCGAGATGAGCAAGCTGAGTGAACGTATAGGTAATTTCGTTCTAAAGCACCCAACGCTCCATAAGTGTGTGGTTTTGGCCGAAAATTGCGTAAAGAAGCCATTGTTCGGGTGTCAGGACTGCGGCCAGTGCGTGCTGAGTTACAATGCGTACACCTGCGTGATGAGTTGTCCGAAGCAGATCAGGAACGGCCCGTGCGGAGGTACGCGACCCGATGGCCACTGCGAAGTCTATCCCGAACGGTATTGCAGATGGTATCTGGTCTATAAGCGCGCCAAAAAGCTCGGGATGATCGGCAAGCTCAGGAAATATCACATCCCGGTGGATCGCCGGTTCGAGCACACCAGCGCGTGGATGAACATGTTTACGGGCAAGATATTGCCGATGACATGGGGAAGGGATTTGAAGAAGGGCGAGATCGAGGAGATTGCGAAGAAATAGGAGAACTATTACGCATGTTATCAGACGTTGAAATAGCGCAGCAGGCGCAGCCTAAGCATATTCGAGACATAGCGGCGCAAATCGGCCTGACAGAAGACGATCTCGTCTATTATGGCAAAGACAAGGCCAAAGTGTCGCTGGATGTGGTCGACAGGCTCGCGGGCAAGGGGCAGGGCAAGCTCATTCTCATCACGGCAATCACCCCTACCCCTGCCGGTGAAGGCAAGACCACCACGACCGTCGGTCTGGGCGATGCGCTCAATAAGATGGGCAAATCCGTGTGCATAGCAGTTCGAGAGCCGTCGCTGGGGCCGTGTTTCGGAATCAAGGGCGGAGCCGCCGGCGGCGGGTACGCTCAGGTGATTCCCATGGCGGATATCAACCTTCACTTTACCGGAGATTTCCACGCCATCACCACGGCTCATAACCTGCTGGCCGCGATGCTGGACAATCATATCCATCAGGGCAACGACCTGAACATAGATATCCATTCGATCACGTGGAAACGCGTTATGGATATGAACGAGCGCGCACTGCGTGACATAGTGATCGGCCTTGGAGGCAAGGCGAACGGCACTCCCAGACAGTCGGGCTTCGATATTACCACGGCCTCGGAGATTATGGCGCTGCTGTGTCTTTCGACCGACCGGGCAGACCTGGAGCGGCGGCTCGCGAGTGTTGTTGTCGCGCTGAACAAGTCCGGCCAGCCCGTCACGGCGAAAGATTTGAATGCGAGCGGCGCGATGACGGTCGTGCTCAAAGACGCGATTGTCCCAAACCTCGTCCAGACGCTGGAACACACGCCAGCGTTTGTGCATGGTGGGCCATTCGGCAACATTGCTCACGGCTGCAACTCGATCATCGCGACGAAGATGGCATTGGGACTGGCCGATTACGTAGTGACCGAAGCCGGGTTCGGCTCCGATCTTGGTGCTGAAAAATTCTTCGACATAAAATGCCGCGCGGCGGATTTGAAGCCTGCAGCGGCAGTGGTGGTTGCGACGATCCGCGCCTTGAAGATGCATGGGGGCGTGCCGCTTGCAGGGCTTGGCGTAAGTGACCCATCGGCGGTCGAGCGCGGGATTGAGAACCTGCAGAAGCATATCGAGAACGTGCGCAATGTCGGCCTGGAACCGATTGTCGCGATCAACAAGTTTCCGACCGACTCCGACGAAGAGATCGAGACCCTGTCATCGTGCTGCCGGAAGATGGGCGTGGGTTGGGCGCTCTCCGATGTCTGGGCAAAGGGCGGCGAGGGCGGCGTTGAGCTTGCGGAACTGGTCTTGAAGGCTTGCAGGAATGAGTCGAAATTCCACCCGGCATACGAAACCGACCTGCCTATAAAGGAAAAAGTGGAAAAGATCGCGAAACTCTTTTACGGCGCGGACGGCGCGGACTATTTGCCTGCCGCGAGCAATCAGATCAAACAGATCGAGTCAATGGGGTTCGGCAATCTGCCCGTTTGTATTGCGAAGACCCAAAACTCGCTTTCGGACGACCCCAAGAAAATTGGCCGCCCCACGGGTTACAAAATCACTGTGCGCGAGGCGAAAGTGAGCGCGGGCGCGGGGTTTGTGGTGGTGTACGCGGGCAATATTATGACCATGCCCGGCCTTCCGAAAGTGCCGGCGGCCGCTAAGATCGGGATGAATGCAGGTGGGGAAATTTACGGGTTGTTCTAATAATAGCTGAAAGCCGAGAGTGGAGAGCTGAGAGTCCAGACTCGTGTGCGCTCAGTCATTTGTGTGCTGCTTCGGTTTCGCAGAGGTCTAAGCCGAGTTGCATACTCTTAAGGATTCATGGACGGTTTTTTCGGATGATATGGAGATTCGCTCGTGGAAAATGACGATGCCATTGAGATGGGCATATCAGAGCTTGAAGCTGCCGTATCAGCCAACCCGGATGATTCGGACAGTTGGTTCGACTTGGGATATGCATTTAGCGATGCCGAGAGATACGAGGAAGCGGCCAATGCGTACCGCCGGGCTCTGGAATTAGATTCAGATGATGCGGATGCTCATTACAACCTAGGGCTTACATTGTTGAAACTCGAACGGCTGGATGAGGCCGAAGCCGAGTATAGAGAAGCATTGCGGCTCGACCCAAACGACGCCGATGCATGGTATGAACTCGGCTATACACTTGATGACCTCGCAAGATATGAGGAGGCAGTCCAAGCATACCGCCGAGCTATTAGTCTGAAGCCGGACGATTCAAACGCTCATTACAATCTTGCCCATGCGCTGTTTAATCTCGGGCGCCTGGATGAGTCCGAAGCAGAATGCAGAGAGGCAATGCGTCTCGATCCCAATGATCCCGATACATGGGATAAACTCGGGTATGTTCTAGCCGAACTTGGGCGCTACGAAGAGTCTGTCGAAGTAATTCGCAAGGGTCTGACTGTCGATCCCAAAAACTTGTCTCTCCACCGTCGCCTGGGATATTCGCTGTCTTGTCTGGGAGAAGAGAGGATGGAGGAGGCGCTGTCGGAATATCGCGCTGCGCTTGCCATTGATTCCGATGATGCTGATACGCATTGGGACCTGGGAGATGTCCTCGAA
>JAJFUS010000012.1 GCA_021372295.1 bacterium | reverse complement strand
TTCGAGGATTTGAAGCAGAACGTTGAAGACGTCCTGGTGGGCTTTCTCGATCTCGTCGAAGAGTATGACGCTGTAGGGCCGGCGGCGGACGTGTTCTGTGAGATAGCCGCCTTCCTCGTAGCCGACATAGCCGGGGGGCGCACCTATCAGCCGGGCAACAGAGTGCTTTTCCATGAACTCGGACATGTCTATCCGGACCATTGCGCGCTCATCATCGAACAGAAACTCAGCCAGCGCGCGTGCAAGCTCGGTTTTGCCGACACCCGTCGGACCCATGAATATGAAGCTGCCGATGGGCCGGTTCGGATCCTGCAGCCCGGCTCGTGCCCGGCGGACCGCATTGGACACAGCAGTGATCGCTTCCTGTTGGCCGACCACACGCTCGCCGAGCCTGGTCTCCATGTCTATCAGCTTCTGGATTTCGCCTTCGAGAAGACGGGTGACTGGAACGCCGGTCCACTTGCTCACGACCTCGGCGATGTCTTCCTCATCAACTTCTTCCTTGAGCATCTTGCGATCTTTCTGCAGATCGGTGAGCTTAGCGTCCAGGTCGGCGAGTTCGCGCTCCATAGCGGGAACGGTTCCATGCCGGAGCTCCGCCGCCCTTGCGAGATCGCCCGAGCGTTCGGCAGTCGCTTCCTGCTGCCTGGTCTCTTCCAGACGAGCCTTGACATCCCTGATTTTTGTGATGGCATCCTTTTCGTTCTGCCAGTGAGCTTTCATCTCGCGGGAAGACTCATGCAGGTCGGCGAGTTCTTTTTCGAGCTTGTCGAGCTGCTTTTTTGAGGATGCGTCGGTCTCTTTTTTGAGAGCCTCGCGTTCGATTTCGAGCTGTCTGATGCGGCGCTCGACCGTATCGATCTCGCTGGGCATGCTGTCGATCTCGATACGCAGGCGAGACGCGGCTTCGTCGATTAGGTCGATGGCCTTATCCGGCAAAAACCTGTCTGAAATATATCTGTCCGAAAGCACAGCCGCCGCCACAATAGCCGAGTCTTTGATCCGCACGCCGTGATGGTTTTCATAGCGTTCCTTGAGACCTCGCAGGATCGCGATTGTGTCGGTGACGCTTGGCGGATTCACCAATACCGGCTGGAACCGGCGTTCGAGCGCGGCATCTTTCTCGATGTGCTTGCGATATTCGTCTAAAGTGGTCGCGCCAACGCACTTGAGTTCGCCGCGAGCTAGCATCGGTTTGAGCAAATTGGCCGCATCGACGGCTCCCTCGGCTGCGCCCGCGCCCACGATTGTATGCAGTTCGTCAATGAACAAAATGATCTCGCCTTCGGCTTCTTTGATCTCTTTTAGGACTGCTTTGAGCCGGTCTTCAAACTCTCCGCGATATTTTGTGCCCGCGACGAGACCGCCCATATCCAGGCCGACCACGCGCTTGTTCTTGAGAGACTCCGGGACGTCGCCGCTCACGATCCTCTGCGCCAGCCCCTCGACGATAGCAGTCTTGCCCGTGCCGGGTTCGCCGATCAGGACAGGGTTGTTTTTCGTCCTGCGGCTCAATACTTGTATTACGCGGCGAATCTCTTCGTCGCGGCCTATTACGGGGTCGAGCTTGCCCTTGCGCGCTTCTTCGGTGAGATCGCGGCCGTATTGTTCCAACGCCTGATATTTGTCTTCCGGGTTTTGATCGGTTACGCGCTGAGTTCCGCGCACTTCGGCCATCGCCTGATATATGGCGTCGCGCGTCGCCCCGACCGATGCCAGCGCCTGAGACGCCTTGCCCGGCTCGGACGCTATGCCAATGAGCAGGTGCTCGGCACTGACATATTCATCCTTGAGGCGCTCGGCTTCCGCAAACGCCGTTTCAAAAACTCTCTGCAGCCTTGGGCCCATCTGCGATCCGGCGACCACGCCCGACACCTTTGGCATGTTGGCTATATCGCCCTGCACGCGGGCAGCCAGAGCCTGCGGGTCTGCGCCGAGTTTTTGTAATATAGGCGCGACTATCCCGCCGTCCTGAGCAAGCAGCGCAAGGAGCAAGTGCTCCGGTTCGATCTGTTGCTGGCCATTTTGAGTCGCGATGTGCTGCGCGTCCTGCACAGCGTCTTGAGCCTTTATCGTTAGTTTGTCTAATCTCATGTCCGGTCACCTCGAACTAGGTGAGAGCGAAGAGTGGAGAGCCAAGAGCCCGGAAAACCACTGCCCCACCTGAAGCTAAGTCCAATATACTACTTGAGTGCTGTGTTGTCAAGTTATGTATTCCCGATTTTCGTAGAATCTAAACTCCAGGTAATACGACTTCGCCGATATTAATCTGACGTGCGCTCAGTTTCAATTCCCAGTCTGCGAGGGTACTTTTATAGTAGAGGAATAATATGAGGTAATCGTCATGAAAGAAGACAGGCTTCATAAAGACACAAAAGAGATACACAACCCTGAGGACATAATCGATGCCCATGATGAGCGTACGTCGCATTTTGCCGGCGAAGTGGATCCTTACGAAGGTGATGTGGAGGTGGACGAGGAGATCGACGTTGATGAAGCTCTCACATTCCCGCATCCACATCGAAAAAAGGCTGAGGACATCAACCTGATGGATACGCCTCATAAAAATGACACTGACGAAGACTGGAGATGGAGCGACCAGGATTTCCAGCCTGAGGATTATGAACACGACTATGAAGAAGGCATAAGCACTCGCGCCACGGACAATATAGACGAGATTGTCGAGGAGCAGGTGCACGAGATGGGGCACATGGTCACGGAAGACGCGACCGACGAAGAAACATTGGAAGTAATGCCGAATAAATTCGAGCCTGACGAGGAAACCAAGGGTTAGTTGCTTAAGCTAATACTAAACCAGTAACCCAGGTAGTACTCGATATATGATTACAATTCAAGGCAAACCTCGAAGGGACGGCGTTGCTATTGCAGTAGCAGCGGTCGTCGATTCTCAAAACGGCATTAATGGCGTGTCGCCCAAACTTCTGGAAGAAGGGCTGCAGGCGATCAAACGCCAGGCATCTCCACAGGATTATCCCGAAGTCGTGGTAGTGTGCGACAATATAGTGATGGGCATTTCTATGCGCATCCCTGGAATCAACACAATCGGGATAGCGGCGCAAGCGGAACTGGATGTGCCGGGACTTAACCCTGAAGTACCGTGCGTAACCGGCGTCGAAAATCTGCTTTCACAGGTGTCACAGGGAGACATAGTCATTCTCGACGGCAACAGCGGCAGAGTATTTGTCGATCCCGACCCTCACACGCTTATTCACTATCAGCATATAGAGGATCAACGCACTTCCGAGCACAAGATTTTTATCGCATCGGAACACATTCCCGCGCGCACCCAGACTGGTCACACGGTCACCGTGTTCGCCTATATCAAAAATGAGGGTGAAGTTGACCAAGCCCTTAGCGAGGGAGCAGATGGCCTATTACTCGATGTGCGAGGTCGGGCCGAAGACGCGGACTATTACAAGGCGGTAATGCGCGCCGCTCCGGGAAAACCGCTTGTGTTCGCGGCGGACTTCGCATGCGCGGAACTTATTAAGACGGCAGCGCGCTTTTCGGGGCCGGGTCAGGTGACGGTAATGTTCCCGACAGACAGTTTTGAAGAACTCTTCGGCCAGGTCGATCCAATTTTGGCCGAAATAGAGGCCGACCCCGACGCGGCGACGGTGGATATCGGGACAATTGCGCTGGGAACCGAAACGGACGCACCCATTCTTACCACAACCCGCAAGCTCGCGCTCGACCTGAGAAAATCTAAACTCATCGAGCAGATCGACCTGGAAGACATGTATGAGAAGTCGGCTGCGTGGCTGCGCGGACGCGACCCCGACGACGTAATTCTGCTCATAGGCAAGCATGTAAACTGGCTCGAAAAGCTGGTGGCGTCCGGCGCGCGATGTGTGGGTGTTGCGCCGGACAAGGTCGGGCTGTCCAAGTACAAGATTCGCGAGATAAATGAAGAGGCCGCGTTATGAAGTTCGTGCTGTGGAGAATGTTCCACATGGAATCAAAGGAGATTGTCGACGACTACGTTTCCAGGATCAAAGGCGCCCTGGCCGGTCACGATCTGATCATCTGCGAGAACGGGGAATCGGCTGCCAGGGAGATTGTTGATGCCGACGCAATGATCGGCTGGCGGATCACTCCAGAAGTATTTGCGCAGGCTAAAAAGCTGAAGTGGATTCAATTCGGCAGCGCGGGGATCGACCACACGGTCTTCCCAGAACTTATTGAGAGCGATGTGGTTATCACAACCCTAAGCGGAATTCACACAACCGTTGTGGCCGAGCACGTTCTGGCGCAGATGCTGGCGCTTACCAGACGGCTGGATGTCGCCATACGCCTGCAGGCCGAGCATCGGTACGATCGTACGGAGTTGGCCGCCACAAGCTCTGAGCTTTCCGGCAAGACCATCGGAATAATCGGGCTCGGGAAAATCGGGCTTAACGTCGCCAGGCTCGCAAAAGCGTTCGAAATGCGGGTAATTGGAACCAAACGCGTAGTCGATGGCGGTCTGCCTAATGTGGATGAGCTTTATACGACCAACGAACTCGATAAAGTCCTTGCGCAAAGCGACATCGTGGTTTTGGTCGTGCCTCTTACGTCAGACACGCGCGCGCTAATGGGTCCAAGCGAGATCGGCCGAATGAAAAACGGCGCGTATCTGGTAAATGTCGCGCGAGGAGCAATGATCGACCATGACGCGCTGGGCAAAGCCCTGGCTGTCGGCAAACTTGCAGGCGCGGCGCTGGATGTGTTTCCCACCGAGCCTCTACCAGCGGACAGCCCCATCTGGGAATTGCCGAATGTAATAATCACGCCTCATACCGCAGGCTCCAGCCGTAAGTACTCCGGACGAGCATTTGCGATCTTCACACGCAACTTGGAAGCATTCCTGACCGGCGGGCAAATGGTGAATGTCTACAGTCGGGAAAGAGAATATTGAAAATGCGGCGCGAGAGGTAATCGCGCCGCATTTATATATTACTTTTTGCCCTTGGGCTTCTCAGGTTCGCCGGGTTTCTTTGGCTCGGCAGGCTTCTTAGGTTCAGCGGGCTTCTTGAGCTTGATGCCGTGCTTCTCGAAAGTCTTCAGGATGTCTTCCTTGGAAAAGAAGCCGGTGTGGCGCGAAAACTCTTTGCCCTTGGCGTCAAAGAAGACTTGAGTCGGAATGCTTTGCACCCTATACTTCTGGGCAGCCTTCTGATCTTTCCATACGTCGATAGACTCGACTTTGATCTGGCCTTTGTAGTCTTTTTCGATTTCCTTGATTATAGGAGCCATTGCTTTGCACGGAGTACACTTGGTCGAACCGAGTTCGAGAAGTCTGGGAAGCTGCTTAGCGGCGGGCTTTGGCGGCGGCTTGGCATCTTTTTTCTTGTCCTCGGCGGCGGCGCTTACGATCACTGCGAGTGCGACAGCCAGCACGATCATCATCGCTAGCGACGCTCTCAGCCGGTTGCTCTTCATAATATATCCTCCCTCGAGATAGCGGTTATTGGAGCCTATTGCCAATCACTATCTCGAGGGAATTATTACCCGTTTTTACGGTGTCGTTAACGCCCAGGCCATTCGTCCTAATCGGGACCCTAGTCACGGCCACCGGGATGCGGCTGTGCTGGTTGCGCGGGCTGGGCGGGCTGCGCCGGTTGTGCGCGTTTACCGTCAACTTCCACCTGGTTTGCGGCGATTTTCTGATGATCCCATCGACCCGAAATCGTCACAGTCTCTCCGACGCGAAGATTGTGCACACTTACATCATGACGGTCTCGCGTTACTTTTGCTTTCTTGTCAACATTGATCACAATGTCACCGTACTTGGTATGGACGGTGATTGTTCTGCTTGTCCGGCTGGTAGTTTTTACGATCCTGCCTTCTATGGAGTCGCACTGGCCACTCTCGGGGTGAGGCTGGTAGCCATTGGGATGGTCATCCGGCTTTCGGTCTTTATCAGGCTTGCCGGAATCTCTGTGCACAATGATTGTCCGAGCTTTGATGACATGTATATTTATTCGCTTCCCAATAACGGTGACTTCTCTGCCTCGCTCTATATCTTGAAGCCTGGCCGACTTACCACCATCGAACTCAACTTTGGCGCGGTCGACAAGTATATCATACGAATCCGAGCGGATCTTGAGCACGAACCTGTCTTTGGAAAAATAGGTGCTGGCAACAACGCCTGTCTCGCGAAATTCATTGCGGGGTTTAGGTTTGTTGCCATTTCCGGGCTCGTCGCCAGGATGGTTGTCGGCAAAAACGCCGGAACACATGGCCACCAAACATAACGTCAAAATCATTAGGATAAGATTGAGTCGAAGTAAGCGTTTCATTTTACTGCATCTCCTTTTAGTTTTGGGCTGCTTGCGGTAATTATACAAGACGTTTGCTGTCGGATCAGCTTGCCCGACATTTCAAATTCAAGGATTTTGACTATTGAGGAGGATTGAAACAGCCGAACGTAAAGTATATATGTAAGGAATGTGGCTGAAGAAGGAGACGGATATGTACGCAGCAATAATCGCGGGCGGATCGGGGACCAGACTCTGGCCGAGTTCACGACGTGACAAGCCCAAACAGTTTCACAATTTATACGGGGAAAACACCCTTTTGCAGGAAACGGTAAGGCGTCTGGAACCGATGGTGGCTCAGGACGATGTTTACATCATAGCGGGCAGGTCGCACGAGAGCACCGTGAGGCAGCAGCTTCCATGGCTCGACGCCAAGAATTACGTCGGCGAACCGATGGGCAAAAACACCGCGCCGGCAGTGGGCGTGATCGCGACACTCATCAATCGCAAAGACCCGGACGCAGTGATACTGGTCACCCCCGCGGATCATATTATCGGCAAGGAAAAGCACTTCAGAAGACTGTTGGAAGTAGCTGCGCAGGTGGCGTCCGAAGGGCCGAATGTCGTCACTATAGGAATCAAGCCTACATCTCCGGCCACCGGCTATGGTTACATTCAGATGGCCGAATCGAAGCGAACCATCGACGACGTAGACGTATTTCAGGCCGTCAGCTTCAAAGAAAAGCCAGATCAGAAGACCGCGGAAGAGTATGTATCGTCATGGCACTATGTCTGGAACAGCGGGATGTTTGTCTGGAGCACAAAGACCATTATGGAGCTCTATCGAGACCATGCGCCGGAGATTTACAGGCTGCTTCTAAGGTATGACGGTGCGATAGGCACACCCGACGAAGCGAAAGTCTTCGAAGAAATATACGACGCTTTCCCCAGTATATCGGTGGACTACGCGATATTGGAGCATGCGCAGAATATATCCGTCATTCCGGCATCCGTCGGCTGGAGCGACCTTGGGAGTTGGTCGTCGCTTTATGAGATTATGGATAAAGACGAAGACGGCAACGCGGTAATTGGCGATCATGTGGGTGTGGACACGCACAACTGCCTTATACATTCAAAGGACAGATTGGTGGCCACTGTGGGGTTGGACAACATGATAGTCGTCGATACGGGCGACGCAGTGCTGATATTGCCAAGCGGTCGATCCGAAGATATTAAAGCTCTGCTGGAAGAATTGAAGAAAGAAGGCAAGGCAAAGTACTTGTAGTTTCGCTGCGCTTGACATTGGCCGGGTCCGGTTCTAAAATTTAACAGTCAAAACTCAATATAATAACGACCAGGGTTTCGGCGATATTTCCGCCGAAGCCCTTTAAGGCTATGTACGACCAATGAGTATAGAACAACTTCTTCAGATCAACAAACGGTTCCAAAAGTCGCGCGACGTGACCGATTCCATAGCAAAAGGCGCCAAAATGGTTCAGGTGGAAGGCCTCGCCGCAGCAGCCAAGGGCTGGCTTCTGGCCGGGCTATTCGCTGAGACGCGGCGCACCACGCTTGTCCTGACGTTCACTTATGAGCAGGCTGAACGCATCGCCGAGGACATGCCATTCTACGGCATCCCGCAAGAGCGCGTGATGTTTTATCCGCCCAGCGACTCGCTGATATATGAGGAAGGCCCTCCAAACTACAGCGTGATTGGCGAACGGCTCTCGGCGCTACAAGCTCTTGCTCTGGGTGAGAACGTGGTGGTAGTCGCTCCGATAAATGCCGCTTTGAGGCGTACTATGGGTCGCGACGAAATGATGTGCTCGTATTCGCAGATCAAGGTTGGCGACGAGATGAATATGGACAAGTTCGCCGCACTTTTGGTGAGTATGGGTTACGAGCACACCGACGTAGTGGATCGTAATGGCGAGTTCAGCAAGCGCGGCGGAATTATAGACGTATATGCATCGAACCACGATAACCCGATCCGAATAGAGCTTTGGGGAGACGAAATCGAGAGCATCAGGTACTTCGACAGCGCAACTCAGCGCTCTACGTCGAAGATCGAATCGGCGCTGATCTTGCCGTCGCGCGAGGTTCTATTGGACGAAGATCGCGCAAAGAAAGCGGTCACTCGAATTCAAAAGGAACTCGATGCCCAGCTTAAAAGTCTTGCCGAATCGGGCGACAACGAGTCCGCCGAGCGACTTTCGGATAAGGTTCGCGACGACATCCGCCGCATAGAGAACCTGGATTACTTCGACGAACTCGAGTATTACCTGCCGTATTTGCTGCATGATGAGGTCTCCATATTCGATTACTTGCCGTCTGATGCTCTCATTGTCCTCGACGAGCCGGCACAGATCAAAAATCACTGGCAGCAGCATGAAGAACAGATGGTGGAGACGCTCATTAACCGCGCGGGAAGAGGTCTGCTTTTGGCGTCGCAGCGAAGGCAGCATGTGCCGCTGGAATCGACGATCAAGCGGACGCTCGCCGACAGGCAGGGCTTGGCTCTCACGCTTTTGCCCAGACCGATCAGTTGGGCAAAGGTGGATGCCATCGTACAGATTGATTCATCGCCGATGGAGTCTTACGGAGGCAAGCTGGAAGCCGTCGCAGACCAGATCAGGACGTGGCGCGACAACGGCCTGATAGTGATCGTAGCGAGCCAGCAGGATAGGCGTATGCTGGAGATCCTCGCCGAGTTCGACATAATGGCCTCGCGTCTGGAAGAACTTGCCGACGGCAATAGCCCCAACTCAGAATTTCCCATCCCGGCAGGAGTATATGTGGCTCACGCACCACTGCGCTCGGGGTTCAAGCTCAACGACGCCGGGCTTATGCTCATCACAGATTCAGAGATTTTTGGAGCGCAGAGGCTGCATCGTCCGAGAAAGGCGTCGCATGAGGGGATCGCCGTCTCCAGCGTGCTCGACCTCAAAGAAGGCGACTATGTTGTGCATGTAAGCCATGGCATAGCTTATTACCGAGGAGTGCATAAGCTCAATCAGAACGGCGTCGAGCGCGAGTATCTGCTGCTGGAATACGCTCACGACGATAAACTCTATGTGCCGTCAGAGCAGATCGACAGAATTCAAAAATACATCGGCGGCGAAGGCAACCCGCCAACTGTTCACCGCCTGGGTGGAACAGAGTGGCAGCGCGCTACCAGCAAGGTCAAAAAGGCCGTGCAGGAGATGGCGAAGGAGTTGGTGGAGCTTTACGCATGGCGGCAGGCTCTCGGTGGACACAGTTACGGAGCTGATACGCCCTGGCAGGAGGAAATGGAGTCGGCGTTCCCGTATCGCGAGACTCCCGACCAACTCGCCGCGATCAATGACGTCAAACACGATCTGGAACAACCCAAGGCTATGGACCGGCTGATATGCGGGGATGTCGGTTACGGCAAGACCGAGGTCGCTATACGCGCGGCGTTCAAAGTGGTGAGCGAGGGCAAGCAGGTTGCCGTCCTTTGCCCGACAACAGTGCTGGCGCAGCAGCATTTCAACACGTTCAGCGAGCGGCTTGCGGCGTTTCCTATATCGATTGGAATGCTCTCGCGCTTCCGCACCAAAAAAGAGATTAAGGAAACTATCGAAGGGGCCAAATTCGGCACTGTCGAGATCGTAATCGGCACTCACAGAGTGCTCTCCAAAGACGTTGAGTTCAAGGAATTGGGCCTGCTTATCGTTGACGAAGAGCAAAGGTTCGGCGTGCGGCACAAAGAGAAGCTCAAGCAACTGCGGAAGACGGTCGATGTGCTCACTATGACCGCTACACCGATTCCTCGCACGCTGCACATGTCGCTTGCGGGGATTCGCGACATGAGCATAATCAACGATCCGCCGGAGGGACGTCAGCCGATCAAGACTCTCGTGCGCGAGGCTCATTCAGACATAGTTCGGGACGCTATCGTCCGCGAGCTGGATCGCGGCGGGCAGGTGTTTTTCGTGCATAATAGGGTCGAAAACATCGGGCATGTCGCCGATCAGGTGCAAAAATTAGTGCCGTATGCCAGGGTGGATGTCGCGCACGGTCAGATGCCTGAGAGTGAACTCGAACGGGTGATGATGGACTTCTACGAGCACAAGTTCGATATACTCGTGTGCACGGTCATCATCGAGAGCGGGCTGGACATTCCCAATGCTAACACGATCATCCTAAACGACGCCGATAAGCTCGGGCTGGCGCAGTTGTATCAGCTCAGGGGGCGCGTGGGTCGATCCGACAGGCAGGCTTACGCCTATCTGCTATACAGGCCGGACAAGATCATGAGCGAGGTCGCCGAAAAGAGATTGGCGGCCATAAAAGAGTTCACGGGTTTGGGCAGCGGGTATAGGATTGCGCTGCGCGACCTGGAGATTCGCGGCGCGGGCAATATACTCGGCGCTGAACAGAGCGGGCAGGTCGCGGCCGTTGGGTTCGATCTGTATTGCCAGCTTCTGTCGAAGGCAGTATCGGAGTTTAAGGGCGAGGACATCAGTGAGATCGAGCTGCCGCCGGTCGATCTGCCGGTGGATGCATACATTCCGCAAGGCTATATGCCCACTGAGGCGCACCGCATATTGTTCTACAAGAAGATGGCCGCGATTAAGAGCATCGCGGATGTGCAGGCCGTTCAGGACGAGCTTGAAGACCGTTTCGGCGACCCGCCGCGCGCCGTCTGGAACATGCTCGCGATGCTGAGGCTGAGTCTGCGCTGCTACGAGCTTGGGATATCGAGTATTGCTACGTCCAAGAAGCAAGTGATTGTGCACTTTGGGCATGGCGTGCGCCTGACTCAGAGCATCTGTCTGGAACTGAGCCGCCAGCACCGCACGCATTACTTCCAGACCGACAGGCTGACGATAAACGTTTCCACGCCGTCAAGAGTGATATCAGAGGTCGAGGATATGATAGAAGTTCTGGCGAAGGGGTTTAAACGGGTGAAGGAGATGTTGGAGAAGCAGTATTAATATTACTTATACCTTTCACAGAGGATACAAAACATGAGTGTTCGTAGATACTATTCACAAAGGCTTGGCAGTAATCAGAGACGACTCAATCTTGCACAGATAAGGAGGTTGTTTTATCTCTTGTATTCAAAACTTTGCGACTCAGGGTTTTTCGACGAATTATATGGTACGCACTGCAATGATAATGACTATGATACTAGAGGGACTGTCGGACAAAGTGCTGAATCATTCTTTCTCCTAAAACTGAGAAAGGATAATCTTTGCCCTGTTTTTGATTGTCATGAGAAATATACCGAAGAAGATCTGTTTGACGTTATTGAGCTTTTGTATGACCACGTATCCAAGCGATACGATGCCGGTATGCGTCATAGTTGGTGTGAATGCGGCGGCTGTGGAGCTAAGTATGAGAAGGTGGAAGGTCAAACCGAATTTCGACGCGAGATGAACAGCTTGCTAGCTGATTATGGTGATGGGTTTGAATTACTGGTAACTGGTGAGATAGTGCGCACTGCAAACCCCGGAATGAATGCCCTTCTTAGGGGCGCCATTCCCAAATACGACCCAAAAAATGTCGAGAAACGTGTGGAAGCAGCTATCCGTAAATTTCGTAGCGGACGGTCAACCTTTGATGATCGACGTGCAGCGGTACGTGATTTAGCGGACGTGCTTGAATATCTTCGTGCTGACCTTAAGAAAGTTGTGGTAAAGAAAGACGAAGACACTCTATTTCGCATTGCAAATGAATTTGGGGTTAGGCATCACACACCTAATCAACAAGTTGATTATGACCCAGAGCTTTGGCTGGGGTGGATGTTCTATTTCTACTTGTCTACTTATCACGTTGTGATTCGCACAATAAAAAGGCAACAGGATGACGGCATTACGGTTGTGGGGCATTCGTCCACATAAACCTCTTTGTTGGCAATATATGGCAACCGCCCCCTCATTCTGCTAAAATAACCTTGTGCAGTCTGAGTCTGAAGCTCTCCACTCTCAGCTCTCAGCTTTCCCAAGGAGGCATTATGACGGATCACATCGTCACCGTGATGGCGCAGGACAGGGTCGGGATCGTGCGCGACGTTTCATCGGCCATAACAGGCATAGGCGGCAACATAACTCACCTCAGCCAGACGGTCATGCGCGGCTATTTCACTCTCATCATATCGGCGCAGATGCCCGAAGGGCTCGCTCAGGACGAGATCAGGCAATCGATCCGGCAATGCGGCGAGTCGGGCGAGCTTGAGGTGAACGTCAGGCCGTATATCGAGGCGACGACCTGCCCCGTGAAACCTACGGAACGATTCACTCTGAGTATGCGCGGCAAGGATCAGAAAGGCATAATCGCTCACACGACGGGCTATCTGGCCGGGCGAAACGTTAATATGGACGACTTCTACTGCTATGTCCGTGAGGGAGTGCTGCTGATGCTGGCGGAGGTATCGGTGCCGGTGGATATCGACATTGAAGAACTCCAGCGCGGGCTGGAAGATGTCGGGCGGGAGTTCGGACTTATTGCTCATCTTCAACACGAAAATATATTTCAGGCGACGCTGAGCGTGCAGCCTGTGATGAACCTGCAGAGGCAAAAACTATGACCGGACGCGGCGAAATTCTTGAAATCATCGAAATGCTCCAGAGCGAAAATCTGGACGTGCGGGCGGTCAACATGGGCATCGATCTGTTCGATTGTTCCGACCGCGATATCGACACGGCCTGCGATCTCATTAAAAAGAAAATTGTAAAGCATGCGTCGGCTCTGAACTCGGTTTGCCACGGTATATCGGCCCGATACGGAATTCCTATTGTAAACAAGCGCGTGTCTGTCAGCCCGATCGCGGATGTAATGGCAGGCCACGGCGCGAGTGCTTTGCTTAAAGGAGCACGGGCTTTGGACGAGGCCGCAGCCGATGCAGGGATCGACATTATAGGCGGCTACTCGGCGATGGTGCAGAAGGGTATGACCATTTCCGACCGCGCATTGATCGAGAGTCTGCCCGAGGTTCTTTCGCTGACGAAGCGACTCTGCGCATCGGTGAACGCTGCGTCGACAAAGGCGGGGATCAATGTCGATGCGGTGCTGCTATTGGGTCACGTTCTTAAAGACATAGCCGAAAGAACATCGGGCGCGGACGGTTTCGGGTGCTGCAAGTTAAGCGTATTTGCCAATATACCCGAGGACAACCCGTTCATGGCGGGCGCGTATAAGGGAATCGGCGAGCCTGAGACGGTCATCAATATAGGGGTCAGTGGGCCGGGGGTAGTGAAGCGAGCAATCGAGAGGCTGCGGCAGTCTAACCCAAATTGCAACCTTGGCGCTATAGCCGAGGAGATCAAAGGGACGGCATTCAGGGTAACTAGATGCGGCGAGCTGATTGGGCGGGAGGTCGCGAGAGAGATTGGGGCGGAGTTTGGAATAGTGGACTTGTCGCTTGCGCCTACGCCTGCTGTCGGTGACAGCGTCGGCGAAATTTTCCAGGCTATGGGCATCCCGAAAGTCGGCGGACCGGGCACAACTGCGGCGCTGGCTATGCTCAACGACGCCGTGAAGAAGGGCGGCGCGTTTGCGTCATCGTCTGTCGGAGGACTGTCGGGGGCGTTTATACCCGTGGCTGAGGACTCGGCTCTTGCAAAAGCGGCTGAAGACGGTCATCTGACGCTTGAGAAGCTGGAAGCTATGACCAGCGTGTGCTCGGTGGGGCTGGATATGGTCGTGCTGCCGGGAGACACCTCCGCCGAGACTCTCGCGGCGCTGATGATGGACGAACTCGCGATAGGCGTCATCAATCGGAAGACGACATCCTGCAGGCTCATACCCGTGCCGGGCAAGAAAGCAGGAGACAGAGCCGTATTTGGAGGGCTGTTCGGTGAGTCGCCGATTATGCGGATAGCTAATGATACGTCTGATGCGTTTGTAAGAATGGCCGGAAGAATTCCTGCTCCTCTCACAAGTTTGAATAACTGATCCGGCGTTTTCAGACCCGGCTCCTCCGGGTAATACGGCTGTAACAATGCCGTCGCGAGGAGGAATTGGGATGGAAGAGAAAATAGGTAAGGTGACGCACTACTTCAACAAGATCGGCGTCGCGGCCATAGAAATAGACCACGGCAAGCTTCATAGAGGCGACAAGCTGCACATTGTCGGGCACACTACCGATGCCGAGGTGGTCGTGGAGTCGATAGAGATCGATCATCATCCCATTGATGAGGCCAACGAAGGGCAGAATATCGGCATAAAAGTGGACGAACACGTGCGCGAACACGATGATGTTTACAAGGCGTACATATAAAAGTCCCTCGACGTAATCGAGGGACTTTTCATTATTTTACTGAGCTCCCGGCTCAACCGGCCCTTCTTTCGGAGTGTCGGCATCTTTCGGAACTTCGGGTGTTTTCTGACTCGGTTTCCTGGATGCGGCAGGCTTCGCCGCAATTCCAGAGATGGCCTGCGGAATGTTCTTCAGCAGGTCCTCAAGATTCATTCCCGTGAGCGCCTGGATCATTGGCGGCAGCTGGGCAACGACGTTCACCACGTCCTGCGTCACTTTCGATGCGCCTGCGCTGCCGTCGCTACCTCCGCCGATAACCACGATCTTCTCGGTCTTTGACAGCGGTTCAGCCACGGCCTTGGCCAATTGCGGCAGGTTTTCCACCACGATCTGCAAGATAGCGGCTTCATTATACTGCTGCCAGGCTTCGGCCTTTTTGGCCATAGCGAGAGCTTCGGCCTGCCCCTTAGCCTGCACGACCTCCGCCTCGGCAAGACCTCTCGCTTTTGCGGCATCCGCCTCAGCCAAACCGACCTGCCTGGTGGCTTCCGCCTGACCCGTGGCGGTCGCCTGCAGTCTGTACTGCTCGGCTTCGGCAAGCTGCTGAATCTTTGAACGTTCGGCCATTGCCGGGCGCTCTATGGTGGCGGCGAGTTCCTTTTCGCGGCGCAGGATTTCCTGTTCCTGAACCTGAATCTGCTTCTGCTTTTCGACGACCTGCACCTGGACTTCTTCCTCGCGAACAAGCTGCTGAGTCTTGAATTTCTGCAGGTCATAGGACAAATCGGCCTCAGCTTCTCTCTGCTTGACAGCCGAATTATAGTCTGCCAGCTTAGACTTATAGTCCCTGTCGGCCTCGGCAATTTTCGTGTCCGCCTCGAATTTGGCCGACTGAGCCATCTGGTTCGCCTGAGCTGACTTGATCGTCGAGTCTCTCTGAGCTTCGGCTTCGGCAATAGCTGCGTCGCGCTTTACCAGAGCAATCCTTGGACGCCCCCATGCTTCAAGGTAACCCTGAGTGTCGCGAATGTCCTTGATGACGAATGAGACCACCTGCAATCCCATATTAGCAAGGTCTCCAGCGGAAACTTCCTGCACTCTTTGCGCAAATGAATCGCGGTTGGTGACCAATTCCTCGACATTCATCGTGCCGATAATCGCTCTGAGGTGACCCTCCAGTGTCTGGTGCGCAATTTCGGCTATCTGAGACTGATTCTTGTCAAGAAACTGCTCAGCAGAGGTGGCAATCGACGTGTCGTCGCCCTTGACCTTGATCTGAGCAACGCCTTCGACCAGCACAGGCACGCCTTGAACCGTGTACACGGCTGGGGTCGTAATATCTATCGTCATCAGTTCCAAAGACAAGTATGAATATGTTTCCACAATTGGCAGCACCACGGCGCCGCCGCCCTTTACAATCCTGAACCCACGCGTGCCGGGCTCTCCCGATATTGCGTCCCTGTAATGCCGTTTCTTTCCATAGACCACCAAAACCTGGTTCGGCCCCGCTTTGCGATACCTGCTGGCCGCTATCATAAAGATCAGCACAAATAACGCAACCAGCACAATAACACCTGTTACTACGCCATTCGGATTTAAAAAATCCATGATTCACTACTCCTCTCAAAAAATAAGAGTGATTCGCGCTCACACACTTTGTTACATAGGTCTGACGATGAACGTATTAGCTTTGATATTTACAACATACACCCTAACACCGCGAGCAATCTCTTCGCCATCCACCGACGACGCAGGCGCGTTGTATCGACTGCCCTTAACCACATAAGCTATTTCACCGATATGCCCCTCGGGTATAGCCGTTATGACCTCTGCCTCGCAGCCCAAAGTTTCGGACATAGTTGCTTCACTGCTCGCCTGAGCCTTGACGAATAGGTTTACATACAGCAAAAACTGAGCGGCGGCCAGCAATATGCCCATCGGCGTCGCGAAAGCCAGACTCAACGCAGGCTGCAATTTGAGCACCCACAAGGCAAACAACCCCGACAGGCCGAACGAGGCGATAAAGGTCATTATTGTCAGCGTATTGAATACGTTGGCGCCGGTCATATCGCCTGAATCGGCATGACCGCTTATTTCAGCTGAATGAACCGAAGCATTCGCAGCATCCAACCCGTGCCCCAGATCAATATCGTGTCCGCCAAGGTCAATATCATGTCCTGCAACACCGATGTCCGCATGCCCCAAAATTTCTCCGAATATCGCGGTTATGAGGGCAAGCAGAAACCCAAACACAAGACAACCCAGATAAACCAACGCTATAGGGCTCCACACAACCATGCCGCGCACCTCCGCCTGCAAACATATATATAGATTCGCACTCTGTTTGGAAGTTCCTTGGAAAAACAAGAAAAATTATTATGCGCAAGCTCGCATTCATACCTGTTTTGCACCCTGCCCGGTATTTCACACAGCCCCAGGGGCACAATACTTGCCGCATATATAAACGGAGCATCACGGGCATATCGAAAGGAGCAAATTAAACATGCATAATAAACTATCGGGATTACTGACACTGGCCGTCGCGATGGGCGCAGGTTCAAGCGTTTTTGCCTACGATTTCTGGGGCGTATCTGTCGGGAGCGCCGCCTATCAAAATTCGACTCACACCACGTTTGACGGCGTTGCCGCATCGGGCGCGCAATACGTCGTCGGCGGATGGAAATATACTCGCGTTGATGGAGCATGGTCGGACGCCTCGCAAGCGCCGACTCCAGGCGAAGGCTACCTCGCCAGCCGCAAATCCGACGCGCAGGCCATATTCTTCAAGGCCGATACCGATGCGGCCAATTTCGTCATCATTGCCACGTCCGCCAGAACCGGCCAGAGCGCAACCGAGCTCGGTTACGACAAGCGCATGTTCGGCCCCGGCGACCTTAAAATCGATGTCGGCGGAATGACTCTGGGCGTGGGTCTTAGACTCGACGACCTGCTCTGGGCACAAGACACCTCCGCAACACAGGCGCAGTATCAAATATACGGCACGGACAACAAGGTTATGAATATGCACTCTCGTGACGCCGGCACTCTGGGCGATATCGAGCTTGATCCGACCTGGGGACGCCTCGGAAACCAGGACATGGCGTTGGGCAGCGACAGGGCGTCGGCATTCTATGTCAGCGGCAGCGGAACTAATGTCGGCAGCGCGACCGTCGATTACGCTTACACCGGGGTCGCCTACAACGGCGCTCACGTATATGCTTACAGCGTCAGCGTGCCTTGGGAAGTTCTGGGGCAAGAAGCAAGCAGCTATTCTTTTACGGCATCATGGAGACCCGACTGCGGAAACGACATACTGAGCGGAGACTTCAGCGGCAGATGCGTATCCACCGTGCCGGAACCCGGGACGATGGCTGCGCTTGCAGGAGGACTTGTCAGTCTTGCCACACTCAGAAGGCGCTATTAGTCCGGCCTGCGCCGAATGAATATATTCGTTTTTTTACAATCCATCGCGGTGTTTTGCGCTCCTAAATAAAGCGCGAAACACCGCGCGGCCGCAACATGCGAACGTTCTGCAAATATAGTCTTGCGCTAACTCGCTCGTTAGTTGTTCCACTCATCGAAAACTGCCATAATGTTTTCGGCGGGGGTATCCATTCCCCACTCGCACTGAGCTATGACGCCACCTCTGCCTTTGTCAAGAGCGGCCCTTACTCGCTTCACAGCCGAGCGAACTTCGTCGGCCGTGCCAAAGGACAACGTGTACTGGCGGTCTATCTCTCCCCAGAAAGTGATTTTGCCGCTATACTCACTTCCCAGTTCTTCTATGTCCATGCAGAAAAGCTGTGAGTTCAATGCATCCACCCCGACCTCTATAAGATCAGGATAGATCGAAGATATATTGCCGTCGGAATGGAAGAAGACATACTTGCCCTTTGAGTGTATCAGGTCACAGTAGTCTTTATACAGTGGCTTGAAGAACTCGCGCCATTGGTTCGGAGAGATCAAAAGCGAAGTCTGCGATCCCCAATCATCCATGAAGCTTATCCCATTTACGTCAGTCTGAACCCAGAGCTCAATTTCCTTCATAAAGAACTCGTGAAGCATATCGCGCAATGTATACACCTCTTTGCAGCCGTACGCCAAATCCATAAAGAGATTCTCTGTGCCGCGCAAAAACTGCATTCTCTCAAACGGACGCACCTGCGTGCTGGTCTTAACAAACAAATCGCTTGCGTTACAACTTTCATTCACTCGTGTAAAATCAGCATCATTCAGGGTCTCCCAAGGCAGCTCATACGATTCCAATGAAGACCAATCCGCAAGCGGGCATTCCTTGACTTCACCAATGACCCCCGGCTCCCCGACATGCCAGAGACAGCCCCATTCGTCCATATACTCTCCTACCTCGGACGCCACACCTTTAGCTCGCTTTGCATGGCCATAACTGAACAGAGGACCTGTAAAATCCATCGGATATTGACGCAAACAATCCTCGTAATCCGCAGTCCGATACTTGGGAATGCCCGGAAGCGCCCACAACTCTCTGGGCGCTCGGTCCACAGTTTTGTGATTGAGGGCCGATATTACCCGTTCACGTGAAGTCATTCTGCTCTCCTTTAGAAAATCATTGCACTTACAAGCGCATGTTCTACACTATCCGGTTGACTATAAATATCAAGAACAAGGAGAGGCCTCGCCAGGTATTCAGCCTGTCGGTAAACCTCTCCAGGAATTACTTGACGTCTCCTAGAAACCTAATCGGTCTGGGCATCTATCTCATAGCTAATCATAGCCTCAGGTCTAAGAACGTCGTCTATCTGACGAATCTCATTATTGATTTCCGAAGGCATATAAGTTGCAATCTTCACGCCCTCCATCTCGAAGTCGTCGGAAATATTGGGCTTAGACGCTGCAAGTTGCCGCATACGCAAGTCTATCTCCTTGACTCGATTGAGCTTATCGGCCATCCCATTGAAATCATGAGCGAATTTATCGTTGAATGCGTCCGCTATCAGCCTGCGGGACTCAATAAAATCGGCGTAGAACTGGGTCTGCATAAGGAAATCCGAGTAAGAGGCCTTACCCTCGCTCAAGACATCCGGCTGGGCCTGGCTTACAAGTTTGTATGCCTCGGCCAGTTTTTCGGCCTGCGGCGTCACGATTGCCAATCGTTCTTTGATTTGGTCAGGATGGAGGTTCTGCACTCGCTGCAAACCGAACATTGCGTGGATACGCAAACAGTCCACATATGGCGCAATGCCGTCAAAATCCAGCACCCACTCTTCCAGAGCGTCTTGAGTGAGTTCAAGCGCCTTGAATGCAGGTTCCGACACCTTAGCCCCATAGTGGGTAGTAAGGTAATTGCGGATCAGCGAACTGACGTCGGTCTTGCCGGGGCTCCAGTTCATCCGCGCAAATGTGATGTAGTTTGTCTCGGTGATCCATTCATGGTCTTTCTCGCCGGAGACAGTGGCAAACCCATCAAGATTAGGAACCTGGTCGGCCGCGCGGAAGTACTTATCAACCCCCTTGGCAAGAGACCTGTACTGGACACCACCGATTGGATGATACTCCTCGCCGGGCAAGTTCTGACTGATCAGGAACGGTCTTTCCATCTCCCGAATCCTGTCAAATGAAACACTGGGGTCAGCGACAGGCTCCCAGTCGCCCCCGAGCCCCCTAAAGCGCGGAGTAGTATGTACCTGTATGCCCCACTTGGACTGGATCGTGGACCCCTGCGGTAATCTCTCCGCAAACTCTTTATTCCCTCCGCTGCGAAAATAGCCGCTCATAATAAATCGAGTATCCGGGCGCACTTCTTTCGCGGCGTTCATCATTGCCAACACAAGATCTTCCATTTGCGCATGACCTTCACCCTTGCCCAAGAAAGACTCACCCCACCACCGCATATGCAAACCACCAAGGGACGGATAAGTACGCATTATTGCTCGTATCTGAGCGCGGAACATGTCAATAGCTTTTGTTCCAGCCAGCTTGTAAGGTGTCGGGTAGTCGGAGCGGGTCTTTTCGCCCGTTATATCGGGATATGCGCTGCAGATCACTGGAGATGCCGCTCCCGGCACATAGTTCATTAGATAAGGCACCAAGCCCCTGGTGCGGGCGTATTTGAACAAGCTTTCCCTGACTACTGCGGCGCGCTCAATCTCATCGGCATCATATACGCTTGTTCCCTTGGTAGCGGAATCATTAGCAAGGTCCCACCAGTTGGTGCCCGCGCTGTAGGGCCAGTTGGTGACAAAGTTCATTCTGTGACGTGCGCACCAGTCGCACCAGTTCTTCCATACTTCAGCGCTCTCCGCAAAACCTACTTTTATCTTGCTTTCGTCGTTAACCTTCTGCACTCCCTTGGAAGTGTCTATAAGATCGGCCACACCGAGAGCCAGGTTAGAGAGTTGCACACCTCTGGTGGAGTAGTACGGCTTGTCCTCTATAGTGGTCTTGGGCATGGCGCGGAAGAATTTCGCTGCTTGGCCGGATATAACCGGGAAGTCTATGTCCACATCCTGCTTGCTGGCCAAATCAGGAGTAGTCTCACCCATTATCCATTCGATCAGGCCGCAGGCTCCATAAAGCAAGCCATTAGGGCCGGCGGCGGAAATGGTGGCTCCGCCTTTACCAGTAGACAGCTTGTAACCCTCCGAGCCTAGTTGCTTTTCCAGTGACTTGTCGAACTTGAGGCGCACGTCCGCTTTGCCCGTGCCGGCGGAGATGATCTTGACGTCCTCGCCGGTCAGCAGCGCCAACCGCTCCTTCAGCAGTTCAGACGTGTATGGCAGCATGCCGTCCTCCCGCGGTGTCTCCACAACCACGGTCGCGAATGCGGCCACTGCGGATAACATTAAAGCCATGCACACTACCAATTGTACGATCCTGAACTTCATTTTATGTGTATCCTCCTCAGCAAGCATCTTTGTTTGCCATTTTGAATGCGTTTTCAGACGACCTTGATCACTGGAGCCGTATTAGGCCGCTTGCTCCAAATCCAAAAGTAAAGTGTTAATGCTGGTTTTGGTGAGTCATCTCAACACAAATTAATACAGATAATTAGGATCGAAAACCAACCACCATCTAATGGAACATGCACTCCATAACCACACACTACTGTCAATCATTTTCGATTCGTACCTAAACATTATCTCCGAATATGCATGCTTAGTCAAATCATGTGTTTAGCTGAAAAACAAGGAAGATTCGCTGCCGGTCTTGGTAAATCGCCTCAGCATAAACGCGAAGTATATGATCAGGATCGAATTAATCAACCCCACCTAATTGAATGCGTAATCCGCAGCCAACCACTTGAGTTGGCCGTTTCATACGTCGGCGATTGTAAGTGCAACCTGTGGATTCACTGCAAGCTTCTCTGCGCTGGAACCGACTCCCGCGAAGCACGACGCGTTGTGGAGAGTCAACTTAGGCTCGATGACCACCTTGTGAGGCTGAGTTTCACCCGCAAGTCTGGACATTATTATCTGAACGGCCCTCGCGCCCATCTCAGAAAAAGGCTGATCGACCTCGAAATAGCATCTGTTGACTTTCCCTTGGGGCGGATTGGAGTCGAAATGCCCGAGTATCACCTGATCGCTGGGGACATTCAGGTCTTCGAGCACTTCGTGGACAAATGCGTTGACAATGGGGTTCAGCGATAACAGAGCTGCAGGCAGCTTCATCCCTTCAACGGTCTTCCTGAAACTGATGTACTCGCTGGACTCTCGATTCATCACGCCAGTAATGACCAGTTCAGTCACGATCTGGCTTATATGACTGATCACAACATTGCACGGTAATCCGAGCGCGCTCACTGCGGAGGTATAACCCAGCATCCTGTCTCTCGCGCTCGACACATATTCGCTTGTGGTAGCGTAGTAGATGTTTTCCACGCCCATCTCGGCAATTGAGTTCACCATACCGTAGGTGCCGGCGTAGTTGTCCGTCACCACGTAATCGGAATCAAACTTCTCGACATATCTGTCGACTAGGACAAGGGGAATCCCGGCCGTGTTGAACTCTTCCAGGCAATCGAGGTTATCATCTGCACCTACATAGAGCATTATCACGCCATCGACACCGGATTCTATGGCGCTGTTAATGTTTTCCCGTTCCAACTCCTTATCATCGCAGCCGCAGCCATACAAGAGTGTGTTCACTCCGTGTTTGCGAGCTTCCGCAATTATTCCAGTGACGATGGGAGGCACAATATCCAGCGTGTAGCGCCCATAGTAATCGTTGCACAAATCAGGAAATATAGCGGCGATGGTGGGCCGGGACCGCTTATACTGTGCGACATACGTTCCACTGCCGCGAATACGGTAAAGACGGTTGTCGCTCACCAACAGGCTGATCGCCTCGCGAACAGTGCTCCGGCAGCATCCGAACAGCTTCACCAACTCCGACTCGGACGGAATCCGCGAACCAGGCTCATACTGCCCACACTGCAGCAACTCCAACATATGTCCTACGACTTCATCTTTTTTTCCCGGCTTGGATTTGGGAGTTCTCATTACTCTTTACTCATTTCGCGACAGATTGATCAGTCAACTGAAAACATGTCCAACTTTTATATTATAGCACCTAAGCCCGCTTTTGATCAACAGGTAATGCTCCCCTTAGTTTTCTGGTCTGCAATACGACGTACATCCGCACTTGCGCAAGAGCAATGCTGTCTACCTACATTATATAAGAAGGCAACAATTCTCTTTGTCCAGCAGGTAACGTTCTGAAAAAGCTCCGCCTCCTCAGCCACAGCTAACTCAAAAACACCATACACACGGCTCAGATTAAAGCTGGAAGCACGCCGGGTATTTCTCCGGCGTGCTTCTATTCGGCCACTATGCGCAAGTTTTCATCAA
>JAJFUS010000033.1 GCA_021372295.1 bacterium | reverse complement strand
ATTAAGGCTCAGGTTCCGCAGTCGGAGATGCTGAGATATTCGATTGACCTGAGGTCAATCGCTCGCGGACGTGGGCGGTTCGCCGCTAAGGTTTCGCATTATGAAGAGGCTCCGCACAGTGTTGCGCAGCAGATAATCGCTGAGGCCGAAAAGGTCAAAAAAGAAGAGTAGACAATAGGTTAGAACGTTGGTTTTCCAACATCTAATCTACAACATCTAGACAGGGAGTTGATTCCGTGGCAAAACAGTGCCTGATTGAAAAGCAGAAGCGCAAGGCCAAGTTCAAGGTGCGACAATACAATCGTTGCGGGCTATGCGGCAGATCGAGAGGATATATCCGCCGGTTTGGCATCTGCAGAATATGTTTCCGAGAAATGGCGCATCAGGGATTGATACCCGGCGTTACAAAATCGAGCTGGTAGTTTATAGACTGGAATTTGTTTGACAGCGACTCGCACAAAATGTTAAACTACGTACTTGTGTGGGCCGATAGACGGAGGATCAAGCATGACCGTGACAGATCCTGTGGCAGACCTGCTGACGAGGATTCGGAACGCGAATTCAGCAAAGCATGACTTCGTAGAGGTTCCTGCTTCCAAGCTGAGTATGGAAATACTTCGCATCTTGAGGGATGAGGGGTTCATCAAGCAGTATGAGACTTTGAAAGATCGTAAGTTTCCAACTGCGAAAATCGCGTTGAAGTATGGGCCAAGGCAAGAAAAGATTATTAGTAATCTGAAGAGGGTGTCAAAACCCGGACTCAGAGTATACGCCAAACGCGACAAAGTGCCTAGAGTGCTTCGCGGGCTGGGAGTTGCCGTGATAAGCACGTCCAGAGGCGTTATGACTGACCGCGATGCCAGGAAAATGGGTATCGGTGGCGAAGTTCTGTGTTACATTTGGTAGAGTAGGAGAGGTTGTTATGAGCAGAATCGGACAATTGCCTATACCGCTGCCGAGTGGAGTGCAGATTAGCCAGGACGACGGCACATTGACGGTGAAAGGCCCCAAGGGAACATTAAGCCGCACTTTGCCGGGCGCTATTGCGATCAAGGTTGAAGACAAACAGATCGTTTGTGAGAGGCCGTCGAACAGCAAAGAGCATCGCTCGCTGCACGGGCTTACTCGGACACTGGTCAGCAACATGGTGATCGGCGTTACGCAGGGGTATGAGAAGAAAATGCAGGTGCAGGGCGTGGGTTATCGCGCTGAACTGCAGGGAAAGAACCTGAATTTGCAGGTTGGATTGTCCCACCCTGTGCTGGTCGAGCCGATGGAGGGCGTCGAGTTTGAGGTCGGTATGGACACAAACACCAGGATGCCGTTCATTATCGCAAGGTGCATCGACAAGGAAGTGCTGGGGCAACAGGCGGCGAACATCCGCAAAGTAAGGCCGCCGGAGCCGTACAAAGGCAAGGGCATTCGCTATTATGGCGAGGTAATTAGGCGCAAGGCCGGTAAGAGCGGCAAGGCGGGCAAGTAATCGAGTTAATAGTGTTGAGTGTTGAGTTGGAGAGACTAGGCGACATTGGAGCCGAAACCCCACCCCCGACTCCTGACACACAACTTGTTTGGGGGTATTATGGATAAGAAAGAACTTCTTCGGCGCAAGCGCCATAAGAGATTAAGAAAGACCGTGGTCGGCACGGATGTGAAGCCGAGACTGAACGTTTTCAGGAGCGTATGCAATATATATGCCCAGGTGATTGACGATCAGACCGGTAACACTCTTGTTGCGGCGTCCACCATCGACGGCGAATTGAAGTCGCAGATAAAGAGCGGCGGAAATATTGATGCTGCGAAGATGGTGGGGCAACTCGTTGCAAAGCGGGCTGTTGACAAGGGAATTGAGACCGTCGTATTCGACCGCGGCGGATATAAGTATCATGGCCGAGTTGCCGCGCTGGCTGCCGGCGCGCGCGAGGCTGGGCTGAAGTTCTAGCAAGCCCAGGGGAGGAAGCATGCCTAAGATCAATGCGGATGTGCTCAATTTGGAAGAGCAGGTCATCCGAACGAATAAGGTTCAGAAAACCCATAAGGGCGGACGCACCCTGAGTTGGAGCGTTCTTGTGGCGGTCGGCGATCGCAACGGCCACGTGGGTATAGGCTTGGGTAAGGCTGCAGGTATTCCCGACGCCATTCGTAAGGGCATCGAGGAAGCCAAGAAGAACATAATTGATGTGCCGATGGTCGGGACAACAATCCCCCACGACATTGAGATGGACTTCGGTGCGGCCAAGGTCAGGATGAAGCCGGCCTCTCCAGGTACTGGAGTTGTGGCGGGCGGAGCAATCAGACCGATATTGGAACTCGCTGGTGTTAGAGACGTGCTCGCGAAGTCGTTGGGGTCGCCCAATGGAGTGAACACTGCCAGAGCAACTATCAAGTGTTTCCAGAATCTGCGAGTTGCCGAGAAAGTTGCTGAATTGCGGGGCAAGTCTATGGAAGAGATGGTTCCGTGGCTGGTTCGCAAGCGACGTGAAGAAGCAATGGCTGCAGGCGGTGAGTTCGGTGGGCCGGATGTGAGTGGCGATGAAGTAGAGGCGCAGGCCGAGACTGTGGAGGCCGCCGATGCTTAAGATTACATTGAAGAATAGTGTTATAGGATACAATAAGCGGCAGCGTGCAACCGTTAAGGCTCTCGGATTGGGCAAGATCGGTTCTTCTGTCGTGCAGTCCGAAAACGACTGCGTAAAAGGCATGATCAAGAAAGTGGGTCATCTGCTTGATGTAGAGACACTCAGCGATCCTGTGGAGGTAAAGGTATGAGATTAGAGGATTTGAGTCCTGCCCCGGGATCGACGCATAAGTCGAAGCGTGTTGGCCGGGGAACGGGTTCGGGCCAGGGCAAAACAGCGGGAAAGGGTCACAAAGGCCAGAAAGCTCGCAGCGGACAGAAGCCCAGACCTGGATTTGAAGGCGGGCAGACTCCTCTGCACCGCAGACTTCCGCAGAGGCGGGGGTTCAGGAATGTCAATCGCAAAGTTTACGCGGTGGTCAATCTTGATGATCTGGAAAGATTCGATGCCGGAACTGAAGTTACGCCGAGCCTGCTTATTGAGAGCGGCGTTGTCGGCGGCGGTGCTATGGACGGCATCAAGATTCTTGGCGACGGTGAAATAACTAAATCTCTTACGGTGCGCGCGCATAAGTTCAGCAAGAACGCCGTGGAGAAGCTCAATGCTGCCGGTGGCACGGCGGAGGTATTGTAAATGCTTGCATCGTTGATGGCAGCCTTCAGAGTTCCGGACTTGAAGAAAAGGATTACATTCCTGTTCGGTATGTTTGCCGTCTATGTGATTGGTCTCCATATCTCGGTGCCGGGAGTGGATACAGTCATTCTTTCGGAGAAGCTCAGTGGTGGTCTCTTCGATATTCTGAATGCATTCACCGGAGGTGCGTTCAAGAAGTACACGATCTTCGCGATGGGTATTATGCCCTATATCAATGCGTCAATTATTATGCAGCTTCTCACGATTGCGATTCCGCAGTTGGAGGAGTTGCAAAAAGAGGGCGCGGCTGGTCAGAAGAAGATCAAGCTCTGGACGCGATGGCTTACCGGCGTTCTGGCATTGTTCCAAGCATTCGGGACTACTACGTGGCTGCGCGCAATGGGCGCGATTCAGTCGCCAGGCGGTATGTTGGACCCCGTAATTTGGTGGATCGCGATAACACTTGCGGCCGGCACTGCGTTCCTAATGTGGATGGGCGAGCAGATTACGGACAAAGGCATCGGCAATGGCGTTTCGATTGTCATCTTCGCCGGTATCATTGCGTATTTGCCCAGCCAGGTGTTCAGTACGCTTGGGGTCGTCATTACCAATAACTCGTGGTTTTCGCTGGCGCTTTTGGTTGTGCTGTTTGTTGCGACAGTGGCGTTTATGATCGCGGTTACTCAGGCTCAGCGCAAGATCCCAATCCAGCACGTCAAACGCGTGGTTGGGAACAAGATGTATGGCGGGCAGTCGAGTTTCCTTCCGCTGAAAGTCAACTCGGCGGGCGTTATACCGATCATTTTTGCCGTGTCGATCCAGTACTTCCCTATGACTATAGTGAATATCTTTACTCATGGGGAACCACAGGGTTGGTTCTGGGAACACATGCAGGCGTTTGCGACAAATATCGCCCCGGGCGCCACATGGTGGGGTTCGTTGTTCTATGCGCTCATGATTATTGGCTTTACTTATTTTTATACAGCGGTTACGTTCAATGTAAAGGATGTTTCCGACAATCTTAAGAAGTGGGGCAGCTTTATTCCGGGGATCAGGCCGGGCAAACCGACTCAGGACTACCTGGACAAGATCATGACGAGAATTACCCTTTCTGGCGCGATTTTTCTTGCAATCATTGCATTGCTGCAGTATTACGTGCCTGCGTTTACTGGAATTCAGACATTTAGTCTCGTTGGTGGAACGTCGCTATTGATTGTGGTTGGCGTTGCGCTTGAGACGATGCAGGCTATTGAAAGTCACCTATTGATGAGGCATTATGAAGGCTTCATAAAATAGTGGATTTGAATTGATCGGCAATTCAGGCAATCGGCTGTCAGGGAGTGTATCCTAGCCGGTTGCCGAATGCTGTGTAAATAGTGTATAATTGTAAGGTTGGACTCAATGAGAATAGTTTTGTTTGGACCGCCGGGATCTGGTAAAGGCACTCAGGCGAGTCTGTTGAAGGATAAGTATAAGGCTGCGCACATTTCGACGGGAGATACTCTTCGTGAAGCAGTTGCGAATCAGACCGAGGTTGGCCTGAGGGCCAAGGGCTATATGGAAAAGGGCGAGCTGGTTCCCGATGAAGTCGTGATCGCGATCGCGAAGGACAAACTGGCTTCAGTTGGTGAGAGCGGGTTCATTTTGGACGGTTTTCCTCGCACGATAGCGCAGGCCGAGGCCTTGGATGTTGCTCTTGCTGAGATTGGTAGGCCGCTGGACTCGGTTGTTAACCTGCGGGTTGACGATGAGGAATTAGTGAAGCGTCTGTCGGGGCGGAGGGTGTGTCCGAGTTGTGGCGAGCCTTATCATGTGGACACTAAAGTGCCCAAGGTCGAAGATAAGTGTGATAAGTGTGGCGGCGACCTTATTCACAGAGCCGATGATCAGGCGGAAGCCATTCGGAACCGGCTTAAGGTTTATAACAATCAGACGGCTCCCGTGTTGGGATATTATGACGGCAAGGGAATTCTGAAGAATATAGATGCCGTCGGTCAAATTGCTGAAATTCAGAATAGAATAGCTGAGGCGTTAGGGTTGTAATGATCGTCAAGAAGACACCTGCTGAAATTGAGAAGATGCGAGCCGCAGGAGCGGTGGTTGCGCGGTGTCTAAGAGAGATCGCCGAGAGGATTGTTCCAGGAAAGACTACGACTATGGACATAGATCGGATGGCCGAGGAACTGATTGCAAAGTACGGCGCGATCAGTTCGTTCAAGGATTACCGAGGCTATCCGAATACGGTATGTGTGGCGGTCAACGAAGAAGTGGTGCATGGAATTCCGGGTGATCGAGCGCTGATGACCGGCGATATAGTGGGTATAGACCTTGGAGCGATTGTTGACGGTTGGCATGGTGACTCGGCAATTTCCGTAGCGGTTGGAGGTAAGGCTTCAGATGAGGCTACCAAGTTGCTGCGGGTTACACGCGAGGCGCTTTATAAAGGTATAGAAGCCGCAAGGCCGGGTAATAGGCTGTCGGATATTGGGCATGCAATCCAGTCTTACGTTGAAAAGAATGGTTACTCAGTGGTTCGCGATCTGGTCGGGCATGGGATCGGTCGGAGTATGCATGAGGATCCTCATGTTCCGAATTATGGTCGTCCAGGCAAGGGCGTGAGGCTTGAAGAGGGTATGACTCTGGCCATCGAGCCTATGGTGAATATAGGCTCGTATGAGGTTGAGACTCTGGGTGACAGTTGGACGGTTGTTACAAGGGACGGGTCCCTTTCAGCCCATTTCGAACATACGGTGGCGATTCGGCGGGACGGACCTGATATCCTGACTGTAGCACCGGCTGAGGAGGCGTTAAGCGCTAATGGCTAAAGAGAAAGCCATAGAAGTGGAAGGGCGAGTCGTGGACTCTCTTCCAAATGCAATGTTTCGTGTGGAACTCCCGAATGGGCATACGGTGTTGGCGCATGTCTCGGGCAAGATCAGGATGCACTTCATCAAGATTCTGCCGGGTGACAGGGTGCTGTTGGAATTAAGCCCATATGATCTGTCGCGGGGGAGAATTATATATCGATACAAGTAGTGGCATGGCGACCGGCGGCTGGTCTTCACCCTCACATCTTGAATCCGGGTGGGACTTCGGTCAATGTGCCTTCTACGTTCTGAGCCTCCAGTGTGGGGGTTGCCTACCTGATTCGATTGGAAACCGGTCTGGGCGCGAACAATAATGTGTTGCAGATATGCGGTTTCAGGAGAGGTTAAGTAGATGAAAGTAAGAGCTTCTGTGAAGCCTATGTGTGACAAGTGCAAAGTCATCAAGCGGAAAGGTGTTATCCGCGTGATTTGCAAGCAGTATCCGAAGCACAAACAAAGACAAGGATAAATCGCTTTGGGTTGTAGGTTAGTGAAACCACAACCGTTTTCGATTGGAGGGTAACGTAACTTGGCGAGAATTGCAGGTGTAGACCTTCCCAGGGACAAGAAAGTTGAATACGCGCTGACTTATATTTACGGGATCGGGCTTTCCAGCGCCAAGGACATTGTTGAGAAAGCCGGTGTGGATCCGACAACTAGGATGCGCGACCTGACGGAAGGTGAAGTCTCTGAATTGAGGCGTGTTATTGAAGGCGAGTACACCGTGGAAGGTGATCTGCGGCGTGAGCTTTCGATGAGCATTCGACGCCTTATGGAAATCGGCTCCTATAGGGGTCTGCGGCATCGCCGCGGACTTCCAGTGCGCGGACAGAGGACGAAGACGAATGCCCGAATGCGCAAGGGCCCGAGAAGAACAGTCGGTGTTCGACGCAAAAAGTAGGAGGCTCTAATTGGTAAGAAAAGCATCAACTGTGCGTGTTAAGGCGAAGGAAAAGAAAAATATAGTCCAGGGCGTCGCGCACATTAAGAGTACATTTAACAATACTATAGTCTCGATTACCGATGTGAACGGCGCGGTTGTGGCATGGTGCAGCGCGGGGCAGGTCGGCTTCAAGGGTACGAAAAAGAGCACGCCTTTCGCGGCGCAGCTTGCCGCTGAAGCAGCCGCTCGCAAGGCTATGGAGCACGGCATGAAGCGCGTGGAGGTTTTTGTCAAAGGTCCTGGTTCGGGCCGAGAGACTGCCATCCGCTCGTTGCAGGCTGTGGGTCTTGAGGTCAGTTTGATCAAAGACTGCACCCCGATTCCTCACAACGGCTGCCGTCCGCCGAAGAGACGACGAGTATAGGGATTTTATATTTAATATTTACTATTTAATATTTGCATGGTGGCGCATGGCCTCTTCCAGATATTAAATATTCGATCTAAAATATTAAATTCGACAGGTCATTATGGCCTTAGGAGATGATACAAGATATGGCATCGGAAGGAAATCCCGTCTGCAGGTTGTGCAGGCGAGAAGGCGTAAAGCTCTATCTTAAGGGCGACAAGTGCTATTCCCGCAAGTGCCCCGTCGAGAAGCGGGCCTATCCGCCTGGTCAACATGGTCAGGGCGGTATGCGGCGTAAAATATCGGACTACGGCGTTCAGCTTCGTGAGAAGCAGAAGATGCGTCGTGTTTATGGTCTGAGAGAAGGCCAGTTCAGGATTTGTGTGAAGGAAGCCACCAGGCGAACGGGCGTTACGGGTGAAAACCTGCTCCAGATATTGGAGATGCGCTTAGACAACGTGGTTTACCGGCTGGGATTGGCGACTTCACGGGCGCAGGCGCGTCAGTTCGTTAATCATGGGCATATTCAGGTTAACGGTCGGCGTGTGGACATTCCCTCTTTCCAGGTTCGTCCGAACGACGAAATTTCGGTGGTCGAGGGTGCGCGTAAGATTCCGCCGCTTGTGAGCGCGATCGAGGCGTCGGGCGGCAGGGCTTTGCCCACTTGGCTCCAGTTCGATGCGAATCAATTCAGGGGCAGCATCGTGTCGGCCCCTACGCGGGACGAGATCGACACGGATGTGCAAGAATCGCTTATAGTCGAGTTCTATTCGAGGTAAATACGGAGGCGACCAAAACATGGAGATGGTAGCGCCGCGCATCGAGATTTTGGAAGACGGGGCAACCTATGGCAAGTTCGTTGTGGAGCCGCTGGAACAGGGGTTTGGTTATACAATAGGCAACGCTTTGAGAAGAGCGCTGCTGGCATCAATACCGGGAGCTGCGATCACATCAATCAAAATCGACGGTGTGCTGCACCAGTTTGCAACGATACCTGGGGTAAAGGAAGATACTACGGAGTTGATCCTGAACCTTCGGGAACTGTTTGTTAAAATGGAACTGGATGGAGCGCAGGATGACGACGAGCCGCGCATTATCAGGCTCGACGTTCACGGTCCGGGTGAAGTCACGGGAGCCGATCTGCAGACGTCGTCAGAGGTGGAGATCGTCAATCCCGAGGTGCATATCGCGACTCTTAACGATGAAACCGCAACCCTGCGCGCGGAATTGACTGTTGAACGCGGCAAGGGTTATGTTCTGCCGGAGAAGCAGGAAAACATTAAACAGAGCATTGGGGTGATTCCCGTCGGCGCGATTTTTGCGCCGGTTCGAAAGGTCAGTTATACGGTCGATCCCACAAGGGTTGGACACAAAACCGACTATGACCGCCTGGTGCTTGAAGTGACAACTAATGGAACAGTTATGCCCAGCGATGCGGTGAGTGACGCGGCAAAAATCCTGGATAAGCAGTTGAGATTGTTCTTCGACTTTGCTCGAAAGCCCAAGGGTATGGGCATTGATTACGGCGAAGCGGGTGGGGGGCATCTGCCCGGGCCGCCCGATGCCAGGATCGAAGAACTGGACTTCTCCGTCAGGACATATAATTGCCTGAAAAAGGCGAATGTGCTTACGATACACGAGCTGGTTCAGCTTACTGAAGCCGACCTTATGAACATCAGAAACTTCGGCAAGAAGTCTTTGCATGAGGTCAGAGACAAATTGGAATCGCTGAGCCTGTCTTTGCGATCGAGCGGTGAGCGAGGCGAGTTGAAGATTCTTCCGCCTACCGACGACGAGGATTACGACGACGAAGATCTCGACGAGGATTTCGACGAGACGGAGGAAGAAGAGGCCGTCGAGGAAGAAACTGAAGAAGAGATCGAAGAAGCTGAAGAGTAGAAGGCGGGTAACTTAGAATGCGACATCGCGTTGCAGGGAGAAAACTGGGTTTGCCAACCGATCAGAGGTTGGCGCTGCTGCATGGCCTGGTTCGATCCCTTATAATGTATGAAAAGATAGAGACAACTGAGCCTCGAGCGAAAGAGGCCAGGGTGATAGCCGAGAAGCTGATCACGCTTGCCAAGCAGAACACTGTTCATGCTCGCAGGATGGCTCGACGGGTACTGCCGACGGCGAATATGCCTAAAGGCATGCTCAGTGCGCACGGCAAGGCGCAGAAGACTATGCGTGAAGAGATGGTCGCGAATGATGCGGTCAAGCATCTCTTTGACGTGATTGCGCCGAAGTTTGCCGACAAGCAGAGTGGTTACACCCGAATGACGAAAATCGGGTTGCGCAGAGGCGACGCCGCTTCTGTGGTCAAGTTGGAGCTTGCGGTAGACTAGTGCGCAATGTCAAGGTCGTCGTCGAGTACGACGGCACTGACTACCACGGCTTTCAGTTTCAGCCGGGTGTGCCGACGATTCAAGGGGAGCTTGAACGAGTTCTCGGAAAGATCGTCAAAGAGCGAGTTACAGTTTATGGTTCAGGCCGGACGGACGCCGGGGTGCATGCTGCGGGGCAGGTGATTAATTTCCGAACCCGTGGCAGCATTCCGACGAGTAGGCTCTGTGTAGCGATGAACTCGTTGCTTGCGTCAGGGATAGCTGCAGTCGAAGCAACTGAGGTGGAGGGCGACTTTCACGCAAGGTATTCGGCTAGGTCTCGGCTTTATCGGTATGACATACTCAATCGCGAGATGCCGAGTGCACTTGCAGGGCGGTTTTGCTGGCATGTGAACAGGGCGCTGGATGTTGAGGCGATGAGTACGGCTGCTGAATGTATTGTTGGTGTGCATGATTTTTCGTCGTTTTGGTGTGCGAAGGGGGACGATCATTGTCCAATTCGCGATATGATGTCGGTTGACATCAGGCGCTGCGGCGAGCATGTGATTATCGAGATGCGGGCTAACGCTTTCTTGCGGTCGATGGTCAGGGTGATTGTCGGGACACTGGTTGATATGGGGCTGGGCAGATTGCCCGGCGGTGTGATGGGTGATATTCTGGAGGCGAGGGATCGTCAGGCGGGGGGCAGAACAGCTCCGCCGCAGGGACTTTGCCTTGTTGAAGTTGAATACTGAAGAGGATACTCGATGGGTACTTATTTTGCTAATCGCGAAAATATGACTAGAAAGTGGTATCTGGTGGATGGAGCCGGAATGCCGCTCGGGCGCATGGCTGCCGAGGTTGCCAAGATTCTCAGGGGCAAGCACAAGCCGACATTTACTCCGCATGTGGACTGTGGCGATCACGTGATCGTCATCAATGCGGACAAGCTCGTGCTTACCGGCACCAATAAGGGCGACGAACAGATTTATCGGCACTCTGGGTTCCCGGGCGGGATCAAGAGCGTATCGCGTGCCCAGATGATGGAGGAGACTCCCGAGAAGGCCGTTATGCGCGCCGTCAAGGGAATGCTGCCGCACAACAAGCTCGGCGACGCCATCCTGAAAAAGCTGAGAGTTTACGCCGGCCCTGATCATGGGCAGGAAGCTCAGCAACCAGAGGAACTTAAATTTTAGTTTGACTCTTAACGGAGGAATGATTTGGAACAGACCGCAAGATTTTACGGCACGGGTCACAGAAAGAATGCGACGGCCAGAGTGTGGTTGGCCCCGGGTGAGGGCAACGTCACTATTAACGGCCGGACTATGGCGGAATATGTTGGGCGAAAGGCTCTTGAACTGCTTATTATGCAGCCGTTTGAGGCTGTCGATTCGATGGGCAAGTTCGATGTGATCGCCAAGTGCAAGGGCGGCGGAATCTCAGGGCAGGCGGGTGCTGTGCGACATGGCATCAGTAAGGCTCTCCTTGAGGTCGCCGACGACATGCGCACACCGCTCAGGCGCCAGGGCTTTCTGACCAGAGACCCGAGGGTCAAAGAACGAAAAAAATACGGACGCAAGAGAGCGAGAAGAGGATTCCAGTTCAGCAAGCGTTAATTGCGGGCTGCCCCGGGTCTCCCAATGTTCTTTGGGACGAGTGTATTGGAGTTGGATTGGTCCGGCGGTGTGTATCGCCGGGCCAATGTTAGCGTACGGATGATCTATCAGTGGCCCTTATGGGTTGCGAGTGGCTGTTGCAGTAAGTATACTGGGCGCGACGATTGGGAGGACAATATAATGGATAAGTTGAAACTTGAAGCGAGTTATCGCTCTAACACTAGCAAGGGGCGGACTAAGCAGCTCCGACGCGAAGGCTTTGTGACGGCGAATGTCTTTGGACATGATTCGGAGTCTGTCGCAATTGAGGTCAAACTGCAGGATTTGTTGGACCAGATAAAAAGCTCCGAAACGGGTGTGCACTCACTCATCGACCTGAAGATCAAAGGATCGCCTAAGAAAGCAGACGGCATGGTTGTTATAAAAGATGTCCTAAAGGATCCTCTGACCAGAAAGTTGCTGAATGTTGGGTTTCAGCGCGTCTCTATGAAGGAGAAAATCCACGTTGGAGTGCCTATTGAACTGGTGGGAGACGCTCCAGGAGCAAAATTTGGCGGAATGTTAGAGCAGATGCTCGATGAGCTTCAGGTAAGCTGCCTGCCGGGCAATATACCGGCCAAAATTGTGGTAGATGTCAGTGGTTTGGAAATGGGCAGCATGATCCGGGTTGATGAACTCGCATTGCCGGACGGAGTTGAAGTTCTGGCCGATCCTGAGACTCTGGTAGCCAACTGCAGACCTCCTCATGTGGCTGTGGAAACTGAGGAAGTCGAAGTTGCAGCCGAGTCGTCGACTGCCGGTGCATCGACTGAAAGCAAAGCATCAGAATAAACACTAGCGGGTGCGGTCAAGTATCGCACCCGATTGTTTTGTTAAGCTGCCATGTCCAGTTCGACATCTCCCGTGCCTTGCTTCTCAGCGGCTTCCTTTGCTAGTGCGCTTGCTATCGCGGGAGCTGCGGCTTGTGTAATCGTGCCCAGCAATCGTAGGCGCTGGCGTGTCAGTTGTCTGCAGTCACTGAAGTAAAGATTGACGACCCCTATCGCTTTTCTTCCAATCATCAATGGCAGCGACACGGCGCATCCATCGTCGGCTGCGATGAGCCTCCACGGCACGAATTCCACGTCGGCAAACACGTCATTGGCAATCTGCACCTCTCCGCTTAAAAATGCCTTTGCTGTGTGGCCTGTGTGGAAGCCTGGTCTTCTGTTGGCTGACTGAACAGCATATTTTGCTCCGACTTTTGCGGGGCAGTCGTCCGGGCCGCAGATCGCGAAGAGTTCCAGATAGTCTCCGGCTTGGCTGGCAAGGTATACCGCAGCGACACTTGCCCCAAGCTGTTCGTGATGTGTGCGCGCGAACATTTCGAGAAGATCGTGCACCGAGCCTGCGCCGACTATCGACCAGGAAACATGGTGCAGAGCATCAAGCTCTTGAACTCGGTCACGGGCTTCACGCTGCATAATGGCATTTTCTATTCCGAACCCGCCTATTAACGCCAGCCACGCAATGGTTGATAGCGCCTCGCTCATAATCGACCATTGATTGGACCCGGTGCCGGAACCGAGCCGATATATCAGCCCGACTATTAGCGGCACAAACGCATAGCATAACAATCCTGAAACACGATTACCGCCTGTATTGGCGCGTCGGTAAAAGCCGACAAATGCGATCGCATACAGCGCGATTGTAATGGATCTGGCGAGCATTCCGGCAATGGCAAATGGTATGGATTGATATGCGAGGTCGGTAAGAAGATGATATGAGGATTTGCTGATTACATAAGGCGCGAAAAGGAACCATGGTGAGAGCACCAGTAATGCGCTCAGTCCGAACTGCACCAGACTCCTAACGCGTGTACTTGCCGGGCAAGAGATGCCGATGTAGGCGGCTACTGCAAAAAACAACGCAGAAATCGTCCAGGATATTGTTGAAATCCATTCGGACGGCAACGAGCCCGGCATTCGTAGATCAACAAATATCTGCAGCGCCATTCCTGCGCCGAGCGTAGAAAATGCCACTGCCGACAGCAGATAGCGCAGTTCCCATGTCAGAAGCAACATCGCGAGACAATACACACTCGCACCGAACACTACGCTTGCGCTGATTGCGGGCATTATAGTTGAAGCCGCTCCGAAGACTGTCACGAAGTAACGCGGTGCCAGCAGCTCGATGGCTGCGCTTGCGGTTATGGCAACTATGCCTCCTGCCAGAAGCCTGCGCCATAATGCTTCACCGGACGCTGTCGTGATTCGCTCGAACAGCGACTTTGCGTTTGGATTGGCGCTTCTCACGCCTTCCTTTACTACCAATTTCCTCACCCCTCGAGAACAGCCAGCCGCCCCGTTTGCCTCCTCGAAAGCGCATAATTTGCGGTGAGACCTTTAACACTCTAATCCATATTGTTGGCGAGTTGTTTGGCAAACTTTACGTCAATTTGCCTGCATAAGTATAAGAATCTGGGTGCAGGCTTGACATGTGGTAGTCACGTGATATAATCATAAGGCTGGTGTGCACCCGTAGCTCAGTGGATAGAGCGTCTGCCTCCGGAGCAGAAGGCCGCGCGTTCGAATCGCGCCGGGTGCGCCAATAACTGAAACCTGCCGACCTATTGCGGCGGGTTTTATTTTTTGTACGATCTATGCGGTTTGGATGGATCTGAGGAGGGTATAACTGTTGTGCTAGTTGCAGCGCAGTCTGTTCGGGAGAAACCCGTTATGCTTAAGATAGAAGATCTTTCAGTGTCGATTGGCGACCGGCAGATACTTAATGGAGTAAATATCGAGATCAAACAAGGCGAAGTCCATGCCTTGCTTGGCTCGAACGGATCGGGCAAGAGCACTCTCCTGTCTACCATAATGGGCTATCCTCAGTTCAAGGTGACCTCCGGCAGGATTATATTCAAGGGTCAGGACATCACCAATATGACAGTGGACGAGCGCGCCCGGCTTGGTGTTGGAATATCCGTGCAGAAGCCTCCGGCCATCAAAGGGATTACTCTTCAAGACGCGGTGCAGATGACGACCGGTCTGAGCGGCAACAATCTCGACGTGACCGGCGCTGCGAATCGACTGGATGTATCATATCTTCTTGACCGAGACCTCAATCTGGGCTACAGCGGCGGCGAAGCGAAACGTTCCGAGCTTTTGCAGCTGTTGGCTCAATCGCCTGACCTGATAATGTTTGACGAACCGGAGTCGGGAGTCGATCTGGTGAACATTGGGCTTGTTGGAAATGCCATTAACGAACTGCTGCACAAAAACGAGCTTCGTAAGGGGCCCAGAGCCGCTTCCGGGCTGATAATAACCCACACGGGTTTCATTCTCGAGTATGTTAATGCGGACAAGGGTCACATTCTCTGCGATGGCTCAATCACCTGCTCAGGAAATCCACGCGACATGCTCGAACACATCAGGCAATTCGGCTATGATCGGTGCAGGATATGCCCTTCGCCGAATGGAGGCGCACAATGAATACCAAAACTGATGAACTGACCAGAGAAGACGCAGAGCGCATGCTTACTGTGGGAGTCGATATTAATCATGAGATAGAGCGCAGCGGGACGTTTATTCAAGTTGGGCAAAAAGCTCAGAGCCAACAGTCCATGCAAAGTGATGTCGAAGTGATGGATGTCGCTTCGGCCCTGGATAAGTATAGTTGGGTTAAAGATTATTATTGGAATGCTATACAGCCCGACAAGGATGATTATACCAGAGCTACAGCCGAAGTCGAACCGGCGGGCTATTTCATTCGAGCGCTGCCCGGCGCGAAAGTGACCGTGCCAGTTCAGACGTGCATGTATATCAAGCAGTCCGGCCAAACTCAAAAAGTGCACAACATCGTGATCGCAGAAGAAGGGTCTGAGCTTACAATCGTCACCGGCTGCGCCACTTCTAAGGCCGAGCAACAAGGCATGCACATCGGTGTGAGCGAGATGTACATTAAGAAAAATGCCCGCCTTAACTTTACTATGATTCACAACTGGGGGCTGGATGTAGATGTTCGCCCAAGAAGTGCGATCATAGTTGAACAGGGTGGGGTGCTCGTAAACAATTACTTCTGCTTCAGACCGGTACGTATGCTGCAGATGTACCCGACTGTTTACCTCAAAGGCGAAAACTCGACGGCTACTATGAACTCGGTGCTTGTGTCTCATCCTGGTTCGACACTGGACGTCGGCAGCAGGATTTATCTGCAGGCACCTGGCGCTCGAGCCGAATCCATCGCCAGGGCGATCACTACGGGAGGCGTCAATATATCTCGCGGGCATCTGATAGGCGAGGTGTCTGGAATTCGAGCGCATCTTGAGTGCAGCGGGCTCATATTGTCTGAAAATGGTGTTATACACGCGATCCCGGAGCTTGAAGGTCGAGCGGACGGAGTCGAGATGTCGCATGAGGCGGCAGTCGGTAAAATCGCTGAGGACGAGGTTCTCTACCTGATGTCCAGGGGACTTACCCGTGACGAGGCCACTTCAGCTATCGTGCGCGGGTTTCTGAAGATTGAGGCTACAGGATTGCCGGAGAAACTGAAGCGACAGATCGACGAGTTGACTGCCAGGACTGCGGCGGAGAGCTTGTAGAATTTGAGCTTGCCTCTGGAACGGAGGTTCAGGGGGCCACTCGGTTCCTGGTGGTAAGGGGTGGAACCCATTTATGAGAGTCTGAGGGTAAAACCCTCAGATCACTTTCCCCATTTTTGACACGCATCCTTTTTTGCCCGTCATTTTGGATTGGACAGTTTTTTTGAAGCGATAGCATTGTTGTGAGGTCTAAATAATACGGAGGCGGTAATCGGATTACCAAGCGATTTGCATGGTATCATTAGCTTATATTTTCGACAGCAGTTTGTCGTCAACGCATATCTGGTTGCTTTGGAGTTAATTATAGTCTCGATCGACCAAGTGTCCCCGATACAGACTTCCGGGGAACAAACTGATGCCGCGCTTGTGGCAAGGAGCAAAGTGGGCGATGTTGCCGCATTCGGGGAACTCGTAATGCGGTATCAAGGCGTCGTGTATGGTGTCGTCTCGCGCATGGTGAGTGATCGGGACGATGTTGACGATATTGTCCAAGAGGTATTTGTCATATCCTACAAGTCGATTGCCACATTTCGCTGCGATTCGGCCTTTTCGACCTGGATTTACAGAATTGCTGTAAATACAACCCTTAAGCAGATGAAAAAGATCAAGACACGCCGGGCAATATCTATCGATGACCCACTCACCAGGCTCGGTGAGACACTGCCTGGCTTGGAGAATGATCAGCCGGACAAGATAGCCGAGCAGAGTGCGCGCAATGAGGCTTTGCGCAAGGCCATCGAAACACTGCCCGAGAAACATCGCGCGGTTGTGGTGCTTCACTATTTCCAAAACTGCTCATGCGCGGAGATTGCGAAGATACTGGGTTGCTCGGTGGGTACTGTTTGGTCGAGGCTGCATTTCGCGTGCAGAAAACTCAAAGGCCAGATCGGGTGGTTGGGGGATGGTGGTTCAAATGTTGTGTCATAGATGTCGAAAACTGCTGATCTCATATAGTGAAAATTCACTGGACGAGCATTCGAGCACACGGCTCGAACGCCACCTTGCGCATTGTGATCAGTGCAGATGCGAACTGGAGATGGTGCGTTCGGTTTCGAGTGCGTTGAGGCAGGCGGATAACCCAGCTATGGAACCTGCACCGGACCTTTGGGCAAAAGTGAACGCGCGAATATCCGATGAACCTACGCCTGCGAAAAGATCGTGGATCTGGAGCTTAATGCCTGCAGGCGTCGCGGCTGTGCTGGTGGCAGTGATTGCATTGGCGATCATACGTCCGGGCATGCAACCGCAACTGACGCGTGAAGTTGCATCATGTTCCGCGCCTCAGGCAACTGCCAGGATTGCGCAGAGTCCTGAAATCGCCAAAAGTGCCGCACCTGCATCGACGATTTACAGGGATGCGCGCGTAGCCAAAAAGCCTGTCGGCAAGAAATATGTTATGGCTAAGTCGCCTGCTGGCATCGCTCCTGTCGCCCAGCCTGATGTTCGCAGTGTTGAGCGAACCAAATCGCTGGGAAATATCGACGGATTCAAGGCCAGTAAAGCTTTGCCGGTGCCCGAAGAACCTGTCAGCAAAGGGAGAACGCTCAAAGAAGCCCCGGCCGCGTCATATACCGCTGACGTGGTTTCTTCAAAAGCAGAAGAAGCAAAGCTGGAATTTCACGCGCAAACGCCTCAGGTAGCGTCTGTGTCTCGCGATAATGCAGTAGCGGGTTCGTCACTCAACTCTAGGGCGGAAGAAAAACTCGACAACTCACTACGCGAAAATGTCGAGCGGAGTAAACAATCGGGCGGTGCTCGCAGCTACGCGAAGGTTGTCATTCAAGTAAAGCTTCCGCCAAAAGACGCAATAAACTGCTTTGAAAAGCTTGGCCTGTCGGAAATTAAATGGGACAGGCAAACCCGCACATTTACGGCGTCGGCACCCGTCGATAAGCTCCAGGAGACTGCCCAGCTCAATTTCGTCGTCCGAATTTCTCCAGTTCAGACTGTAACGACTGACAAATAAACAATTATATTGAAGCATCTCCAACCTTAGGGGTCTAACACTATGTGCAAATCGCACGATGATGTTCTACTCATCCAAAAGGAGATGTGCTATGATGAAAGTTCTGGTCAGTGTCGTTTTAATCGCAGTGGTGGTGTGCGCGGCCGCGACGCTCAACTCGAGCAACGCCCTCGCCACAGCTAACCCGCTAGAGACCCCCATAACGCCCGGTGAACTTGTAATAACCGGGACAGATGGTAAACCGGCAGGCGCCTGCCCTTTGAAGCATACCGATGTCGACGCGCAGATTATCGGCTTTTGCGCCCGGGTGAACGTTGTGCAGGAGTTTTTCAATCCCACAAAAGAGAAGATCGAGGCCGTTTACACATTCCCTCTTCCCGAAGATGCCGCAGTGGATCGGATGGAGATGACCGTCGGCAAGCGGACTATCGTCGGCGAGATTCACCGGCGTGAGGAAGCGCGTGAGATATACGAAGCCGCAAAGGAAGCAGGACACGTTGCAAGCCTGCTCGACCAGGAGCGGCCCAATATATTCACGCAGTCGGTCGCGAACATAATGCCCGGCGAAAAAGTTGAAATCACCATCAGCTATACCCAACTTCTCAAATACGAGGACAGCACGTATGAGTTCGTATTTCCGATGGTGGTCGGCCCTAGGTTTATCCCCGGCATCCCGACTGCATGCTCTGGAACGGGTCGCGAACCGGATACAGACCAGGTGCCCGACGCATCAAAAATCACCGCGCCCATCACTCCGAAAGGCACTCGGGCAGGCCACGACATATCCGTTCGTGTGGAAATAGACGCCGGCATACCGATTGCGAAGGCTTGGAGCGAATCGCACGAGGTGGACTGCGAATTTCCAGATCAGTCGTCATCAATCGTCACTCTCAAGGATCAGTCCGTAATTCCCAATAAGGATTTCGTGCTCAAATACGATGTCGCTGGAGATCAGATCACAAGCGGGCTGATAACAAGTGCGCCCACAGGCAATGGTGGATTCTTCGCATTGATCATGCAGCCGCCGAAGTCGCCGAAGCCGCAATCGATCACTCCCAAAGAGATGGTCTTTGTGATCGATACATCAGGCAGCCAGCAGGGCGAACCGCTCGCAAAATCAAAGGAAACGATGATCCATTGCATCCGCAATATGAATCCCGGCGACACGTTCAATATGATCTCGTTTTCCAGTGACGTGAAGAAGCTTTTCGATACCCCTCAGCCGTTCAACAGCACAAATGAACAATCTGCGCTTCGATATCTCGATGAATGCAATGCGACTGGTGGGACTATGATGCTTCCCGCAGTCAAGACCGCTCTCGACGCCTCGCCCGATTCTAACCGGCTGCGCGTTGTCGTCTTTTTCACCGACGGATATATCGGCAACGACTTCGAGGTTATAGATTATATTCAAAAGCACTCAGGTAACGCCCGCATGTTTCCGTTCGGGATCGGCAGCAGCGTGAACCGTTTCCTTATCGAGAAGATGGCGGAAGCAGGACGCGGCGCTGCGCAGGTCGTGCTACTCAATTCGGACAGCAAAGGTATTGCCGAGAAGTTCTACGAGCGCATCCACAATCCTCTTCTGACAGACATCTCAGTGGATTGGAACGGACTGCCGATCCAAGTTGACGAGGTCTATCCAAAGGCCATCCCCGACCTCTTCGGTTCGACCCCGCTGGTGATGAAAGGACGATATACCGGGCCTGCGTCGGGCGAAATAATTGTGCACGGACGAGTGAACGGCAGAGCATGGTCGCAGGCGATCACGGTCACACTTCCGGCAGAACAACTCGACAACGACGGCATAATACCTATATGGGCCAGAGCTAAAGTAGACGATCTGATGAGCCAGGACTGGATAGGTGCGCAGACCGGCAATCCTATGCCGGATGTCAAAGAGGCCATTACAGACGTGGCATTGGACTACAATCTGGTCACACAATACACATCCTTTGTAGCGGTCGAGAAGATGGTCGTGACATTTGGTGGGACCCCGAGAACTGTCGCTGTGCCTGTTGAGATGCCCGAGGGCGTAAGCTATGAGGGAGTGCTCGGCAAGAGTGAGTGCGACAGTATTGTGGGACAGGCTGCCAATGCCAAGTGCTGCTATTTTGCCTGCGCGCCCAGCCCGGCGAACGGCTCATATAGCAGGTTGGAAGAAAAGGCCGCAACGAAATCTGACGCAAAAACACCTGGGAATCACTTGAATACTCTGCTGACTGACCTTATCGCGAAATACAAGAAATCCGGCAAGTCAAGTGGGCTTTCGATTCCGGGTAAGCTGATCGTGAAGAACGGAAAGGTGGAGGTTATGATATGGGTCAAGTCTTGTGAGCATCTCACGAAACTCAAGAAACTTGGACTTTCGGGTAACACTTGGGCTGTTAAGGACAAAATTCTGCTCGGATGGTTGCCGATAGGTAAACTCGAAGCAGCGGCATTGCTAAATGGTGTCACGCGCATCGCTCCGCCCGATTATTCCAGTAACGCTCTTTGATCGTACGCCTTTGGTCAGAAGCGAGGGTGTAACATTCAAATGCTAGCGTTGTTGAAATCTAGACTTGTAAGTTTTTATCTGAGGGCTTTACCCTCAGGCTTCCATCAGAAGGCTCCGCGCCCCTGAACCTGCGCTGGGGACGCGTCCCCAGACACCGTATCGAACTTGATTATCCCCTTGAGTGGGATAATCAAGTTCGGGTCAGAAGGTCAAGGAAACCTGGTTTCCTTGCAGAGTCAAGAGACAGAGTCTCTTGCAGGGTTTGGGGCAGAGCCCCAAATCAAAAACACACAAGACTCAGTTATATGAACACTAGGCTGCGGATACGGCGGATATCCGATTATTGTTTTCCGTCGAACCGGATATCTCCAGAAAATCAACCAGATCAGTTTTATCAAACCTTGCTCCCAAAACATAGGCGTCGGCTCCACCGTAGAGCAATATTACGTCGTTGCCATAAACGAAGCTGCCCGCAGAGAAGACGCAGTTTAGATTTTTGCTGTGCGGCCAGGGGGAATTAAGCTCGTAAGGCGTTTCCGGCTCAATCACGTTCTGGTATCGGCACTCGACGATGGATTCTGGGTTGTCGATATCAAACCTGTTAAAATTGATGATCGCAAAACCTGAGGCGTAATCCCTCTCGCCGGTCGCATAATAACTGCCGGTATGGTAGTCCGCCAGATAGCGATTATTGCCCAGCGGGATCGGAGATGCGCCCGCGCCGGTCCACAAGCATGTATATCGAGGGTCCGGCTCGGCTCTCATGATCGTGCCCAGGTCGATCCATTCGCCTGTCGGCGAATCGCTGACCGCCAGCGCGACGTTATAGTCCGACTGTGCGCCCACCATCGGCCTGTGCAGCATATAATACAACCCGTTGACGGGCTCCGGCAGCAGGACTCCATCCTTGTTCGGATAACGATTCACGCTGCCGCAGACCGGCCCGAGCTTCGTCCAATGTAGCAGGTCGGTTGAGACGGCCATGCATATATGTATATTATGCTCGATCGGCAAGTTGGGATTGTAACCGCAGTAGAGCATATAGAATGCGTCGCCGATGCGAGTGACTCGCTGGTCTTCGACGCCGTTGTAGTCATAGCCCATCGGGTCGTCGGTAGGAACCACAAGCGGGTAGGCGAACCTTTTAATCAGATGCATGTCTGGCGTGAAGACTGCAAGTCCTACAGACGATCTCAGCGTCGGGCGACCCACGACCTCCTGAGGTATCCCACGATAGAAAACCGCCACCACTCCATCTTGCAGCTTTGGATCGCTCATGTCGAACTCGCCGAGTATGCCTCTGATGAGTTCGTCGTTGACGGGCGACCTCTCAAGGCGAACCGCGGTTGGGTTGAGGGTGTATCCGTTGTCCCAGCCGTTCGGATCGGCAGAGATGATCGGAAGTCCGTGATTGATGCGCTCCACGCTGAGCCTTGTTCTCCAGCTTACTGTCACGTTTACCCTCCTTGTCAACGGGCTGCAAATATGCCCGTCGGTACTGTATTTAGTTGACTGCTTGATTGCTCAAGTAGGTAGTCAAGTATTGTGCAAATGCCGTACCAGAGGGTGTTTGATGAGGTAGATACAGTAGTTTAGGGCTAAAAACCGGTAATGATGACAGGTTTTTGACCAACCTTGCCCGCCATCAACGGCCTTATGCCCTGTGGATTTTTACGGGAGTCACATCAATAAGGACAGTCACGCAGACTTAAAGAATACTAAAGTGATTTCGCCGCGTCCAGCGCCTCGTCAACGCTGTCGAATGTGGCAAATACGGTGTTGAGCCTGGTGATTTTGAGGATTCTGTCGATTGCCCCGCTGCACTTGACAAGATTAACTGTCCCGCCGGCAGGTCTGAGCCGTTTTGTGGCGGAGAGCAGCGCGCCGAAACCGCTGCTGTCCATATAGGTTACATTGGCCATGTTGACTATAAGATGCCGCTGACCGGCGGAAAGAACGGAATTAACTGCTTCCTTAAACTGCGGCGCTGTGTAGACGTCGATCTCACCTGCCACGTCCAGGATTTTCATACCTTCGATATCTCTCAACTCGGTTTCCAGACGGATACCTTCCAATGTAACTCCTCCTGTCCGAAGTCTCAAAAGTATACACTACCATGCTTTGATCTGTCAACTACTATGAGGACGCCCTGCGACAATCATTATGTCAAATGTGATAGAGGCGACCCAGTGCAACACAAAGCCTGGCATAAACGACTTTGCATTCAACGCTATAATACCTAGAATCACCCCCGCGCCAAACGATGCAATAATCTCGATTCCGGGCTTTCCAGCGTGCAGGATTCCAAACGCGATCGCCTGAACCAATATCGCCGACCAGCCTATCGACCTGTGCAGCCCGAACAGCAAATATCCTCTGAAGAAGAATTCCCAGCAAAACATATACATACCGTAACTGGCTTCGGCAAAAAGCATTGTCATCGGCGCTGTCGTGAACGGGTTGAGTCGGGGATAGTCCGCGAACACTCTATATTTGAATTCGGGATACCATTTGAATAACGGATAGTAATTCTGAAAGCCCTGCCAATGGCTGACATAGAGCATTACTGGAAAAAGGGCTGCAAATGCTATCACCAATACGATCCAAATTCGCCGCCATGAACCCAGAGAAAAACCGAAACTGCTCGGTTCTTCGCCGAAAAGGAACAAAATCGACAGCATCGGTATCCAGAAAATCCCGATCAGATTGCCCACCAGATATTGATTGTAGCTTATCGCGTTTTTGTTGAAATAATAGAGAGCCGCGACGACCGCCGCGCCTACAACCGACACCACGAACGTGACAAACTTATTTTTGCCTTTACCCAAGGTCATAAGCTCCTTTACGGGCCGGACGGCCGTTTTGTTACGATCTCGGTTCCGTCCACAAGGACGAGCTTCACATCAGACGGACTACGCGACATTATCGCGAGTGCCGGGTCTTCTTCAGAAAGCGCATCGGACAGATCGACAGCGACAATATCCGCGCGTTTTCCGACCTCTATTGTTCCTACGCACTTATCGAGTCCCAGTGTTTCCGCACCGCCGATTGTAGCCATCCTCAAGACATCATTCGCCGTTGTCACCGCCGCATCCTGCTCGATTGCGCGCGCAAGCCCGAGAGCGAAACGCATCTCTTCAAAGAAATCCAGCCGCATGCAGCTCCCGGCGCTGTCCGTGCCCAGACCGATTGTTGCGCCTGCCGATCTGAACCTAGTCATCGGCGCGATTCCGGCACCCAGATATGCGTTGGAACGTGGACAGTGCGCCACGCTTGCCTCTGAATGCGCGATAAGGTCGATCTCGTCATCGGTAACGTGCACGCAGTGAGCGAGGCATACGCCTTTTCTCAGCAATCCGGCTTCATAAATGGTCTGTGTCGGGGATAAGCCGGTGATCATAGGTGGCCTATCCATGCGTGCGCGCCATTGTGCGATTGGGCCGGTGCCCTTAAGAGTATAATCGGCTTCTGCCCATGTCTCCGCCAGGTGAAGTGCGATTGGAATGTCTGATATAGCACAAGAATCGGCGCATAACTTTAACACTTCCTGGTTCGACGTATACACGGCATGTGGAGACAGTCCGATGCGCACCAGCGCCGAAATTCGAGATTGTATATCACGGGCAGTGTTTAGCTTGGTAATGAAATCTTGTTCATAGTTGTTGCCCATACTCTGGCCGAAAAGCTCCAGGTAAGCAATTCCCCTCAGCCCGACTTTACTCATTGCCTCGGCTGCGGCTCCGGTGAACGTTGAGTCGCCAAGGCAAGTAATGCCCGAGCGCGCACATTCTGTTGCTCCGAGAATTGCCGATTGCAGTGCGAGGTCATAGTCGGGAAAACAGCCTGTCCGGCAGCCTAAGTTATCGATCCAATCCCAAAGATTTAGTGCGTCGTGCCGGTTTCGCTGCATCGTGTAGTCGATGTGCGAGTGCGCGTTTACAAACCCCGGCATCAGGGCACATTTGCCGAGATCGCGAACAGGCTCGTCAGGGTAGGCTGCGGCCAGATTGCTGCCAATGTCGCATATACCGCCGTCGCGAACCAGCACTGCGCTGTCTGCTATCGTATCGCCGGTCATCGTGAGTATGTGGGACGCCTTGTATATCATGTTCATCTCTGGATTATTCACAGTGGTGGTCTTTTCCTTCGAGTATATGGGAACACTGAAATAGTGAATCCCATACGAACGGATGTGATTTATGGATCGCAAAGTCAAGGCTGCGTCTGTATCTGTAATATCGAATGTGTCGCTTTTGGTGATGAAGCTGGTCGTGGGTGTGCTTACCGGTTCGATCAGTATCATATCCGCTGCCGCCGATTCGCTAAATGACTTGGTTGCGTCGCTTATTGCGCTTCTGAGTGTGCGAGCTTCAGGAGTTCCTGCAGACGACGAGCATCCTTACGGTCACGGCAAGATCGAGAACATCTCCGCGGCTGTTCAGGCGCTGTTGATATTCGGCGCGGCTATCTATATTATCTATGAGGCAATCCGTAAAATCGTAAATCCAAGGCCGCTGGAGTCGGTTCCGTTGGGGTTGGTCGTGATGGGGATTACAGCATTGGTGGATGTATTCGTGTCGCGATATCTTCTGAGGGTGTCGCGTGAGACCGATTCGGCAGCCATTCGAGCCGACGCCTATCATCTCACGACAGACGTCTGGACGTGTCTCGGCGTGTTTGCGGGGCTGATCCTGATCGAGTTCAGCGGCCTGCAGATTGTCGACCCAATCGTAGCTCTCGGGGTCGCCGCGACTATTCTGTGGGTGGCGTATTCGTTAACCAGAGAATCGGCCAATATGCTTTTGGACAGGCGGTTGCCCACTGAAGAAATCCGCATACTGGAGGAAGCTGTGATGGGCACGCCGAAAGTTGTGGGTTATCACAAGCTGAGGACGCGCAAGTCCGGTTCGGCGCGCGAAATAGACTTCCACCTGATCGTGCCAGCTGCGATGCCGGTAATGGAGGCGCACAATATTGCTCAAAAAATCGAAAACAAGATGCGGGCAAGACTGCCTAACACCACAGTTGTGACCCACATCGAGCCGGACACAATCAACGAAATAAGTAAACCTGACACCGAGATACGCAGGCGGCCCGCTTTCAGGTTTCGTCCGTTAAGAGCCAGACGAGTTCATCGGCGTTGACTCACAATAAAGTCTGACGGTTCCGTATATTGCCTCGGATGTGTTACAATGCTAAGGCAATAATTTGGAATCAGGTGGATTGTATGAGAGTAGGAATCGTGGGACTGCCGTCATCCGGCAAGACCACTTTGTTTAAGGCGCTCACAAGGGGCACGGTTAAAGTCGAGGAAAGCTACGGTCAGGGGGGCAAGCCCAATATCGGCGTGGTGAGCGTGCCGGACAGCCGAGTAGATTATTTCGTCAACGAATATCATCCCAAAAAAATAACTTATGCCAGCATCGAGTTTATCGATGGCGCGGCAAAGATTGCGACCGACCACGGCAGGACAAAATTTGGGTCGGACTTCTTCGCCGATGTTCGCCAGGTGGACGCTTTGGTGCATGTGGTTCGCGGCTACACTGGATCGGGCGGAGAAGCGCCGACACCCGTCCATGATCTTCAAACTCTGCAGGACGAGTTGATGCTTGCTGATTTGCAGCTTGTAGAAAATCGCATTCCTCGTGTGGAAAAGCAGCTTCACGGAGTCAAAAAGGGCGCTGCCACTCCTGCAAATGTCGAGATGGAGCTCTTGGAGCGCATTAAAACCACGCTCGAAGAGGGGAATTCACTGAAAACGATCGAGTTTGCCTCGGACGAAGAAAAAATCATTCGCGGCTACGACTTTCTGACCCTCAAACGAATGATCGCGGTGCTCAACATTTCTGAGAGCGAACTAGGTTCTCAAAGTGAGCAGACGATCACATTTCACAAAGCATGTGAAGAGTCGGGCATTCCGGCGATTGAGTTGTGCGCAGAGATTGAGATGGAGGTGTCCCAACTTGCCGACGAAGAGGAAGCTGAGTTCCTGCAGTCAATGGGAGTCGAGGAACCTGCCAGAAACGTGCTGATCCGCGCGTGTTACGAGGCGCTTGGTCTGATATCATTTCTGACGGCGGGTGAGCCTGAAGTGCGCGCCTGGACTATTCACGCAGGCGAAAAAGCGGTCGACGCGGCAGGAACGATCCACTCCGACCTTGCGCGTGGGTTTATTCGGGCGGAGGTCGCGAACTTCAAAGATGTCGAGGCCGCAGGCGGATGGGACGCTGCCAAGCAGAAGGGTATTATTCAACTTCAGGGCAAGGATTATGTCGTTCAGGATGGCGACGTAATGTATATAAGGTTCAAGGTTTGAAGCTCTATTGGCGCGAAACCCGCGCGTGCAGATTTGCCAAAACCAAAAGATGACTTGGCCGTTGGGCGTCCAGCCAAGCCCACAAAGGTAGTAAAAGGAGAAAAAGAAGCACTGGTAATTATACCAGGTAAATGGCTGCTTGTCAAGCCCTTTTGGGCGCGCAAAACAACTCGCACTTTGTGTCTTGCGTGAATTTTAACAAAGAGCGCGCTATTGAGCAGATGCGCCTGTCGACTCTTGCTGTGGCTTTGGAGCAATAAACGGGAAATCGTTTACTTCTTGTCCGTTTTTCTTGATGATCTTCTTTTGCTTTATTACTTTCGGCAACTTGTATATATTGAACGTGCGAACCCATTGATCTGGTTCGTATTGGCCTTCGGACATCGCTTTGGGAAGTCTGCACTTGTAGACCTTGCCGTCTCTGCCGGCATATTGGAACTCCATAAACGTCAAACCGTTTTTGTCGGTAACGGTTTTCACCGGAGACTCCAGCGCAAGTTGATCGAAGCTTAGCTTCTCAGATATCGCTGGGCCGGCTGCAGCCACTTTCGGCGCGGAAGCCGATGGCGGTGGTGGCGCGGTGGCCGATCCGGTATCAGACGAGTTGTTTCCACAGCCGGAGAATAGAAATGCGCACACTGACGCGGTCGCGATAGTGGTTATGAGTATTTTTTTAGGACGAATCAGGGTGTCGAACAATTTGTTGCCTCCATATCACATCATGGCTCAAGGCGCATCGTCATATTGACACAAGCATTATACTCGATATGAGCTTTGCGCACAATGCCCCGAGCGAGTGCCAATGAATGACGCCGGTTGCGCTGGGAAATAGCTCCGCTGTTTTCTTTCCGGTTCGGAAGGGTATTATTTCGTCAATCATTACTGATTGGGGGATAATATTGTGGCGGATATAAGCACTTCCTACATGGGGATAGAACTGGCAAGTCCCGTGATTGTCGGGGCATCGACGTGGTCGCGCAAGATCGAACACATCAAACGTGCTGAAGATGCCGGAGCAGGTGCGCTGGTTATTCATTCACTCTTTCAAGAGCAGATCGAGCTGGAAACGGAAGAACTCGATGAAGAATTGGGTGCTCACGGCGAGGAGTTTCCTGAAGCGCTGTCATATTTTCCCCACATGGAGCATGCCGGGCCGCGCGAACATGTAATGTGGGTCGAGAATGCACGCAGAGCGGTTGCGATGCCTCTTATCGGCAGCTTGAACGCGACATCCGTCGGTGAGTGGGTTCGATATGCCAGACAGCTCGAAGAGGCGGGATGCAACGCGCTTGAGTTGAACCTCTACTCCGTCGAAACAAATCCCGACAAGACCTCTTCGGACATAGAGAAACAAGCTCTTGATGTCATTGCGACTGTTAAGAATGAAGTGTCGGTTCCGGTGGCGGTGAAGCTGAGTCCATTCTACACATCTCTTGCGAACTTCGCACGCAGGGTGGTGGAATCGGGAGCGGACGGACTCGTTATCTTCAATCGTTTCTATCAGCCATTTATCGATCCAGACAACGAGCGCGCCGACATTAGTTTAGATCTCAGCAGGCAGGAGGATACTCGATTGCCGTTGAGGTGGATCGGTATTTTGTCGAGTGCGCTGGATGTTGATCTGGCCGCCAGCACTGGTGTTCACACAGGCAAGGACGTAATCCGGCACATTCTGGCCGGAGCGAAAGCCGTGCAGTGTGTTTCGACGCTCTACCAGAATGGACTTGGTCGAATTAGTGAGATGAACAACGATCTTGCCGGCTGGATGGATTCTCATGGATACGGCGATTTAGAGGATTTTAGAGGCGAGCTGAACCGCCGAAATATTGGCGATCCCTACGCTTTCGAGCGGGCTCAGTATGTCCAGTTGTTGATGGGTCATCGTATGGATACATTCGCCGTTTGAACAGTTTGATTTAGGACTCGAAACGGACCGGGGTTTTGTGGTATGATATGTGATTAGGGATGAGTGTAATTACTACCCCATAACGGAAGGCGGGTCTAACCTGGGTCAAATGGCAGTTTTTTCAAAATTATTCGGCAGATTTTCAAGAGCAATTGGTATTGACTTGGGCACGGCGAATACGTTGGTGCACGTGCGCGGACGCGGTATTCTTCTGCGCGAGCCAAGCGTTATTGCTCTGGACAGTCAGTCCAGAAAGGTGCTCGCGGTCGGAGAGGAAGCGAAGCGCATGCTCGGGCGAACGCCGGGCAGTATTATCGCAATTCGACCTCTTAAGGACGGCGTAATAGCTGATTTTGATCAGACCGAGGCCATGCTGCGCGGATTTATCAGAAAAGTGCAGCGTCACAACGGTATATTCGGCCCCAGGGTGGTTGTGGGGATACCTTCGGGTGTGACAGAAGTCGAATGGCGCGCGGTCAAAGAGGCCGCTATGAAAGCCGGCGCATCCGAGGCATATACGCTGGAAGAGCCGTTCGCGGCGGCAATAGGCGCGGGTATGCCGGTCAGCGAGCCTACCGGCAGCATGATTGTAGACATCGGCGGCGGAACCAGTGAAGTTGCCGTTATATCGCTCGGAGGCATCGTGTGCAGCAGGTCGATAAGGGTTGCGGGCGATGAGATTGACGAAGCCATCGTCAGCTATATCCGGCGCGTGTTCAATCTTTTGATTGGTGATCGCACTGCCGAGGAGGTCAAGATCGACATCGGTTCGGCCTACGCTCTGGAAGAAGAGATGACCATGGAAGTTCGCGGCAGAGATCTCATATCTGGTCTGCCGAGGAGCGCCGTTATTTCCAGCCAGGAAATTCGCGAAGCTATTCACGATCCTATGATGGATATTGTGGAGGCTGTGAAGCTGACGCTGGAATCGACTCCTCCCGAGCTTGCGGCGGATGTCATGGAGCGCGGAATCGTGCTTGCGGGCGGAGGCGCGCTGCTTCGCGGATTGGATCAACTGATTAACGTCGAGACCGGCATGCCGGTGCACATTGCGCCCGACCCTTTGAGCTGTGTGGTGCTTGGCACTGCCAAGGCGCTTGAAGAGTCCGAGAGCAATCCCGCGCTCAAGAAGGTGCTTCTCGGCGCCACAAGGCAGGTTCAATCCGTAGGTTAAATGTTCAACTATCTTCGCAACAAGACTATCGCTAATCTGGTTGGTCTTCTGATTCTCGGTTTGGTGGTCGGAGCCTTACACAATCGGGAACTGAAGACCGGCAGGTCGCTGTACGTCCAGGATACGGTTCGTTCCTCACTTGCTCCGGTCGATGTTGCGGCTCATGCTGTTCTCTCGGTGGGAAAAGTGGCAGTGGTGAGTTTTCGTCCGAGGTCGGTTCTCCTCAAGGAAAACAGGCAACTTCGCGCGCGTGTGAAGCGGCTTGCAAGGGAAAACGCACGTCTGCAGGAGGCTGCCCGGGAAAATGCCGTCCTTAGGGCAGCTCTGGAGCTTCGTGAGTCGAGTAAGATGGATATGGTTTCAGCGGAGGTTGTGTCTCGCGATCAAAGCAACTGGTTCGACACTGCCACCATTAGCCGGGGGACCAAGGCCGGTGTCGAGCGTGGCTCTGCAGTTGTCAACCATCTTGGGCTGATAGGGCAAGTTTCGGACGTTGACCCGTTCACTTCGCAAGTCGTGGCGCTGACCAACTCGGACAGCGCCGTCAGCGCAATGGTGCAGCGCTCGCGAGCTGTGGGGATGCTTTATGGGCAGGGAGCGGACTATCTGGTGTTAGCGTATTTGCCTAAGGATTCGGATGTACGCGTTAAAGATGTTGTTGTCTCTTCGGGTATGGGAAAAGTGGTTCCGAAGGGGCTGGTGATTGGTCGAGTGGTGAAAGTTGTGCGCAATTCAACCGCCGGCACTACCTCCGCGCTTATTCGGCCCAGCGTGCGTTTCGACGAAGTGGAGCAGGTTTTCGTAGTGAAGCTGGGGCAGGCTTCGGCACAATGATGCGATACCTCTGGGCGATATTGAGTCTGGTGATAGCTGCGGTGGTGCAGGGTAATTTGCCGGGTTGGATGACTATTATGGGCGCAAAGCCCGACCTTGTGCTGGTTGTCCTGATAATTTACGCTCTTGCCGCTGACCCCGATTTCGGCGCCGTGGTTGGGTTTATCGCTGGGTTTATTCATGGGTCTGAAGTCGGGCTGAACCTCGGCAGCTTCATCGTTACTCGCACGATCACGGGCTTCTTGGCGGGGCTTGTTCACCGAAGGCTTTTTAGCGAGAACCCCATTGTGCCAATGTTTGCCGCAGTCTGGCTCACTCTTGTCTGCGAGGGAATGTTTCTGCTCGCAAATCCTCTGCCGGACTTTGCGCATGCTCTTCGCACTTTGTTTGGGGAGTGCATCTGCAATGCAGTCTTTGCGCTTTTCTTTTATTACTTCTTGAGACACCTCGATATCCGCCGCAAGATACGCATGGCCAACGCAAGGCTGTAATAAAACCACGCCGATCTCTCGCGAGTTGCATTTACACGCCTGGCATAGTCCTCCAGTGTAACTGATGATCGTTCCAACATCTATCACCCAACAGTCGTTATCTCTCCTAAGCCCCCTGGTACGCAAATTGCTGTAAAGCCCTCGGCTGAAAGGGGGAACTTGAATTGGCAGATTTCTTTTCGGACATTACTTCGACCGTACTATCCAAGACGCTCGACGCGGCGGCGGCGCGACAGAAGGCTATCGCCAACAACATAGCCAATGTCGAGACCCCGGGTTACAAACGCAGCTACGTCAATTTTGAGACCGAACTCAAGCGGATTATAGAGACCAAGTCCGGTCATAAACTGCGACAGGGTGTGCGCGATCTTGAACCGGTTCGGCAGACGGACGTAATCAGCGAGTGCAAGCCAGACGGCAACAACGTGAACATTGACGCCGAAATAGCGGATCTTGCGAAAACTCAAGGCCAGCACAGAGCCGCCACGACTCTTCTGGAAAACAAGATTTCGCTTCTTCGCACTGCAATAAACGGAGGCAAGTAAGTAAATGGGGCATAATTCCGCATTTGACATAAGCGCATCGGGGATATTCGCCCAGCGTGTGCGCATGGACGCCATCGCGAACAACATAGCCAACGCGGATTCCACACGCACCGCAAACGGCGGACCTTACAGGAGGCAGACCGTGACATTTAGAGCTGTATATGACGATGCCGTCGGCAATCGTGTAATTCCGGCGGGAGTGAAAGTGGAGGGCGTGCAGGAAAGCGCGACCGATTATCGAACCGTTTACGATCCCGGTCACCCGGACGCGGACGCAAACGGATATGTCAGAATGCCGAACGTGAATGTTGTGGAAGAGATGGTTGATATGATATCGGCGACGCGAGCCTACGAGGCTAATGTGACCGCGCTTAACGCGGCAAAGACGATGACTTCTTCAGCTATAGACATCGGCAAGGCGTAAATAAATGAGAATTACACCAGTCGGCCTTCCGGGGCCAATTAAATCACTGACGGATGCCACTTCGTCCGGCTCGAATTCGACGGTCGGCCAGTCCGGCTCAGGTAGTTTTGGCGATCTCATAAAGACGAGCATCACAAGTCTTGACGACCCGCAGAAGCAGTCGGACGACATATCGATCTCAGGGCTTATGAAGAAGGGCGTCAGGGAAGTCAACAGCCTTCAGACCCAGGCGGATAATCTTGCAAACAGCCTGGCATCAGGCGAACTCGAGGATGTTCACAAAGCCATGATCGCGATGCAAAAGGCCAAGCTGTCGTTTGAGTTTACGGTGCAGGTTAGAAACAAGGTTATCGAAGCCTATCAGGAAGTCATGAGGATGCAGGTCTAATCGGTTGTGAGTCATGATTTGTGAGTTGGGGAAACTATGGACAAAATAACAAAATCCGGTCCGCTTGCGGCCTTAGCAAAACTTTGGGGCGATCTTAATTCCACACAGCGCGTGGTCGTCATTGCGTTCGTTACCCTTGCGGTCGCTCTGATGCTTCTGGTCGGGATGACCGCCACTAAGCCGCGGATGTCGGTGTTGTTTTCAGGTCTTGCTCAGGAAGATGCGGGCACGATCGTGCAGAAACTCGGCGAGCAGAAAGTGCCGTACAAGCTTTCCGCCGACGGCACAACCATCGAAGTCCCGGACAACAAAGTCTATGACCTCAGGCTCCAATTGGCCACTCAGGGTTTACCCCAGGGCGGCAGCGTAGGTTTCGAGCTTTTCGACAAGACCAACTTCGGCATGACCGAGTTCACCGAGAAAGTGACCTACCAGAGGGCAATCACGGGCACGCTCACCAGGACGCTGTGTCATCTCGATCCTGTAAGAGACGCCAAGGTGCTGCTTACTATGCCGGAGCAGAAAATTTATTCGTCCGAGCAGGAACCGGCGAAGGCGTCGGTCGTGCTGAAGCTGAGGCGTGGGATGCCGCTCACCGACGAACAAGTCGGCGGCGTGGTGCATCTGGTTTCGTCGGCGGTCGAGGGATTGATCCCATCCAACGTTACCGTCCTCGATACTGATGGCAATGTGCTCTCAGAAGGTGCGGGTTCCGGCGGCAACAGTCTTATGACCGCGAATCAGACCAAGATGAAGCGGCAGTTCGAGACTGAACTCTCTCAAAATATCCAGAGCATGCTCGCAAAGATTGTGGGCACGGACAAGGCGGTCGTGCGGGTCAGCGCGGACATGAGCTTCGATCAAACGCAGACCAAGTCTGAAGAATACCAGCCCGCCGGAAGTGGGCAGGCCGTTAATGCCGAGGCGAAGGGCGTGCTTTTGAGCGAGGACAAATCCAGCGAGACTTATGCAGGCGGCGTATTGCCTCCGGGCGGAGTTCCTGCAGCTAATCGTTCAAACAACTCAACGGGATCTGCGTCGGACAGCTATAATCGCACGCAGACGACGGCGCAGTACCAGGTAACCAAGCGTATTCAGGAGGTTGTGACAGCTCCGGGCAAGCTTCAGAGACTTTCGGTGGCGGTGTTGGTTGACGATAAGGTCGAGCCGACAAAGGTCGCGGCGATAACTGAAGCCGTCACTGCGGCGGCGGGCATAGATCAGAAGCGCGGCGATCAGGTGACGGTGCAGAGGGTCGGGTTCGACACGGCGTCGTCCAAGGCAGTTGAGGCTGATATGGCTAAGGCCGCCAAGACCGAGATGATAATGGCAATCGCCAAGAACGCTGGCGCGGCTCTGCTATTGATTGTGTTTCTTGTGTTTCTGACGAAAATCATCAAGCAGATAAAAGTGCAGGTTCCTGCCGACGAGCCGGTTGTGGATGTCGCAGCGGATGTCGATCAGGCTGGAATGACACTGCCCAACCCGGCGGCTTTGTTTGATTCTCAAACCCTTGCGCAGTCACCGGTGCCACAGCAACCGGCAGAACCGTTCAGCACAGCGCGTCCGCAAGGGGATGAACTGCCGCCAGAAATCACTCAATCCAGCCCTGAGGAGTTGGCACGATTGGTCAGAAACTGGATGACCGAATAGTACAGGCGTGGTTATTTAGGAGATCCAAATGGCGCTTAAAACACGTGAATTAACTGGAATAGACAAGGCTTCTGTGCTCTTGATGTCGCTTGGCGCGTCGGTGTCGGCCAAGGTGTTCGAGCAGCTATCCGTATCTGAGCGCGATCTGCTGGGAGCGCATATTGCCAGGCTGAGACATGTTGATGATGTGACTCGTTCGAGAGTCTTTGAAGAGGTCAGCCGGATTGTGAAGTCCGGGACAGTATCCGAAAGCAGTAAGGCTTCGGAGAACGAACCGGTCGAACCGGCTGATTCGGGCGAACCGTTCAAATGGCTCGAAAAGCTGGACCCGGACGAAGTCGCGAAGATGCTGGCCTCGGAAAGAGCGCAGAATATGGCTCTGGTGCTGGCGCATCTGGCTCCGCAGGCGGCTGCGGCCGTGCTATCGCGTCTTGGTGAAAGCGCCCGTAATCAGGCCGCGCATCGCCTGGCGAATATGAGGAAGCCGTCGAAGGAAGTGATCGAGGCGGTCGATGAAGTGATGCGCAAGCGCGCGGCGAAAACCTTGGATAGCGCGTTGGGTCGCAAAAGCGATACTTTAATGGGGATACTCGGCAACGCCCGTGACTGTGTCAGAGAGACGGTGGCGGGAGTTTTTACGAAGCCCGATCCGTTGGCGTCAAGCGGTGAGATATCCGGCCCGGAAGACCTGGTGAGTTTCACCGATTCCGAAATACGACAGGTGATCTCGCTGGTTGACACAGCTGATCTATGTCTTGCGCTGAGAGTATCCAGCGAAGATTTGAAATCGGCTGTGCTCAGATGCGCGCCCGAGGAGCTTTCGCTATCGATCCAGCGTGAATTGGCGGCGCCGCTCCAAGCTCGCTTGAAGGATGTCGAGCTTGCGCAGAAGCGGATTGTCGAAGTAATGAAGCATCTGGAAGCCAATGTGGATTCTGCTGCGATACATATTTCCGGCAATGAACTGAAACCAATAATCGGTCAGTAACCAATGACGATCGTCGGGGAGATTTAGATTTGAACAGGCTTATCAAGTGCGGCAGGGATTCAGACCTGATGGCTAATCCGGTGAAGCTTCAACCGATGGAAGTCACTGTGGCGGATGACTCCGAATCGGAGCCTGATCCGCGGGAAATTGCCCGTCAGGAAGCCGAAATTATCGTTCGCACGGCGCGCGCCGAAGCCCAGTCGATCAAGAAGAAAACAAGAGACGAGGCGCATGCCGAAGGCTATAACGCCGGTATTGAAGAAAGCAGGCAGCGCGTACAGGAGCTTGTCGAGCAATTGGAAGCCGATATAGCCTCTGTCGAGATCGACAAAGAAGCCGTCTTAAGCGAGATCGAACCTGAAGTGCTAAAGCTATGCGTCGATGCTGTCGAGAAGATAATTAGGCATGAGATCAAAATCGACTCCAGGATCGTGCTGCGCGTGATAAAGTCGTGCCTGCGTAGAGTGAAGAATTCCAGCGAGGTGCGCGTTAGGGTCAATCCGAGTGAACTCGCGGCCGTGCGAGCGAAGCGCGACGAACTGCTGGGGCTTGCGGATGGTCTGCGAGGTATCAGCGTGGTGGATGATCGTCGGATTTCAGCCGGCGGATGCGTGATTGAGACGTCTTCGGGCGATTTTGACGCCACTATCGAGACTCAAATGGATCGAATCGAGAAGAAAATTGGAGACACTTACGAAGATGGCAGCGGTAACTGTCCCTGATATAGCTAAATACCGGCATGCGATCAACCGAATTGACACCGTCCGGCTTGACGGCAGGGTCTCGCAGGTAATTGGTGTGTTGGTGGAATCGTGCGGGCCGATATGTGGCGTTGGCGAGATATGTGAAATTCACAACTCTCGCAACGAACCGCCGATCTTGGCCGAGGTGGTCGGGTTCAGAGAATCTCGCACGCTATTGATGCCGTTTGGGGTCGTGAGCGATATTCGTCCGGGGAGCCCAGTTATAGCGACGGGTTCTTCGCTGCGCGTATCGGTCGGGCGCGAACTCCTTGGTAGAGTGCTTGACGGTCTCGGCAAGCCTCTTGATGAGAAAGGCCAGATCAACCGCGAGGCGGAGATTACAGCCGCATGCCAGCCTCCGCACCCGTTGTCCCGCGCCAGGATCAAAGAGCCGCTTACGTTCGGCGTGAGGGCGCTTGACGGTCTGCTGACGATAGGCAAGGGTCAGAGAATCGGTATATTCGCGGGCAGCGGCGTCGGAAAAAGTACTCTTATGGGCATGATCGCGCGAAATACCTCGGCTGATGTGAACGTAATCGCCTTGATCGGAGAACGAGGCCGTGAGGTGCGCGACTTCCTCGAAAAAGATCTTGGCGAGGAAGGTCTGGCGCGCAGTGTAGTAATTGTGGCGACATCCGACCAGGTTCCGGTAGTTCGACTGAGAGGCGCGCAGGTCGCGACGGGTATCGCCGAATACTTCAGAGACTGCGGCCTGGACGTCTTGCTTATGATGGATTCCGTCACCCGCGTCGCGTGGGCGCAGCGTGAGATCGGACTGGCCTCAGGCGAACCGCCTACAACCCGTGGATATACGCCGTCGGTGTTCGCCGCATTGCCCCAACTTCTGGAGAGGGCGGGGACGTCGTCCAAAGGCTCGATTACGGGGCTTTATACGGTGTTGGTGGAAGGCGACGACATGAACGAGCCTGTCGCGGATACCGTTCGCGGTATTTTGGACGGTCACATTGTCCTCAGCCGCGCGCTCGCCGCTCGAAATCATTATCCGGCGATCGAAGTGCTTTCCAGCGTGAGCCGGGTTATGCCCGACGTGACTACCAAGGAGCACCGCGCATGCGCGGGCAGGCTGCGCGACGTGCTGGCGACGTACAAGTCCAGTGAAGATTTAATCAATATCGGCGCTTACGCTCACGGCAGCAATCCTGGTGTGGATTATGCCCTTAGCAAGATCGACGACGCAAATGCGTTCCTGAGACAGGCTGTGGACGAACCCAGCGATTTCACCGCTACGGTCTCGGCGCTGACTAACATGTTTGGCGATAATGAAACGGTTTAAGTTCAGGCTGCAGACGCTGCTGGATCAGCGCAAGTCGGTGGAGGATATACTCCTTGCCGAGCTGGCTGAAGTGCGACGCGAGGAGGCTGCGGAGGTCGAGAGGCTCGATTCTCTTTATGATCGACTTGAAGCAGCTCTGGAGAATTTGGAAACGGCGATGAGTAAAAATGACCCAATTGAGGAGATCAGTCGCCTGGACGAATATGCGAAAGCGACTCGCGACGACATTAAAGTGCAGCAGCTTACGCTGGAAGCCGTGCGGGAGCGGGTCGAGGCGAAACGTCTGGAAGTAGTGAAAGCTATGCAGGATCGACAGGTTTTAGAGGCTCTACGGGATAAGCAGGAGGCCGAATATCTGGCGGCTGTGGCGAAAGCCGAGCAAAACGAGCTCGACGAAATGGCTTCACTGAGATATGCGAGAGGGATGTAAATGCTGGAGAACGTGACGGCGGCAATAGCCCGCGTGGAAGAGATAAAGGCGTATTTCAATTCGGCGCGCACGAGCGGTGTGGTGAGTATCGCTCCGCACTCGTACGCGTCCGGGCCTGTTTCCGCTTCGAACTCAGCACAGCAATCGGCGTCGGTGCAGCCGTTCTTTCCCAGTTATTTGCTTCAAACGGCTCAAACAGTCGCGAAAGACACATCGTCAGGTAACGGCGCTTCGGGATACAAGTCGATGATCGAGTCTGCCGCCGCTAAGTACGGCGTTGATCCAGCGCTCATATCGGCTGTAATCAAGGCCGAGAGTGGATTCAATCCGAATGCTGTGTCCAGCGTCGGTGCGCAGGGGTTGATGCAGCTTATGCCTTCGACAGCTAAGGCGTTGGGCTGTTCCAATCCGTTCGATCCTGCGCAGAATATTGAAGCCGGAACGAAGTATATCAAGCAGCAGTTGGACAGGTTCGGCAGCACAGACTGTGCTCTTGCGGCTTACAATGCCGGGCCTGGAGCTGTGGCCAAGTACAACGGTGTCCCGCCTTATCGCGAGACGCAAGGATACGTGAAGAAAGTGCTTTCGTATCGCGAGGATTATTCGCAATGATTTGATACGCGCGTGAGTCTTGCTTGCGCGCGATCAGATAATCTACTTCGCATAGAAAGGAGGTGAAACCAATAATGGTAGACTCAATATCTTCTATTGCTCCTCAGAGCGCTGAAATGGTTGCGCAGGGCAGCGACAGCGCGGCGCAGGACGGTTCGCAGTTTGCGGACGTGTTGAGTGCCACATTCCATGACGGACAGCAGACTCAGGCGCAGGACGCGCAGATTCAGGTTGAGGAGTGCACAGTGGAGCAGGTTGCTCCAGAAATGCAGGTGAGCGATCAGACCGACGGCACGGATGCGCAGTCGGCAGCCGAAGGGTTGGCGGCCCAGATGATGGCTGTCGTCAATGCTCAGGTCACGGCAATGGTCGTTGGACAGACGGTGAAAACCGACAGTGATGGCGTCAACGTTGATGTTTTGGCTGATAGTATGGTTGAGGCATCGGTGTTGAGTGATGGCAGCGCGTTTGCTCAGTCGATACAGACGTCGGTTGCGGCGAAAGTCGAGACCGGCGGTGAGTCTTTGCAGGCTCAAACGTGGAATCCGACGCTTTTCTCGGCGGACACTGCCGCGCAGGATGGCGGCCAGTTCGGGCAGTCGCAGACAGGGAGTTCAACGACTGCGTCGGTTTTGGGGATCAAATCGGGTTCGGAGATGATCGCTTCAGCGGCCGTCGCCAACGATTTGAATGAGGTCTCGCTTAACAATGACGACGATATCGTCGCTTATTGGCAGAATCTGACCAAATCAATCACCAAATCGGAGCAAAACGACAGTAATCCGGTCGTAACAGATGCCGAGGATCAGCCCGTAGAGGCTCAGGCAGCGGCAGTTAGACAAATGGGCAAGAACGCGGAAGTGGTTTCGCCCATGCAGTCCGGTGTCAGGGTGCAGAATACGAACGTCGCAAATAACCAGGCTCAGGCAGTCGAAGCAGCGAAGAACGCCGTCATGCGCGAGGCGCTGAACTCGAATGCCGGACGCAAAGCATCGGTGTTTGGCAATCAGACGAAGATCGAGGTGAGTGTCGGCACTGAAACGGCGCGAGAGTTCACGATCAAGCCGCAGGTTATCAATCCGGTGATGAGTCGGATGGCGACTGTTGAGGGTCTGACGAGTGGTGCCGTTTCCAAGGTCGCATCGACTGAAAACGGCAGCGCGAACCTCAATACGTCAAGTGACGGTCAGACGAGCGCGTTTGCGGGTCAGACGTTCTTCGATTCAGCCGTAAAACAGACAACCGCGACCGTGCAGGCACAGAATGCGCCCAGGGCCGATCAGTCGCTGCAGCAGCGAGTGATCGATCAGATCGTGCAGGAAGTGCGAATGATAAAACTGCCGCAGAGAACCGATCTCGTGGTTCGGTTAACTCCGCCCGAACTCGGCACTCTCCGCGTGCAAATCTCTCAGGCCGAGCAGGGAATGACCGCGCAGATCCAGACCAGCGGCGAGCAGGTCAGAGGACTTCTGCAGGCCAATCTTCCTGCCTTGCATCAGGCTCTGTCTGACGCGGGACTCAAGATGGACTCGGTGTCGGTGACTTCGGGTACGTCGTTTGGCTCGCTGATGCAGGACGACACGACTCGCGATGGCGCGCAGCAGCAATTTGCCGGACGCAGACATAATCGTTCCGGTTATCAGGCTGCTATGGGCGTCGAGACAATACCGAATATCTCCCTCGGCCAGACAGCCGGAGCGGAGGGTTACGGTTATAGTTGGCTGGCATAGGAGGTAATACGAGATGTCAACAACCAGCTCAGTATCGAGTACCGGCGTCGCCGAGAGCAGCGCCGCAGCGACCAGGAAAGTCGGCTCAACATTGGGTCAGGATGCATTTCTGAAACTGCTTATCACGCAGATGCAGAATCAGGACCCTCTGCAGCCGGTCGACAACACGGAGTATGTATCGCAGCTTGCGACATTCTCCTCTCTTGAACAGATGACCAAGATGAACAACACGATATCCGATATGAACGACGGTTCTAAAGCGCTGAGCCTTATCGGCACGACTGTCGCGTACAGCAATTCCAGCGACAAGACCGCCACAAAGACCGGCACCGTTAAGGGAGTATATTACGACAACGGCAATGCGTCGCTCATGGTGGGTTCCGACAAGGTCGCGATGGACAATATTGTCGCTGTCTATGGCAAGTCGGACTCGACCAGTGCCGGATCAACTTCAGACAAAACGGCCTAAGCGTTTTCCGGGCACGGAAATTGCTATAGACTGCAGAGACCTGAAGTTACTAACTACTTGAAGGGGGTGTGAAATGTCTCCGGTGAGACTGGATGCGAGCATAACCGGCATATCGGGAAAGACGCAGGGGCAGGGCATATCGAAGCAGGCCAATAATGGATCGGCTTTCGAGAGTGCGCTGGCCACCGAGATGTCGAAAAGCGCCGGAGTCAAGCTGTCGGCGCATGCTCAGAAGAGACTTGCCGAGCGAAACCTGCAGTTTGGTGAGGAAGAACAGGCCAGGGTTGGGTCAGGAATGGACAAGATCAACGCCAAGGGAGCTGACAAGTCACTGGTGTTGATGGACGATCTCGCTCTGGTGGTAAGCGCAAGGAACCGCGTGGTGATTACGGCGGTCGATTCCGGCAATGCCAGGGACGCCGTGTTCACGGATATTGACAGCGCGGTGATTGTATGAAACTAATGACAATGCACTGGACCTCTACGAGGAAGTGCGTGGCTGCCGATCGATTGAAGCGGCCTAAAGGATAAATTGGGAGGTCAAATCAAATGATACAAGCAATGTTCAGCGGCGTTTCGGGGATGAAAGCTTTCAAATCGGCCCTCGATGTCGTCGGAAACAATATAGCAAACGCGAATACGACTGCTTATAAGAGTCAGGGCGTCACATTTAAGGAGGCTCTGTCTCAGACAATCAACTCGGCGAGCGCTCCGTCCGCAAGCAGGGGTGGCACTAACCCGTCTCAGATCGGCCTTGGAGTGTCGATAGGCTCAATCACAACTAAGAGCGCCCAGGGCAGCCTGACATATACGGGTAACGACACCGATATGGCAATCGACGGTGACGGCTACTTTGTGCTGGGTGGAGGCGAAGGAATCTCCTATACTCGAGACGGCGGCTTTGCTCTTGATTCCAATTATAATCTGGTGTCGTCTTCATCGGGGAAATATGCGTTGGGCTGGCAGGCCGATGCCACTACCGGAGTTCTGGATACGTCTTCGGCTATAACCAGCAGTTCAAAGATCGAGATCCCGGTCGGTAAGATGTCGCTTGCAGAGGCGACGGACACCGCCGAACTCGCAGGCAACCTAGATGCTTCTTCGGCTACCGGCGACGATTATACTGTGTCATTCGACATATATGACTCGCTCGGAACGACACATACTCTCGATGTTACATTTACCAAACTGGCTGTAGACGCCGCAGCGACACCGCCCATCGGGCCGTCCACCTGGCGGTATGATGTTATGTGCGACGATGTCAGCACTACGGTTCCTGTGGCTACAGGCAACATCACGTTCAGTTCCACAGGTTACAGCAATCTGGCTAGTATTCCTCTGTCGCTGACGTTTGCCACCAACAACGGTTCGGTGACCCCGCTGGTTGCATCTATTGATACATCGACCCTCAGCCAGTTGGACGGGGATAACACCGTGGCGCTGTCGAGTGTGGATGGTATGAGTTACGGCACACTTGAGTCGTATACTATCGATGCAAGCGGTATAATTACCGGCACGTTTACAAACGGTGCGACCCGGACCATCGCTCAGGTTGCGATGGCTTCTTTCGATAATCCTTCCGGTCTCACTAAAGAGGGCAGCAACCTGTATAGTGAGAGTCCCAACTCTGGACGCGCTCTGATTTCCACCGCTGGTTCCGGCAGTCTGGGCACGATAACTTCTGGTTATCTGGAAGCGTCTAATGTAGACTTGGCCGCGGAGTTTGCTAGTATGATCGTTGCGCAGCGTGGTTTCCAGGCCAACTCGCGAATCATCACAATATCCGACCAGGTTCTTGAAGAGCTTGTTAACCTGAAGAGGTAATGAATGGATTGTGGGCGGCAATCCAAACAATTGCCGCCCACTTAAGGAGTGGAAATGATTAAACTTACGCTCTACAACGACGCAGATGTTATTGTGAACGCGGACCTGATCGAGTCGGTGGAGCGCACGCCCGACACGCTGGTCACTCTGACCACTGGCAAGAAGATTATGGTCAGGGAATCGGTGGACGACGTTATTTCAAAGGTGGTTTTTTACAGGCGACTGCTTTCAAAAAGCCATCGAATGTTTGGCGCCAGGGGCAATAATTCGCTCAGGGCGGATGTGAAAGGTTTCGAGAGATGGACCTAGCGACAATCCTTGGCCTTGCAATGGCATGGGGCGCGGTATTTATCAGCCTGAGTCTTGAAGGCGGCAAATTAGCAGATCTGTTTAACGTGTCAGCTTTTGTCCTGGTAGTGCTCGGCACTATCGGCGCGACCGTAATTGGTACCAGTATGAAGACACTGGCCACCATACCGTCTATTGTCAAAAGCGCTCTTGTGATAAACGACCTGGACCAGGTCGAGGTGATTGATGCGATGGTCGGTTTCGCCAAGATCGCGAGACGCGAAGGCGTCCTTGCTCTTGAGGAGGCCGCCAACAAAATCAGCAACAGGTTCATGCGAAAGGGCATCGAGCTGGTGGTTGACGGCACTCCCAGCGTGATGGTTCGCGAGATACTTGAGACCGAGATCGTGGCGATGCAGGAGCGTCACAAAGTCGGCGAGACAATTTTCTCCACACTCGGCGGTTTTTCGCCTACTTTGGGCATTATCGGTACGGTTATGGGTCTGATTAGCATGCTTGCCAAGCTGAACGAGCCGGGCAGCATGGGTCATGCCATAGCGGCGGCGTTTGTGGCGACGCTCTATGGCGTGGGTTTTGCGAACCTGATATATCTGCCGATAGCAGGAAAACTCAAGTCTAAGACGGCGGACGAAGTGCTGGCTTATGAGATGGTCATAGAAGGAGTCATGTCTATCCAGTCCGGCGACAATCCGAGGATTGTGGAGACACGAATGATGGCTTATCTGCCGCCCGCTTTGAGGGCTGAACGCGAAAAGACTAAGTCAGTCACACGCGTTAGGGATAAGATGGCGGCATGAGAAAACGACGCGATGATGGAGGTCACGGCAACTCCGAACGCTGGTTGCTGACATACTCGGACATGATTACGCTCCTGATGGCGTTTTTCATCATGATGTATTCGATGTCCGTGCTGAACCTGTCCAAATTTCGAGAGGCCGCCATCTCGATTCGCAGCGGGTTCGGCGGAATGATAAAAGGGCAGGGGAAATCTCCGCTGGGAACCGCCGGGCAGTTTGGCCCGAAGCCTTCCGCCATAGAAGGCGATACTGCCGGGGTGTCCTGGAGAGTGCTCAAGCCGTTGGTCAATTATATAGAAAGCGGCGATGGTGAAAATACTGTCGAGATAGGCGAGGACAACAGAGGCATCGTTATCACAATAGGCAGCGATTCTATGTTATTTGATCCGGCCAGCGCAGTGGTTCGAGCCAAGGCCTATCCGATGCTCGATAAGATCGCGACAATGCTGGCGAAAGTCGACAATCTGGTTTTGATCGAGGGGCATACGTGCAGTCTGCCTACGAATTCGTCGAGATATCCCAGCAATTGGGAACTCTCGACAGCCAGGGCGACGAACGTCCTACGCTATTTGGTGGAGAAGAAGCAACTGCAGGCAAATAGATTTGCGGCATCCGGCTATGGCGCTGTCAGGCCGATGGCGTTAAACGATACAAACGAACACAGGAAAAAGAACAGGCGGGTCGAAATAGTGATATTGCGTCCCGAGGCTTTGCTTGGCAAGAAACCCAAGGAAAGTCCGGTGAAGATCAGTGATCCTACCGAATCAGTGTTTCAAAGGAGTGTCGATTTTTGATGAAGAACAACAGTGGACAGAGCAAGACGATTATGATTGTGGCGGTGGGAGTTGTGGTGATTCTCGCTGGAATGGGCTTTATGATGTTTAAGTCGAAAGGCTCTGCGAAGAACGCGAAGCCCGAGAAACTTCCGACAGCCGAGATGGCGCTGGGAGACTTTGTGGTCAACCTGGCGGATACCGATCAGGTGAGATATCTTAAGACGACCATCGTGCTGGAAGTCGAAGGCGGCGCTCCGGCGGCAAAAGGTGGAGAAGGCGGAGAGGGCGGCGCGGATGTTCGCATCAGGGATGCTGTAATCCAGGTTTTGAGCAGCAAGACGTTTGCGCAGTTGTCCGAGCCCGACGGCAAGGAAAAACTCAAAAAAGACATTATAACAGCGGTCAACGAACGTCTCGAAGAAGGCAAGGCCGTGGAAGTGTTCTTTAATGAATTCGCAATGCAATAAAGACTGGAGGTGACCTGATGGGAGATGAAGTACTTTCTCAAGCTGAGATAGAGGCTCTGCTGAGTGGAGCCGGTCAAAGCAGTGAGGCCGCCGCGGAGACTCCGGCTGAAGCTGCTGCCGCCGCGCCGGAACAATCCGCTGAAGCCGAGCAGATGGAGCCAGTGTCCGCTCCTGCTCCTGCGCCTGCCGCCGCGCCTCAGCCTAATATAACAGTGAGTTCGGCACCGACACCAGGTGTCCGAGCTGCGGCGTTTGCGCCTATGGCGTCGGCTGCCGACTCGGCGTCGCGCAATGGTGTCGAGTTGATTATGGATGTGCGGCTGAATGTGGCTGTGGAATTGGGCAGATCAACTTTGTCCGTGCGGGAGATTCTCGCGTTAGGACCGGGCAAGGTAGTCGAGCTGGACAAACATGCCGGTGAACCGGTCGAAGTGGTGATAAACAACAAGACGGTGGCTCGCGGCGAAGTGGTCGTCATCGACGAGAACTTTGGCGTCAGGATCACCGAGATCATCGGATCGAGGGAAAGAGAATCCCATGCAAAGGCAGCTTAACGTTCGCGGTGTTGAGATTCTTCGTCTGCGGTTCAGACTAATGGCCTATCTGCGAATACATGCGCTCAGACCGGCAGGCATAGTTCTTGCTGTAATGCTTGCGTTCTCGATAGCCGGGCGGTCAGTTGCGTCCGACACGTCGAAATCGCATGCCGCTAAGGCAACGGCTCAGGCCGTCACGTCGAGTTCCGATGCTGAAGATCAGGACTTTTTGGCTTCGCTGGAAGCATCTGAAAATGAGCCTGCCGCCGAGAAAGAAGCGCCGGTATATATAACCGCCCTGAGCTTTATATTCAAATTGGCGCTGGTTTTGGCGCTTGCTTACGGCACGGTGATGGTGCTCAAGAAGTTCACAAATTTCAAGGCCACGGTCGGCGCGACTCACGGTCGGATCAAGGTTATTGAGCACTCTCAACTTGGCGCGAACAGGTCGCTGCATCTGGTGGCGGTCGGGTCGAAGCGGCTTTTGGTGGCATCGACGGCGAACCAGGTAAGCCTGGTTGCGGAGCTTGACCCCGAAGATGTGGCTGACATTGAGACAAATATACCCACTGGCGGCCAGCCGACCGGTGGATTTAAAGAACAGCTCTCGGTTTTCTTGGGCAACAAGCCCGATACCAGCGAGAGCGCGAAGACAGTGGCGCAGATGCTGCGCGAGTCCAGTTCATTTTTGCAGGACAAGGTCAGGGAAGTAGGAAGCTTCCGAAGGACTTATAGAGATGCCTAAAGTCAGGATGCGAAAACTGGTTGTTTTGCTGGTGTTTGTCGCGCTGTGTGTGGGGTTTGCCTGCACGTCGTGCTATGCGCAAAACGCCGGTGTCGTGCCGAAAATCGACATTGGAGTCGGCAGTGCGAAGAGTCCTGAAGAGGTCTCCAGCAGCCTGCAGATTCTGTTCATACTGACGATTCTCTCGCTTGCCCCGGCTCTGCTTATAATGTTGACCTCATTCACGCGGATTATAATCGTGCTCTCATTTACCCGCAGCGCGTTGGGTTCGCCTCAGGTTCCGCCGAACTCCGTTCTGATCGGTCTTGCGCTCTTCCTGACATTTTTTACAATGGCTCCGGTGTGGCAGCAGATCAACTCGCATGCCCTGAAGCCCTATATGGAGCATCAGATTACATTCCAGCAGGCGACCGACAGTGCAGCAGGCCCGCTGAGAGACTTCATGCTCAAGCAGACTCGCCCGAAGGACATCGCGTTATTTGTCAATCTCTCGAAAGCGCCGAGACCCCAAACCAGAGACGACTTGCAGATGCACGTCCTGATTCCGGCGTTCCTCATAAGCGAACTAAAGACAGCCTTTACCATAGGTTTCGTGATCTTCATACCGTTTTTGGTGATCGACATGGTCGTCTCGGTGACGCTGATGTCAATGGGTATGATGATGCTTCCGCCTGTTATGATCTCACTGCCGTTTAAGATACTCCTCTTTGTTCTCGTTGACGGCTGGCACTTGATCGTTAAGTCGCTGGCGTTGAGCTTTCACTAAAGACGCCGACGGTCGTTACGCTGGTTGCTCATGCATTCGCACATCTAACCTCCAATAAGCTGGCCCGGAAATTGCTATAACCACCCTCGTAATGCGTAATCGCACAACACACAACGCACCAATGGAGTAACTAAAATGACGGATTCAGGAGTACTCGAACTCGCGCAGCGCGCGGTCATGATATCGCTGATGGTATGCGCCCCGGCTTTAGGGCTTGGAATGATTGTCGGCCTCACGGTGAGCGTGTTCCAGGCCGCTACGCAGATTCAAGAGTCCACGTTGACGTTCGTTCCAAAGATTCTTGCTGTGGTGGTGGCGATGGTGGTCTTCGGCCCTTGGATGCTGAAAAGCATGGTGAATTTTACCACGAAACTGTTCGTCAGCCTGCCGAACTTGGTGCATTAAGCGTCAGCGCGTCGGCGAGTCGAAGTGTCCTTTTCCCGACGCGCAGACGCTTGGACGCGTCGACTTAACTATGGATATATTAGGTTTTGGAATAACTCAAATAATGACATTTCTGCTCGTTCTTGCGCGAGTTGGGGGCATATTTACGTCCGCGCCGATATTCGGCAACGTGAATGTGACGGTTCAAGTGCGCGTCTGCGTGGCGTTGTCGCTGACGTTTGTGTTTCTGCCGATGGCTCAGGCGGGCAGCGTGTCGCCCGACATGCTGCAGTTTTTCTTTGCGATTATTAAGGAGACTCTGATTGGAGTGTTGATGGGGTTTTTGGCGTCGCTGATGTTTGCGGCTATCCAGATGGCTGGGTCGTATATCGATCTTTCGATGGGTCTGGGTTTTGCGCAGGTGGTCGATCCGATGACGAAGCAGAGCGGCGCGGTTATCGGTCAGCTTCAAAACCTGGCGGCTACATTGGTGTTCCTGGCGGTCAACGGTCATCACATGATGATAACGGGTTTGGCGGAGAGCTTCAGCATACTGCCACTCGGTCAAATGCAGTTCTCACCGGAGAGCGCTGCCGGAATGCTTGGGATGTTTGCGACTATCTTCATGGCGGCTCTGAGAATCGCCGCGCCTGTTGTTGGGGCGATTTTCCTCACCGATGTCTCGCTGGGTATTCTCGCCCGCACGGTTCCACAGCTCAATGTTTTTATCGTAGGCTTCCCCGCAAAGCTGACCGTCGGTCTTTTCGTGGTGATTGCTGTGTTGCCGATTGCTATAGGTGTGATGGTCGGGCTATTCGGCGGCATGCACGGCGATATTATCGCGCTGCTGAAGCACTTGAGGGCTTGAGATGCCTTTAGAAGACAGAACCGAGGATGCAACCCCCCGTAGAAAACATGAAGCCCGCGAAGAAGGCCGGGTCGCCCGCAGCGTCGAGCTTAACTCCGCACTCATTCTTTTATCTGCGCTGATCATATTGCGTTCCACAGGTCCGAAGGTCATCGATTCACTCCGAGGTCTGGCTATCGATTCGTTTACCAAGTTTCCTTCGCATGATCTCACTATCTACGATGTCAGATATGGGCTGGTACAGTTATTGCTGCGAATCGGTCCGGCTATTGCGCCTTTGTTCTTTGGCGTGGCCGTGATCGGGTTTGTGGCGAACGTGGTGCAGGTCGGTTTTACGATCTCCGGCAAGGCTCTTCAGTTTAAGGGAGAGAGGCTCAACCCGCTCTCGGGCATCACCAGGATGTTTTCGGCGCAGGCCGGTGTGGAACTGCTGAAGTCGGTGGCAAAAATAGCGATTGTCGGGGGGATGGTCTACTCGTTTATTCGAGACAAATACGCCGATATCGCGACGCTGGCCGGCGCAAGCTACTTTACTGCGTGTGTCCAGATCAGTGGGCTTGTCTGGCAGATTCTTTTGAGGACCGCCATTGTTCTGTTCGTAATTGCGGCGCTCGATTATATGTTTCAGCGTCAGCAGCTCAATAAAAGTCTGAAGATGACCAAGCAGGAAGTCAAAGAGGATCTGAAGCGGTCTGAAGGCGACCCGCACATAAAAGGTAAGATTCGCCAGAAGCAGCGACAGATGGCGCAGCGGCGAATGATGCGGGAAGTGCCTAAGGCCGATGTGGTCGTTACCAACCCGACGCACTTTGCCGTTGCCTTGAAATATGACGCCCAGAAGTCCACTGCGCCGATTGTGGTGGCAAAGGGCAAGGACTTTATCGCTAAACGCATCAAAGAGATTGCCATGGAGAGCAATGTTCCGCTGGTCGAGAACGTGCAACTGGCCCGTGCTTTATATGCGGCGGTGGAGATAGGCGACGAGATTCCGGCCAACCTCTACCAGGCTGTGGCCGAGGTTTTGGCGTATGTGTATCGGCTTAGCCAGAAATTCAAGAAGCTGTAGGTGAACAATGTCCGTAGTAGTTCAACAACAGGATAAGTCTCAGTCGCCGATGGGTGTGCTTTCCCGCCACAGCGACCTTTTGATCGCTGGCGTTGCGGTAATGATTATCGCAATGATGATCCTGCCGCTGCCGCACTGGGTGTTGGACTTGCTCTTGTGCGCCAATATAGCGCTGGCGCTGTCGATTCTACTGGTGTCGATGTATACTTCCGAGCCGCTGGAGTTCAGTTCGTTCCCATCACTGCTTTTGCTGGCGACTTTATTCCGACTATCGCTGAACATATCCGCGACCAGGCTGATCCTCCTGCACGCCGACGCAGGAGCGGTCATATCGGCGTTCGGGTCGGTCGTTGTCGGGGGCAATTATGTGGTCGGCATAGTCGTCTTCATAATCCTTGTAATCATCCAGTTTGTTGTTATTACCAATGGTGCGGGGCGTGTCGCGGAAGTCGCCGCGAGGTTTACTTTGGACGCCATGCCCGGCAAGCAGATGGCAATCGACGCCGACCTCAACGCGGGTGTCATCGACGAGAAAGAGGCGCTTCGACGTCGAAAAAATGTAGCGCGCGAAGCCGACTTCTACGGAGCTATGGACGGTGCCACCAAGTTCGTGCGTGGAGACGCCATCGCCGCGATTATTATGATAATCGTGAATGTTCTTGGCGGGTTCGCCGTCGGTATTGCTCAGCGCGGCATGGATATCATGCAGGCGCTTCAAACATATACTCTGCTCACGGTTGGTGAAGGCTTGGTCACTCAGATACCTGCGCTCTTGATCTCGACCGCCACCGGTCTGATGGTCACAAAGAACGGCGGCGAGAAGAGCCTGGGACTTGAATTGATGAGCCAGGTCTTTTCCAGCCCCAAGGCCATCGCTATTACGGCTTGTGTGTTTGGAATGCTGGTGGTTGTTCCGGGAATGCCTAAGCTGCCGCTGCTTCTTGCCGCGGGGCTTGCCGGTCTGATCGCATATTTCCTGACTCAAAATGAAAAGCAGGCGGCGGTTCAGGCTGCCAAGGAAAAAGCTATGAAAGCTGCTGCACCTACGGCGTCCAACAAGCCCGAGTCTATGACCGACCTGATCGGCGTCGATCCGCTGGCGCTGGAGGTCGGATACGGCCTGATTCCACTTGCCGATCCTAAGCAGGGTGGGGAACTTCTGGACAGGATCACGATGCTGCGAAAACAGGCCGCGATGGATATGGGCGCGCTCGTTCCGGCTATCCGCGTGCGAGACAACGTCCAGTTCGGCGCGAACCAGTATGTCTTAAAGCTGCGAGGCACTGAAGTCGCGCGTGGAGAGGTCTTCCCAGGCCATTATCTGGCGATGAACCCTGGCGGCGCGGCGGAAAAGCTCAGCGGAATAAACACCGTCGAGCCTGCGTTCGGTCTTCCGGCGACGTGGATATCCGAGTCTCAGAAGATGTTCGCGGAAGTGGCGGGCTATACCGTGGTCGACCCGACGACTGTCCTCGTTACGCACCTTACGGAGCTCGTCCGCAGGCATGCGTCTGAACTGCTCACCAGGCAAGAGACTCAGCAGATTCTCGACGCCGCGAAAGAAGAGGCGCCGACCGTCGTGGGCGAGCTTATTCCCGATGTTATGGGGATCGGCGATATCCAGAAAGTCTTGCAGAACCTGCTTGCCGAGCGTGTGTCCATCCGCGATATAGTTGCCATACTCGAAGCCCTGGCCGATTTTGCCGGCGCGACGAAAGACACAGACATCTTGACCGAATATACTCGCCAGAGACTGGCTCTCGCGATATGCCGCCAGCACCAAGGAGTTGAAGGCAAACTCACGGTATTCGGGATGCATCCCAGCGTGGAACAGATCATCACCGAAAACATTCGCCAGACTGAACTTGGTATGCGCCTGATCCTTGATCCCGGCCTGGTACAGGAATTGCTATCTGCAATACGTGACCAGGTGGAGAAGCTGGCCGCGCGGGGACATTCCCCGGTGGTGTTGTGCTCTCCGAGGACAAGAATGCACGTAAGAGGACTGGTCGAGCAAAGCATGCCGACACTTACGGTTCTCTCTTATGCGGAAATTGCGCCTGAGATCGAAGTTGACTCTATAGGAATGGTGAAGCTCAAAAATGCGAATTAAGACCTTTGAGGCCCCAACAATGCAGGAAGCGCTGATGCTCGCAAAAGTGGAACTTGGCGAGGACGCGGTGGTGCTCAACACCAAGCACGTGAAGTCCGGTGGACTTCTGGGCTTGGGCGGTCATGACAGAGTTGAACTGATGGCCGCTGTAGAAAGTGGAGAGCAAAGAGTGGAGAGTGGAGAGTGGAGAGCGGAGACTACGCTGCCGCAGGCTCAGCCCGTTGGGTCGTTCAGTTTCCAGAGCGAGCCGTTGACCATGCCGAGTGTTCCGCAGAGCGTGCCTTCGGCCGCTCCGCTTGCGGCCAGATTATATGGCGGCGCAACCGCCGTCGCGCATGATTCGAGTTCGGAAGTCAGTCAGCTCCGCTCCGAGCTTAGAGAACTCAGCTCTGTCGTTGAAAGGCTTCTGAGCGGACAGGGCATACAGAGTAGTCATGAGCGCCCGGCTGGCAATTTGAGTAAGCCATTATTGATGAGAGTCGGAGTCGACGAAAATATCGCCCGCAATTTGCTTTCCGACCTTCTTCATATAGAAGACCCGACTCAGCTCGCCTCGATGCTTGCGGCCAAGATTCAAGGTTTTGCGATGCCGACGGTTTTGGACAGCCGCCAGGTAATAGCGGTAGTTGGCCCCACAGGGGTGGGGAAAACCACCACACTGGCGAAACTTGCCGCAAAGTATTCATTGGAGCAGGGGAAGAAAGTCGCGCTGGTCACGGCTGATACCTACCGCATTGGCGCTGTCGAGCAGCTTCGCACTTATGCCCGCATTATGGGTGTGCCGATTGAGATTGCTCTATCGCCCGAAGAAGTGACTGCCGGTGTCGCCAGGCACCAGGACAAAGACGTTGTCCTGATCGATACGGTCGGGCGCAGTCAGCGCAGCGACGAACATCTGCAGGAGCTTAAGGCGTTTGTGGACGCGGCGTCGCCCACCCAGACCCATCTAGTGATTGCGGCGTCTTTGTCGCCGGAAATTCAGCGCGAGGCCGTTGAGAAGTTCAAAGTGCTCTCGCCGACGCGCCTGATTATCACTAAGCTGGACGAGTCGCCGAACCGGGGCTGTGTAATCAATCTGCCTTTGTCGACCGGGCTCGGAATATCGTGTATGACGGCGGGGCAGAATGTCCCGCAGGATATAGATTTTGCTGAAGCGGGCAAGATGGCCCGAGTAGTTGTGGAGGTTGCTTGATGCTTGACCAGGCCGAGGCTTTAAGGATGCTTGTTCGAGACAGGGTTATGTGCTGCGGCTCCGACATAAGGTCGCCCAGGCTTTACACCATAGCCGTCACCAGCGGTAAGGGCGGCGTGGGTAAGACCAGCGTCGCGGTGAACCTTGCGCTGCTGCTGGCGAGGTCGGGACGGCGCGTGCGGCTTGTGGATGCCGATTTCGGCCTGTCGAACGCTGAAGTCTTGCTTGGAATGGCTCCCAGGCATACGCTCAATGATGTTCTTCGGGGTCGAGTGGATGCCTCCGACGCCTGGGCGAATGGCCCTGAAGGCCTGAAGCTGCTGTCGTCGGGATCGGGTTTGGAAGATATGGCGAACCTCGATGGAGAAGCCGGGGTCAGCTTAATAGATTTTGTTTTGAGAACGGCGTCCGACGGCGAGGTTGTTGTGATCGACACATCGCCGGGCATAGATCGATCTATCGGGTCGATCCTGGCATTTGCGGACGAAGTAATGATGGTGACCACGCCCGAACCGACGTCCATTACGGATTCTTATGCCGCAATGAAAGTGTTGCTGTCGAAAATACCGGATGCCGAGATTACTTTGGTTGCCAACTGCTGCTCGTCACCGTCGCAGGCTTCGTCTGTTGCTGACGGCCTGAAGAATATATGCGAGCGGTTTCTTGGCAGGAGTTTCCAGAGGCATGAGTATCTGCCCAGTGACGCAACAGTGGGTTGGGCGATTCGCACTCAGAAGCCATTGGTGCTTTCGTCGCCGCACTGCGCGGTGGGGCCGTGGCTGAAGAAGATGGCGATCAAGCTGGATGACCGCATTCGTAGGCGGGAGTTTGTGCCAGATTCTCTGGAATTGGCGGAACTGGTGGAGGCTTAGGATGGTTCAGCCCGTGTGGAAGCTGATAAGCCTGGTGCTCGGGTTGGTTATGTTTCTTTCGGTCGGTGCGGCGTTGTGGCTGGCCGGCGAGGACTTGATTTGGATTGTCGCAAAGTCTATCGGATCGTTTTTCGTATGCTGGATAGTGTTGGGTTATCTGGGCAATATGCTGATTGCCGTGATGAAGAACTCGATCCAGGACGAAGAGAGCGAAGAGAGCAAGTCGTGATTTGGAGAGGTTGATGTAGCATGGATCAGCGAGGAAAGCTGTGGCGTGAGTACAAACTGAACGGCAGCGAAGAGGCCAGGGACGGTCTTATCTCTGAATACGCCTACCTGGCGAAGTATGCCGTCGACCGGCTCAATCTGTCGCCGTCGGGCGCGTTAGGTTATGAAGACCTGATCGGTCACGCCGTGGTCGGGCTTATTGACGCCATCGAGAAGTTCGACCCTGAGCGCAATGTCAAATTCGAGACTTATGCGCTTACCCGGATACGCGGCGAGGTGATCGACGTCATCAGAAGTCTTGACTGGACGCCGAGGTCGGTCAGAAAGAATGAGACCGTTCTCCGCGACGCCTACGCGCGGCTGGAAATGCAGCTCAAGCGTCCTCCGAACGATATCGAAGTGGCGGAATATCTGGGCATAGACGTCATCTATCTGGAGAGAATGCTTGCCGATGTCGGTCAGTCGGCGCTGCTTTCACTTGACGAGATGATCGCCAGCGGAGGCGATATACTTGCCCGCTCGGGTGACGAGTTCGACGACCCCGCCTCATGTGCCGAGCGTGCGGATCAGAAGAGACTCTTGGCCAGGTCGATTGACGAACTTCCTGAGCGCGAAAAGCAGGTTGTCGCCTTGTATTATTACGAAAACCTGACCCAGAAAGAAATCGCTGCAGTGTTGGGGGTTACGGAGTCGCGTGTTTGCCAGATTCATACGAAAGCCGTCCTGAGGCTTTCCGGCAAGCTGAGCCGCACCTCCGCGTGCTTTGCATTGGCCGTATAGAAGTTTGGAGACAGGGAGAGAGAGGAAGCTGCCGCCGAGTGGACATATCCGCTCGGCGGTAATGTATTGTCAGGCCAGCATCATCACTTCAACTTCATCGCCGCGCCTCACCGATTCGACATTCGCCCCAACGACTATCAGCGAATTCAAACACTCGTGTCTATGTGAATCGAACGGTTTGACGACATAGCGGCCGTCTTCAAAAACCGTTAAGGCGCGAATATAATGGGTCAGCTTAGAGTCGAGTTTCACCGCGGCGCTTATTGTGGCGGTGACTTTTTTCCTGTCGACCGCCGTGCGTCCCAGCATTGTGAGAAGAGCCGGTCTTATCAGGGCTTCAAACGATTCCAGCGCCGCCGCTTCCGGCACGATAAACGCGGGTCTTCCCTCCACCATTGCGAATGCAGTCGCGAAGCCTGGAGCCAGACGCACTTGAGCAAAGCGTATGTCTCCCAGGTTCTTGAGCGCGGTGACGGCAATCTCATGACTATCTTTCGATCCGAGCGCAATAATTATCGCGTCCGACCCCAAGCTTTCCGATATCGCTTTTTCCAGCCCAGACGCCTCATCTCTGACATGTATCAGGCGGCCGACTTCGCAGCCGGACTCCAGCACCATGCCGACAATCTCGTATCGAGCGACATTTCTAACCTGTCCCGGCCTTATATCCTCGACGATCTCAACCACGTCGGCGCCAGTGGTGATTACAGCGACTTTCGGTTTTCGCCTGACCGCGATTCCCGGCTTTCCCATGCGCGCAAGCATCGACATCTCACTAGGCCCGATTACAGTCCCTTTCGAGATAATCTCTTCGCCATCTATGGATTCGGCCAGCGTTTTGCCGAATGTGTTGATAATACCTGCCTGTTCCGACCCAATGAGGCTGACCGATTCGATTGCGCATTCTCTCGCGCGGGGCAAGTCGAGCGTGACGCCGCTGGCAGTTTCGGAGTCAGTCCTAACCAAAAGTTTCCTCAACTTCGACGACTGCGTCTTCGTCTACATCCAGCGCCAGCTCTTCGACGGCTTCCTTTATGTCGCCTTCAGTGACTCTTTGTCCCGATTCAGGAGACCACTCGATTGTGACCGTAAACTTCTGTTTTGTAATTTCTTCCACTGGCGACCCTCCTCACGAATCCCTAGTTTACCCGTCTCTCCGATTCGGTTTTAAGCACTTCATTCAGCGCTTTTTTGTCCAAATCGGTGAATGGGCGCAGTTTGGCGCTCTTTATTATATCGCCTTTTCTTATTGAGATTACAACATCCATTCCACGGATCAGTCGGCCGAATGAGGTGTATTCGTAGTTCAACCACGGCATAGGCTCGATCAATATATAAAAGACACTGGTTGCGCTATTAGGGTCGTCCATTCGAGCCATTCCCACAGTGCCCTTTGTGTGAATGAGCCCGTCGGCGAACTCTCGGCCAATCCTCTCCAACGATTTGTTCCCTTTAGCGGGTCCTGTCTGAATCAAGCGCCGCGGCACAATGCGATTGAACTCGATTCCATTATAAGATCCCTTGGTGACCAGGTCGGCGATCCGCTTCGTTGTAACGGGGCAGTCTTTCTCGAAGAGCACAAAGTCGATCTGTCCTTTTGTTGTGTGCAGTTCGACCACTCGACCGGGGGTCATAGTCGCTTGCTTTTCCGGCGGCGAAGCAGGCGGTTTTACTACTTCTTTGCGCGTAGGCTCAGTTTTTGTCTCGGAAGTCCATTGATAGGCGCCGATCATTCCGGCAAGCAGCGCTGCGACGATAATCCATCTTTTCATTTGTTTAGGGGAACCTCTGACCAATATATTCTAACTCAGGATAGCAGATGAGCGTGACGCGATCAAGCGCCGCCTGGTAGATTATACGCAGTAAGGCGCGATATTGTGCCCGAAGCGCATCAAACTCGATATTTTGCAAAACCGGGGAGGTTATAGAGTTTTCCGGCGACAATCCAGGTCAAACTAAGCGCAAAAACGACGCCCAACAAGATAATCGCCTCGGCGTGTGTTCTTGCCCAGCCTCTCAAGATAGTATCTGCAGCCACTTCTGCCAGGCATGCTCCGATAAGCACACCGCAGATGGAACTTCGTTCCCTTATGAAAGCTCCAGGGATAGTCGATAGGTGCCTGCCGGAACGGAACAGGAAATCGAAGATCCTTTTGCACGAAGGAATCCATTCCGGGACGTCCGCCATATACTGTGAATATTCATCCGGCCAACAGGTAATGAGATAGCGCTTCTCCCGGCGGGCGATTGAGATATGTACGGCAAAAAAGCACACTGTGAAGATGATGGCAAAAATTGTGCTGCCGAGCACCAGACATATACCGAAGCCGGCAAGGAAGCTCCCTACATACATCGGATTGCGAACCATTGAGTAGGGGCCCGTCGTTACAAGGGTGTCTTGGCCGTGCACCAGTTTCCAGTCACGAGACACAACACGCATCAGCAGCCCTAAAACCGCGATTGTAAATCCTGCCGCGTCTGCAATAAGATCGAAACGCTCATTAGCCATAATGGCCGTGGGACGGCCAGTCAGCAGAATTGCAATAAAAATAACACCTACAAACAACCAGTTTTCGTGCGCCCTGGACATTAAAAAAGCCTCAATTCGTCTTAGTGAGTATAATCAAAGATAGCACAACTGCCCATTCTTAGGCAATGGGTAATGCATGGTTTGCCCGCGAATAAGTGTGTTTGTGATAGAATGACGTGTAGGCGAGGTGATCGACTTGAGAGCTTTCCGAATTTGTGCAGTGGCTGTGATTCTGATGATGGACTTGGCGTCTCTTGTTCATTCTGGAGATGGAATATCGCTAATGGCTCAAAGCGAAGATGCTAAAAGCCGGGCGGCCTTAGCGCTACTGGATCACATGGAGCGGCCGCGGATCGGCATTGCGGTTCGAGAAGACAATCTCGGCTCGATTTCAGAGATTGATACTTTAAGCGGAGACGGTCTGACCAGGGCGCTCAAGGACAAAGGCTTCGGTATTTCTCCGCTTCCGGATATATTGATCGTCGGGTCAGCCAGGGCTGAGATCCTGCCTGGTATCAAGGGTCTGGATGTGAAGTCGGCAGTAGCGCATTTTTCGGCCAAGGCTATATGGATTCAGACCGGTGAGGTGCTTTATGCCGCCGAACCGATTAACGTGCCGGTGGCCGGTTTTGCCGGTTATCAAGACTGTGCGAACCGTGCTCTCATCAAGGCGGGCGAGATGCTCATCAATAACGATAAGATCGGGTTCACAAGTCATGTAATCGCGCAATGGGTCGATCAGGTTAACAGCGGCCACCCGATTACTCTCAGATGCGAGCCAGTCACTTACGATGAATTTTTCTCAATCAAAAAACTTGTGCGCCAGACCAGAGGATGTGTAGAGATTTTGCATGAATCGTTTAAAAATGGCGATGGTGAACTATTAGTTAAGTCTAAATTAAATAGGAGCGAGTTTCGCGAGAATATCGCCGGCCTGCATATAGGCAAGAAAAAGATTTGTATCATCATCAGCAGTGGATCAGCAATAGAAATCGCTCTCAAATAGAGGCAATCCTAACCTCTAACTTCTCATTTGGAGGATGGCTATGAAAAGCATAATATTTGCATTGGTATTGTGTGCGGTTTTGGTTTCGCAGGGCGTGTGTAGTCCCAGCGTGGAGAAGTTTAACGGCAAGTCGCAAATCAACTGGACCGACCTCATCTACACCGCGACCGGCGAGGGCGTGATGCCTTCGCCTGTGGATGAGCCCAACAGAGCAAAGGCATATCTTAAGGCTAAAGGCTATGCCAGGATGCAGGCTATTGCCAACTTGCTGCAAGCTATCGAGGGGACGACCATCAGCTTTGAAGCCACTGGCAAGGATTACATGGAAGACGCCGTAATCCGCCAGAGGATCGAGGGCTACGTCAAGAACGTTGAGGTTGTCGACGAGCGCAAGGAGAAGTTCGAAGGCGATACCATGGTCGTGGTGACCGTTCGCGCTCCAATGTATGGGCAGTACAGCCCAGGTTCGGTGCTGCTGGATCAGGCTTTGACTCAACCGGCCGCCGCCGCGGAAGTCAATGTCACTCTCGACCCAGACATCAAGCCCTCAAAGGTCGAGATCGATCAGCCGGTGACTGTATGCCCCTCGACTGAGGGCAAGCCATACACCTCGGTCATTTTCGACGCTACGGGTTATAAGCTCGACAGATGCATGAGCCCGAAAATTCGCCGGGGCGACGGTTCGGAAGTGTGGGGGACGGTGAAAGTCGATCATGATTTTGTCCTGGAGCGAGGGATATGCTCCTACGCGACATCCATGACCGATGCTAAGAACAATGCTCGCGCCGGCGAGAATCCGATGGTCGTCAGAGCAATCGGCAGGGCGGGTGGACGGTTCAATTCCGATCCTGTGATCTCCGATGCCGATTCCGCTGCTTTGCTTGCCGAAAACGCGAAGAGCGGATTTCTCGACAAGCTGAATGTCATAATTATCAAAGACGGCAGGCTGTAGGCGGCTTGCATACCTAGGGGGGACATGTTGATTGTGGTCAGAGGGATAGTCGTAGTTATTATGTTGGGCGTGATTTTGTCATTGACTTGCCTGAGCGCGTATTCAGCCGATGTTGCGGGTCTGCCGGACGTCGAGGCGAGGCTCAAGTCGGATTTCCACCAGGGACTCTATAAGCGGACTTACGAGAGCCTGTTGAGTAGAGTGGAAGATGACGGTTACATGCGTGAGTCGGTCAAAAACGGGTATCCGGGAATGTTTCCGAGGACGGTCGGCGGGATGGTTTCTCTTCTTGTGGAAACGGGAGAGATGGAGAAAGCCCGCAAGCTGGTCAATGTAGTCTTGAAGGCGACAAAGGCCAACAATATGACGAGATGCCCGCATGTTATGGGCAGGCCCGCTGTCCCGGCCAATTCTGAAATGAGCTCGGATTACCCAATCATCTCCAGATTTGACGAGATAGACGGTAATTTTCATGTGCTTATGAGTTGGGCAATGGTCGCTCTTAACTCGGACGTAAAGCAGTGGGAGGATGAGACTTATAATCAAGTGGTCCATCTCACCGACACAGCCATAGACTGGCCATATCGACTTCCCGAACCGGCAGGCGTCACTGGCCACTCCATCTTCATCGGCCTGATACGCAATCCCTGTCTTGAGCACTCGCGCGAAGGCCGTTACTGGGACACTTACGACATACTTACACAGTCTTTTGCCTGCCGCGCGCTGTCTCTTCTGGCTGATGTTGCCGCCAGAAGAGGGGACACCACTCACGCACAGAACTGGAAATCCGCATGCGCGGACATTGAAAGAGCCATAAATGACAACTTGACCACTAATATGGAGGGCAAGCGAATATACGCCGAGATGCGCCTTCCCGATGGAGGTGAAGGAAAGATCTTCGAAGGTCTCAGTTGGGTCAATCTGGGTCCGGTGGCTGCGCAATGGCAGGGAGCCGATTCCAAGTTGCTGCGGAATACCGTAGACAAACTGCGCGAGAAGTCTGTTCTGGATTGGAACGGTCATCATCTGCTTGCCACGGAGTGGACGCCTAACGGCGGATGTAATCAAGTCATAGGGAAAGGGCTTGCATGGGACATGGTTTATTCCCTTGGCGAATGTGAGTATTCCAGAATCTGCGCATGGCTGGACTTCATACAAGCCGCAAATACCGATCCGCTCTATGCCGAGTGTTTCTGGACGGATGCCGATAACAAGATGCACCTAAATGACCCAGGTAACGGTGAGCAGAGCAGTTGGTGGTGCTGGTCGATGGCCAAATTGCGCAAGGCTGCCGGTTTGCCCGCTGCGCCGTAGACGGCAATTTCCTCAAACCCCGCAATCCTGCGAGTTTGGTTTTCCGAACCCACGCGGAACAACAGGTTAGAAGATAAGATTTGGGGCAAGAGGTGCGTCGTGGTAAAGCGTGGATTGCGGGTTATGTGGGTGTTATTGTTGATGCTGCCGGTTTCGGTGGCGTGGGCGCAGGCGGATCAGGATGCCGCAGGCACGGACATTGCCGTCACAAGCGCCACGAGTCAGCTTGCTAAACCGTCTGAACCGGGTAAGCCGTATACGTCGGTCATCATTGATACCAGCGGTTTTGATCTTCAGAGGAGTATGAGTCCAAAGATCAGGCGAGCCGACGGCACGGAGGTCTGGGGCACGGTCAAAGTGGACTATGACTTTTTAGAGGATCACGGTATGGTCTCGTATGCGAGTTCGCTGGAGAACGCGATGAAGTCGGATCGCTGCGGTGCGAACCCGATGACGATCAAAGCTGTGGGAATTGCCGAGAAGAAACCGGCTTCCGATCCGATGATTGCCAACGAAGACGCGACTCTTTTGATCGAAGAGAACTCAAAAGGCAAGTTCCTGGACAAATTCAACGTAATATTCGTGAAGTGCGCGCAGCCGACTCCTATGCTGACCGCGAGCAAGTGATTTTTAAGGATTGTCTGATACGCAATCTCATGCGGTCCTCTCATCCACAGGCCCGGGAAATCTCTCGCCCGGGCCTTCAAATATGTACGGCCCAAAAGCAGAGATGTTATAGTCGCTGCTGAAGTTTTACGACTCTTTTTTGCGCGGCCATTTCCTCAATCGTATTAAGCAGCATTCGTGTGGACTTGCGATAGAACTCATCGTCGCAGTATTTGAGCGCCAGCTTGGCCTGAGGTATCGCGCGATCTGGGTCATGCATTCGTCGCGCGTATATTATGGCGGCAATCTGATGGAGTTCCCAATGTGTGGGATTGTTGCGTATTCCTTCGAGAATAAACCTCACGGCCTGGCGATTATCTTTGCGTCCATCGGCGAAAAGATACGTCCCAACCGCGTAAGCCTCAGGAAAGTGCGAGTCGAGCTTTACTATGAGAGTAATCAGCCCGAGGAGTTCATCGTCTTTCGTCCAGTCGGCATTGCGTGCGATGTATTCGTGATGATACTGCTCGGCCTTTATCCAAAGTAGATTGGCGAATACCGTGCGAAATTCTCCCGCGAGCATATAGACCGATGACGATCCCGCATCGGACTCTTCGCGAGGCATGTGCGATATCGCATCGTTCTCGATTATGCACATTCCGGCGAACAGTATTGCCATAAGCCCGATAATAGGCAATCTGCTTTTCATTGACCGGCTCTCCTGTTCCTGCGCATGCGCGCGAGTATGTTGGAGACGATCAATATTACGGCAAGTGTGGCCATTATGACGAACTGGATGCGCATTTCTCCGACATAAGCGCGCGCGTCCCAGTGATGACCGAGTTCCTCGGCGTCACCGTGGGCAAAGAGTGGATGCGCAAGCAGAAATGTCGCGATGAATGCCCAAATTCGGATCATATATTTCATAATCAGACCTCTTTGCGAGCGAAAACCATCGAGCCGAGCGCCAGCATAATTGCCGCATAGCAGACTCCATAGGCGGCCACCTGGATCAGATATGTCACCGGCACGGCGTCGTTGTGGACGAGCGCGGTCTTGAGGTTAAAGCATTCGAGATTGGGCAGGACATGATATACGACCGAATAGAGCGTCTTGACGAACGAATTTCCGGTGCGCTCGATCATGCTGCCAAAGTATCCGATCTTCACCGATCCGCATACGTATATCAGAAAGCCTACCAGCGACGTGACGGCTGGGCTCGCGATTGTCGAGAGCGCCGTCGATATTGCCGCTATGATCGACACTTCCAGGAGAGCGAAGAGAGTCGCCAAGGGCAGGAATGTATCGAAACTGCGCTGATATGTGTATATGAGCGCGCCGAATACCAGTGCCATAGCGAAAACTCCCAGCGCTACTGTAAGAAATGTGCCGAAAAACTTTCCGACCACATATCGCGACCGGCTGATGGGGCGAGCCGCGATGGGGTAGAGGGTGCGATGCTCGACGTCGTTGGGGATGCCGGTCGAGCCCAGCGCTATAGCCAGAGCCGCTCCTCCGAAGAGTATGCAGCTCATGCACAGGTCTTTGAGAATCTTGAGTTTGGTTCCCTCGGTGAAGATGGAAAGTAGTGTCGAGCCTGCAATTACCGCGAGCATTATTAGACACAGCACGTGAAAGACTTGCTTGCGGCTATTTTCCAGCAAAGACATTTTTGCAATGATCCAGATTTGAGTCATTTCTTATACATCCTTATGCAGCCAGCCGCAGGAAAGCCTCTTCCAGAGACTCGCGCTGGGTTTCAATCTTAGTGATGGGCAGGTTCAGTTCTTCCATTGCTCGCATAACTTCGTATATGTTTCTTGGGTCAATCTTAAGCAGTGTGTTATCTCGATTGCGCTCAACGCATACTCCGATGAACTTAAGCCTATCGCGAGTTTCATCGTCAATGGCGATAGTCTGAACCACAATTTGTGAATTATTGTTACGCACAGCATCGGGCGCTCCGAGAGCCACAAGCGTGCCGGATTTCATAACCGCCACTATATCGCACACGTTTTCTATCTCGCTCAACAAATGCGAACTGAGGAATATTGTCTTGCCGTCGTTTCGCAGTTCCAGCAATAGGTCGCGAACGTGACGCCGGCCTATAGGGTCGAGACCGGATGTGGGTTCGTCGAGGATCAGCAGCTTCGGATCACCTATTATGGCCTGCGCAAGCCCGACCCGCTGCGTAAGCCCTTTGGAGAGCTTCGATATTGGGACTTCGGCATATTCGGCTATTCCAGCTCGTTCCAGGCAGGCCATTGCGCGCTTTTTGGAGTCTCGCTTGTCGACTCCGGCCAACCCTGCGTGCATCGAGAGCACCTCAATCGGTTTCAAAAACTTGTGAAAATAAGGCTGTTCGGGCAGGTATCCGATCATTCGGCGAGTATTCGGGTCGTCAGTGGGCTTGCCGTAAACGGTCACGCTGCCGCGCGTGGGTCTGACGAAGTCCAGAATCATTTTGATGGTTGTCGTTTTTCCCGCGCCGTTGGGCCCCAGAAACCCGAAGATTACCCCTTCTGGGACTTCAATGTTCAGTGAATCTACTGCTGTCCTTGTGTGGCCTTTCTTGCCGAGTTTGTATGTTTTTGAGAGATTTTGCGCTATAATCGGTTGCATTGTGTGCATATTTCCCGTTCCGAATATGTGAGTTTTGCCAACCTATATTATCGGCCTGCCATGCTTATATCATAAGGAAATTGTGCGTGATGTCTCCAGGAAATAGAAGGTTTTATGGTGCGCGATGTAGAATCAATTCAGGTACGACTGAGCGTTGACGAGTAAGGGAGCAAGTTAATGTATATTATTACCGGCGGAGCTGGTTTTATCGGGAGTCAACTGGTAAGCGCGCTCAATGAGAGGGGTATTACCGATATTATCGTAGTTGATGCGATCGGCAAGGGCGACGAGAGGTACAAGAATCTCTGCGACCTGCGCATCGCCGATTATTTCGACCGCGATGAGTTCAGAACCTTGATTTCAAGCGGGAAGTTGCCTGGCGGCATAACGGCTATTCTGCATCAGGGCGCGTGCTCGGACACCATGGAGACTGACGGCCGCTATATGCTGGACAACAACTTCACTTTTTCAAAGGCTGTCCTGCACTATGCTCTTGATAACAGGATACCGCTCGTCTATGCCTCCAGTGCCGCCACTTATGGAGGAGGGAGCACTTTTCGCGAGAGCCCTGAGTTCGAGAAACCACTGAATGTCTACGGCTACTCAAAACTTGTTTTCGATCAGTATGTCCGTCGATTTTTGCCCAGCGCCGAGAGCACCGTGGTCGGGCTGCGATATTTCAACGTCTACGGCCCCAGGGAGCATTATAAAGGTAAGATGGCCTCGATGGTCTATCAACTCCATAGGCAATTGCGCGAGACGGGTGTTGCGCGGCTCTTCACTGGAACCGACGGCTACGGCGACGGCGAACAGCGCAGGGATTTCGTTTTTGTGGGGGATGTGGTCAAGGTGAATCTGCACTTCGCTGAGGGCCAGATGCGAAAGGGTATCGTGAACTGCGGCACTGGAGAGAGCCGCAGCTTCAACGACATTGCGCGCACGATAATTTCCATTCTCGGCAAGGGCAAAATCGAGTACGTACCTATGCCGGAGAGCATCCGAGGCAAATATCAGAGCTTCACCCAGGCCGATATATCGTCTCTCAGAAGTCTCGTCTACAATGAGCCATTCTCTTCACTTGAGGATGGAATCGCGCAGTGCATCGAGTATTGGAACGCTTAGTGCAGAAGCATTAGCACAACCGGTATCCAGACAACGCTTATCAGCGTGCCCAACGCAATTGCGCTTGCTGCGAACGCTCCGTTTGATCCGTAGCGCGCCGCCATTACTCCAGCTAACACAGCTGCGGGAGTGGCGGCGAGCACAGTGCTGACGTCGTTCACGATCCCGGTAATGCCCACAAGCCGCATTGCGACGACAACCAGCGCAGGCAAAAGCGCCATTTTCAGGATGACCGCCGTTACCAGTGCCGCGGGGTATTGCTTTATAGAGCCGATGGAGAGTCCAAGCCCGACTGAGATCATAGCAAGCGGGACGGTTGCGGCTCCCAGGTATCCGAGCGTGGTGAGTATCATTGTCGGCACATGGACGTTTCGCAGAATGAGTGCCAGCACCGCTGTCGGGAAGAGTGGCGTTTTGAGAAACTCAAAGAGTCTGCCGCATTCAAATTCGGAACCCGAGAAGACCGCCGCTACCGTTACTCCAACAATTCCGAGCATCATCTGCATAGCAAATTGATCGACCATCACGGCTGTCGGCATCGCCGACGCAACGTGCGAGAATGCCGCGCTGACCACCGGATAGCCCAGGAACCCCGTATTTCCAAATACCGAGACCAGCATAAGCGCGCCGGTGGTCCGGCGGTCGAGCCTTATGACGCGAGCCGCCATGTAAGCCAGTCCCATCACCGCCATTTCAGCCGCGATAAACAGGAACGGAGCCTTTATCATGTCCGAGCTTATTTTCTTGCCATGCACGGATGTAAATATCCACGAAGGCAGTGCCAGATTTACAATGATGGACGTGATGACCGGTGAGTCCTTCGCGCTTAGTACCCCGACCTTTTTCGCGCCATAACCGACCAAAAGCAGCAGAAATATCGATATTACTGTTGAAAGCGTGCTGTTTACGTCCAATATTTACTTTGCCGCCGCGGTCACTTTGACTGTTTTTGCCGCCGATCCTTTGCCCTTTTGCTGATATTCCAGAGCCGCCTTGAGCAGCCCTGCGAATAACGGATGTGCGCGGTTCGGACGAGATTTGAACTCAGGATGGAACTGCGTCGCTATGAAGAATGGATGATTTTTGATCTCGACGATCTCCACCAGCCGGTAATCCGGTGAAACACCCGAGCAAACAAGCCCGCCGCGCTCCAATTTCACGCGATAGGCATTATTGACTTCAAACCGATGTCGATGGCGCTCGTAGACCAGATCCGAGCCGTAGAGTCTCGACGCCAGCGTGCCATCCTGCACGCAGCATGGATACAGCCCGAGCCTCATTGTCGCGCCCTTGTCTTCCACGCCTTCCTGCTCCGGCAGAAGATGGATCACCGGGTCGGGCGTATTCGGATCGACCTCTTCGGTGTTTGCATGCTTGATCTTGCAGACGTGTCTTGCGACTTCCACCACCGCCCAGTGCAGCCCGAAGCATATCCCAAGGAACGGCACACCATTCTCACGCGCATATTTGATCGCCGCGACCTTGCCCTCGACGCCTCTCGCGCCAAAACCGCCCGCCACGATAATCGCGTCCACATCGCCCAATTTTTCCATCAAGCATTCGTCGCTCTTTTCGAGATATTCCGAATCTACCCATCTCACCTGCGCGCCGGTGTCGTTTGCGACGCCGCCGTGCCGCACCGCCTCGCCCAGGCTGATATACGCGTCGCCGTTATCGACGTACTTCCCGACAACAGCCACCGTCGCCTTATACTTGGGTTTCTTGATTATATCGACGATTTTTCTCCATTCGCTGAGGTCGGCTTTGCCGTCTTTCAGACCGAATTTTTTCAGAACGAGATCGGAGAGGCCGTCATCTTCGTACTGAAGGGGGATTTCGTATATCGTGCTGGCGTCTTTTGCCTCAATGACGGCGTTTATATCGACATCGCAGAAGAGCGAAATTTTCTCTCGCATCTCCTTGCTGATGGTTTTCTTTGTCCGGCAGATGAGCACGTCGGGCTGGATACCAATCTCGCGTAACTTGCCGACGGAGTGCTGGGTGGGTTTGGTTTTGAGTTCGTTCCAAGGGCCGACCGAGGGGATCAGAGTCACGTGAACGTACATCACGTTCTGCGGCCCGGCGTCTTTTTTGAACTGCCTGATCGCTTCAAGGAACGGCAGGCCTTCGATGTCGCCGACGGTTCCGCCGATCTCAACAATCGAGATGTCCGCGCCGGTCTGATCGGCGTTAGTCTTGATGCGGTTTTTGATCTCGTCGGTGATGTGCGGGATCACTTGCACCGTGCCGCCGAGATAGTCGCCGCGTCGCTCTTTGCGGATGACCGTGTCGTAAATGCGGCCGGTGGTCACGTTCGAGAGCTGCGACAGGTTCTCATCAACAAATCTCTCGTAATGCCCGAGGTCGAGGTCTGTCTCGGCGCCATCATCGGTAACGAATACTTCGCCGTGCTGGAACGGGTTCATAGTGCCCGCGTCCACGTTGATATACGGGTCGAGCTTTTGAACCGTGATCTTGAACCCTCGGTTTTTAAGCAGCCTGCCCAAACACGCCGTGGTAATTCCTTTGCCCACGGACGATACCACGCCTCCCGTTACGAATACATATTTTGTGCTCATCCTGATCCCCCAGCTTTTAGAATTTTGAGTTTTGAATTCTGAATTTTTAGTTGAGTTATATTGCCCGCTAACTCAAAATTCAAAATTTAGAATTTAAAAAAGTAGTCCAGTTCGCCCTTGCCGAGCCTAACGGAATGTTCTATAGCCTTTGACACATAGTCTTTCGCGAATCCAATCGCCGCGCCGATCTCGTCGCCGAGCGCGAGCCTGGCGGCGATTGCTGCGCTAAGCACGCAGCCCGTGCCGTGCATGTTTTTGTCCTGCCGTTTGCCGTGATATTCGGTGAAATCATGTCCATCGTATAATACGTCAACAGGCTCGCCATTGATATGACCACCTTTAACCAGCGCGCCGCGCGCCCCCAATTCCACAAGCGCCTTCGCAGCATCTTTTGCCATAGCGACATTTTTAACGGCTATCCCGGTCAGCTTCTCAGCCTCGCTCGCGTTCGGCGTTATAAGCGTGACCTTGGGTATCAGCCACCGCTTCATTCGCTTAATGGCAGGCTCCGTTAGAAGAGTCTCGCTATGCTTTGCACTCATCACCGGATCGAGGATTACATTAGGAATCTCGCGCCTATGAATTCGTTCGGCGACAACATCCACGATCCTCGGCGAGTAAAGCATGCCGATTTTGCACGACGCGACCTGAAAATCTCTCATCACCGCATCAATCTGCGCCGTCACTATCCTTGGCGGGACGATATTCACTTTCTGAACACCCTGCGAGTTCTGCACCGTGACATTTGTGACTGCGCAGAGCCCGTAAACTCCCAAATCGCTGAAAACGGCCAAATCGGCCTGGATTCCCGCGCCGCCGGACGAGTCCGACGCCGCTATAGTGAGCGCAACTGGCGTCAAAGCAGTTCCTCTAATGTTTCGATGATCCGATCAGGGCTAAGCTTTCCCATAGCGGATTCGGCCTCGTCGCGTGAGGTCACTCCGGTAAGAACCAGCACTGTTTGCGCTCCTGCGCGGTTGCCGACCATTATGTCGGTATCCAGCCTGTCCCCGACCATTATTGAACGATCCGGGGTACATTTGGTGAGTTCCAGAATCTTGTTGTAAGCGTAAATCTCGGGTTTGCCGACCACAAATGGCTCGACCGACGTAGCCGTGCGCACGGCCGCCACCATGCATCCGCCTCCCGGCAGCAGCGCCCCTGCCTCCATTGGGAAAGTGGCGTCTTCGTTGGTGGCTATGAACTTCGCGCCATCAAGGATCGCTTTTTGAGCGCGAGCGAGTTTGCGATAGTTGAAGTCTCGGTCAAGCCCGACAGTTACGAAGTCGATTTTTGCGCCGGGTTCGTCCTGGTCGTATATTACGTGCATCCCTGCTGCCTCAAGCTCTTCGGCCATGCCTTTTTCGCCGACCCGATATACCGTTTTGCCCACGGCATTCTGTTCGATGAAATAGAGCGCCGTTGCATAAGAGGATGTCATAATCTCGTCAATAGGCGTGGGAATTCCCATCTTTTCGAGTTTGGAAACGTAAGATTGCCGCGATTTTGCAGCGTTGTTGGTGTAGAAGCGAACGGCATGCCCGCGACTTCTTAGGGTCGCCAACACTTCCTTCGCGTGGGGCTGCGGTTCAAGGCCGCGGTAAATTACCCCGTCGAGGTCGAAAACATAAGTCAATTTTTCCGTATTCATCACGGGTACTCATTTTAGCAACTATCCAGGGTAAAGTAAAGGAGCCAACCGGACTTTTTTAGACATTGGTCAGTCATCAAACTCCACTGCATGCCATCCAGTCTGGTCTACGGTCAGTTTCATTATCGTTGTTTTGACCTGGATAAACATATCTCCATCGGTTCGCAGCCTGCTGAGAGGCAGCGCCAGTTCCAAGACGTTATTCTTGTAAGCCCACCGGGTTTCGCGAGGCATGCACCGGCGCGGCGGCTTGATCGAGACCGTATACCAGTCGTCATTGTCCGAATCGCTGATCCCGCGCACGTTGAGAGTATATTTGACTCGTTTTGAGAGGTTCTTCGCACAGTCAATGCGCACGTAAAGGAACTCATTGTCCGAGCATAGATATATTGCGCGAACATCTCCGCCTTTGTTCAAACCGGCCATTACGTAGTCGCCGATGGGGTCTACTACGGACGGGGGGATTCCGTGCCAGTCGTCGGGTTCTCCATCGATCACAATAACCGACGGATCGAGTGTCTTTACAGTTCGATCCGGCACGCTTCCGAATATCTCGTTTTTCCGCGCAAAGCTCATCATGAAAGTCTTTTCGACGTCTGTCTGGGTCTTGTACTTCTTGATGGCGTCATGTTTCATTTGAGCTGATATGGAATCGAGTTGGAGAGAGCGCCACTGGGTGTCGCCGGACGCCATCGCGTAAGGCGGAACAAGCTGTTCCTCTGGATGATTGCCTTTTGGGACGGGCCAGTCGCCTCGATGGACAAGATACGTGTGAATTTTGATTGCTTTTGCGAATTCGTAATGCTCGGAAACCAACTGCTGGATCGCAGCCGCGACGAAGCAATACGTGGCGTAATGGTCGGGGTGGTTGTCCAGAGGGTGGGGGACATAGACGTCGGTCGGCTTGTCCTTTTTTAGGATTCGCATGATGTCGCCGAGCAATGCTTCACCGCAATATGGAGCGCGATGGGTAAACGAATTATAGTATGGCGAGTAATCGGATGCCGTGGCACGTGACTTATACAGAGTATTTTTGTCCCAGAACTTGTCCCACATGGGCGCTATGCCGCGGTCGGGGTATCCCAGGAACCTGACATGTTTTGGCGAAACCCCGAGAGTCTCCAGCGCATGCAGAGTCTCCAACTGCCTTTTATAGGCGAACTCTATGCATTTTTTTGGCGTCACTTTGAGCGTCTTGTAAGCTCTTCCGACCGCGAACCGAAAGCCGTCGCCGTTCGTTATCAGCACTACATGCACTCTCGCGTGATTGCTTTCCGCCAGTGCAAGCATGCCGCCGCAGCCCAGGGTTTCGTCGTCGGAATGTGGGGCGAACACCATTACAGAATCGTTTTTGCTTGGCGCAACCATAATCGGGACGGTTGCGTACTGCTGCCATTCATTGGCAATATGAATTCTATACTGAATGGCTAGCGCTGCGACCAGCGTTGCCGCCGTTATCATGCCCAGAATCGACAGAAATAACCTAAGAGTTATATGAAATCTATGCCTTATCACGAAGCAAGTATATCATAGCGAGAGGCGTAATCACCACCTTGGGTATTGAATGTGATAGACTCTAGCATGTTAACGTTTTGCCCAAAGCGCCAGTCTAAGTATGTAGCAGATGAAAAGAGGACCCGTATTGTCTATATCGGACATAGATTTTGTGGAGCGTGCCAAGAGTGGTGATTGCTCGGCGTTCGACAGTCTGGTAGGCATGCACCAGGAGCGAGTATTTGCTCTGGCGTACAGGATATTGGGCAATGCGGATGATGCTGCGGACGTCCAGCAGGATACGTTTCTGCGTGCATGGCGTTTTCTGCACAAGTTTCGCGGAGGCTGTCTGTTTTCAACCTGGCTGTACAGGATTACGGTCAATCTTTGCCTGTCCAGGAAAGCCTGCAAGATGCCGGATGCAGTGCCTTTGGACGAAGATCAGACCGCGAGTGCCAATGCCGCACGTGTTGACGCGCTGGCTACATCTTTGACAGTAAGGCGAGCTCTGGCGGAGGTACCCGCAAATCACAGGGCGCTCATCGTCCTTCGCGAGATTGAGGGGCGTCCTTTTGAGGAGATAGCGGCTATATTGGGCTGCTCCGTAGGAAGTGCCAGAGTGCGAAGTTGCAAGGCCAGGAATTTGCTTCGCGAGAAGTTACGGACATATATGGAAGATGAAACGCTATGAGAAAACGAATTGATGACGACATTGAACTTCAGAAGCTGATACAAGGTGCGGACTATGTTCCTAAGGCGCCCGACTGCAGGCCTTCGGTTATGGCGGAGATCGAGCGGTGCCCGGTTAGGGGGCAAACGCCCTGGATCTGGGCATTGGGATTTGCATCCGCAGTGGTTGCAGTTGTATTGTGTGCTATCTTGCTGAAAGCTCCTTCTGCGAATGTGGATGTTGCGATGGCTCCCAAGCCGCCCGCTGTCACGCGTCCGGCCAACATTACGGTCGTGCCTCCATCCGCGTTCAAAGTGAAGCCGGGCAAGCAAGCTGATAGGAAGCAGACATCCGGCTCGATAAATATCACTCCAAAGGAAGAGAAACGGGACAATTCGATACCCGATCCAAAGCGCCATGCTCCCAAAAAGATCCTGCCTTTGGTTGACCGAAGCAGTCGTCCGCAGAAACTTCAGGCGGAATTGCAACCGGATACGGTTGGTGTTACTCAAGAGCAGGTGGCGTCTGCTGAGCATCACGAAGGAGATGAGCCTGTGGCGGAGGTATCGGTGACGTGGCCGTCAGATGAGGACAAGGCGCGAGACGATCGCTCTTTCAGCTATACTAAGTACGACCCGAAAACCGGCGAGACCACGCATTGCTCCGGCAAGCGCGTCGGAAATGCGATTATGGTGTGTGTGGATGTCGAGTAGAAAGGATTTATGACTATGAAACTGACCAATGTAAGCAGGCTATTGATTGTAATTATCGTGCTGATGGCGGCTTTTGCTGTTGCAGGTTGGACGGCTGATACTCCGGCGCGCGATAGGATCACAATAGATATTACAGACATGTCTCTGAATGATGCGCTTCAGCAGATATTTGAAAGTACAAGCCAGAGCTATGTATTGGATCCCGCTATAACAGACTTGAAAGTCACTGCACATCTCAGAAATGCTACGCTGGATGCGGCGGTTAAAGCAATCATCAACACAGCCGGGATACTTTACAATTCGGAAAATGGTGTGTGGCAGATATTTGGACATAACGGAGTTCGTGATGCAAAGCACCCATCTGACACAAAAAGCGAAGTTGTAAATGTGCAGTATCTGACGGCTGCCGAGCTTGCGCCGATCTTAGCCAAATCCGGCAAACTGACGGTGACAGTCACCAGCAACAACAAACTGGTTCTTGCGGGTGCAGCCAAAGATGTCAGCGAAGCGCTGGAGTTGATAAAGGCTCTCGATGTCGCTCCTAAGATGGTTAAGACTGTAAGTTTGAAGCTTGTGCTTAAAACAAACCATTCGGGTGAATGTCGTCTGTCAGCACAGGGTGTGGGGCCGGAGGGATCGCCGATGTCTCTATGGTTTACAAAAGAGACCCCAAATCTTGCAGATAGTGCTCCTGATATCATATCGGTTAATATTACACCGGTGTGTATGTCGGATGGGCGCGTTCAAGTAACGGGGACCGGAATAGTCCGTTGGACAGGAATCAGCCAATTCGACATAGCCACAGTAAATCTGAACTTTTCGTTGGCTTTGGAACAAGATAAGCCAATAGTAGTGGCTTCTGGCGATACAAAGATGCATGGTGATGCTGGATACGATGTGCTTGTGCGTCACGAGATTTTTCTGACAGCCAATGTGGAACCGGGCGAAGTTCCGGCTGCGTCACCTCAACCACAGGCTAAAATGCCGGATATGTCCTGCGATAAATAGTGCACACTCTATATTTCCCATATGTTAAGCATCAATCCCAGCGGCTTGTGCCGCTGGGATTTGCCTTGAGAATTTTCTTGTTTTTCTTAAATTCCACTTGACAAGCAGCCTGACAACCTATAAACTGATAATGATAATCGTTACTACTTGTCACCGGCTTGTGGAAATCTGCAAATGGCAATGTCACGACAGGCAAAAGTAATACTGGATGTGCTCAGAAGCGTTACGTCGCATCCGACGGCTGATGAGGTCTATGAGATGGCTCGAGAAGCGATGCCTCGGATCAGCCTTGGGACCGTATATCGGAATCTGGAAGCGATGTCCGAGAGTGGCCTTGTTCTCAAGATTTACGTATCGGGCACGCAGAAGAGGTTCGACGGCAATCCGAAGCCGCATTATCACATTCGCTGTGGAGTTTGCGGGCGGGTGGACGATATCGATCTGGATCTGCTGGTCGATTTGGATCGAACTGCTCAGGAGGCCACGGGCTACGATGTGTTGAGCCACAGTGTCGAGTTTGTGGGGGTTTGCCCCAGGTGCCGCAATCAAGAAGGAGTCAATGCGGCTCCTGGTAAATCATATACCAGTCGGAATCCTAAAGATGACAAGTAGGCATGCAGTGCGAGGAGGATTACAATGTCCAATTTAAAGGGAACCCAAACCGAAAAGAATCTGCTGACCGCGTTCGCGGGCGAGTCTCAGGCTCGCAACCGATACACCTATTTCGCCAGCCAGGCAAAGAAAGATGGCTACGAGCAGATTGCGTCGATTTTTGAAGAAACCGCCAACCAGGAAAAAGAGCACGCCAAGCGATTGTTCAAGACCCTCGAAGGCGGCGAGATCGAGGTGACTGCGTCGTTTCCGGCGGGAGTCATCGGGTCGACTGTTGAAAACTTGAAAGCTGCCGCCGGTGGTGAGAACCACGAGTGGACGATTATGTATCCCGAGTTTGCTCAGGTGGCGTATAAAGAGGGCTTCGAGGGCATCGCGAAGATGTTTGAGGCCATTGCGGTCGCAGAGAGGCAGCATGAGAAGCGTTATCTCGATTTGGCTGCGAATATCGAGGCGGGCAGGGTCTTTAAGCGCGGCGCATCGGTCGTATGGCGATGCCGGAACTGTGGCTATTTGCACCAAGGCGAGGAGGCTATCAAGGTCTGCCCGGCCTGCGCGCATCCTCAGGCTCATTTCGAGATTCTCGGTGAGAACTGGTAAATGGCTGAGAGTGGAGAGTGGAGAGCTAAGAGTTCATAATGGAGGTTTATAGAATGACTGAAAGACTGCAAGTTTATAAATGCGATCACTGCGGCATCATTGTGGAGGTGCTTCATGCGGGCGGCGGAAAGATGATATGCTGCGGCGAGCCTATGAAGCTGTTCGTAGAAAACACCGTGGATGCGGCCAAAGAGAAGCACGTGCCGGTTGTGGAGAAGATTGACGGCGGCGTAAAAGTGACGGTCGGCAGCGTGTTGCATCCTATGGAGGAGAAGCATTACATCGAGTGGATCGAAGTAATTGCCGACGGCAAGGCCTACAGGCAATTCCTGAAGCCGGGCGATGCGCCGGAGGCGGAATTCTGCGTGGATGCGACTGATGTCACCGTGCGGGAGTACTGCAACATTCACGGTTTGTGGAAAGCTTGATCGAGGGGAGTAAAGTCATAAGCATGAAAAACTATATATGCGATGTGTGCGGATATATATATGATCCCGAGTTGGGTGACCCGGATAACGGTGTTGCGCCGGGAACCGGATTTGAGGATGTGCCCGACGACTGGGTTTGTCCGACTTGCGGCGTTGGAAAAGACTCATTCAGTGTCGTGGAATAAGAGATCATCGAAGCCCACCCATTTGTGAAAGCTTGAGAAAATCATATTCGTTCTGTAAATACTAAGGATGATATGAGAAGGGATTCTTTTTGAGTATATAGAAGTTCCTATACAGAGGTCTTGGCGGCCTATTTCGAGGCCTTGGTGGCCTATTTCACAAGCTGGTTGGAGGATAGTATGAAAGGTCTAACTTTCGGGTGGGTGCTGTTTGTGTGCGTTTTTTGTGTTGTAGGCGGCGCGCATGCGAACACTTGGAATGTAGTTGACGCAGGCGCTTTAGGAGACGGCATAAAGGACAACACCGCGATTTTTCAGAAGTTGCTGGATGAAGCGAGCAGCGCCGGTGGAGGCATTGTAACGGTACCTGCCGGTCACTTCAGGATCAACGGCAATCTTGTAATACCGGGTGGAGTAACGCTTCAAGGAACGTTTGTCGTTCCTCCGTCAGCCAGAGAGGGTAATACTCCAGAGTTTAACGGCTCCGTTCTTCTGGCCTATGCCGGACGCGGCAAACCGGATGATAAGCCTTTCATTCAATTGCGTGGAAATATGGCTACCTTGTCCGGCATTATTGTCTATTATCCGGAATGGAGTCAAAAGGATGTCCCACCGGTTCCATATCCACCCTGCGTTTTTGCAGAGCATTGTGACAACGTTGGAGTTTTGGATTGCTGTTTGGTCAACCCTTATGAAGGAATCCGATTTCCTCACGTAGGCAGGTTTATGATTCGCAATGTGTACGGATACCCGAGTTGGAGAGGGCTGTATGTCGATGAATGCTATGATATCGGGCGCGTCGAAAACTGCCATTTCTGGCCATTTGGAGTCGCTTACGACTCAAATGACCCTTATTGCCGCTGGCTTAACACCAATTCGGTAGCTTTTGAGTTTGCCAGAACCGATTGGCAATACGTTCTCAATACATTCTGTTTTGGTTATGGCGTGGGATATAAGTTCTCCGAGTCAAAAGAAGGCTCGTGCAATGGAAACTTCGTTGGCATTGGGGCGGACTCATGTCGGCGTGGAGTTCTTGTTGAGCAGTCTCAGCCATATGGACTGCTTATTACAAATGGCGAATTCGTCGGGCAATGGGGCAGTAATGATTCGGTAGGCTTGGAAATATCTAGTAAAAACCAAGGCAAAGTGAGCCTTAACAATTGTGCATTCTGGGGACCGCTGGATAAGTGTGTCTGGATGCGCGGCGATAAAGCGCAGTTTAGCGCTATTGGATGCAACTTTGTGACCTGGGACGTGCAGAAGAAATCGTCACCGGCGATAGAATTGGACGGCGGCAATGCCATTATTCAAGGCTGCACATTTGGAGAAGGCGACATCAATGTGGCTGTGGGTGAGAATGTGCAGTCGGCTATATTGATGGGCAATCAGGCCGAGGGCAAGTTTAAAGTGGATAATCGCGCGGGAGAAGCAACCCAGTTAATCGGGAACAAACTCAACCAGATAAAGCTTTCTGCTGAAGCCCTGGCCTGGTATCGACTGCAAATAGGTACGCTGGGCGATTATCAATATATAACGCACTGGGGTCCAAAAGAAACTGATTTGGAATGGGATAATACCGCAACAAAGAGATGGTCGTCCGCTGGATCGAAACTCGTGCTTCCAGTGTTGCCGTGGAAAAGCTACACGGTCACAATGGAAATCAAGGTGCCCCAATACGCGCTGGAACCAGGTGCGGGGATCTATATGAACGATAAGCGATTGATCAGCATAGACAAATCCGGCATAATGACCTTGTCCGGCGACATTCCTGCGTCGGCCAGTTCAAGCGTGACTTTGGACGTGAAATGCAAGAATTGGTCACCTAAAGACGTTATTAAGGGCAACCAGGACCCAAGAGTTTTGGGAATTGCAGTGCGTTCGGTTACTATGAAAGTTAAAAAAGGTGCGTCGGGAACGATGTTCAACGCGAATATAGGTAGACCCGCAGGTGAATAAATCGAAGTAGGCTAGCCTGCCATTGAGTTCCGCTAAGGGGCTGCCGAGTTAGGACTGAGAAATGCAACCTGTCGAAATTAAGAAAAATGTGCATTGGGTCGGGGCCGTGGACTGGGATGTTCGCGATTTCCACGGCTATTCGACTCCAAAAGGCACTACATATAACTCGTTTCTCGTGATTGACGACAAGATCACGTTATTCGACACAGTGAAAAAGGGTCACGGCGCGAAGCTGCTGGATCATATATCTCAAGTGGTCGACCCAAAGAAGATCGACTATATAGTCGTAAATCATGTGGAGCTCGACCACTCGGGCTCGCTGCCCGAAGTGATCGACATTGTGAAGCCCGAGAAGGTGTTCTGCTCGGCAAACGGCAAAAAAGCGCTGCTTGCGCATTTTCATCGTGAGGACTGGCCATACGAGGTTGTATCGAACGGCCAGACACTCAGACTCGGCTCCAAGACTGCGCGGTTCATCGAAACCCGAATGCTCCACTGGCCGGACAGCATGTTTTCATACCTTGAAGAGGACAAGCTGCTTATCTCACAGGATGCTTTCGGCCAGCATTGGGCCAATTCCAAGCGTTTTGATGATGAGGTCGACGAGTCTGAGCTGATGTATCAGTCCGCCAAATATTACGCCAACATTCTGCTGCCGTATTCTGGTCTGGTTCAGAAGCTGATTGCGAGCGTGCGTGAAATGGGGCTTGAGCTTGATATGATTGCGCCCGACCATGGCATGATTTGGCGAAGTAACCCAGGCCGCATCATCGAGGCATGGGACAGATGGAGCGCTCAGGAAACTGCCAATAAGGCCATTGTTGTCTATGACACTATGTGGCACAGCACCGAAAGTATGGCTAATGCGGTCGCCGACGGCCTGATCGGCGCGGGGGTTGACGTCAAAGTCATGAATATGCAGGTCAGCCATCGCAGCGACGTCATAACCCATCTGCTGGACTCCAAAGCTATCGTGCTTGGTTCGCCGACCCTGAATAATGGCATTCTCCCGAGGATGGCGGACGTGTTGTGCTATATGAAGGGTTTGCGTCCGGCAAATAAGATCGGAGCGGCGTTTGGGTCGTACGGTTGGGGTGGCGAGTCGGTAAAGCTCCTGAATGCGACGATGGAAGAGATGAAATTCGATATAGTAGACCCCGGCGTGCGAGTCCATTACGTGCCGACGGTTGATGACCTTGCCCAGTGCGTCGAGCTTGGTCGCAAAGTCGCGTCCGCGATGAAAGGCGAGAGCGCCGGTGAGTGATCGACTCCGCATCGCCAGTTTCAATGCAAACTCCATAAGAAACCGCCTGCAGGTCATCCTCGACTGGATGGACGCTCAGCAGGCCGATGTCGTTTGCGTGCAGGAAACGAAGGTCAGGGACGAAGAGTTTCCACGGGATGCGATATTGGACGCCGGGTATCAGGTCGCATTCAAGGGTCAGAAGGCGTTTAACGGCGTCGCGATTATCAGCAGGCATCCGATGGACAATGTAGCGATCGGAACCGGTAACCCCGAGTGGGACGAAGAGGCTCGCATCATCAGGGCGACGATAAAGGGTGTGACGGTCGTCAACACTTATGTTCCTCAAGGAACCTCGACCGATTCCCCCAAGTTCGAGTATAAACTTGCCTGGATTATGGCGATGCGCGATTACTTTGAGCAGATGTTTACGCCTGCCTGCCCAATTGTGTGGGTGGGGGACTTCAACGTCGCCCGCGAGCCGATAGACGTGTACGACCCCGATGGTTTGCTGGGCAGCGTTTGCTATAATCCGTTGGAACACGCAGCGCTGGATTACGTGAAGGAGTGGGGTTTCGTGGACGTATTCCGGCAGCATCACCCGGGCGAGGCTAATCTTTATTCATTCTGGGACTATCGAGTTCCGAATGCGTTTAAGAGGCGAATCGGTTGGAGGCTGGATCACATTTGGGCGACTCGACCTCTAGCGGACAAATGCTCAAACTGCTGGATAGATACCGAACCGCGTCAGAAAGAGAAGCCGTCAGACCATACATTTATTGTGGCTGATTTCGAGATGCCTTAAGAGGTATGGTAGCGGAGGTCGGGCTCGAACCGACGACGCCCCGGGTATGAGCCGGGTCCTCTAACCAACTGAGGTACTCCGCCGCGCATCATTATATTACCAGAATGGGCCTGCCAAGTCAAATTCTCAGCGGCTTAGTGAGAGTTCATTTTTGCGGGAATTATCTGAGGGTTTTACCCTCAGACTCCTATAAGGGGTTCCACCCCTTAACCCCGCAAGGAGCCGAGTGGCCCCTGGATCCCCGTTCCAGAGTTGAATGATCCCTTAAGGGATCATTCAACTCTGAGTCAGAAAGTCAAGGAAACTTGGTTTCCTTGTGGAGTCCAGAGGCGAAGCCTTTGTCGGGGATTTGGGCAGAGCCCCAAAAATCCCGTAAGATTGCTATTACGCGAGCGGTTGACACTCTCGGCTCGTGCCACTATAATCTTCCTAGGATAACCTCTGATCGGAGATTTATGGATGCTTAGACCTGAAGACTTTTTTGACCTCGGCGATTTTGAGTTCAAGGGGCTTTTCGACGGTTGCGAATTCGTTTGGGAATCGCTTTCAAAGGTCGGAAGGTTTGCTCTCGAGTATATTATGAGCGTCGACGGAGATAACACTGTCTTCGGACAAGTCATGAGCGGCGCTTACATAGATGATCGCAACGCAGTGGTGATAGGCGAAGGAACAGTGGTCGAGACCGGCGCTTTCATTCAAGGCCCGGCGATAATAGGCAAGAACTGCCAGATCCGTCACGGAGCGTATATACGCGGCGACGTCGTTATTGGCAATAACTGCATTGTGGGGCACACATCCGAGCTTAAAAACTGCATTATGTTGGATACGGCTCAGTGCCCGCATTTCGCGTATGTGGGAGACAGCATCCTGGGCCGCGGAGTCAATCTGGGCGCTGGAACCAAACTTTCCAATGTGCCCGTTGTAAGTGTAAGAGATCAAAAGACCGGCAAGCGGCCTACAGTAAAAATCGAGGTCGACGGCAAGGTATACAATACTGGGCTGCAGAAGTTCGGTGCGATTGTCGGGGATGGCAGCCAGATCGGCTGTAACGTTGTTACGAACCCGGGTTGTTTGATTGGAAAGAATACCCTGGTATATCCAAGCGTTTCGCTTAAGAAGGGTTATTATCCTGACTCAAAGATCATCAAGCTCCAGCAGGATTTGGTGATGGTAGATCGAACTTAGATTTAATATTTGGGTTAGCTTCTCGCCTGCCAATCAAAGACTAAATCAGAACGTTTGCCCTTGTCATCTCGACGAAGTATTCATGCACGCGCGTGTCGGTCGTCAGTTCGGGGTGAAATGATATCGCGAGGCAATTGCCCTGCCTCACCATTACAGCCTCGCCGGATTCAAGGCATGCCAGAGCCTCCACCTCGCTTGAGATTGAAGTGATTTGCGGCGCTCGTATAAACACAGCTCGCATGAGGTCGCTACTGCCCAGACACGGTATGTTGAGGTCGGTCTCGAAGCTGTCTACCTGGCGGCCATAAGCGTTTCGGCGGACAGCGGTGTCCATAAGATTCAGGCGGTGCTGATCGCTGCCCTCAATTTCTTTAGCAAGCAGGATCATCCCAGTACACGTGCCGAAGACGGTCATACCCTCGGCGACGCGCTCTATTATAGCGGTATCCACCTCATATCGACGCATCAGTTTTCCTACGGTCGTGCTTTCGCCGCCTGGGATAATCAGGCCGTCGCACCAATTCCTGATTTCCTGGGCCGTGCGCACGATTTTCGCATTGACGCCGTCAATAAGTTGCAGCATCTCAAGGTGCTTCTGATAATCGCCTTGCAGTCCAAGTACGCCGATGCGTACTTGGCTGCCTGATAGCGATTCCCGCCCTATTAATCCTATTTCACGTTCTATGCTTTTCACTTCTTAGTTCTCGACTACCAGCCCCGTGTGGATAGAAGCTCCTTCTCGTCGAGTTGGCGAATATCCAGGCCTTCCATTGCCTTGCCCAGACCCTTGGAAAGCTCGGCTATCAACTTGAAGTCCATGTAATGGGTGGTGGCGTCCACAATGGCCTTCGCGCGCGGTGCGGGGTCTTCGCTTTTGAATATGCCCGATCCCACGAACACCGCCTCCGCGCCGAGCTGCATCATCAGCGAGGCATCGGCCGGGGTAGCGATTCCGCCTGCCGAGAAGTTCGGGACGGGTAGTTTGCCGGTCTTGTGAATTTCAAGGACGAGATCGTACGGCGCGCCGAGGTTCTTTGCTTCGGCCATAAGCTCGTCTTCGCGCATATTCTGGATCTTGCGCATGTGAGATGTGACCGTTCGCATGTGCCTGACGGCTTCAACAATATTGCCCGATCCTGCTTCGCCCTTGGTTCGGATCATCGCCGCGCCTTCACCTATGCGTCGGAGTGCCTCGCCCAAATCTCTGCAGCCGCAGACGAACGGCACTTTGAACAGGTGTTTGTCTATATGGAACGACTCGTCGGCGGGTGTAAGGACTTCGCTTTCGTCGATATAGTCTACGCCCATTGCTTCGAGCACCTGGGCTTCGGCGAAGTGACCGATGCGCGCTTTAGCCATTACGGGAATGGTGACGGCTTTCATGATCTCTTCTATGACAAGCGGGTCGCTCATTCTGGCGACGCCGCCTTCTTTTCTGATGTCGGCCGGAACGCGCTCCAGCGCCATAACGGCCACAGCGCCTGCGTCCTCTGCAATTTTAGCCTGCTCAGCATTGGTGACGTCCATTATGACGCCGCCCTTGAGCATTTCCGCGAGACCAACTTTGGTCCGCCATGTGGATTTCTGTTGTTCACTCATCTGGGAATCACCCCTATTAAATCATTGTCTGAGTACATTATATCAGAAGCGCTTCTGATCGAAAAGGCCGGTTTGCCTATAAATTCAGGCTTATACCTAGAGACAAGTGCATAGTGGAGCTGTCCTCGATGAGCAGATCTGCTAGTTGGAGCGTATAGCTGTGGCTTTTGTCCGGCGCATAGACTAACGCGGCGGCTATCTGTTCGATAGATCGCTCCTGGCGGGTGTTCATAACTCTTCTTAGAGCCGAGTATTCCAGCGCTGCCAGCAGTGTGTGCGGTTTAATAAATCGAGCGGCTGCGAATGCAAAATATCCGATATCGGAGGCATGAGTGTCGCCTACCCATACCCGCCCATAGTTGAGCAGCAGAATTGCCGGTTTGGTCGGGTATTGGACGATCATCAGTTCGCCGAAGTCGTTCTTGTGCGGTTTGCCGCCAACTCCATCGTTAATTGCGAAAAGTGACGAAAATGCCAATGACGGTTCTTTTGCTCCGTCGCCTACGACGCGCCATTTTACACCGATATTTGGCCCCAGCCTGACATCCGGCCCGACGTTGTTCCACAGATAACCGTAGCCCAGCTTTGCGTCCAGTCGATTAGTTGCGCCGAATGTGAGCGATCCTCCAGCGACCCGCTGCGACCCGCCGAATGCCGCGTCATAATAGCATTGGAACTGAGTTATGCCAGGCGGCACGGTTACGGCGTCGCCTGTGTAAAGCTGGCTCGTCGGCGAGGCGGCAGCATTTGCGCATATCGCCCAAAAGAGAATGGTGATGAGTGCTCTCACGGCGCGCTCCATTTCAGGAAATCACGCCAGATGTTACCCGGTTCGGATTAGGGCTAACCTACAGGCTTTCCACGTGCTCGACGGCGCGGTTGGGGTTGGCGAGAGCTACCGCTTTATCGAGCTGTTCTGGAACGCCGAGAACTATCAACACATCGCCCTCGTGAAGAATTTCTTCGGGACCAGGGTTGGCTATCATTTTGCCAGACGCTTTGCTGACAGCAATTACCGATATCCCGGTATCGCTTTTGAGGCCGGAATCTCCGAGGCTTCTTTTTATCAGAGTGGAGCCCGCGCCGATGGTGAGTTCCTCGATCATCATCTTGAGGTCGTCGGTGTGCATGGCTAGTTCGAGGAAGTCGAGGACGTTGGGTCGAAGCACTGACTGCGCCATTCGTTTGCCACCCATTACGTAAGGCGACATCACCCGGTCGGCTCCAGCCATCTTGAGCTTGTCTTCATTTTCTTCCTGGATCGATCGGGCGACAATAAATAGCTTCGGGTTGAGACCGCGAGCGCTCAGAGTGATGAATACGTTGTCCTCATCGGTGGGAGCAACAGTTATCAGACCCTTCGCTCGCTCGATACCTGCTGCCTTGAGGATTTTGTCATCGCTGGCGTTCCCCTCGATAAAAGGGATATCCTGCGCGACAAGTTTGGGCATCTGCTCTGGATTGCGCTCGATCACGCAAAGAGACACGTCTTCTCGCTGAAGATCCTTGACGATCTGCTGACCCATGCGGCCGAAACCGCATATTATGAAGTGATTGCGCATTTTGGATATCTGTTTTTGCATTCGTTTCCTCTGCAGTGCATGCCATATCTGCTCGCCGACAAGCGCCTGTACCAGGCTGGCTCCGGCCCAGAACACAATAGTGACCCCGAAAACAATCAGGACAATCGTGAACACTTTTCCCGGAACATCCAGCGGGGCCACAACCTCGTAACCGACAGTGCCCAGGGTGATGACGGTCATATACAGCGAGTCGAGGAGTGTCCAGCTTTCGAGTATATGATAGCCGAGTGTACCCAGCGCTACCAACGCCACCAGCGCCAGCAGCGCAAACCTGAACTGTTTTATAGGATCGTTCTCGTAGAGCATGTAATTCCTCTTGTTTATATGCAACTATTATACTACGTAGCGCGCTAATCCTCCTTGGCTGAATGGGCGGTTTGAGTTATAATGGCACGTGTTTGTGTTCTCAGCTATTCTTATGAGGTATGTAGTATGTCCCCGCTTGTCAGAGACATCATAGAAGCAGGATCGGTTTTTGGAGCTGCCGTTGTGGCAGCAATTATTGCTCGCGTAGTTTTGACCAGGCTTGCGGATGGGTTCGACCAAAGCGACTATCACCTGGTAAGAGACCTCCTGCAAGCGCTGCGGCTGCCCGTCGTCGTATTGATTTTGCTTGGCGGCGCGTATATGGCGCTGATCCAGGTGAGCCGGTTCGAGGAATATGTCATCAAATACAACTCGCTTTTTGAGGCCGCCACAGCAGTCGTGGTTCTTATTGCGATAACCGGCGCGGTTAACCTCGCGATAATGTGGTATCTGAGAAATCTCGGATCGGACATGTCCGCTCGATCGCACCTTATGATGCTTAAAAAGCTAGTAATCCTGGTTGTGTGGATAATCGGGATTATCCAGATACTCTCGACGCTAGGGGTCAAAGTGACGGCGGTAATCGCGAGTTTGGGCGTGGCGGGTTTGGCTGTGGGTCTTGCTCTGCAGGATACCATCGCAAACCTTTTCGCCGGTTTCTACCTTGTGGTGGATCGCACCGTGAGGGCAGGGGACTATATCAAGCTCGACAGCGGCCAGGAAGGGTTCGTGGAACTGGTGGGTTGGCGCAACACTCAAATTAGACTGTGGGCGAACAACATCGTACTGGTTCCCAATGCCAAGCTGGTTCAGTCGATCATCACGAATATGACTCTTCCGACCCCCGTTTTGAGTGTGAATACGTACGGCGGAGTCAGCTATGACAGCGATTTGGAACGCGTAGAGAAGGTCGCTATTGAAGTGGCTAAAGACGTGCTCGGCAGGTTTCCGGGAGGCGATTTGTCGTTCGAGCCGGTGCTTCGATATAAAGACTTTGCAGACTCTAACATAACGTTTGTGGTGACGTTTCGGGCGACAGAGGTTGGCGCGCAGTATTTGTTGCAGCATGAGTATATAAAAGCACTCCACATCCGGTTCAGGCAGGAGAATATTGAAATTTCGTATCCTGTCAGGAGACTTATTTACGACGCGCAGGCGAGGACAAATGGAACTTAAGGAAGAAACTTTAGAGAGCAGACTGGCATTTGATGGACGGTTGGTGAAACTACGGGTGGATCGGGTCAGGTTGCCCGATGGCAAGGAGACCACTCGGGAAGTCGTGGTGCATAGAGGGGCCGTCGCGGCTGTGCCGTTTATCGATCACGACAAAATAGTGATGGTGCGGCAGTTCAGACAGGCTGCGGGTGAGGCGCTGCTGGAGATTCCCGCAGGAACGCTCGACCCGAATGAAGACCCTGCCGATTGCGTTGTGCGGGAACTAGGCGAGGAGATTGGCTACAAGGCAAACAAGCTTACGCTTATGTTCAAGTCGTATCTTGCCCCCGGTTATTCCAGCGAGATGCTGCACACGTTTCTTGCGGAAGGCTTGGAAAAGATAGAGGCTAACCCCGAAGCGGACGAGTTTATCGAGATTGTCGAGGTGCGTATGCGCGACGCCATAGATCTCATCCGCTCCGGCGAAATAAAGGACGCCAAGACCATCTGCGGCATTATGATGGCTGATCATCTGGCTCGTTTGTGAGGTAGTTTTTCGCCGAGGTAATATCTTCGAATATGCAAATGCCGGGAAGAGTGTCCAGGCGCGTAATTGAGATGATCCTCCGCACGTTTTTGTCCGCGATGACCACCGCCAGCTTGCCGCCGGACGGGTTAATCCTGCGATAGGCGAATACCAGAGCCGATATGCCCGCGCTGTCAATATAACCGACGTCTGAGAGGTCGATTACGAACCCGTCAGATGTCTTTGAGACAGCCGTCTCAATGGCCTCGCGCAGCGCGTCTATATTCGGTAGTTCTACGTCTCCGATTACTCGAACCACCACATGCGCGTTCTCGACGACCTCAACATTCATTGCCCGAACCTCTCAGCGTGGCGTGCATAATATCATATCCTACCAATGCTGAAGATTCGCGAAACCCTTTGGCGCAAAAATCGCGCAGGCGCGCAGTTTACTTTTCAAACTCGACAAAAGCTCGTTCCAATGTAACTTCTTCAGTTAGTTTGTCAGATGCATTCATCAATTCCATACATCGCGCGGACGGAGTCCAACCCGGATTTCTGACATCGGCTAACTCCGGCACAAGTTTTAAATAGTCTCCATTAACGTAAAGGCTCGCTCCGGGCAAGAACGAATATTCGATGCTGTTGCGAGCCAGCAGTTTCACATCATTGTAAGAGAGATTATATGTCCTGATGGCTCGCACAAACTCCATCGTCAGGTTGCCGCGGCTTACGCCTTCGTCGTCCGTGTTCAGGATCATGGGAATACCGGCTTCTTGGTACAGACTGAACGGATGCCTGTTTCCTGAGATCCCAAGAATGGAATCGTTGCTGGTAAGGCATATCTCGATGGCTATGCGCTTCTGCTTCATTTCTGCCAGCAGACCCGGCAGGTTGTCTTCCCAGGCAATGGATACGCCGTGGCCGATGCGGCGCGCATGCCCGATTTCGATGGTTTTGCGGATTCTGGATCGCATTACCTCGACAGGCGAAATTGCGAGAGTAAGCTCGCCTGCGTGAAGTGTCAGGTCGGGCTTGCCCATTCGATTCCAGAGAAAGTCGATAATGCGCATCTGGGTATCGAAATTCGTGCGCGCCATCGTATCGTCCTCTGGAGCGAGGATGTTAACGGATACCACACGCTTATCGGCCTGAACCAGCGCCAGCCCGCAGGCCATCTGCGCGAAGAAGTTGGGATTGGCTACAGTTCTGCTCACGCTGAATATGTAGCGGAAGTTGATGGGGCCTGCAACCCCCGTAATAGGAGCTTTGGTTCCGACTAGATCGGAGAGCTGAGAGTCCAGGCTGTCCATGTTCGTCTTTGCCGCAGCGATCATTGCTGGGAAGCGCGTCTGCATCTGGGCAAGAGCTTTTTCCAGGTCATCGACGTTTGGCGGGTCAGCCAAGGCAGCATTCATTGCGTCACTGGGGACGGGATTCGCCATCAGTTCCATATACTGGACGTTTTGGGCTTTCGCGCGCGACAAAACTTCGGTAAGCGAATCACTCAGGCTCAGTGGCACGCTCATATGATAGAACGTGTCAAAGAAATGGTCGTGTCCGCTCTCGTTCGCACTGCGCCAGCTTCTCATGCTTGTGGTATCCAGGTATTTTGCCGCAAGAGCATTATTTGTGAGAAGCTCTTTCGCCGGAACAGAGCCGGGAGTCTGCTCGCGGCTGAAATTGCAAGTAGTCGGGTCGAAGAAAAGATCGCTCTTTATAGCTGCATCAAGGCGTGTTTCTCCATATACTGCCCCGCTAACATGATTGTGCAAATCCGCGCCTTTGGGCATGTTTTTCACAAACGCTATCAGTTGCGGCTCGCTTGCTTTTGCGTGCTCGAAGCGCTTTGTGGTTGAAGCTTCATCCGCCAGCGCGAGGACGGAAAACTGAAACGCGACTGCCGCGTAAGCAAATACGGACAATACACTGCGACGATTCATGAATACCTCCCCAATGCCTTTTGACTTAGCCCTTTATTGCAGCCGACACCACGTACAGCGGTTCCTGACCTTTTGTCAGTCCGAGTGTGGCAGTGGTTTTTGCTACATCGAACCCGGCCATTCCCACACCGATAAGACCCTGAGCGATTTCCTCCAAAAGCACGTTTTGCGCCGAGTGGCCGGCTTCTATGCAGGCGAACTCCTTGGCCTTGTCCAAGCCGAATTTATCTCCGGTCAGCTTGTAATCCGCGATATATACCAGCAGCATTGGCGCGCTTGTCATCTGAGGCTGGCTGCCGATATTTGTGCGCTGGTCGCCCTGCTTAATCGACTTCAGCTTGTGACCGTCGGGGATATATTCATATATGCCGGCAGGCAGGTCTTTCACATTCGCCGCCACCAAATAGACTGTGAGCGGATAGGTTGCCATAGCTGATGGCGCGGTGCGATGCCCAGTCGCTGGATCGGTAATACCCTGTGCAGCCCACAATAGCTGCGACACCTGCTGCAGACTGACCGGTTCGGACGAGTACGTTCGTACCGACCGCCGCTGTAATATCGCTTGCTCAACGGTGACCTTGCTGTCTGTCTGTACCGACGGCAGCGCGATAGTTGTCTGATTTGCCTTAGCATCATCGGATGCATGCGCGCAGCAGCACAATGTCAAAATAGCCAGCACGCAATTCAAGAGCAATAATCGGTCAATCATGTTTCTCCTCCATTGTCTTCTATTACGGCCCTGCGATAACCAGCGTGCCGTTTTCCGGGTGCAGGTACTTCTTGGCTGCGGCGTTCACCTGATCCAGAGTGACGGATTGGTATAAGTCGGCGTAGTTTTGCAGATAGTCCATCCCCAGGTTGTAGAACTCGGCGCTCAGGAGCGTGCGAGCCACGCCTTCGTTTGTCTCCAGCGAAATCGGAAAAACACCTATTATAAAGTCTCGCGCCTGAACGAACTTATCCTCCGGCACGCCCTTTGTTTTCATTTTTTCCATTTCGTCCCGCAAGACCTTTACGGCCTCGTCGACATCTTTCGGATTTGTGCCCAGGGATGCATACCACGGCCCCGCGCCAAGTGATGCGTCGAATGTCGAGCGGACATCATAGACGAGCCCTCGCTTCTGCCGAATTTCAGTGCCGAGGATGCTGCCGAGAGCGCCTCCGCCTCCAAGAACCTGGTTCATAACCCGTGCGGCGTAAAAGTCCGGGTCTGAACGCTTGATGCCCAGAGCGTAACCGTAAACGACGCTCACTTCGCTCTTGTCGGCCATTGTGATGACGATTTTTTCCGGTTTCGTCTGAGGCTGAATAGTCGGAATGTCCACTACGGGAGTCGGGCCGGTTGCGCTCCAGTCGCCGAAATATCTCGTTACAAAAGTGGTCGCTTCGGCACTTGTGACATCTCCTGCTATCGTAATAATAGTCGTATCAGGGCGATAATAGGCGTTATAAAACTTCACTAGGTCGTCGCGGGTAATGCCGGTCAACTGCTGCTGTGCCTGTTCGATTGTCAAGCTGTGATATGGATGACCCGCAGGGAACAGGCTGTTGCGAAACGCGCGGAATGCACTCGCTTCGGTTGATTCCCGGCTCTGTTCCAGTCCCGCGACCATCTCGCCTTTGGATTTTTCGAACTGGTCTTCAGGGAATGTTGCGTGCCTGAGTTCGTCGGAAAGTATATCGAGCACGAGTGAAAAATCTTTTGTGAGCGACTTCGCGCCGAAGCTCATGGATTCGATATTTGCCGAAGTATAAACGCTGGCCCCGACAAACTCTACTTCTTTCGCCAGGTCGAGCGCGGATCGGTTCGATGTCCCACGTCCGAGCATATCCCCCACAAGCGATGCGGTTCCACTCTTGCCGTCAGGGTCGAAGTAACTTCCTGCCTTTATGTAGCCGGATACGGCGACTGTCGGGTTGGAGTGATTTTCCTGCACAATCAACACAATGCCGTTGGGCATTACCGTTCTGAACGGCTTCGCTATATTTTTGCTTGCCGTCGCGGTTGGCGCAGGCAGGCTTTTTGTCTTTGTTGCTGAGGTTTCTGCAAAATGAATATCCTCGCCGGGCTGATTGTAATAGCACAAGTTCGGCAAGTTAGTGGAGAGGTGGGCTGCGTCCGGGGTTTCGTGGCCGGCTGTGCCACCGTTGGCGGTTCCGTTTGTGGGAATAAAAGTTGCCTTGGTCATATTATCCCTGGTCAGATATTTCACGGCTACTGATTGCACATCTTCAGCCGTCACTGCCTTGATATTGGGGATCAGGTTTTCGAGATAATGCCAGTCCGCCAGAGTGCTATAGTATCCGAGCTGTCTGCCCTGGTTCGTCACGCTGTCATTTTGGAAGATCAGATCGGCTTCGAGTTGATTTTTTGCAGCCTGAATTTCGTCGTCGGTCGGGAGAGTCGTCTTTGCTTTTTCGATCTGGGTTAGTATTTCTTTCTCAAGCGTGTCGGCTGAGACTTTCTGCTGCCCGGTTGCCTCAAAGAAGAAGAGGTTCGGATCTTTGCTGATATCTGCCGCCGATGATGCGGATGTCGCCAGCCGTGTTTCGACCATCGCTTGATACAATCGACTCGCTCTGCCGCCGCTCATAATCCGATCTAGTACCATCAATGGGTAGCTGTCAGGATCAGTCATAGCAGGTATGTGATAGGTCAGCATCACTCTTTCGGCGCTACCTTCTTGCCTGATTACGACGTCGCGCTTGCCTTTCTGAGGCGGTTCGGTCGTATATACGGGCCTTGGAAGTTGGCCCTTGGGCTTGCTGCCAAAGTATTTCTTAATCAGCGTCAGGGCTTTTGGGGTATCAAAGTCGCCGACCAGCACTAGGGTCGCATTATTGGGATAATAGTGGGTCTGGTAATAATCGCGGACCTGTTCCACATCTATATTGCGCACATCCGACTCCCACCCGATTACAGGCCATTGATAAGGATGTGCCATGAACGCCGTCGCCATATTGTAATGATATAGCTTCCAGTCTGGGTCGTTCTCGTGACCTTGCAATTCCGAAAGGACAACCGTGCGCTCACTTGCGAACTCGTTTTTGTCGAGCAGCGCATTACCGACGCGCTCGGCGAGGGTCTTCAGGGAAAACTCAAGGTTTTTGCTGGAGAGAAGCTGCCAGTAAAAGGTGAAGTCCATTGAGGTGGAGGCGTTCTCGATTCCTCCGCGCTTTCGGATCAGGTTGCTGATCTCACCTTTTTTGTAATTTTTGCTTGAGTTAAAGAGCATGTGTTCCAGCAGGTGCGAAATCCCAGTGATGCCGGTGTGCTCATTTCGAGAGCCGACCTTAAACCACACCTGCGCAGTAAACACAGGCGCGGCATGCACTTCTTTTGTGAGCACCACCAGGCCGTTGTCGAGTTTGGTCTCGACTACTCCCGACATCTGGCTCCACGCGCACGATATCGCCAGCGCTTGCAGAATAATTACGGCAACTACGAGTCGATTAAGTTTCATCAAATTGGTTCCTCCACAGATCTTTAACAATATACTCTGTAAAGCAAAGTCATTTAGATTTCCATTACAACAGGCACAATTATGGGCCTGCGGTGGGTGCGTTCGTATATGAACTTCGCGAGCACTTTGCGGCAGCCCGCTTTTACGTCATCGAGGGCCTCGATATTTCCGCTGTCGATATAATCCTGCAGCTTCGCCAAAAGCATTCCCTTGCTTTCTTCAGTAATTTCTTCGCCAAAGTCCTCGCCGACAAACCCTCTTGAGAGGATATCCGGCCCCGAAACGATCTCCTTGGTGTTTAAGTCGATCCCTACGACCGCAATCACGACGCCGTCCTGCGAGAGGTGTTTGCGGTCGCGCAGTACCAGATCCTCGACATCTCCCACACCGAGGCCGTCCACCATAACAGTTCCCGCAGGCACTTTGTCCATCAGTGCGGCGTTGTCGCCGTCCGTTTCGAGCACATCGCCGGGAGACATCCTGAATATCCGTTCTTTCGGATAACCCAGAACCGATGCCATATCCACGAACTTCGCGTAATGGCGCTGCTCGCCGTGAACAGGGATTATATACTTCGGTTTGAGGAGATTGAGCATCAGTCGTATATCTTCCTGATTGCCGTGCCCCGACACATGCACGTGAGCAAACGGTTCATATACTACAGCCGCGCCCTGCTTAAAGAGCCTGTTGATCGTGCGCATTACCAGGTTTTCATTGCCTGGGATGGCGGTCGCGCTGATAACGACCATGTCGCCTTCGCCGATCTTGATCTGCTTGTGCTCGTCCGATGCCATTCGAGATAGCGCCGATAGCGGTTCGCCCTGGCTGCCGGTGGTCATAATTACTACTTCGGTCGGATCCACGTTGTCCAGTTCGTTGATATTCAACCGGGTGCCATCGGGAACGATCAGATAACCCAACTCCTCAGCGATGCGGCTGTTTTCGGCCATACTTCTGCCGACAACAGCTACGCGCCGCCCATGTTTGGCCGCGATATTATAGACCTGCTGCAGACGGTGGATATTTGATGCGAACGCCGCAATAATGATCCTTCCCTGGGCTGTCGCGAAGATCTTGTCGAACGTTTCTCCGACGCCGCTCTCACTGGGCGTGAAGCCAGGCTTCTCGACATTCGTGGAGTCGCAGAGAAACGCGAGCACTCCCTCCTCGCCGACCTTCGCCAGACGGCTGACATCCGCCAGTTGGCCGTCGATAGGTGTCTGATCGAATTTGAAATCGCTGCTCTGGACGATCGTGCCCACGGGTGTCCTAATGACAAGACCCGATGCGTCCGGGATGCTGTGAGACACCCTCACGAACTCGACCGAAAAATCGCCGATCTCGACAGTATCGCCCGCCTGGACTTCATTGAGGCGCGCGACATCTTCCAGGTGATGCTCGCGCAGCTTGTTCGACACAAACCCGAGTGTGAGCGGCGTCCCCCAAACGGGCACATCCAGCCGCCTGAGCACGTAGGGCAGCGCACCGATATGATCCTCGTGACCGTGCGTGAGCACAATGCCGAGAACCTTGTCAGCGTTTTCCTCCAGGTAAGTGATGTCTGGGATCACTATATCGACTCCGAGCATCTCTTCGTCGGGGAACATCAGACCCGCGTCAACTATGATTATCTGATCGTTATAGACGTAGGCGGTCATGTTTTTGCCGATTTCCATGACTCCGCCGAGGGGAATGACTTGCAATTTTGGTGAGTTTGTATTTTCCGTGGTATTTAGTTCCTTTTCTTTCGCACTATTGTTATTTCAGCAACCGTTGAAGATCGGCGGCCGCCTTGTTAGGTATGAACTCGATAATAGAATATTCGACGATCTCCTCTGTGTTGAACGGGTCATCTTTCAGTATGTCATCGACCATCTCTCTCGACTCCAGGCCAAGAAGAATGACTCCGCCCGTCCGAGGTTTCATCGGGCCGCAGCAGACAAGAATTCCCGCCTCATTGAGCGTGTCCAGATATGCTTTATGCGCGGGCAGGACACGTTCGACTTCATCTATCGGTTTTATGTATGAGCCGGACACTATAAACATATCATTTCCTTTCGTGCTGCTGGTATGTATAAGATGATACATCAACTGGGTTCAGTTCGACAAGCTAATCTAATGACAAACGTCTTCATCTATTGATTTTGGGACGAATAATGACTATAATTTGCTTGTTCCTCACCTGAAGTTTAACACCAGGCAAAGACTCGCATAGAAATGACCTCTCGGTCGTCTAATATAGAGGTAATAATGCTATGAGCGTATTCTGGAATGAAAAAGCCGAGACGATGTCCCGTGACGAACTCGCCTCGCATCAACTCACCAGTCTTAAAAACACAGTGAAGTTGGCGTATGAGCGCAGCCCGTTTTACAGGGCAAAGATGGATGCGGCGGAAATCAAGCCTCAGGACATCGAGATGCTTGAGGACATACGCAACCTGCCTTTTACGGACAAGAACGACTTCCGCGACCAGTACCCTCTGGGAATGCTGTGCGTAGATAAGTCAGAACTGCGCGAGATGCACATGAGTTCGGGTTCCACCGGCTCGCCGGTCGTTATGGCGTACACTGAGCACGATCTCGATCTGTGGGCCGAATGCATGGCCCGATGCTATTATATGGCCGGATTGGTTTCTGGCGACACCATCCAGATAACGCCGTCGTTCGGACTGTTTAACGGCGGGTTCGGGTTCTATCACGGCGGACGCAAGTCGGATATGTTTATAATCCCGGCAGGCGCGGGCAACACTCCTCGTCAGATCAAGTTGATGAACGATTTCGGCGTCAAGGCGCTGATGTGTGTGGTCAGCTATGCTATCCGCATCATGGAAGTGCTCGAAGATCAGAAAGCAGAAATACCCAGCCTCAAGGTGGGCATATTCGGATCCGAGACATTCTCTGACAAGATGCGCGAGAAGATCGAGAACGGCTTGGGTATCGAGGCTTACGATATTTACGGAATGACCGAAACCGGCGGCGTTTCCACAACGGGCATGGATTGTCAGGTTCATAACGGAATCCATGTGTGGGAAGACCAATACATCTGTGAGATTGTCGATCCTGCCACCGGCAAAACTGTCCGCGACGGCGAATACGGTGAAGTAGTTTTTACGTCGTTGAGCCTTCAGGCCATTCCGATTATAAGATATAGAACAGGCGACCTCACGCGAATCCTCACCCGCCAGAAGTGCGAGTGTGGTAGAACGTCACTGCGGCTCGACAGAATTACCGGGCGCAAAGACGATATGCTTATCGTAAAGGGTGTTAACTTCTTCCCCAAACAGGTGGAGCAGGCTCTTATGGAGATACCTGGAATCGGCAGCAACTACCAGATTATTATTGAGGAAGCCGACGGTGTCAAGGATGTGCGCATCAACGTCGAGGCCGAAGAGGGTGTTACGGGATTCGTCGTCGAGAAGAAGCTCAAGGAAGTCCTTGGGTTTAGCCCCAAGGGCGATGTTTATAAGATCGGCGCTCTACCTCGACAGGACGGCAAGGCCGTCCGCGTGATTTACGAGAATAATGGGTCAAATGGAGGAAAATAACCTGAATCCAAGGCCGCGCGGCTGCGCATGGCTGCTCAGGGGCTGTGCAGTTGTGGTCGGTATTGCTTTTGCGGGATTGATGGCTCTACTGATATACGTGTCCAGGATGCACACTGTGCAGGATATTGCCAAATGCCGCGATAATATGATCGCCATCGGCGCCGCGCTGGATCGTTATAATGACGTTAACGGCAAGTATCCCGAGCAGCTTGTCGACCTGAAAAGAGACTATCTGAAGAAGCCGTCGGTACTGAGGTGTCCTGTGGATAAGTCGGCTGGCTGTGACACCAGTTATATATACCACCGGCCCAAGCCGGACTCGCAGGATGATTTCGTGGTGCTGGAGTGCAACCGGCACCGGCTGCGAAAAGATGTGCCTCTCACGAAACTGCTGCTGCATAAGGACGGCAATATCACAGTTGCATACGCCGAGCCCGGCAAACGCGGAGGGTAACTCGAATTGTCTGAGACGAAAATCGTCTTTTATGAAGTCGAAGACTGGGTGCGCGAGTATGTGACCGAGCGCGGGTTGGCTCCTCATCAGACGAAGATGGTCAGTGACGCACTGGGTGAGTCAACGGCCGATGAATTCGGCGATGTGGATATCGTCTCGGTGTTCATATACTCCAGGTTCGACAAGCCGGTTTTGGACAAACTTCCAAACCTAAAGCTTGTCACAACCCGTTCCACAGGCGTTGACCACATCGACCTCGAAGAGTGCGAAAAACGTGGGATAACCGTTTGTAACGTCCCGCGGTACGGCGAAAACACCGTTGCCGAGCACGCGTTCGCGCTCATTTTGGGTCTGACTCGCAGGATGAAGACGGCAATCACGCGCACGAATCAGTTGGACTTCAACATTGAGGGTCTTCGCGGGTTCGACCTCAAAGACAAGACACTCGGAGTGATCGGTGCGGGTGCAATCGGGCTGCACTGTATAAGGATCGGACGCGGTTTCGACATGCGCGTGCTCGCGTATGACGTCCGCCCGCAGTCCATATTGGCTGAAGTTCTTGGGTTTGAGTATACGTCGCTAGATCGGCTGCTGGAAGAAAGCGATGTCATTACCATCCACGTGCCGCTTATTAAAGAGACCTACCACCTCATCAACAATGACAACATCCGTAAGATCAAGCGCGGCGCTCTGCTCATCAACACGGCGAGGGGAGCGGTCGTGGACACCGAAGCCCTGGTAAAAGCGCTGGACGAAGGCATTCTCGGGGGCGCGGGACTGGATGTTCTTGAGGGAGAAGAGTCGATTAAGGAAGAAGCACAGCTTTTGTCCGACACGCTGCCGGTCGAAAAACTGAGGGCTATTGTGCGAAGTTATGCGCTATTACATCGAGATAACGTGATTATTACACCGCATGTGGCATTTTACTCGGTCGAGGCCGAGAGACGCATTATCGACACTACGATAGATAACATCGAAGCGTTTCTCAAGGGCAATCCGCAGAATGTGGTTCAACCTGCTAAAGGCACGGCTTAACTTTTTCTACCAAAGGAAACGCTGCGCAACCCACCATAGACCGCTGCTGATAAATAGGGTGGGGATGAGATAACCCAGATCGCGGAAAGCGCATTTTTTGTCTTCTTTGTTTCCGAAAAAGAGCAGTAGTTCGGTCATAATCAGCAATATGCAGCCGATAGCGACCAATAATGGAGCCAGCGGGACCAGCGACGGCAGTATATGACCGTTGCCCATCGCAACGAGGCCGATCCCGCCAACCACCAGCACAAGCATTACACCAATAATCAGAACGTATGTCGCTACCATGTTAACCCCTCGTGGATCACTTTATTAAGCAACTCTGTGCCTTCGCCGGTTTTCGCCGACACCGGCAGTATATCGAACTCGTCCGCATATACATCCCGCAGCGCCTCAAAATTCTCTTCTGAGCCGGGTGCGTCGATCTTATTTGCAATTACGAATGCCGGTTTTGAAACGGTTCCCGCCGCTGACCCGGTCTGCGGAGTATGCTTGCCGGCCAACAATATATTGTAGACCGCAAGCTCCTCACGAATATCGGCCAGATGATCGAGAAGCATGTCGTCGGAACAATCCAGCGCTATTGCGACCGCATCGGCGCTTCTCACAACACTAATCAGGTCTTGCCGGGCGTATTCTTTGTCGCTGGTCAACAGCGCGAAAAGAGTCGACTTGCCTGAACTATGTGGGCCGATCAGCGCAATCCGCAGATCACCATATTTGATTATTTCGTAAGCGTCGGGTTGTCCAAGAGCCGGTTTGGCCTGCCTGATTTTACCACGCAGTTTTGCCATGCGGCGCTTTATGTCCGCTCTAAGCTTTTCCGTGCCCTTGTGCTTGGGAATGGCAGCGTACATCTGCTCCAGTGCTTCGAGCTTGTCTTCCGTCGTTTCGGCGGCTCGGAATCTGGCTTCAGCCGCACGGTAATCAGGCGTCAGATTTGCAGGCATCGCATTTTCCCCGCTATTCGCCTGCCTGTAGTATAGCCGCAATCAGATTGGTTGTCGAGCGTCCCTCGGTATCCGTGTTGGCGTATGGAATCGTGCGTACTTCGCCGCCGACACTGCGCACGGCATCGGCTTCCGGCAGATCCTGCGGGATATAATCGCCGCCCTTGACGTGTATGCTCGGCTTGATCGCCAGAATCAATTCGATGGGCGTATCTTCCTCGAAAATCGTCACGTAATCCACGCATTCCAGCGCGGCCAGCACCTCTACGCGCTCGAACTGAGGCACTATCGGTCTGCCCTCGCCCTTGAGTTTGCGCACGGTCTCGTCCGAGTTTACTCCCACCACGAGCATATCGCCTTGGGCACGGGCATCCTGCAGATACCGCACGTGACCTATATGAAGAATATCAAAGCAGCCGTTTGTGAATACCACGGTCTGACCATTGTTTTTAGCCTGCTCGACGATCTGCTGCAATTCCGACCGGCTCCGCACTTTCTTTTCGGCTGCTCTGAATGACTGGCTAGCCATTATGTCTAATTACCTCGTGTATTTGCTCCGGCGTGATTGCGCCGAGCCTCAATATGCGCACTGTGTCCGAACTGACGTCAACAACTGTCGACGCGACTCCGATCTCACACGCCCCCGCATCCAGTGTAACCGAGACTTTGTCTCCAAGTTGGGCAATCGCTTCCTGCGCGCTCTTTGGTGACGGCCGACCCGATAAGTTCGCGCTTGTCGCGACAATCGGCGAACCCACTTCACGCAGCAGTGCCAGCGCAACGGGGTGATCCGGCACTCTTATTCCTATGGTATCCAGGCCGCCGCTGACGATGCCCGGTATGGACTCATTTTTTTTCATTACGAGAGTGAGCGGCCCCGGCCAAAAGCGCTGGGCGAGCAGCCTGGCGTTTTCAGGCACATCCGATGCCGCCTGACCAAGATGTTCAACTCCTGCGACTTGCACCGGCAGCGGATGGTTTTCCATTCGGCCTTTCACCTCAAAAACGCGCCTGACCGCCGATTCGTTCAGCGCATCTGTGGCAAGGCCGTAGACAGTCTCAGTCGGGAATATCACCAGTTCGCCCCGCCTGATCGCGTCGGCAGCCGCCACAATCGACGCCTGACCGGGTTTGAGTATGATACAGTTCATCTACAGGCAACCACGACCCTTTCAATCTCGGCGAGATCGCGCACTATGTCGACTTCACGATACCCTGCCGAGAGCGCAATCTGCTTGACGTCACCCGCTTCGTCGATTCCAACTTCCACTGCGACAAATCCACAGTCTTTTAGAAGCCCTAAAGCCTCCGGCATCAGCCTGCGATATACGTCGAGGCCGTCTGGGCCGCCGTCTAGAGCGCAGCGCGGTTCGTGCATCGATACCTCCGGTTCCAGCGAGTCGATTTCCGCGCTGGGTATATACGGTGGGTTCGAGATTATCGCGTCGAACTCATCTTGAAACTTCGTCAGAGGCTCCAAAAGATCGCCCTCTATGAGAGTCACTCTTTCCGACAATTGATAATTCGATATATTGCGCCGCGCCACCTTCAGAGCTTCGGGCGAAATCTCTGTTGCGCAGACAATCGCTTCGGGCAAGTTGGATGCGATTGCGACTGCAATTGCTCCACTGCCCGTGCCGATGTCCGCGATCATTGGTCTGCCGCTAAGGCGGGAGATTGCTGTTTCAACGAGAATCTCAGTCTCAGGCCTTGGGATGAGGACGCCAGGCGCAACTTCAATATCCAGGCCGTAAAACTCTTTTTTGCCGAGTATATACGCAAGCGGATAGCGCGAGGCGCGTTTATCGACCATCAGGTGAAAAGCGTTGCGCTCCGAATCTGAAAGCGGACGTTCGGGGTGTGCGATTATGTCGCTGCGTGAACAGTCCAACGCCTTTGCCATCATAAGTTGAGATTCCAACTGGGGATTTTCTATGCCCGCGCTTGCAAGTTGTTGAGCTGCGGCAATCAGTTCTTTATAAGCAGACGATGAGGCATCCGCGACTTCAAGCTCTTCGCTCTCCACTCTCAACTCTCCAGTTCGGACAATCAGCTTACGGCCTGCAGCTTGTCGGCCTGATCGACAGCAATCAGCCGGTCGATCATATCGTCGATTTCGCCGTCCATAAACGCGGGCAGGTTGTAGATTGTGTAATCGATCCGATGGTCGGTGATGCGGTTTTGAGGGTAGTTGTATGTGCGGCTCTTTTCGCTTCTGTCGCCCGAACGAACCATCAGCCGGCGCGCCGAGTCGATCTCCTCGCGCTGAGCCTGCTGCTCCATATCAAGCAATTTGGATTTGAGAATCTGCATTGCGCGGAGTTTATTTTGAAGCTGCGAACGCTCGTCTTGGCATGTTACGACAATCCCCGTCGGCTTATGAGTAATGCGGATCGCGGTCTCGTTCTTCTGTACGTTCTGACCGCCCGCGCCCGCGGAACGATAGGTGTCGATTTCGATGTCGTCATCGTTGACGCGAACGTCGTCAATGTCATCGGCTTCCGGCAGCACGCTAACCGTTGCAGCCGATGTATGGATCCGCCCGCTGGACTCCGTGGCGGGAACTCTTTGAACCCGGTGAACTCCACCTTCGAACTTGAGCCTGCTGTACGCGCCCTTGCCCTTGATTTCAAGCGTTGCCTGCCGATAACCGCCAATTCCCGTATCTTCGGCACTCATCAGATCGGCTCTCCAACCCTGGCGCTCGGCAAAACGCATGTACATTCGCAAAAGGTCGCCCGCGAACAAAGCCGCCTCCTCGCCGCCGGTCCCGGCGCGAATCTCGACGATTACGTCCTTGTCGTCATTGGGGTCTTTAGGCAGAAGCATTAGTCGAAGCTGATCCTCAAGCGGAGGAATTTTCTCCTTGAGTTCGTCGAGTTCCATCTGAGCGAGTTCGCGCATTTCTGGATCGAGCTTCTCGTGAAGCATTTCTTCGGTGCCAGCGAGTTGATCCTTAACCTGCTTATACTCGCGCCACTTCGCGACTATCTCCGCCAGATCTGAATGAGCCTTCGCCACCTGTTGGTATTCACGTGGGTCTTTGACTATATCCGGGTCGGCGAGCCGCTCCTCAAGCGCAGCGTATCTATCCTCTACATCAGCTAGTTTCTCGAACAACTTCGGTTTCCTTTTCCTCGCGCTCGGTCTCTTTCTCGAACACGCTTTCAAGCGACCTGATCGCAACTTCGATCATCTCGGGTTCAGGCTCGCGAGTAGTAATCTTTTGCATCAACAGGCCGGGGAACGTGAGCAGTTTTGTCATAAACGAATCTTTGAACTTCCCAGCGAATCGAATCACTTCATAAGCGATCCCCGCGACAAACGGCAGCAGCGCGATTTTATACAGCCAGCGCACCAGATAACTGATCTTGCTATGCTCCGCCAAGCTACCGTGCGGCAGATGATCCGCGATAATCATAAACACAATAATGCTCGTGACCAGCACCACCAGTATGAAGCTGGTTCCGCAGCGCACATGCACTTTGCTGTAGCGCTTGACGTTATCGACAGTCAGTTCGACGCCGGCTTCATAGGCGTTGATCGTTTTGTGTTCGGCTCCATGATACTGAAACACGCGCCGTATGTCCTTCATCAGTGAGATTGCCATAACGTAACCTACGAATATGACGATCTTGATAAAGCCCTCGACAGCCGTAAGCTGCCACCCCACGTGAATGTGCGAGTTCAAGAGCTTTGTCAGGACAATCGGCACAAAGAAGAATAGCCCAACGCCCATCGCAAGCCCGACGAACATCATAGCGCTCAGGGCGATGTCATTTATACTGCCGCCCTTTTTCTCAATGGCTTCCAGTTCGGCTTCGGCGCGAGCTACTTCCTTGCTCTGCTTGCCGGGCTTATCAACGTTAGCGGCTGCATCAGCCTCGACTGCATCTTTCATTGCAATATCAGCCGAGAACATGAGCGCCTTGATACCGAGGGTCATAGAGTCGATGAGCGCCAACGTGCCGCGAAGGAATGGCTTGTTGAGCCACTTGAACCGCCCGAGGATACTCTCGACGTCCTCCTTGCGTGAAACTATCTCGCCGTCGGCTTTCCTGACTGCGATACCGTAGTCCTTTGGCCCGCGCATCATAACGCCTTCTATGACGGCTTGGCCGCCGTAGTGAAATTCCTTTTTCTCTAGATTCGCCACAATACACCTGCCGTTTCCGGACAAAAGTAAAGGAAGCGCCCGACGACCAAAAAATCAGCCGTCAAGATCGCTTCCCGGTTGTTAGACGTCAAGAAAAGCTATTGCTCTTCTTCATTCTTTTTCATGCCGTACTTGGCAAGGAACTTCTCGACGCGGCCCTCAGTGTCCACGATTTTTTGCTTGCCTGTAAAGAACGGGTGGCACGCGGAACAGATTTCTACTCTGATCTCGTCGGCCGTCGATCTGGTTTCAAAGGTGTTCCCGCACGCGCAGGTAACCTGTGTCTTCTCGTATTTCGGATGAATTCCCGCTTTCATTATGTCACCTTTCCGAAAGATACTTGGGGTCATGCTCAATTACTGACTTTTACGTAGTGAATTATACCATATCCGATGCGCGCGTGGCAACCGTAACAGCTTTGAACTTCTCCAGAGCGCTCATCGCGGCCCCCGAATCAATCGAATGAGCAGCCACAGCGATGCCTTCGCGCAGGTCAGCCGCTTTATCCGCCACCACCAGCGCCGCCGCCGCATTCAGCAGCACGATGTCGCGCCTAGCGCTTTTCTCACCCTCAAGGACGCTCAACAGAGCTTGAACGTTTTCCGTAACGCTGCCGCTGCCCGCCGCAATATCTTTAGGACACGCTGCCGCCAGGCCGACATCCGCCGGACTGATCGTATAGGTTCGCACTTCGCCGTCCTTGAGTTCGCTGATTTTGGTTTCACCCAGCGTGGACATTTCGTCCAACCCGATCATGCCGTGAAAAACCATTGCCCGCTCGGTCCCCAGCGCTTTCAATACCTGAGCCACGGTCTCGGTAATATCTGGCGAGAATACGCCGATCACCTGAAGTTTTGCATCGGCGGGATTGGTCATAGGGCCGAGCATATTGAATACGTTTCTAATCCCGATTTCTCTGCGCGGACCCACGGCATGTTTCACAGCCGGGTGCATCATTGGCGCGAACATAAAACCGATGCCCGCCTGGTCAATGCATGTCGCGATCTGATCCGCGTTGAGATCGAGCTTGACGCCGAGAGCTTCAAGCACATCCGCGCTGCCGCAGGTGCTAGATGCCGCTCGATTGCCATGTTTTGCGACGGTGACTCCAGCTCCCACAATTGCAAACGTCGCGGTGGTTGATATATTGAACGTGTCGAGCTTATCGCCGCCGGTCCCGCATGTGTCTAAGAGTGTAGAACATTTTGGTTTAACCTTGATCGCCTTGTCGCGCATGACTTTGACAAATCCCGTGATTTCATCGACGGTTTCGCCTTTCATTCTCATTGCGGTGATAAACGACGCTACCTGCGCGGGCGTGGCCTCGCCGTCCATAATTTCGGTCATCGCAAGCATCGCTTCTTCGAGGGTCAGGTTATCGCCCTCAACTATCTTTTTTATCGCATCTCTTATCATCAGTCGTCTCCAAGTCAGAAAGCCAGAAAATTAGTTATTCGACAAAATTCGCCAACAGTTTCTTTCCATCCTGAGTCAATATGGACTCGGGGTGGAACTGCACGCCCTCGATTGGGTAGTCTTTGTGACGCACGCCCATTATCTCGTGCCGGTCGGTTTCTGCGGTGATTTGCAGACAATCGGGAATGGTCTCCCGACGAATAATCAGCGAGTGATACCGCGTCGCTTCAAGTGGGTTGGGCATGTCTTTGAATACGCCCTGGCCGTCGTGGTGGATCAGCGAGGTCTTGCCGTGCATAGGCTTCTGAGCGCGCACGATCTCTCCTCCAAACGCCTGCCCGACACTTTGATGACCCAGGCACACCCCCAGGATAGGAATTCTGCCGGCGAACCGTTCGATCACTGAAAGCGATATTCCGGCCTCGTTCGGAGTGCATGGCCCCGGCGACAAAACGATTTTGTCCGGCCTAATCTCTTCGATTTCTTCCAGCGCGATCTTGTCGTTTCGGAATACCTTGAGCTGCTGTCCCATTTCGCCTATATACTGCACAAGGTTATAGGTAAAGCTATCGTAGTTGTCTATTATCAGTATCATTTATCTACTCCAATCCCGCTTCCGCCATGCCCAGTGCTTTGATCATTGCCATAGCTTTGTTTTGCGTTTCCTGATACTCTTTTTCGGGTTCAGAGTCAGCGACAATTCCTGCACCAGCTTGAACATAAGCAGTATCGCCTTGTATCAGAATAGTTCGTATAGTTATACACACATCCATGTTGCCTGAGTAACTGAAATAGCCTATCGCGCCCGCATAAGAACCACGTCTTGTTGGTTCGAGTTCATCTATGATTTGCATGGCTCTGACCTTTGGCGCGCCCGAGACAGTTCCCGCCGGGAAACATGCCCGCAGGAGATCGAACTGATCTTTGTCGGGGTTGAGTTTGCCGCGAACGTTCGAGACGATATGCATTACATGCGAATATCGTTCGATCACCATCAACTCGTCCACATTCACGCTGCCGTACCTGCATACCCGGCCGATGTCATTGCGTCCCAAATCGACCAGCATAATGTGTTCGGCGCGTTCTTTTTCGTCCGCGAGGAGTTCGGCTTCAAGCGCAAGGTCTTGATTAGGTGTAACGCCTCTTGGCCGGGTTCCAGCAATCGGACGGACGGTCACGTTTCCGCGTTCTTCAGTGACGAGAATCTCCGGCGACGACCCGATCAGCTTGGTCTCACCGTACGAGAGATAATACATATACGGCGACGGGTTCAGACTGCGCAGCGCGCGATATACATCAAATGGATCGGCAGTGACTTTTGTCTGGAACCGCTGTGAAAGCACGATCTGTATGGCGTCACCCGCCGCGATATACTCTTTGCACCTGGTGACGGCGTTCTCAAAGTCCGGCTTAGTAAAGTTTGAAGTTATGGCGGGCGGGTCTGCTCTTCTCGTCTCGACGCTCGTGTTCGTGGATGTTCTGAGCAGTTCGATGGCTTTGTCGATTTTGACTATGGCTCGACTATATGCCGAGTCCGGGTCGCCGTCGATTCTCGCGTTGCAGACCACTCGAATCCGATGCCGCACGTGGTCGAATATAAGCAGTGTGTCGGTGAAGATCAGGGTGCAGTCCGGCATGTTGAGGTCGTCGGTGGTCGTGTCCGGCAGATCCTCGAAGAAACGAACCATGTCATAGCCCATAAATCCGACCGCACCGCCGCAAAACCGGGGCAAATCGGGGTCGGGCACGTAATGCAGGTTTGTCATCTCGTTTTTGAGCACGTGAAGCACGTCTTTGCCGGGTTCGAGCGCGATATGTTCGATCCGACCATCCCGCGTAATCTCGACGTCCCGGCCTTTGCTCTTAATTACAAGGTTCGTCTCGCTTCCAAGAAACGAAAACCTCGCCATTCGCTCCCCACCTTCAACGCTTTCCAGCAGGAACGAGTAATCGCTGTCTTTTCTGTACCCTGTACCCTGTAACCTGTATCCTATCTTTTTGAATGCCGAGACAGGAGTCTCCATGTCCGCCAGAATTTCTTTATATACGGGCGTCATGTTGCCGTTTTTCGCGCGTTTCTCAAACTCTTGCTTGTCCGGGTAATAGGCGCTCATTGCTTATGCTCCTTGTTTTGGAAAGTAATTGATGCGCATTGCGTCTTTGACTTGTGCGAGCGTCTCGCTGCCGACTTCAATCGCTCGCTGGGTTCCGTGACGCAGTATGTCGTTAACCTCATCGGGATGCGCGTCGTAGTATGCGCGCTTTGCTCTGATGGGGTCGAGAAGATCGTTCAGACTTTTTGCGAGCCGCTTCTTGCACTCGACGCATCCGATCTCACCTTTTTTGCATGCCTTTTCGATCTCTCCGACCGATTCCGGGTTAAACTCCTTATGATAGGAAAACACCGTGCAGACTTTTGGATGACCGGGGTCGTTCTTGCGGATTCGAGCGGGATCGGTGACCGCGGTCGATACTTTCCGGCTCACCTCATCCGCCGGGTCGGCCAGATATATTGCGTTTCCGAGGCTCTTGCTCATCTTGTTGTTGCCGTCCAGACCTTTGAGAAGCCCCTGTACCATAGCTTCAGGCTCGACCAGCACTTCGCCGTAGAGATCGTTAAATCGCCGCACCACCTTGCGCGTGAGTTCCAAATGCGGAACCTGGTCTTTGCCCACCGGCACGACATGCGCCTTGCAGAACGTAATATCCGCCGACTGGCTCACCGGGTAGCCGAGAAACCCGTAAGTCATGTCCGTGTAGCCATGTTGCGCGGCCTCGGTTTTGATTGTGGGGTTGTGCCTGAGCACGTTTACCGGCACGAACATCGAATACAAGACCGTCAGATCGGCAATAGCAGGAACCATAGACTGTATGAATATCGTCGCGACGTTTGGATCAATGCCCGCAGCGAGATAGTCTTTTGCGATTTCGCGCACATCTTTCGGAAGCTGATCGGGGTTCTCCCAGTTGGTCGTGAGGGCCTGCACGTCGGCTATGATGAGAAACGTGTCATATTCGTGCTGGAGCCGCACGCGGTTCTTAAGCGATCCAACATAATGCCCCAGATGCAGCTTTCCGGTGGGTCTGTCGCCAGTGAGTATTCGTTTTTTCATGGTATGAGTTCTCCTTAGTAATGCGAAAAGGCCGAGGATAATCAATATGATCCTCGGCCTTTATACCTGCCAGCGTGCTTACGCACACATATAAAAAGCCGCGGACACCCCTGTGGAGCGGCCCGCGACTGTTATTTCCCGGTTATGATGCTTCTACTTGACGTACGTTAATGCGGCTGCTCCACTCTGACTCGAGTGTCGCCAGCCCCAACTATAATTGCCTCCGCGCACTATCAAATAGGATTTAGTAATCATCTTACTCTCAGTATAGCGGCGAGGCGATGGCATTGTCAATACCGATTTGCGAAAACCGGCAAAATTGCGAAGTGTCATGCAGCTCTGAGTTGATAAGGCAGAACCTTGAGTTGGTCGCGATATTTGGCGACCGTGCGTCTGGCGATGGTCACGCCCTGCTCGGTCAGACGTTTCGCGATTTCGCTGTCTGATATAGGCTCAGTCGATAGCGAGATGATCTGGCCGATCAGGGTTCGCACCGGCAGCGCAGAGTCGAAGAATATCTCGAATGAGATAACTTCCCCCGACGGCAGCCTGCAGTACTTGTCCGATAGCGCCCGGCAGATCGTGGATTCGTGAACTTCAAGTGCCTTTGCAACATCCTTCTGTCGTAATGGTTTCAGGTGTGAAGCTCCGTGAAGCAGAAAATCTTCCTGGTAGTCCGCAAGGAATGCGGCCACGCGCGTAAGGGTCTTTTTTCTCATCGAAATTGCATCGAGAATGCAGCGGACGCGCTCCACATGTTCCCTTATGTGCTTGCGGTCTTCTTCGCCAAGATAGCTCTCGCCGCTCTTTACCGACTGATAACACTCTTCATAGGTCTCGTCCACTTTGAGGTAGCTGCCGTAACAGTCCACGGCTTCCGCAACGAACCCGTCGCCGCTCGCCTGGATAATGACATCGGGTATGACTGCGCTCGATTCTCTTGGAGAGAGTTCTTCAAATGGCGCTCGATAGGCCGATGCTGGGTGGGGGGTCAGACGATCACGAATAAATTCGCATGCCTCGACAACCACATTATATGAGACTTCCATCTTGCCCGCGATGGATTTCAGCCGCATTTTCGAGAACTCAACCCAGTAGTCTTCGAGAATTCTTTCGGCTATTGCCGCGGCGGCCTCATTTGATCTGATATGACGTATCTGGATCAGCAGCGATTCGCGCAAATCTCTTGCGGCTATTCCGGGCGGGTCGAAGCTCTGCAGCACATTCAGCACCGCTTCGATTTCGGGAACCGCCGTTGCGAACTCCTCGGCTGTGTCGAAAAGCGATTCGCGGAAGTAACCGTCGTCAAGCGATTCGATGAGATACTCGGCTATCCTGAGTTTTCTACCGCCCAAAACCATGCGCGCCTGCCCCTTGAGGTAGTCTGTGACATCCATGGATCGGGCGATTGTGCGGAATGGGTCAAAGAGTTCATCACCGACTGCTGCCGCGAATGCGCGCTGCAAATAATTGCGTTCGTCGTAGTCATTGGACTCGATCTGCGTGCGCGCGGCAAGCGAGGCACTGCATACGGGACATGTTGGAGCTGCGGTCGCGAACCCGCATATCGGGCAGCGGGAGGTATCGTCTAGGCACAGAGCGGGGTTTTCCATTGCCTCGGTTTCGACGAACTGCTGCAGTTCGAGCGAACTCATGTTCAGAATGGCATTGGCCTGAATCTGAACCGGAATAGTGCGTTGCTGCTGTCGCTGAACCAGCGAATGACCTTGCATACTGCCAACCATACCTTTCCATTCCGCTCTTCGGCGGTTTCGTACAGGTAATATTATCGGCAGGCGGGTTAATATTCTTGAGTCATATTTCAGAATATGTGCATTAGGATTTCAGACTGGATGTTGAGGCTTTTGCTGACGATTTCGAGCCTTTGTTTTTTACAGAAGCCTTTCCAAGAAGCCCATTTTCGATCGCATAGTTTACAAGCTCGGATCTGGTGGTTATTTTAAGCTGCTTGAATATACGGTACCTGTGAGTTTCAATTGTTTTCAGGCTCACGCATAACTGGTCGGCTATCTGTCTGCTTGTGAGGCCATGTGCTACCAGAGATGCAACTTCCTGTTCGCGTGGTGAAAGCCCCAGTTTGGAGTTTCTGTGAGTCCTGGAGCATATCTTGCGAAGAATGGGCGATATCCATCTTTGTCCGACGGCCACCGCTCGAATGGCGGAGATGATTTCGTCCGGCGGGCATCGTTTTGTGACGAAGCCTATCCCCCCGGCGTTGAGAAAGGACTCGACGCAGTCCCAGGTCTCTCGACTGCTGAATGCGAGGATGCGCGAGTTGGTGTTTCGAGCGAACTCATGTGTGGCGGCGATGCCGTCTTCGCCGGGAATCCATGCGTCAATAATTACGACTTGAGGTTTCAGGGCATAGACCTTATCGAACGCCTCGCTAATGGATGCTGCCTCACCCAAAACTTTGATATTGGCTTGGTTCTCAAGAAAATGTTGCAAACCCCAGCGAATTACGGGCTGTTCATCCACGATAAGCACGCTGATGGTGTTGTCGTTTTTCACTTTTGACCCTCACGATCCTCAAGAAACGGAACAGCTTCACCTGGCCAGCGTGGCAGCCGCATTCTTGGATAGTGTTGTTCCGGGTGTCAGATATTGTATCGGCCAGTTATAAAGTTTTTTTGAGGTGCTATTTACGCTTTTTTTATCAATTTAGTGATTGTCACCTGCGTGTTTTTTGTTCTTGCTCAGATTTGTGTGGACGGTTAATCGACAGGCGTGACGGCAGCGCAACTTCACGTATCGGATCACGTATAGATTCAGTGTGCTACCCTGACATTATTTTAGGTTTATCGCGCCGAAGATGGACTTGACGGGTCAATTGGAATGCAATGTGGACCATAGGAGGGTCAAAGTAGATGCGATTAGATTCGATTAAGCTCAAGCCGAGATTGGTCGGCGCATTTCTCATCGTAGCCCTGATAGCTGCTCTGATTGGCTGGAAAGGGCTTGCCGGTCTGACTCAAGCCGGTAAGGGTCAAAAAGAGGTGGCTAAAGTCATTCTGCCCGGTATTGTTGGTCTTTCCAAGATACATGCTGGCGATTTGGGCGTACAGACGGGTGAACGCGGCCTTAACAATCCAATGATTGTTGACGCCAAATTGCGTCAGGCCCAGTATGACTGGTTGGACGAGCAGTGGCAATTGATTGAAGAAGGTAAAAAGATATATGAGCCGTTGCCGCGGACCGCGAAAGTGGACAAAATGTGGCAGGCGGCTCTGTCCATGTTGGACGAATGGAAGAGCATTGACGCCAGAGTCGTGGAGTATGCCAAGGAAAAAGACAGGCTGATGGCTTCTGGAGTCAGTGTTAATAGCCCTCAGATATTGAAGCTGGATAAAGATCTTTTCAATACTCAATTGATATCCCGACGCATATTCAAGAAACTCATCTTAGTGACTGACGATATCCAAAAAATCAACTTGGATACAGCCGATAAAACCAGTTCAGACTTCGACAAATCAATGGCCTCTATGCGCGCGACCACAATTGTGTTTATTGTTATAGGAATTTTGGTTGCGTTGGCGCTGGGGTTCTTCATCGCTACAAGTGTCGCCGACCCGGTCAAAAAGCTCGCTGCTGTTGCGGATAAGATCGCAGTGGGCGATATGGATGTTTCCGTGGACGCCAGCTCCAAGGACGAAGTCGGAGACCTTTCGCGCTCTATGCAGGCGATGGTCGCCGATATACAAGGCAAAGCAAAAATATGCGATCAAGTCGCTAATGGCGAATTGGGCATCGAAATAACGGCCAAGTCAGATAAGGACATCCTGGCTAAAGCTATGACGCGCGTGGTTGATATTCTCCAAACTATGAATAAGGGTTTTGCGCGTGTCAGCGGGGAAGTTGTTGGAGGCGATCTCAATGCCCGTGGAAATATAGACAGGTATCAGGGTGGTTATCGCGAGATCGTTCAAGGATTTAACTCCTCTCTTGACGCAGTGGCGGCGCCGATAGCTGAGGCTTTGCCGGTGCTTGAGAAACTTGCCAACAATGATCTGACCGCCAGGATGGTTGGCGAGTACAATGGTGACTTTGCCAAGATCAAAAACAGCATCAACACCGCAATGGAGACTCTGCAGCAGGCGGTAATGCAAGTGGCAGATTCGGCGACAAGGGTCGCGGGTTCTAGCCAGACTTTGTCCGCATCGGTTGAGGATGTGGGCAAGGGCGCTCAGCAGATCGCCGAGACCATCCAGCATGTGGCTCAGGGTTCGCATGAACAGACCGAGATGGTTTTGTCGACCGTCAAGGCCATGGGAGAACTTGGTAAGTCGATCTCGGAGGTTGCTCAGGGTTCGCAGACTCAGGCCAGGGTCGTCGATGAGGCGGTCGGACTGATTCAGCAGATAAGCGCGGCCATTGAACAAGTCGCCAAGGGCGCTCAGGAGGCAGCCGGCGCATCGCAAGAAGTGAGAAGCGTGGCCAGCGACGGCGGACAGCAGGTATCTGACGCGGTCGTCAGTATGAATGCCATCAAAGACTCAACTGACCGAGTTGCCGATATGATAAAGGAACTCGGTGAGAGTTCGCAGCAGATCGGCGCAATAGTCGAGACCATCGACGATATCGCCGAGCAGACCAACCTCCTGGCTCTGAACGCCGCAATAGAGGCGGCAAGAGCCGGAGAGCATGGCAAGGGATTCGCTGTTGTCGCAGACGAGGTTCGCAAGCTGGCGGAGCGTTCATCCAAGGCTACTGGTGAAATCGCCGAGTTGATCGGTGGCATCAGGCAGATGACCGACCACGCGGTCAGTGCGATGGGAGCCAGCAGCAAGGAAGTTGCCGACGGCACTGCTTTGGCCAATCAGGCTGGCGTCGCGCTACAAGGAATTCAAGAGGCTATTGCGAACGTAGTCCGGCAGGTGCAGGATGTCTCTGCTGCCGCTCAGCAGATGACCAGTTCCAGCGAAGAGGTGATTAGGGCGGTCGAGAATGTTTCCGCCATCACCGAGGAAAGTACTGCCACCGCTGAAGAAATGGCTGCATCTTCCAACGAGGTAATCGGTCAGTCCGAGCATGTTGCCACTGTGAGCAAAGAGAACGCTTCCGCATCTGAAGAAGTCTCATCCGCAGCCGAGGAACAGAACGCCGCGGTCGAAGAGATGACTTCAGCCGCAGATGAACTATCGAGCTTAGCCGAAGACCTTCAGCAGTTGGTCAGCCAGTTCAATGTTGGAGATACTGGTGTTACGCTTAGCCGGTCGGGCAAGGCCACATTGCAGGATATTTCGGTCAGTGCTTCGTCTTCTAAGCGCAAGAAGGCTGCGTGACATAATTAGGGCTCGCTTTCTTATATAGAAGAGAGCGAGCCTTATGGGATTGGAGAATCAGAATATGAGCACAGAACTTCAGGAGATGACCGTAGACGATGTTTCCGAGCAGTTGGTCGTCATGGAACTTGCGAACGAGTCTTACGGAGTCGATATAGGAGCGGTTAACACTATAATACGAATGCAGGAGGTTACGGCTATACCCCGCGCTCCCAGTTTTGTCGAGGGTGTAATTAATCTTCGAGGAAGCATAATTCCTGTAATCGACCTGCGCAAACGATTTGGGTTGCCCTTGAAAGATGTTACGAAGGCGTCTCGAATAGTGGTCGTGGAAGCTCAGGGGCTAATGATTGGGATGGTGGTGGACGCGGTTGTGGAGACACTTCGGCTGCCCGCAAGCGCCATCGAGCCGCCGTCTCCGGTAGTCAGCAGTGTCGATTCGGCCTATGTGCGGGGAGTCGGCAAGCAGGAAAACAGGCTGGTTATTCTTGTCGATCTCGACAAGGTTCTTACCGAGAAAGACGCGGAGTCTCTGGCAAAGACCGAAAAGATTAGCAATAAAGAAGCTGTAAAGGCTGCATAGAGAGTTGGTTACTGGGGCGGGATATGGAAATCTCGCCCCTGTCTTGGTCTAAAGAATTGCAGCGATAAATGCCACAATATCGTAATGACACTCATCCGGTTCGGGTGAGGCCGAAACCATGCTATTTGACTATGGGAAAGAGGATGTCCTATGGGTTCTGATATGGATATGTCTGATCTCTTTGGGTTGTTTCTTGAGGAAGCTGAGGAGCAGTTACTCAAACTCGACGACGGCTTTCTTCAATTGGAAAAAGATCCCGGCAATATCGAGATTCTCAAGGAAATTTTCCGGGCTGCCCATACGCTGAAGGGCTCGTCGGCCACAATGGGGCTTACGGAAATCACCGAGCTTACGCATGCGATGGAAAACCTGCTTGACCCCATGCGCAACGGCACTGTGGCAGTAACCCCCGAGGCAATAGATGTTCTACTTGATGGCACCGATGCTCTTCGAACACTTATGGCTCAGGTGGCTAACGGCGAGAAGATGGACTTGGAGGTCGATGGCCTGCTCGTTCGTCTGAGAGCGTTGTGCGAGGGCGGATCAGCCGCACCCGGCGCTGCGCCAACGGGCAAAGCCGACTCCAAGAAGAAGAAACTCGGCACGGACGTCCCTGGCGCTATGATTATTCGCGCGCGAGTCGTTCCAGAATGCATGATGCCCTCCGTCCGGGGCTTTATGATTTTCAATTCGCTTTCCATGCTTGGCGAGGTTGTCACATCCGATCCCATTCAGGATGCGCTCGACGACTTGCAGTCGGGTCAAGATATTATTGTAACGTTTGTTCCGTCCGAAAGTCCTGAGTCGGTAGTCACTGCGATAAAAAGTCTGGCCGAAGTGGAGCTTATAGACTTCTCAATGCCTGGTGAATCCGATTCGGAAGATGCGCCGGAAGATACTTCTGTCCAAAAGGTCGAAACAAAGGCCGAGGACAAAACCCCTGCAGCCGCAAAGAGCGCCGGAACCACTGAGCCTGCGGCAAAGGCGATCCAGACCGTTCGCGTCGGCGTTGACAGACTCGATACGCTTATGAACCTGGTGGCCGAACTCGTGATCGACCGCACCAGGATGAACCAGATCGGCAATCAACTTTCGCAGAAGTATGAGAACGAAGAACTGGTAAAGGGCTTGGCCGAGACTTCCGTGCATGTTGGGCGAGTGGTGACCGAGCTCCAGGAACATATTATGAAGGTTCGCCTTCTGCCTGTGGAGCAGGTTTTCAATCGGTTTCCGCGAATGGTTCGCGATCTCGCGCACAAAGCCGGTAAGGATGTGGATTTTGTGCTCGAAGGCCAGGAAACGGAACTCGACCGCTCGATCCTGGAAGATATAGTCGATCCTCTGACCCACCTGCTCAGAAATGCCGTGGACCATGGTGTCGAGACACCCGACGAACGCGAGGCGGTGGGCAAATCCAGGCGTTCACGGGTTGTTTTGGCGGCAAAACAGGAAGAAAACAGAATTATTATTGAGGTTCAGGACGATGGTCATGGAATCTCATTAGAGAAGGTGAAAGCGGCTGCCGTGAAAAAGGGCGCCATCAGCGAAGAGACGCTGGCTCGGATGTCCGAAGATGAGGCGCTGCAGTTGATATTTGCATCGGGAGTGAGCACTGCCGAGAAGATCACGGATATATCGGGGCGAGGTGTCGGAATGGATGTCGTTCGCAACAACATCCAGGGTCTTTCCGGCAACGTCGAGGTAAATACAGAACTCGGCAAGGGCACTACGTTTAGAATCAACCTTCCATTGACGCTCGCGATCATCAAGTCGCTGGTGACAGGGGTGGGTGATAGGGTCTACGTAATCCCACTGAGCGCCGTTCAGGAGACGTTCAGGTGTTCTCTGGATGAAGTGCATCATGTCGACGGCCATCCCGCGATCAACTTCCGCGGGTCGGTGTTGCACCTTGTGAAGATGGGCAATCTGTTTGGCGCTTCTTATGAGCCGCAGCTTTCCAACACCGAATGGATTACATTTGTTGTGGTGCGCACTGGAGCGCTCAAGATTGGATTGGTGGTCGATAGGCTGATCGGCGAACAGGAAGTCGTGATAAAGCCTTTGGGCGCATTCTTCGGCGACATAGACGGAGTCGCCGGTGCGACGATACTCGGAGACGGGCGCGTCGCACTGATCGTGGATATCGGTGCTATCGGAGCACTGGTAAACAGACGAAAACGAGCTAGAACGACGACTGAAACAGGAGTAGCATAGCAAATATGAGCGCTGGTTCGATAGATCAACTGGCAGAACTAGACTTTGCTTCGTTCAAGCGCAAAGTAAAGGCGGCTTACAGTCTCGACCTGGATGCCTATAAGCGTCCTCAGATGGAGCGGCGTCTCAGGGCGAATATGGAGCGCTGCGGGGCGGCGACATTCCAGCAGTACTATGCGTTTATGCAAGCGGATCCAAAGCTGCGTGACGAATTTTTAGATCGCGTGACGATCAATGTCTCAGAGCTGTTTCGTAACCCGGAGCAGTTCGAGACGCTTCGCACCAGAGTTCTTCCCGAACTGTTTGGGGAGAAGAAAGATTTGTCGGTTTGGTCGGCGGGATGCTCGTACGGAGCGGAGCCTTATACTTTGTCCGTGCTTTTGGATGAAGCAGCTCCAACGGCAAGACATACTATTTTGGCGACCGATATAGACGACAAGATGCTGGCCCGTGCTCAGAAGGGTATCTTTCAGGAATCCGAGATGCGCGGTGTATCGAAGGCGCGTTTGACTAAGTACTTCGATATTACACCTGAAGGTTACGTGGCAAAGGATGTGCTGAAAAGACCGATGAGATTCCGCAAGCACAATATGCTTGAAGATCGGTTTCAAACCGGTTTCGATTTGATCCTTTGCAGAAACGTCGTCATTTACTTTACCGATGAGACCAAGTCTGCGTTGTATCAGAGGTTTTATGATTCTTTGAGGCCGGGCGGGTTTTTGTTTGTTGGTGGAACGGAACGTATCGCCGATTATAAAGAAATCGGCTTCGAAAGCACGATATCTTTCTTCTACAGGAAACCGTACAGGAATTAGAGGAGGCCGAAATGCCCAAACGTATTCTCGTCGTGGACGACGCTATGTTCATGCGAGCGACTGTTAAGCGGATTCTGGAACAAGCCGGTTATGAAGTTGCCGGTGAGGCTGAAAACGGACAGATGGCCGTGCAAAGCTATGGTGAGCTTAGACCTGATGCCGTGCTGATGGATATTACCATGCCGGTTATGGATGGAATTTCCGCAGCTAAAGAGATCCTGAAGACTGATCCGGGCGCTGTCGTGTTGATGTGTACGGCTCTGGGACAACAGAACCTGGTAATCGATGCGATAAAGGCCGGAGTCAAAGACTATATAGTGAAACCGTTTCAACCTGAACGAGTTCTGGAGGGTGTAGGCAAAGCGCTTGGGGCCGCCTGAGGAAAGGGCATAGTGCATGAAGCTCTATGGGGCCAGGGCAAGAGCATAGGAGACTACTTGTATGAAAGTCGAATTCATTGAACCTTTTGTGAGCGCGGCATTCAGTGTGCTGGAAACCCTTACGGGTGAGAGACCTACGCGCGGGCAGATAGCTCTCAGGACGAGTACGTTCACAACTCAACAGGTGACAATCGTGGCAGGCGTTAACGGGAATGTCGAGGGGGTTGCGCTCTACGGTATGTCCATGGTGACTTCCGAAAAGATCGCCTCTGTGATGATTGGCAGCCCGGTTGCTGGATTGGACGACATGGCTTTGAGCGCGATCAGCGAACTCGGCAATATGGTTACGGGTAACGCGATCACGTCGTTGTCGCGCAACGGCTATGATGTCGATATTACGCCTCCGTCCGTGATAAAGGGCACTCACGTTGAGATGTCGACTCGGATTCCGGCGTTGGTAGTGCCAGTAATAACGAATGTTGGCGCCATTGAGGTCAACGTTGCTCTAGCCGAGATTGCGGCAAAAAAAGAAGTGGCGGCATAAGTCGGGAATAAACCGGGAAGAGATGCAAGATGGCTGATGTACTGAACCAGGATGAAATAAACGCTCTGATGGAGGCGTTCAAGTCGACCGGCGGAGAAGACGCTGGGCCGAATGCTCCCGAGAAGCAGGTGCGCCTGTACGACTTTGCTCGGCCGGATAAATTTTCAAAAGAGCACTTGCGCGCGTTGAATTCCATTCATTCAAAGC
>JAJFUS010000048.1 GCA_021372295.1 bacterium | reverse complement strand
GGCGTCTATGGAAGCGCGAAGTGTTTTGCCGCTCCGAAGCTCTTCTTTAAGACGCTCGAATATAAGGATATTGGCGTCAACCGCCATACCAATGGATATAATCAACGCGGCGACACCAGCCAGAGACATCGTCGCGCCAAGAAGCTTGAATACCGCAATCACAAACAGCGCATACAAGCCGAGGGCAATACTTGCGATAATACCAGGCAGCTTGTAGTAGATGATCATGAACAAGACTACCAGGATCAGACCGACAATTCCGGCAAAGACGACCTTGTGCACCGTCTCCATGCCCAGTGTCGGCTCAACGGTGTCTTTTGCGATCACCTTCAGAGGAACCGGCAGAGCGCCCGCGTTAAGGAACTCGGCAGTCCGCTTGGCTTCACTAAGACTCTGGAAGCCGGATACCTCGGCCCTGCCCGAAGGAATGGCTTCGTTGATCTTGGGAGCCGTAAGCAGCTTGCCATCGAAGAAAACAGCCAGGAAATCATCAACATGCGATCGGGTAAACGTGGCAAACTTCTCGCGACCGGCCTTGTTGAACTCGATGTCTATAACCACCTGCTGCCGCGGGTTAATATTGGCCTTCGCATTCGGGAGAAGGTCTTTACCAGTAAGGATCGGCGGGTTTTTCTCGGTATTGACAACTTGCTCAAGAACCTCTTCAGGCTGCTTGATACTGTCAATGGTTTCGCCGCGAGGCCCAGTGAATATATAAGCCTCATCCTTGCTGATCGGCGATTCCATACGCCACTTGCCCATGGGGTTATTCAGATTTTGAACATCCTTGAGGTAATAGAACTCCAGCGACGCGCTCTTTTTGATCTGATTGAGAGCTTTTTCGGGATCTTTGACGCCCGGAAGCTCAACAATGATCCTATCATCGCCCTGAACGACCACTTTCGGTTCGCGGACGCCCTGGACACCTTTAATTCGGTTAGCAATAGTTTTGCGGATCGCGTTCATTTTTTCGATCCGCTTCTCGCGCTCGGTGGGCCAATCGTCGCCTCGTTTCGGATTGGCCTGCATAACAACCCGAATCCCGCCGTCTATGTCTAATCCGCGAACCAGCGGCTTATAAATACAAATCAAAGCCGACACAATCGCAAGGATTATCACCAGACCGAAAAGTTTTTGGTATCTAGACACTATTTATCCTCCCAATCACACTCGGTAACAAACTATTATATCCCTGTGGTCATGCGGTGTCAATGAATGAGGTCTGTCTTGTGTAATTTTCCGGAAACAATACAAGCAAGCATAGACGCCGAGCAAAAAAACTCAGCGCATTCCGGGAGATGAAATCCTTGGCTGGAAGTGTTATTATATAAATGAGTGTGGGCTCTCTGCTTTTCACTCTTAAGTTTAAGCTATTTTTCGATGGAGGATTAATATAATGCCGGAATTCAAAGCGGGTAACGCAGTACGGATTGTAACCAGAGAGGTCACAGGCGATGATGTCAAGAACAGTCTGTACTTTGCGTACTTCGGCGGACTTATAGGAACCGTGGACCGAATGTATGATGATGGAGCGGTATGCGTTGACATAGACATCGACAGTCTCACTCAGGAGGCTAAAAAGCGACATCTCGACACTCAGGAAGCCGAACGCAAGCGGTGGCTGGAAGGCCTCTCGGGTGAAGCTCGCAACCGGCTGACCGAAGATCAGAAAAAACTCAAAATCAGTTATAAGGTATTGGTCGGTAAGAAAGACCTGGAACCATACAAAGGCGGAAAGCCCAAGGCAGCTGTCGCGGAGGACGAGTCTGCTTCAAATGACGACTCCCCCGCCGCTCACGAATCCCCCGTGAGGGCGCGCGACCCCGTAGGCAAAACGTCGGAAGAATCGCAGCCAAAGCGCCTCAGCGAAGCCGACCTTGCCGCGAAAGAAGAAGAGTTTCTCAAGTCGCTTCAAAATCGCGCGCAGTAGGGTTTGACAGCCTGAAGTGCATAACGTAGAATAATGTAGGGCGAGGGATGCGACTAGCGTCCCTCGTCTTGTTGTTCATCGGCCAGAATTATGACACGAACCTGGAGTAATAGCGCTAAATGACCGAGTATGTTGCCCCTCGCGGCACGAGAGATATACTGCCGGACGAAACTCCCCGGTGGCAATACGTCGAATCGAAATTCAGAGAAAACTGCGGCCTCTACGGCTATCGCGAGATACGCACGCCCACTTTTGAGCACACCGAACTCTTCACGCGCAATCTTGGTGAGGCAACCGACGTCGTCTCCAAGGAAATGTATACGTTCGAGGACAGGGGCGGGCGCAGCATTACCCTGAGACCCGAGGGCACAGCCCCGACGGTGCGCGCTTACGTCCAGCACAATCTCGGTGCGGCGCTGCCTGTCAACAAGGCTTATTATATAGGTAGAATTTTCAGATATGAACGACCCCAGGCCGGGCGATATCGCGAGCACACACAGCTCGGTATCGAGGCTTTCGGATCAATCGACCCTGCAATCGACGCGGAAATCATCTCGATGGCGGCACAATTTTTCAAAAGCATCGGCATCGAAAAGTTCGAGCTTAAACTCAACTCGATAGGCTGCCCCAACTGCCGCCCGATATATCGCGAGGCTCTGCTACAGTTTGCGAAGGACCGAGTGGACAAGCTCTGTGAGTCGTGCGTCTCGCGCTACGAGCAAAACCCTATGCGCATGCTCGATTGCAAGAATCCCGACTGCAAGGCCGTTCTCGCCGACGCCCCGCGTCTACCGGATCATCTGTGTGACGAGTGCGCGGAACATTTCGCGAAGGTTAAAGGTTATCTGACGGCGCTTGGCATTGATTATACGCTCGACCCAAATCTGGTACGCGGCTTCGACTATTATACGAAGACGGCGTTCGAATTCGTCTCGGGCGAGCTGGGTGCGCAAAACGCAATCGGCGGCGGCGGCAGGTATGACAATATGGTGCACGAGATCGGCGGTCAATCGACCCCCGCTATGGGCTTCGGCCTCGGCCTTGACAGACTGATGCTCACGCTCGATGCGATGGGGATCAATCTCCCAATCGATGCGAACACGACGGCATTCATCGCGAGCATGGGATCGGATGCGCACGACGCAGCCGTAAAGCTCCTGGCGCAGTTCAGGCAGCAGGGCATCTCAGCGGACATGGACTATACGGGCCGCAGCCTCAAAGCGCAGATGAAAATCGCCGACAAGCTCGGCTCAAAATATGTGATTATATTGGGTGAGGACGAGGTCGCAAAGCAGACGGCTACAGTCAGATGCATGGCAACCTCGGATCAGAAGAGCGTGCCGTTTGCCGAATTGGCGGAAACCTTGCAAGTATGACGGATGAAATTGTTGTGCGCCGGCTTGCTGAAGTGGACCTTTTGACCTTGGCTGGACTCTACAAACAGTTCTGGGGTGAAGAGTCTTGCCTAGAGAAGATGCGGACGACATTTGCCAGGCTCAAGGACGACCCGGATTACGTATTCCTAGTCGCGCAGCAGCAGGGCGACGTAGCCGGTTCGGTTATGGGGATTGCCTGTCACGAACTATACGGTGACTGCAACCCATTTATGGTAATCGAAGACGTAATTGTGGACAAAGTCCATCGCCGCAAAGGTGTAGGAACTGCATTGATGAGCGCAGTCGAGAGATGGGGAATCGACAATGGCTGTAAGTACGTAATATTTGTTACGGAATCAGATCGCGTAGAAGCTCATCGCTTCTATGAATCTCTTGGTTATGAGCTTGACGCGCACAAGGGTCTTAAAAAGGATCTGATTAATCGACTAGGACACCCATAACTTTTTGACTTTTCGACTTTCAAACTTTCTGACTTTCTAGACTCCTCGGAGGTAATGATGGATCAACGAACACACTATTGCGGCGAAGTGACCGCCAACGATATAGGCAAGCAGGTGACGCTGCATGGCTGGGTCAACAGCAATCGCGACCACGGCGGGCTGATCTTTATCGATCTGCGCGACAGAACTGGCATGGTTCAGACCGTAATCGATCCGGAAAAACAGCCAAAGGCATTCAAACTGGCCGAAAGTGTGCGAAGTGAGTTCGTGCTTGAGGTCGTGGGAACGGTCGGACACCGCCCTGAAGGCACTGAGAATCCGAATATACCGACGGGGCAAGTGGAAGTTCACATCGAAAAATTAGACATACTTAACACGTCGCTCACCCCACCCTTCCCGATCCAGGACGGCATCACGACCGACGAAATGGTTCGCCTGAAATATCGTTATCTCGATCTCAGGCGGCCGGAGATGCAGCGTCGATTAATTCTGCGCCATAAAATCGTTAAGATGATGCGCGACTATATGGACGAGCGCGGGTTTATTGAAGTCGAGACGCCGGTTCTCATCAAAAGCACTCCCGAGGGCGCGAGAGACTATCTCGTACCGGCGAGGCTCTACCCTGGCAGCTTTTACGCCCTGCCGCAGAGTCCGCAGCAGCTCAAGCAACTGTTGATGGTGTCTGGGATGGATCGATATTTTCAGATCGCAAAGTGTTTCCGCGACGAAGACCCTCGCGCCGACAGACAGCCTGAGTTCACACAGCTTGACGTGGAGATGTCGTTCGTCAAGAAAGAAGACATTTTCGATGTGATGGAACCTCTGTTGATTAAGATTGTCGAGGAGCTATCCGACAAAAAGCTCAAATTCAAGCCGTTCCCGAGGCTTACGTACAGCGAGGTAATCGACCGCTTTGGCATCGACAAGCCCGACCTACGCTTCGGCATGGAACTCTGGGATATAACCGATATCGGCAATGCGAGTGATTTCCAGGTCTTCAAAAATGCGCCGCAGATTAAGGGCATCACTGCCGAGGGCTGTGCGAACTATAGCCGCAGTCAGATCGACGAACTCACCGAGTTTGCAAAGAAATATGGAGCCAAAGGTCTTGCGACTATCGCTCTTACCGAGGACGGATCAATCAAGTCGCCGATAGCCAAGTTTTTCAAAGAGGATGAGATAAAATCGATCATCAAAAAGGCAGACGCAAAGGTTGGTGACTTGGTATTGATAGTTGCCGATAAGCCTAAGATTGTGGCTGAAACTTTAGCAAACTTACGCAATTTAATGGGTACGCGCCTCGGTTTGCGCGATGACAATATAATCGCGCTGGCGTGGGTGGTCGATTTCCCGCTGGTCGAGTGGAAAGAGAATGAGAATCGCTGGGACGCAGCTCATCACCCGTTCACGATGCCGGTCGAGGAAGATATGGGCTTGATGGACACCGACCCGGGCAAGGTTCGCTCGGAGGCTTACGACCTGGTATGCAACGGCAGCGAACTGGCGAGCGGCAGTATCCGAATTCATCGCCGCGACATTCAGAACAAGGTCTTCAAGCTGATGAACTACTCCGAAAAAGAGGTGCAAGCGCGGTTCGGCCACATGCTCGACGCCTTTGAATACGGCGCTCCGCCCCATGGCGGCATTGCGCCGGGTATCGACCGTCTGGTTATGCTGCTCACCGATGATGACAATATCCGCCAGGTCATGGCATTCCCTAAAACCGCCAGCGGCATCGATCCGATGACCAACGCGCCGTCGCCCGTGGACGATGCGCAGCTCAAGGAGTTGCATATTAAGTGTGTGGAGGATTAGGGAGTTCAAAACCGCCGAAAGGTAATTTGGTGGGAACACTGACCCTGCTGTTTTGTCTTGTTCTGCCCGGGGTATTTGTCGCCTGCGTTTCTGGGCATTTCGCTCTGGTAGACTGGGTACAGTTGCAGACAGACTACCATCACTTTCAGGCAATTACCGGCACTCATACCGATTTGAAGACGGTGTTTATTGCTTACGCTGCCCAGGACATTCACCGCACCAATCTGTTTGCTGATGGGGTATGGACTATGCTTGGTATGATACTTACTGGCTTGGGCGTGCTTGGGCTCTGTGGCAAGGCATCACAGCACTGATGATGCTTTAAGAACCGAGGTCTTTTCTTGATAGCGATAGTAGACTACAAAGCGGGAAATCTGACAAGCGTGCGCCTGGCGCTTGAGTATATAGGCGCGGAGTGCGAGGTCACGGATAATTCCGAGCGAATCCTCGCCGCGGACAGAGTGATCTTCCCCGGAGTCGGGGCGGCCGCCGAGGCGATGCGTAACCTTATCGAGATGAACATGGTCGATACACTCAAGAGTGTAGTCGCGAGCGGCAAGCCGTTTTTGGGAATATGCCTGGGCACCCAGATCATCTTCGAACACTCGGATGAGGACGGCGGTGTCGATTGCATTGGCCTGGTACCGGGGTTGGTCAAGCGGTTCGAGCCGTCGGATAAGATATGTAAGATACCGCAGATGGGATGGAACACGGTCGAGTTTAAGCGAGAGCATCCGGTTTTCGCGGGTATCGAGGACAAGAGCGAGTTCTATTTCGTGCACAGCTACTATCCAAGCTCGTCGGATGAATCGTATATAGTCGGCGAGACCGAGTATGCTGGCGTGCGGTTCGCATCAGCGGTCGGTAAGGGCAATCTGGTCGCGACCCAGTTCCACCCGGAACGCTCGGGCCGGATAGGACTAAAACTCCTCGACAACTTCAGCAAGTGGGACGGCAGATGTTAAGCAAAAGAATCATTCCCTGCCTAGACGTGCGCAATAAGAAGGTCACAAAAGGCGTCAAGTTTCAGAATAACGTCGAGTTGGGAAACCCAATAGAGATGGCGGTCGCATATTCCGACGGCGGCTGCGACGAACTTGTTTTTTACGATATTACAGCATCAGCCGAACGTCGCCCGATAGATATAGAGATGGTACGCGACGTCGCCCGGGTGATACACATACCGTTTGCGGTCGGCGGCGGGATCGAGACCCTCGACGATATGTATCGCGTGCTGCTGGCTGGCGCCGAGAAGGTATCGGTGAACTCGCTGGCAGTCAAAAATCCTGATATTATCGCCGAGGGCGCGAAAGTCTTCGGCTCACAGTGCATAGTGCTTGGGATGGACCCCGTGAAGACCGACGATCCCCAATTCCCGAGTGGATATGAGATCACCATCCGAGGTTTCCGCGAGCGCACCGGCATCGACGCCCTGGAGTGGGCAAAACGCGCCGAGCAGCTTGGGGTCGGCGAAATTGTAGTGAACTCCGTGGACGCGGACGGAACTCGCGACGGCTTCGAAATCAATCTCACTCGGATGATATCCACCAAGGTGCATATACCTGTGGTGGCGTCCGGCGGCGCGGGCAAACCTCAACATCTCATTGACGTATTCAACAAGGGCAAAGCCGATGCCGCCATCATCGCGAGCATGATCCATACAGGCGAATACACAATTCGGCAAATCAAGGACGAACTGGTCAAAGCCGGTGTGCCTACTCGCGAGAAATGGTAGTCCATACTGAATCCGCACCCGCAGTCCAACCCACGCTCTCTTGATTTTCCAGCAGATAATGGTATCATTGGCTTGGTATATAATCGATGTTATTCAGCGCATCGGGCAGCCGGTCTTTTTGACTTTCAGGCTTTAGTGAAATGAAGCAGTATACGGTAGATGTAATCGGGAAAAGCTTCTGCAAAAAGGGCGAGGATATATGCGGCGACTCGTTCAAGGTCTTTCGCGCGCCTGATTCCACCGTGATCGTGCTCTCGGACGGTCTGGGCAGCGGCGTTAAAGCAAATGTGTTGTCGACTCTGACGGTCGAGATAGTCGGCGGCCTCGCTACGGGCAATCTGAGCACTCACGAGATGGTCGAAACGCTTATAGCCACACTGCCGGTCTGTAAATGGCGCGGAATAGCATATTCGACATTCTCGATCCTGCGCATCTATGATAAGGGACAGGCCACGCTGGTCGAATACGATTCTCCCGTCTCTCTGCGACTGCGGGGCGGCGAAAGAGTCAGCCCTGCATTAGGCTCGGAGCTTGAAGTTCTGGACAAAACGATCAGAGAAAGCCACTTCCGCCTGCGTCCGGGAGACGTATTTTTGCAGATGTCTGACGGAATCATTCACGCAGGCGTCGGCACGTCGCTGAGAATGGGCTGGCGTGAGGAAGGCGTCCAGAGCTATCTGAGCCATGTCGCTCACCTTGCCGAAGGCCAACCCGGACGATTGGCCGAAATTGTTTTAAGACAGGCAGGCGAATTGTGGGAATCCTCTCCTGGTGACGACGGCACGGTGGTCGCGACCCGCTACCGCAAGGCACGCAATGCCGTGGTAATAACCGGCCCCGCCGGAGACTCCAGGGATATGCCGCGGATGCTCAGCGACTTTGTGTCGGCCCCGGGAATCAAGGTGATTTCAGGCGGAACGACATCTCACCTTGTCGCCGAAAAGCTCGGGAAAGATGTGGATATCGACTTCGCCTACATCGACAGCGGTCTTCCGCCGACGGCAAAGATCGAAGGCATCGACCTGGTTACCGAAGGAATGCTCACACTCAACCGAGTAGTCGACTATATGAAGCACGGCGTGCCGGACTGCGAAGAAAACGCTGCAACAAAGATGCAGGAACTTTTGCATTCGTGCGACGGGATTACGTTCATGGTCGGCACGGCGCGTAACGCCGCTCACCAGAACGCGAATTTTCCCCCTGAAATGCTTTTGCGCCGCTCGGTCGTGGAAACACTCGCTGCCCTGCTGCGGGATGATGGCAAGACCGTGGAAGTCAACTACTACTAAATGGCAAAAAGGAAGAACTGCTCCTATCAGGAACGTTCTCCCCTTTTGTTTGCGTATCTGTTAAAATATAAGAGCTAGACGGCGCGGACCACTTTACTGGCCTTCAAGCACTTTGCGCACACGCGAATCGTTTTCGGAGTGCCGTTGATCTTGGTATGCACGGTCTGCAGGTTAGGCAGCCATCTGCGCTTGGTTCTGGGAGCGCGAAGTGCCCATGACCCCGAGTGGACGTGCCTTATATTCTGGCCGAACTGCGGGCCTTTGCCGCATACTTCACATGTATTGGACATATCTAAAAGGACCTCCTGAATTGCAAGAAAACGCGGAAATTATGATAACACAATTTGACAGGTTTTGCAACAGATGACTGATAACTCGATTTCAACACTGATAAAGAGATCCCCTGTCGTGGCGTCCGAAGACTCGATACGTAGAGCGGCAGGGCTTATACGAGGAACCAGCGGCTCTCGAATACTTGTTTTGAGCGACGGACGGGTTGCAGGCACTGTGAGCGAACGTGGAATATCGGCCTATATTGCGAGTTCCGATGACGTGGACAACGCATTGAACTCGAATATCGGGCAGATTGTCGAGACGAATGGCACGTTCATCAACATCGGCACGCCCATGAAAGATGCCGCGCAGGTTTTTGCGGCAACAGGCGAAGATGTGCTGCCTGTGATCGACAATTCCGGCAGTTATCAAGGCGTTATATACCGGCGCGACCTCGTAGCGCGTCTGACGAAAGACCTCAGGCCGCCCTCGATTGCGGGAATGGCGACCCCTCTGGGCGTTTATCTGACCACCGGGTCGATCTCCGGCGGAGCGGGCAACCTTGGGCTGTTTCTGACGGGCGCATCGCTTGGGCTGATGATGACTGTGGCAGGGCTGATCGTGACGGGGCTACAGACGCTCTTTTCCAAATTAACAGGATTTCCTGTGGGGGCGTTTCTCGGATCGCCGCCACTCACAATGAACCCTAACCTTTACGATTTACCGTTTTATATATCGACGGCGCTCACTGTCGTCATATTCCTGCTGATAATGAGGCTGTCGCCGCTGTCGGGCTATCACGCGGCTGAGCACATGACCGTACACGCAATCGAGGCAGGCGAGTCGCTTGAACCCTCGACAGTGGTGCAAATGCCTCGCGTGCATCCTCGGTGCGGAACTAATCTGCTCGCTGCGGCTGGTGTGTTCATAATCGTCACATCCAAGATCGACAGTGAGATCGCAGTGCTTCTGGCGCTACTGATCGTAGTGCTGGGCTGGCGCTCAATAGGAGGTATGCTGCAGTACTATGCTACGACCAAAAAGCCCAACGCCCGCCAGCTTGCCAGCGGCATCGCGGCGGGCAGCGAGTTGCTGGAAAAATATCAGAAAAATCCCAACTTCCAACTGATCGGGTTTCAGAAAGTATGGAAACTTGGCTTTCCGCAGACATTCGCGGGCATGGCGACGATGCTGGGCATACTCTCTCTTTTCAGCCGGTATATTTCAGTGCCCGGACTGTTTTAGCAATCAGCCATACGGTGGAACTCAGCAGCAATAAATGTCGTCAGAGGAACCATGAGTAAAAAATACATCCGCATTTTACACGCACTTTTCTTCGCGCTTGTTGCGCTCTCTCCTAGCTGCACTTCAGCTTATGGGATCAAGTACAAAACATCCGGCACGTTTACCGATTCGACCGGCTCTGCGCACACCTGGAGTATAAACGATGCCCATACCCTTGTTTGGGACGCCGAGCCTTATATCCCGGTGGGCGGCGTATTCGAGTCGCGTTATATATCGCGCGACGCGACCGAAGAAAACTACCAGGCCGATATAAAAGACCTGGAGGCCATCCGAGCCGGAGGGTTGACCGATATCGTCCTGAAAGCAAACAAACCGATGACATCAGCAGACCCGAAAGCGCTGCAGAGGATTGTCGATTATCTCGACGAAGCCGGTTTTACCTATGGAATCGAAATGGACGATGGCCCAACGCAAGCTCTGAACGGTTATCCGGTATCGCCCAATCTTTATCGGCTGGAAGGCCCCTCAGACGAACGCAATATAGTCTGTTCGTGGCCTGACGTCGACTCGGCTCTTTATATCATATTCAACAAATTCGACAACACTGTAGTAGAGCGCGGCGGCGCGATTGTCCGTGGCGGCAAGGTCACTATATCGCTTCGAGAGTCATTGCGCAGCGGCCAAATTTTAATCGTTTATCCGCATAAGAGGTTCAAGTCCGTGGCTGAGGGCGGGATGGCCGATATGTGGAGTGGATTCGGCGAATATCGCGACCGCATGATAGCGTTTCTAAAGCAGGTGAAGTTCGGACGCGGTATGAGGTTCGTTCTGGAACCGTTCACAAGCAAGATGGACTTCACCGGCGCAATGACCAGCTTCCTGCCGGACTCGGCCGGATTCAGGCTTGGTCTGGAAGCTTATCTTACCCGCAAGTATCAACACGAGGGCAGCCTTAATTCGGCATGGGGCATGAACGATAACCTGGACAGCATCGAAGCCGGTGCGCGCCTGCTGCCTCTGTGGGCGTCGGGGCGAGGGATGCCTTATGCCTACGACAGAGCAAGCGCCAATCTATATTCAATCGACGTTACCGTCACCCAGATGTGGCGCGATATAGTCGATTATAGAGACTCATCGGCCCAGGAATTTATGAACACGATTTCGGATGTGATCCGCAAACAATGTGTTAATGTCCCAGTTATATTCAAGGGCACGAAGTATCACCGCGTATATGCCAACCCCTTCGGCAAAGGCGGTTACGACGGCCTCGGCGCGCAAGCTTACGGCACAGGCGACAGACCGGTGACAAGCGTCGCAGGGCCTTTGTACTCTCTGGCCGAGGAATCCGCCAAGACGACATGGTTTATAGTCGCCGCCACCGGCTCATCTACCGGCACATGCTACTCTGACGAAAAAGCTATGTCCGGCGCTCTCGATTACCTGCGAGAAGTTGGCTGCAAAGGGTTTTTCGTGGAACGATTGCTGAATGATACGCAGCAGATCGACTGGCTCAAAGGCTTTAAGGATAAAATACGCCCTGCAGGTTTTGCAGATTTTAAGCCTGAGGTGATTAGCTATCCCACATCCGTGATGACCGGAGCCTATGCTAAGCGATTGATGCCCAATACATGGTGGCTGCCAACGCTACAAACCGGCAAGACGAGCTACGTCGGCGACGGTCTATCGGCCTACACATTGACCGGCGAAGACAGAACGTATATCTGGTCAAACATAGGCGACAAGGCCGTGACCGTCGAAACTCCTACTACCGGACTGCCGAACGTGCTGTTTCCGCCTAATGCGAACCTCGTAAAAAGAAAAGACGGCACATTTACGATGACGCTTACGGACGTGCCCACAATAATCAAAGGCATGGACTTCAGCCTGGTATTCCCCGCTGAAACAGCACAGATGGAAATGGACAAACTATCTGCCCTGATAATCGAAGCCGATAGGGCCGCAATCAGTGTAACCAGACCCAAAGGCAGTCTGGATCGCGCCAGGGATTACGTGAAAAATGGCCAGTATATGCAGGCTTGGGATATGGCGCGAACCGCAATGCTCGAACTGCTGCCACAAGTTGGCGCGGACGTGTGGCTGGAGGGAGAGCAATGTAGAGCAGAAAACTTTGACAATGTTGTACCAGCTCCAGGCGCAAGCGACGGGCTTGTGTTGGTTTTAGACACAAATGAAGACCCGCCACTCACACCATATTCCGCTTCTTTCACTGTCGATGCGCAGGGCAATTCCAGCTATGAAATGTGGATTGCGGGAACCCCACCCTCAGACGGATCTCCAATGAGTTATACCGTCGACGATATAAACTGGACGCCGCTCGCTGCAGTTGACGGCTCGGTCGAAAGCTATGGGCCGGGTCTAAGTTGGTATAAGATTGGCGCAATAAACTTATTCCCTGGCAAGCACATTCTCAGGCTTAGAGCCGATGGCAGACGCAGCGTAGATAATCGCTATTACTTCGCGGTAGACGCGGTGGTGCTGAGTCCCAGAGGCTTCAAACCCAATGGCGTAATCAAACCGTACTGATCAAGCATTTACATTTGACTGTTCTTCACCGGATACTCTAGAATAGATAGCGTGTACAAAGTATTCGGCTTTCGTACCCTTGAATAACAATCAAGAGGATTGTACCCCTCACCCCCATGAGAGGGACTGGGATAGTCGAAATGCGTTACTTACTGACTAAGCGCTAATGAGTCTGGACTTTTTACTCTCCACTCTTAGCTCTCAGCTATTTTCTAAGGAGACGAGTGATGAAAGTAATCCTTACCCGAGATGTAAAAGACCTGGGCAAGGCTGGCGAGCTTGTAAATGCTTCCGAAGGGTATGTTCGAAACTTTCTGATTCCGCGCAAGTTGGCCATTATAGCCGACGAGGGCGCGATGAAAGCATACGATCAAAAGAAGAAAACCCTCGAACTGAAAGGCGAGAAACTTCTTGCCGAGGCAAAGGCGACCGCTGAGAAAATCAATAATCTAAAGGTCATCATCAAAGGCAAGGCCGGTTCTGGCACGAAGCTCTACGGCTCCGTCACCAACGCCGAAATTGCGGAAGCGCTGAAAACTCAGCACGGCTTGAAGTTGGACAAGCGTACGATCCACATTACCGACCCGATTAAGACCATCGGTTCGTTTGAAGTACCCGTGAAGCTGCATCACGACGTATCGACAAACATTCACGTCGAAGTTACAGGACAGGAGGGTTCTTAGGTTACGGGTAATAGGGTGCAGGTTATAGGATGTGATCCGCGCAGAACGTTCACTGTAACCTGTTCACTGTAACCTATAACCTATCTCCATATGGAACGTATAGCTTCCGCAATAGACAAAATCCCGCCGCAAAACCTTGAGGCCGAGCAATCGACGCTGGGGTCGATGATGATCGAGCGTACGGCGCTCGAAAAAGCTCTGGAAATTCTCAAGGCGGAGGACTTCTATCGCCCGGCGCATCAGGAAGTCTTCGACGCGCTCATATCGCTTATGGAACGCGACGAACCTGCCGACCTCATCACGCTGCAGGAAGAGCTTCGCAAGCGCGGCAAACTGGATGATGTCGGCGGAACCGAATACCTCATGGCGCTGGTGGACTCCGTCCCAACAGCGGCAAATATCGAATATTACTCGCATATCGTCGAGAAAAAGTCGATCCTGCGAAAATTGATCTCAGCCGGAACTCAGATTATCGGGATGGCGCAAAACGAAAACGAGGACGTGGATTCCATCGCTGACCAGGCCGAGCGGCTGATTTTTCAGGTCGCGCAGCGCAGAATGGGCGAGTATTTCCAGCCCATCACCCCACTGGTAATGCAGACCTGGGAATGGATCGAGAAGCGCTATCATGACAAGGGCGAATCGTCCGGCGTGCCCACAGGGTTCACCAGGCTCGATCACATGACCTCGGGACTGCAAAAGTCGGACTTTATAATTATCGCGGCGAGACCGTCGATGGGAAAAACCGCGCTCGCGCTTGACATAGCTCTGAACGCGGCCACAAAGGCAAAGGAGACAGTCGCACTGTTCAGCATCGAAATGTCCGCTGAGCAGCTCGTGCAGAGAATGATCTGCTCGCGGGCAAGAGCAAATGCTCACAGGCTGCGCACGGGATACTTCCAGGACGCCGAGTGGGAGCGAATCGCGAATGCGTCGAGCCAACTTTGGGACACGCCAATCTACATCGACGACACGACCGACATGACAGCAATGGCGATGCGTGCGAAGTGTCGCAGGCTCAAGGCCGAACACGGCCTGGGGCTGATTGTGGTCGATTATTTACAGCTTATGCGCTCGCACCGGAACATCGAAAACCGCGTGCAGGAAATTTCTGAAATCGCCCGAGGTCTTAAGAGCCTTGCAAGAGAAATGCGGTGTCCTGTGATCGCATTGTCACAGCTCAGCCGGGCGGTTGAGAAGCGCGACGACAAACGCCCGATGCTCTCGGACCTTAGGGAATCCGGTTCGATTGAAGCCGAAGCCGATCTTGTTATGATGCTCTACAGGCCGGACTATTACGTGATTAAGGAGGTCGATGACACAGCGACTGTGCAGGGCAGCGACGGCTCCGGTTTCGACCCCGATGCGCGGCACGTCGAAACAACTGAAATCATCATCGCAAAGCACAGAAATGGCCCGACAGGCACCGTGAAGATTGGTTTTGTGAGAGAGTTTGCGTCGTTCGAAAATCTGGCGGAAGGATACGAGAATTAGTCCACATAGACAAAGATTCAACTTAGAAGGCGCTTGAAATCTGCCTGCTTGAATGTTATCTGCATTACATTCTACTTGCAAAAACGGAGGCTGAACAATGTTGAAAAAACTAGCAGTACTCGCAGTAATCGCAGTAACATCCGTATCTCTTGGCTGTCAGGACTCACAAATTCAAAGCAGCGCTCAGGATCGAGCAACAGAACAAAAAGCCGAAGCAAGCCAGGCATCCAAACCGTTGCCGAGTAAACAACAAGCATCAGACAATGAATCTGCAACCAATAGTAAAACTCTGCGGATTTCAATCACGTCTCCAGGCAACAACGACTCTGTGCCTGAGCGAACGAATGTCTGTTGCGCCGTAAAAGGCTCCGGCGTTAATGTTGTTGCAGTGGTAATACGCCCAATGGAAACTAATGATTATTGGGTGCAGCCGGAAGCGCAGCTTGATGAGCAGAATTCATGGAGTACTTTGGCATATTTCGGCAGGCCGGGTGATATAGACATAGGCAAGAAATTCGAGGTGCGGGCGTTCGCGAATCCAAAATCAGACTTAAAAGAAGGTGATGTGCTTTCAGGCTGGCCCAAGGCGCAGGCTGTGTCCCCAACAGTCCAAGTCGAAAGAGGATAGCAATGAGCCTCTCAGACCGGAAGTCGAGGTCAAACAAAACCGCGCGCAGTAATGCCCTGCAGAATGCTCTTAGCATAATAGCCTCGGTTGTTACGATCATCAACGGTACATTCGGGCTTTCGGGCTTTGTACCGGGAAACGCGGCTCTTGTTTTGGGAGCAATCGCGATATTCGCTGTCACATGTGTTCTGTTTTGGCTATTGAAGAAAAAGCGCACTGTTGTCTTAGTAGTCCTGGCGGCAATTCTAACCATTGCAGCTAAGATCAACACTCCGCATATCGAGCCTATTCCGGTCAAAATATATGCGCCTGCCGATGGAAGCGTTGTGAGCGTTCATGAAGATATTAATGGATGGGTTGCGGACAAACAGGCGCAGGTATACGTGCTTGTTCACCCTATGAACAGACCAAAGCTGTGGGTGCAGCAGGCTCCGGTTTGTGTCGGAGACGACCACAAATGGCAGACTAGAGGCTTTTTTGGAAACATAGATCAGGGCCGATATGAACGGTTTGAGGTAATCGTATTTGCTGTTAGAGAAAACTTCATAGTCAGACTACTCACTGGAACAAACATCGGCGTGGGAGATACGATTACTCGAGTGCCGAGCAGTATTATGACTGTCGCCAGAACAACTGTTGTTCGAGGCAATTAGTAAAGCAATATGGAGAAAAGTGGTTGAAAGTTCTCATTATAGGAAGCGGCGGGCGCGAGCATGCGCTTGCATGGAAAATAGCGCAAAGCGATAAAGTCGATAAGATATACGCCTGGCCAGGCAACGCCGGTATAGGGCAGATCGCCGAGCGAGTGAGCGGCAGTGTGATGGACATAAATGCCGCGGCTGATTTTGCCCAGCGCGAGAAGATCGACCTGACCGTGATCGGGCCGGAATCGCCGCTGATCGTAGGAATGGCGGACGAGTTTGCAAAACGCGGGCTGACCGTATTCGGACCGAACAAGGACGCCGCGCAGATGGAAGGCAGCAAGGTTTTTGCCAAGCGCCTGATGATCGACAATGGCATCCCAACGGCTATGTGCGAAGTCTTCGACGACCCGGCAAAGGCTTGCGCTTATATTGAGTCTATTGCGTCGAAAAGCGACGACCCGATAGTCGTCAAGGCCGATGGCGAGGCTGCCGGCAAAGGCGTGTTTGTCGCGAAAACCAAGGCCGACGCCATCGAAGCCGTAAACGTAATTATGAACCAACGGGCTTTCGGAACGTCAGGCGACCGCGTGGTAATCGAAGAATTTCTGGACGGGCCGGAAGCCTCGTTCATGTGTTTTGTAAGCGGCGAAACTTATGTGCCGATGCTGGCTGCGCAGGATCACAAGCGCGCTTATGACAACGACGAAGGCCCCAATACAGGCGGCATGGGCTGTTACTCACCAGTGCCGGTGGTAACTGATGATGTGTTAATGTTTGTCCAAGATAGCATTGTCAAACCTACACTAGCTGCGCTCAAGAATATGGGCATTTCTTATACAGGGGTGTTGTACGTCGGGCTGGCGCTCACCAGCAACGGGCCGAAAGTTGTCGAGTTTAACTGTCGTTTCGGCGACCCTGAAACGCAAGTCGTGCTACCGCTGCTGGAGACCGATCTGGTCGAGATAATGCTTGCAACGGCTCAAGGCACACTCGACAAACTTGACGTCCGTTGGCTCAATAAGAAGGCGATGTGCGTTGTAATAGCCTCGGGAGGATACCCGGGCAATTACGAAAAGGGTAAAGTCATCACGGGCGTCGACAAAGCCGAAGCTGATACCGGTGTGATCGTGTTCCACGCAGGCACGGAGAATAAGAACGGAAATGTAGTAAGCTCAGGCGGTCGCGTGCTTGGCGTGACAGCCGTGGCGGGCAGCTTCAAGGATTGCATTGACAAAGTGTATTCGGGCGTAGACATGATTCACTTTGACGGAGCGCATTACAGACGAGATATAGGCAGGCGTCTGATCGTATAATTTGTGAGGTTTCAACAGAATGCCAGGAAAAGTTGCGATTATAATGGGCAGCAAGTCGGATTCAGAGATTATGAAGGGCGCTGCAGACATGCTGACGGATTTCGGCGTCGAGAACGAAACTTACGTGATCTCAGCGCATAGGACTCCGCGCGCGGCTGTCGAGTTCGCAGAAAAAGCCGAAGATAATGGGTTCGAAGTAATTATCGCAGGCGCTGGAATGGCTGCGCACTTGCCGGGCGTGTTGGCGGCGATCACTCCCCTACCCGTCATCGGCGTACCGACCAAATCCGCCGCCTTAAGCGGCATCGACTCGCTATATGCGATCGTGCAAATGCCGACGGGGATACCTGTCGCGACAGTGGCTATCGATGGCGCAAAAAATGCGGGCATTCTTGCCGCGCAAATACTCAGTGTGAAGTACCCCGAACTTCGCGAGGCCATCAAAAAGCATAAAGAAAAACTGTCTGCGGCTGGAGCTGTAAAGCTCTAGTGCTTCTGTAACTGAGTCTTGTGTGTTTTGATTTGGGGCTCCGCGCCCCTGATGGGAGTCTGAGGGTAAAACCCTCAGATAAAAATGCACAAGTCTAGGTTTCAACAGCACTAGTCATTAATATCAGTGCCTTCGGCCAAGCCCATCAGATCTCTCTCGGGCTGAAGTTCCGTAGCACATGCCGGACACCTGAGCGCTCTACACCACTTGATGGCACAGTCCCCGGAGACTATTACCGCCAGCGCCATCATTACAATAGTGAGAATTCCTTTTACATAGTCCGCTTCCGGGCCTTGCATGATAGTCAAAGTATACTGCACGCCTGAAGTGAGCACGGTTATCGCCATGTAAACGAACGGGATAAACGTTGTGAGCGCGTAGATGCGTTTGGATGAGTTGCGCATGATATACGTCGTGCCGACGGCAAGAGCAATCACTCCAAGCAGTTGGTTTGCTATCCCGAACATTGGCCAGATGGTGTTCACCGTGCCGCCCTTGAGAAGATAATACCAGGCGTAAGACACCAGAAAGCTCGTGAAGATTACACCCGGCAGCCATGTGCCCTTGCCCAGAGGCTTGTAGATCGGGCTGAGCATCTCCTGCACGATAAACCTTGCGACGCGCGTCCCGGTGTCAATAGTTGTGAGAATAAACAGCGCCTCGAACATGATCGCGAAGTGATACCAATATGACATCAACCCTTTCATACCAGGCAGAGCGCTGAATATGCGAGCCATGCCCACCGCAAGCGTTACCGCGCCGCCTGTGCGTCCAACCAGATTCTGCTCGCCAACCATTTTCGTGAGCATCGGAAGCTCGGTAACATTATGCCCGAAGTCAGGAAACATAGCGATGTTTGCGTTAATTGCGAAATAGTCGTTTTGATAGAGAGTGCAAGCCGCAATCAGCGCAAGAAGCGACACGAATCCCTCGACCAGCATCGCGCCATAGCCTATGGGCTTGATGTCAGCCTCGCTGTTTATCATCTTAGGAGTAGTTCCAGAACCGATTAAGGCATGGAAGCCCGAGATCGCGCCACAGGCAATAGTAAGGCAAACATACGGCCATACCGGCCCTGAAATGACCGGCCCACCACCGTGGATAAACTTTGTGGTCGCGGGCATTATCAAGGTCGGATGCACCACGAAAATCCCTATCGCAAGAAGTCCAACCGTCCCCAGCTTCATATAGGTGGACAAATAGTCTCTAGGGCAAAGCAGCATCCAAACCGGCAGCACCGCAGCGATGAACCCATAGGTCGGCAGCACTACCTTGAGTGTGTCCGGGCTAAGCACGAACCAGTGCGCGACCGACTTTGGAAGCCAGCCGCCACCAATGACTCCCGCAATAAGCAAGGCAACGCCGATTACGGTCGCTTCCGTTATTTTGCCGGGGCGAATCTTGTAGATCCACTGTCCCATCAAAAACGCTATCGGAATGCTGCAAGCGATCGTGAATACCCCCCATGAGCTGTCCTGCAAGGCATTCACCACGGCTCCCGCAAGTCCCGCGAGCGCGACTATGATAATAAACAGTACTGCGAACGCAGTGCACCAACCAGCCACCGGGCCAAGAAACCGATGCGCGATCTTGGATATCGACTCGCCTCTGTTTCTGACCGACGCATGGAGGATTATATAATCCTGCACCGCTCCGGCAAATACTGATCCGATCAGTATCCACAGCGCGCCGGGAAAATACCCGTACTGAGCCGCCAGCACCGGCCCGATGAGCGGCCCAGCCCCCGCAATAGCCGCGAAGTGATGCCCGAATAAAACATATTTGTTGGTGGGATGATAGTCCTTGCCGTCTCTGAATTCGTGCGCAGGAGTTTTTTTCTTTGCATCGAGAACGGCGACTTTTGCCGCAAGGAATGCTCCATAATAACGATATGCAAGCGCAAACGTGCACAGCGCGATAATTAGCAGTGTAAGTGCGTTCATTGGTACCACCCGAGCTTATTTTACTTGATTATCTCTCTATGAGAATGATGTGTCAACTGCAGCAGACCCATCATTCAATTTTAGCCCCATAGCATCTGGCAAAGTGGACCGCTTGGGCTATATCCATCCGCGCGCCTTTAACATCCGCCTCGCGCAGATCGACACCCGTAAGTATCGCGCCGCGAAGGTCGGCCTCTCCGAGCTTAGCGCGACCCATATTTGCCCGTGTAAGATCGGCGTCGCGAAAGTCGGACTTAGTGAGGTCGGCGCCATATAGGTCGGCTTCCACCAGGATAATTGCGCTCAGGTTCAAATCGTGCAAATCCTGATATCTCATGCTCACCCACGACCAGTCGCCGCCGCTAATTGTGATGCCGTCCATTCTGGCTTCGACAAACGTCGAGCCGAGCATCCGGCAGTTTGTAAAGTGGGACATGAAAAGATCAGGATTGCGAAAGCTGCACCCGGCAAGCGAGCAGTCGGATAATATTGCGGCGTTCATTCGGGCGCGTGAGAAGTCGCACTCCTCGAATCGGCAAAACGAAATTACGGATTCACTCAGGCGCGCGTCTACGAACCGGCAATGCGCAAAAGAGCACCGCTCGAAGCGCATTTCTGACAGATCGGCTTCATCAAACGATTTGTCTGTATACTCTAAGTCTGCCCAGCCTGGTCGCACTATCTCTCCTTGCGGCTTCTTTTGCGACCGGCGCTTTCCAGATAGTCATCAGGATTGTATCCATCGATAATGGCCGCGGCGCTGGACGTGCCTATGCGGCTTGCGCCCGCGTCGAGCATTTCCATCGCCTGCTCAGTGGTGCGAATACCGCCCGCAGCCTTAACGCCTATGTCCGGCCCGACTATATTACGTATCAGCCGGATGTCCTCGACCGTGGCTCCACCCGGAGCTGTGCCGGTCGAGGTCTTGACGAAGTCGCCACCTGCTTCACTTATAATGTCGCAGGCGAGCTTTTTCTCATCGTCAGTGAGATAATATCCCTCGATAATGAACTTCAACACAGTGCGCTTGGCGTCCTGAGTCATGCCGGTCATACGAGATGTGTTCACGATTTCCGTGACCTCGCTCTCGACGATGTTCTGCTCACCAGACTTGAGCGCGCCGATATTTATCACGATATCGAGCTCATTCGCGCCGTTGGTAATTGCGGTTCGCGCCTCGAAGACCTTGACCGACCTGCCGCTTGCGCCGAACGGAAAACCGATCACCGTCGCAATCTTGACGTCGCTGTCCACCAGCGCCCGCCTCACCACCGGCAACCAGAACGGAAACACCACAACTGAAGCCACATGATAGTTCGCGGCTTCTTCGCAGAAACGCAAGATGTCGTCCCTCGTGGCCGTCGGCCTGAGCAGGGTCGAATCCATCAACTTGGCAAACTGCTCTTTTGAGAACATATCATTCACCTCTGATTAGAAACAGACCATCGTCAATTCCTATTGCCTGGTTCCTGCCTTCAACTCTTTCACGAACTCGCCGACATGCCCCACGTCGGCTTTGTCGGCTACCATATTAACCAGCGCGCTTCCAACCACCGCACCGTCAGCGAACTGAGTCACCTCGCGCACGTGCTCGGGCTTGGATATACCAAAGCCGATGGCAACCGGCAGACCGGAGGCCGCCTTTATCGTATCTACGAGCGACTTCAAATCCGCCGGAACGCTCGACTGCGCACCGGTCACACCCGTCCTCGACACGCAGTATATAAATCCGCTGGCCATCTTCGCCGTAAGTGCTATTCTCTCCTTCGTGCTGGTAGGAGCCAGCAGGAATATCGTCGCAAGCCCGAAACCGTCAGCCGCCGATTTCCATTCCGCCGCTTCTTCTGCAGGCAAATCCACCATTATCACGCCGTCGGCTCCCGCCTGCGAAGAATCCTTGGCAAACCTGCTCAACCCATACCTCTGGATTGGGTTGAAATACGTCATCAGCACAATCGGCTTGTCGCACTCCTGCCTGATCGAGCGCACGGTTTCGATCACTCCATGCACCGTCGCACCGGCCTGCAAAGCTCTGAAGCTCGCCGACTGAATCGTCGGGCCGTCTGCCAGCGGGTCGGAAAACGGCACGCCGAGTTCCATTATGTCTGCGCCGGACTCAAAAGTTTTCAGCACCAACTCCTTGGTCGCCGGGAAATTCGGGTCGCCGCACGTCAGGAAGCATATCAGAGCTTTCTCGCCGTGCGATTTAAGTTCGGCAAATGCTGCGTCTATCCGGTTCATATCGACAAATCCTCCTCACCGAGCGCTTTAGCCACGGTGTGAACGTCTTTGTCGCCTCTGCCGGATAGACAAATCACCACCGTTTCATTCTTACCCAGAGTTGGGGCCATCTTCTTTATGTATGCGACTGCATGCGACGATTCCAGCGCCGGAATTATGCCCTCGATCTGTGAGAGAAGCTGGAATGCGTCCAAAGCTTCGGAGTCGGTTACGCTGAAGTATTTCGCTCGACCCGTGTCCTTGAAATAACTGTGCTCCGGCCCAACGCCCGGATAATCGAGACCAGCCGATATGCTGTGAGTGAGCTGAATCTGGCCGTCATCGCTTTGCAAAAGGTAGCTCATCGAGCCATGAAGCACGCCCGGCGAGCCAAGCCCGAGGGTCGCGCAGTGGCGGTCGGTATCCGTGCCTTCGCCCGCCGCCTCTACACCGATCAGTTTCACGGACTCGTCTTTTGCGAATGGGTAGAAAATCCCCATAGAATTGCTCCCGCCTCCGACGCATGCAACGATATAATCCGGCAGCCGCCCCTCTTTTGCCAGATGCTGTTCGCGAGTCTCGCGGCCTATTATAGATTGAAAATCGCGCACCATCATAGGATAAGGATGCGGCCCGACCACCGACCCGATGATGTAATGCGTGTCGTTGACGTTCGTTACCCAGTCGCGAATAGCCTCGCTGGTGGCGTCTTTGAGAGTCTGTGTGCCGCTCGTGACAGGAATCACCTCGGCCCCGAGCAATCGCATCCGAAAAACATTCAGCGCCTGGCGTTCCATGTCTTCGACACCCATATATACGTGGCACTTCAGCCCGAAAAGCGCGCAGGCTGTGGCCGTCGCGACGCCATGCTGACCAGCGCCGGTTTCCGCGATAATCCTGGGTTTGCCCATACGTCGCGCCAGCAGGATCTGACCCATAACATTATTGAGCTTATGTGCGCCGGTGTGACAAAGATCTTCCCGCTTAAGGTATATTTTTGCGCCGCCGAGCATTTCAGTCAGCCTCTGGGCGAAGTACAAAGGAGTAGGCCGACCGACGTATTCACGGAAATAATAGTCCAACTCTTGGACAAAATCTTTGTCGTCCTTATACTTGTCGTAAGCCTCGCTCAACTCGTCCAGCGCCGGAATGAGTATCTCTGGGACATATCGTCCTCCGAACATCCCGAAATGGCCGCGAGCGTCAGGAAGCGATGTCTGCTGCTCTGACATTGTCGATTAGCTCCTTTATCTTGTGATGATCTTTCTTTCCAGGGCACATTTCCACCCCGCTTGATATATCGACCGCGTAAGGTTTCACGGTATTAATCGCGTCTATTATGTTTTGCGGTGTAAGCCCGCCAGACAGAAAAACCGGCTTGCCAAGTGACTTAGCTCGGACGGCAAGTGTCCAGTTAAACACTTCGCCGGTGCCTCCGGCCTGGCCTTTCTTATAGGTATCAAGCAAGTAATAGGCGGCTTCGGTATAAGTCGGAAGGACGTCCACACTGGACTCGTCACTCACGCGCGCGACCCGTATCACCCTTTCGCCGCCGATCTTTCCCGCAAAATCCTCGCTCTGATTGCCGTGAAGCTGGGCATAGTCGAACCCGCACTCGTCCATCATGCGCAGCACGTCATCGGACTCATCGACAAACACCCCAACTGTCTTCACCCTGCCACCTAATGCGCGAATGACCTCACCAGCAGTGCGAGTATCTACACGCCTGGGGCTTTCGGCAAAGACAAACCCGATATAATCAGCGCCGAGATCAACTGCCGCCAGCGCATCGTCGATATTCGTGACCCCACAAATTTTCGTGAGAGTCATCCGATCAACTCCCTGAGCTTGGCTTCGATATCGTCCTCGCGCATCAGAGCCTCGCCAACAAGCACCGCATCCACTCCCATCGCGCCCAGGCTTACTAAGTCGCTGTGGATAAATATGCCGCTTTCACTTACGAGCTTTGACCGTCCCGCCACGCCCTGGTATATTCCCGGACGCGTCGACTCGCCGACGCTCAGACTTGTTGACGCAAGAAGCCGCTGTGTCGTATCAAGGCTGACCTCAAATGTCTGCAAATTGCGATTGTTGATGCCGATCAGCGGCGCGCCGACATCTACTGCGATTTCCATCTCGCGCTCGTCGTGAACTTCCACCAGCGCGTGCATTCCAAGTTCGCTCGTCCGATTCATGAGCTCGATCAGAACATTCTTTTCAAGCGCGGCCACAATGAGCAGGATTGCGTCAGCTCCAGCAGTTCGCGCCTCGAAGACTTGATACTCGTCGATAATAAAATCCTTGCGCAATACAGGCAGCGACACCGTGCGCTTCACCAGCCTGAGGTAATCGAGCGACCCCTGGAAGAACTTTTCGTCGGTCAACACAGATACCGCCGATGCGCCCGCCGCTTCGTACGCCATCGCGATGACCGCCGGGTCGAAGTCTGGGCGAATCAACCCCTTCGACGGCGACGCCTTCTTTACTTCGGCGATAACCGCAG
>JAJFUS010000035.1 GCA_021372295.1 bacterium | reverse complement strand
CCGCATGACCACGGGGATATAATAGTTTGTTACCGAGTGTGATTGGGAGGATAAATAGTGTCTAGATACCAAAAACTTTTCGGTCTGGTGATAATCCTTGCGATTGTGTCGGCTTTAGTTTGTATCTACAAGCCGCTGGTTCGCGGATTAGACATAGACGGCGGGATTCGGGTTGTTATGCAGGCCGATCCGAAGCGGGGCGACGATTGGCCTATCGAGCGTGAGAAGCGGATCGAAAAAATGAACGCGATCCGCAAAACTATTGCTAACCGAATTAAGGGTGTCCAGGGCGTCCGCGAACCGAAAGTGGTCGTTCAGGACGATGACAGGATCGTTGTTGAGCTTCCGGGCGTTAAAGATCCCGAGAAAGCTCTCAATCAGATCAAAAAGAGCGCGTCGCTGGAGTTTTATTACCTCAAGGATGTTCAAAATCTGAACAACCCCATGGGCAAGTGGCGTATGGAATCGCCGATCAGCAAGGAAGAGGCTTATATCTTCACCGGGCCTCGCGGCGAGACAATCGACAGCCTTAAGCAGCCTAAAGAAGTGCTTGAGCAGGTTGTCAATACCGAAAAGAATCCGCCGATCCTTACCGGTAAAGACCTTATGGCGAACGCGAAGGCCAATATCAACCAGCGGCAGCAGGTAGTTATAGAAATCGAGTTCAACAAAGTCGGTCGCGAGAAGTTCGCCACGTTTACCAGATCGCATGTTGACGATTTTCTGGCTGTCTTCTTCGACGGTAAGCTGCTTACCGCTCCCAAGATCAACGAAGCAATTCCTTCGGGCAAAGCCGAGGTGTCCGGTTTCCAGAGCCTTGGTGAAGCCAAGCGTACCGCTGAGTTCCTTAACGCGGGCGCTCTGCCGGTTCCTCTGAAGGTGATCGCAAAGGACACCGTCGAACCGACACTGGGTATGGAGACGGTGCACAAGGTCGTATTTGCCGGCATTGCCGGTCTGATTCTGGTAGTCCTGTTTATGATCGTCTACTACAAGCTGCCTGGCATTATCGCAAGTATTGCCCTCGGCTTGTATGCGCTGTTTGTAATTGCGGTATTTAAGCTTCTTGGCGCGACGATGTCCCTGGCTGGTGTCGCCGCGTTGATTATATCCATTGGTATGGCGGTCGACGCCAATATCCTTATATTCGAGCGTCTTAAAGAAGAGCTTCGGAGCGGCAAAACACTTCGCGCTTCCATAGACGCCGGGTTCAACAGGGCGTTTACGGCCATCTTCGACTCCAACATGTGTACGGCAATCACCTGTGCTATTCTGATGTGGTATGGCAGTTCGTCGGTGCAGAGTTTTGCGCTTACATTGCTCGTTGGTGTTGTGATCAGTATGTTTACTGCAATCACGGTGACCAGAACATTCCTGCACATGCTTGTTGGAGCTGAATGGGCGCAGAACCCTAACCTTTACGGCCTTGGCACAAGCTGGCTGCATAGAGTGAATGCCAATATCGTCGGTAAGCGAAACTACTTCTTCGCTCTCAGTGCCATTCTGATTATTCCCGGTCTCGTGGTACTTGGGATGTATGGCCTGAAGCCCGGAATCGAGTTCAAGTCTGGAACATCGGTGCAGGCGTCATTTACTCAAAAAGTCGAACTTGCGCAGGTTCGCGATATTGTAAGCAAGTATTCCGAGGCAAATGAAGTTCAGCTCAATAAGAGCAAGGATGTTGCCTATATAGTTACGCTGCCCCTAAACGAGGCGAAAGAAACTGCACTGCGCAACGATCTGAACAATACCCTCGGGCTGACCGATGGCAAATTCAGCTCCGTGAGCAGTGTCGAGCCTACAATCAGTAGGGAACTAACTGTAAACGCCTTTTGGGCTGTGCTAATTGCGTCGCTTGGTATTGTTCTGTATCTGACAGGCAGGTTCGCTATTGGTGGGCTTTCGGCAGGGCTAAAATACGGCGTCTGCGCGGTCCTTGCTCTTATTCACGACTCGGCGTTTATTCTCGGGCTTTTCGCGATCCTCGGGAAATTCGCGGGTTGGGAGGTAGACAGCCTGTTTGTTACGGCTATTCTAACCATTATCGGGTTCAGCGTTCACGACACCATCGTCGTCTTCGACCGAATCCGCGAGAACCTGCGCCACAGAGAGCGCGGCGAGAGCTTCGAGCAGCTTGCTAACAAAAGCATTCTGCAGACACTTTCGCGGTCGATCAATACATCTATGACGGTTGTTATGACCCTTGCGGCGTTGATCGTTCTTGGCGGACCTCTGCTGAGGCACTTCTATATAGCGCTCCTTGCCGGTATTATCATCGGAACCTATTCCTCGATCTTCAACGCGACCCCACTTGTAATCGTATGGGAAAATATCGCGTCAAAGACCGGCGCCGAGCCGAAAAAGAAGACCTTCGAGGACAAGGCTCTTGTCGAGAAGCCGATTGCCGGCGTCAGCGAAATACCGGGTGAAGCTGGTGAGCAAATTGCGAAAGCCGACGAATCGGTTGAAGCAGGCGCTCAGGCTGCTCGCATCAAGAGGAAGACCACTAAGAAAAAGAGATACTGATTTTGAGGTTGGATGTTGGAGGTTGTATGTTAACCCCAAGTTCACCCAATGCGTGTAATTGATTTATGCAAGGCTCGTGAACTCCATTGTGTGGGGGCGCGAGCCTTTCTTTATTAGTCGATTTGGAGTCGGGGAGTGGATCAGACGGTCTGGAAAGTAATGGATTGCGATGAGGCGGCAGCTCAGGCTCTAAGCATGGATGCCGGTGTGAGTCCGGTGATGAGCAGGCTGCTTGTAAATCGTGGTGTGAAGACCGCCTCTGACCTGAAAATGTTCCTCGACCCGTCTCTGGCCGGACTGCACGACCCCTATCTGCTTCCCGACGTCGAAGAAGGCGTTGAGCGAATTGCCGACGCGATAGTCTCTGGTGAAAAGATTTGCGTATACGGCGACTATGACGTGGACGGAGTCACCAGCACTGCGCTTTTGGTGCGAACCCTGCGCGCTCTCAAGGCGAATGTCGAGTATCGACTTCCACATCGTCAGCGCGACGGCTACGATATCAAACCTCCAGCCATAGATGCCGCGGCTGAGAGCGGCTGCACTCTTGTGGTGACCTGTGACTGTGGAATCAACGCCTGTTCGACTGCAGACCGCGCGCGTGAGCTTGGAATCGATCTCATTATTACCGATCATCACGAGCCTGGAGCGGAATTGCCCAACGCCGTCGCGGTGATTAATCCTAAGCGACGTGACTCCAATTATCCGTTTGTGGAGCTGGCGGGTGTGGGTGTGGCGCTGAAAGTGGCGCAGGCGTTGGTTCGGCTGCTTGGGCATGACGAGGAATCATTCCTGTCGCGATTCGTCGATCTTGCGGCGCTGGGGACGGTGGCTGATGTGGTTCCACTTTTGGACGAGAACCGCGCTATCGTGAAATTCGGCCTTGATTTGATGCCAAAAAGCAAGAAAGTCGGTCTGAAGACGATCTTAAGGACCACAGGTCTTGACGGAAAGGCCATCACCACTCATTACGTGGGGTATATCCTTGGCCCGAGGATCAATGCCGTGGGCAGAATGGACGATGCCCATACGGCACTCAAACTCTTTCTCACAAAGGACGAAAACGAGGCGCGCATTCTTGCGGAGACGATGGAACGCCACAACTCGGATCGAAAGGTCGAGCAGGAGAGAATACTGGCGGAGACGTCGGGTCAACTTGAGAGTATAGACCTCGCATCCAGCCGAATTCTGGTGCTCTCCAGCGACGGGTGGAATCCCGGAGTAATAGGCATTGTGGCGGGTAGGATTTGTGAGACCCACTGCAGGCCGACAATACTCATCGCTCGTGACGAGGCGTCGGGGATGGGTGTCGGGTCGGCGCGCAGCATTGACGCTTTCCACATGCGCGACGCCCTCGCTCGGTGTTCTGACCTGTTCACGCATTTCGGCGGCCACGCTCTGGCGGCAGGATTTACGATTCCGCTGGAGAACATCTCTGCTTTTGAGGAGAGAATCAGTGCCCACGCTATCGATACTATTTCCGATGAGGAGCTTGCCCCGCGCATTCGCGCCGATGTTGAGCTTGTCCCGCAGGATATTACCCGCGAACTGGCGAACTCGCTGCTGAAGATGGAGCCGTTCGGCGAGGGAAACCTGGAGCCGATGTTCATCACCCGCAATTTCAAGGTTTTGAATTATCAGAGGGTGGGAGACGGCAGTCACCTTAAACTGAAAGTGCAGGGCTGGCAAGGTGCGCCCATAGACTGCATTGCGTTCCGGATGGGCGATATGGCCGACCGGCTCGAACTTGGCGGGAGTGTCGATCTGTGTTACAATATTAGACTCAATACGTACAATGGTGTTGAGTCGGTGCAACTGGTCGGCAAGGCGATTAAAATTGGCAGTTCAGATGGCTGACATAGAACTCATCATACGCAAAGTGCTTGATTACAATGATGCGGCGGACACTGACCTCATCCGGCGTGCGTATGAATTCGCCGCCGAGGCGCACAAGGATCAAAAACGCCTTACCGGCGAGCCTTACATCACGCATCCACTTGCCACCGCGGAAATCCTCGCCGACCTTGAAATGGACACCGCCAGCATAGCCGCCGCGCTGCTTCACGACGTGGTGGAGGATCAGGACTATTCCATTGACGACATAAAGCAGGCGTTCGGTGACGAGATCGCGGGATTGGTGGACGGCGTCACAAAGCTCAAACTCGCTGACTTCGAGGTGGAGGACGAGCCTGAAGAACGTCACGAAGTCCCCAAGAAGCGCCGCGTGGAGTTTAAGCGAAGCGCCGAAAATCTTCGTAAAATCTTCCTGGCGATGGCCAAAGACCTGCGGGTAATGGTCATCAAGCTCGCCGACAGACTGCACAATATGCGCAGCTTGAATGCGCAGCCCCCGGACAGGCAGAAGAAAATCGCGCAGGAAACGATGCAGATTTATGGCCCGCTGGCGCACAGGCTCGGGATTTGGAAGATCAAGTGGGAGCTTGAAGACCTCGCGTTCAAATATATCGAGCCGGAAGCTTATGAGCGGGTTATGGAGATGGTGGCGCGGACGCGGGGCGACCGCGAGGACGACCTTGCCGAAGCGGTCGATATGATCCAGCGACACCTTGCGAAAGACGGTATCGAAGCGCACATTCAAGCCAGACCAAAGCACCTTTGGAGCATTTATCAGAAGATGCTGCGCGAGAAAGTCGACTTTTCGGAGATATACGACCTCTCCGCCGTCCGCGTGATCGTAAACAGAGTAGGGGACTGCTATCACGCGCTGGGTCTTGTGCACGACCTGTGGATGCCGATCCCTGAGCGATTCTCCGACTACATCGCCAAACCCAAGTCGAATATGTATCAGTCACTGCACACAAAGGTGATTGGCCCGAGGGGCGAACCGCTGGAAGTGCAGATTCGGACGTGGGACATGCATCGTGTCGCCGACTTCGGTGTGGCCGCGCACTGGCAGTATAAAGAACGGATGCGCTCGGGAGACGAGTTCGAGCGCAAGCTCTCGTGGCTCAGACAGCAGCTTTTCGATTGGCAGTCCGACAGCAAGGACGCGGGCGAGTTTTTGCACAGTGTCATCAACGATTTGTTTACCGATCAGGTTTTCGTGTTCACTCCCCGCGGCGACGTCATCGACTTGCCGGCCGGCTCGACCCCTGTGGACTTCGCATATCGCATTCACAGCGATGTCGGGAACCACTGTGTAGGCGGCAAGGTCAATGGTCGGATCGTGCCGCTTACGTATAAGTTCAACAACGGCGATATAGTCGAGGTCATATCTCGATCCAACGCCCAGCCGAGCCGCGACTGGCTGACGTTCGTGAAGACCTCCCACGCGCGCAATCGTATCAAGAGCTTCTTCCGCAAAGCTCACATGCCGGAGAGTATTGCGAGGGGCCGTGAACTGCTCGAGCGGGAACTCGAGCGCCTTGGTCACGAACTCAAGGAAATAATCAAGACCGGCGACATTGTATCTGTCGCGAAATCACTGAACCTGCATAATGAGGACGACCTATACGCGGCTATCGGCGATGGCCATGTCACTGCCGGAGCGGTTGCAAATAAACTGAAGATTGCAGAGCCGCCGAAGACCGAGACAATGGTCGTCGAGGCCCCAAAGCAGACGGGCAAGAAGCGGCTTGCCGTTACGCTCGACGGTGTCAAAAACCTCATGATAACCCGAGCCAAGTGCTGCGCTCCGCTGCCGGGCGAGGATGTTGTCGGTTACGTGTCTCGGGGTAAGGGTGTGGCGCTGCACTCTGTGGCGTGTCCCAATGTCGCCGCATATAAGATCAGCGAACCCGAGCGCCTGGTCGATATTAACTGGACCGAATCCGACGGCGAGAGATATCCGACCGATATTGCCATCAAGGCTCTGAATCGAGTCGGTCTGCTCAGCGATATCACCGCGATGTTCTCCGAAGTCAAAGCCAATATCACCGGTGCAAAGGTCAAGACCCAGCCCGATAAAACGGCCAACATCGACCTTACTGTAGACCTGCCGAACGTGCGGGTTTTTGAAGAGCTGATTTTGAAAGTAGGCAGCCTGCCCGACGTGTTGAAGATCGAGAGAGTATCGGCGCACAGACCGCGCAAGAGCAAGTAGACAAACAAACTGTGCTGCGTCGCGCCGTTTAATTTATTATCCGATAATACATGATACATCCCGACAAAAAGTGCTGCACGCTGTCTATGCGGACTATATTATTGGCAAAACCTTTTGGCACACCCCCGACAGCCCTCTGCGGGTTCGGATAGTAAATCACCGATTCCGGCTGAAACTGTATCTGCATCTGATATTGCACGGCCTTCTGCAGCGATTGCCTTATAGCGATGGCTTCCTTTTTCGAGCCGAAGTCCCGCATTAGAGCGCATGCGGCGTCAAGCCCTTCGACCGCCGTGATGTTGGACTGCAGTTTGCCGCGCAATCGCCCGATCTCGTCGGGATGACCGGCGCTTAACACCTGTCCGATCATTTCTCCCTTGGCGAGCCGTTGAGTATGCTTCATGTATTCGGGCTTCGGCCTGACGCGGTAGAGTTCGTTCAGAGCGTAGAGAAGCCATTGGTCATTGGGCAGCTTGGCGTCTTCAAGTTTGGACTGGGTCTTGATTTTGTGTTTCGCAGCCTTCTCAGCCGAGTTTAGCCAGTGAGCCTGCTTATCGATCCGAGCAATGCGTATAAACGCAAAAGCCGCTTCGCCGGGATAATAATCGCAGGTTTTCGAGGAGGCTTTACCCGTGCTTGTGTCGATTATATGATCAAATGATCCGTCTTTTTTGAGATGTTGCTCCATCCATCGCCCAAGTTTGATCATTAACGGCACATATTGCCGGTCGTTAGTGACCTCCGTGTACTTGGCCAGCGCCAGCGCCGCCAGCGCGTTTACTCCAAGCGAGGTGACCGACGGATCGCTCAATATATAAGCCGATGCGCCGCTGGGTCTTTTCTGCCTCAGCATATAGCCGACAGCGCGGCGGATCGAGGCCAGCAGATCGGGGTCGCGAGTTATCTGGTAGACCTCGCACATCGAATATATTGTGCCCGCGTGACGCACATAATTGTAATCCTTGCCCACTTCATCGTCGCCCGGAAAGTAATTGTAAGCGAAACGCCCATCCGAGCCTACAGCCTGCTTCAAATAGTCGCCGCCAGCGCGAATTGCGCGCATCAGCATCGTCTGTGTGACCGGCATGTCCGCCATGTGCCCCCGGTAGATCGGCAGTATGGTTTTGCCGTCGGTGTAGAAGCTCTGGGTGGTGAATGTATATGCGAATGCGGACAGATCAAACACATTTGTGCTCTTATCGAGGATTTTCAGGCCCAGCGGTTCCACAATTTCGGCCAGGGTATCCCATCGCATTTTGCTGGTCTCGCGTATACATCGTCCGGCGACCAGTTCGTCCGGCAGCAGGGCGATGGCGTGGTCGGAGATGGTCGCGAGGCCGTCCAACCCGGGCGCGAAGAGTGCGCTGGGAAGTTTCGCTTTGTCTCCCAGGGGTCGATATGACTCCACGATATCCAGTCTGATCGCAGTCCATTTCGATCCATTCGATGGACCGGCGATTTTCGTCAGGGCGCAGTCGATTGCGCTGCCAAGTCCCAACCCTTCTCCTCGAAATACGTTCGCCTTCGATTTGCCGTCTGAAAGCGACACAAACACGATCCGCCCGCCGCGATCTTCTGAGACCGCGCTCGGAAACGGCTCATGCGACGCCTTAATATCGCCAAGCGTGCAGTCGGCCAATACCTTCATCATAGCCTGCTGATCCTGACTGGACAGGCTTATAGGTGCGGCGATGGCGTCGAACCAAATCTCGGGCGTCGACGCAATCGCACCCGATACAAGCGAAATAACTGCCAATAAGATTACAAAAAGTCTCTTCATATTTATGCTGCCTATACCTTGGGATTGATGTCGATGGTCTTCTCATTTCGATAGATCACATAACCCGGCGCGGAGCCGCGAGGCTTGCGGACATATTTGCGCATTGTGTGATCTATCGGCACAAGAGACGAATGCTTTGCGTCCGAGTTTTGCGCAGCTATCTTTGCGGCCTGTATGAGTACCGGTCTCGGCAGGCTGCCTGTGTGACCCGCCGTCCTGATTACTACGTGTGCGCCCGTAATCGACCTGGCGTGCAGCCACACATCGTTTGGCCGGGCGACGCGCTGGGTCAGATAATCGTTGGCTTTTGAATTTTCGCCGTAGAGTATTTCCCAGCCCTCGGGGGTCAGAAATCGCCTGATGCGCTCCCCCCCGAACTCCTCAATATGCTTCTGCTGAGGAACTTCAGACCGCAGCAAATCCTGCTCGATGAGCATCTTGCGAAGGCTTTTGAGCGATTCTACGGTTTTCGCCGACTCAGCCTCCTGGCGCGCCGATTCGAGGGTATCAATGGAGTGCTGAGTTATCGCTCTTCGCGCTTGAGCGGTAGTGACGGCGTCACGGGCCTTTTGATAGCGCTTGAAATACCGGTCGGCATTTTGCTGGGCATTGAGCTTTTCGTCGAGTTCTATCGCTATTTCGGGCATATTCGGGTCGAAATAGTCCGTAAGATGAGCCGATTTCGCCCCTTTCTCAATTGCATGCAGGCTGCCGAGTATGAGCTCGCCGGTTTTCCTGTATCTGTCGGCGTTCTCAGCTTCAGCGACAGTGCGCTCGATTGATTTCAAAATCTGCTTCCTCGACGCAATCGACCGCCTGATGGCCGTGAGTGTCTGGGTGCGCTCGTCGTCAAGCTGCGACCGGCTGACAAGCGACCTGTACAACGCGTCCAGCGACTCGTTTATCGACGGTCTCGGATGTTGCCGGTCAGGCGGAAATTGTACCGTCGGCATCGGGTAGGCCATCAACCCACGCCCGGTCGCATCGGATATGAAAACAGGCTCGTACGATTCAGTCCGAACCATATCTCCAAGTCCGAGCATTTCGTCACTGAGCATGTCGACCGAAATTTCGCCGTCTTTTGACGATCTTGCAACAATCTCCTCAGCAAGAAACGGCCCGAACCCGCTGAATGTGTTCATCAACCACTTCTTGATGGCTGCGTCGTCCGATTCCTGCCTTAGTGGCGAAAGCCATAGTGAGTCGAACGCTGTCGCATCGAGCGATTTCGGGTCGACTTTTGGATCGCCGGGCGGCGGCACGTAATCTCGACCAGGCAGCACTTGGCGGTAACGGCTGACGGTCGACCCTATGTGTTTCGCCGCGCCCAGAATCTTGCCCTCGGAACTCACAAGGATCAGGTTGGAGTGTTTGCCCATTATTTCAAAAATCAAATTGAGGCGAGTGCCGTCGGGGTAACCCAGGGTAGTTTGCATGACACGATCCATGCCCACCTGCTCAATTCCTTCAATGAATGCGCCCTGCGCGTGCTTGCGCATCAGCATGCAGAAGTTGGGCGCTTCTTTTGGGACGGGCTGCAGGGACGATGTCAAATATACGCGCGAGAAACGGGCATCTACTGAGAAAAACAGCATATACGTGAACCCGGGCGCGCGTATTTCTAAGGTGATGTCCGTGTCATTATGCTGGCGGATTTTTTGTATGCGTCCGCCTTTAATTCTATGGTTAAGCTCCGCGATTACCGCCGCGAGAGTGAATCCATCGTAGGTCATGACAGATATAGTATAGCAGAAAACTGTCATGCGTCGAAACATTTGTCCCGAACACATTGGGCGGGAACTTGAATCCACTTGAGTCGTCCATTATAATAGTGCTGGACGAAGCGGTAAATCTTTGCTCAAGTAGGGAATGATTCTATTGTCGTTTCAAAAAGGGAGCAGACACTTGATTATGAGAATATTTAAGTCGGTTTTACTGATTGCGCTCTCAGTGTTGTGTGTGGAAGTTGTCGCTGGGGAACCTCCGAGAATGCCCTCTGCGCCAGCCGCGAATTTCAGACCGGGAGCGCGTACGCTGGTTGTGGGTCCGAAGGATTCTTCCGGCGCTCCGAAATCCGTGAATGGAAAACTGGTTATATTAGCAAACGTATCCAGAGAGGTGAGCGCAGTCTCGGTGGAGATTTTCTTTGACGGTAAGTCCGTCGGTACTGCAAGCATCAAGCCTTTCAGGGTCGAATATGATTGTTCATCTGCCGCCGCTGGAGAGCATGTCGTGAAAGCCGTAGGTCGCGGAAGTGACGGCAAAGAAGTGTGGTCTGCATCGGCAAAGGTTCTCGTAGAAAACGCTGAGGACAATGTCCCCCTGGCTCCGGCTGATCCGAGCGAGGCAGGCGAAATGGTTCCAAGTCCTCCCGTGATCGAACAGTCTCTGCCGCCCACCTTTCAGGTTCCAGATTTGGAAAATACTTATTCCAATAAGAGATACGGGTTCTCGATGAAGTACCCGGCGGGTTGGACTGCAAAAGACGAAACCTCCACAATGAAGCCGAAATCGTCGAACGGTTTCTGGCTGGTTTTCGGAGCGCCGCCTGTTGTGGTCAACATTCATCGCACGAAGCTCGATCCTGGCACCAACGCAGAGGTCTTTGCCAAATATAATCCTTACGTACAGAAATGGGTTCGCAAAGCGGTCGCCGACAGCCCGGCGTTCGTCACCACCGACGGAAAACCCGAAAGCAAGCGTGTGGTGCATCGAGCGATATTCATAAAGGATGGCTACGCTTGGATGGCGAATTGCATCGATACCACCGGCGTACCTGCGGGTGCGACTGAAGAGCTTTTTGCGAACATTCTTGATTCTATCAGGCCGCTCGGTTCCGGGGTCACAATTACTCCGGTCAAATAAGAGGTAACATTACTATGGCTTTCAGGTATGCAGGATTCACCGTTATGATGCCGGAGTTTCGACCCGAAGAGGCTGTGTCTCTTCTCAAGGAACTGGGCTACGATGGCGTCGAGTGGCGCGTGGACGCAATTGCCGGGTTGTTTGCGGAGAAGGCCGATCCTACCCATGCTGGCAAACCGTCTATGGACATGGAATCGGTTGTAAAGAACGCCGAGTGGATCCGCGCCTTGTGCGAAGACAACGAGTTGGAGATTGTCGGTTTGGGCACCTACCTGAGCTACAAATTTCTGGATGACGTAAAAAAATGCATGGAAGCCGCAAAGTTGATGGACGCCCCGTCCATTCGCGTGTCGACCCCCAAATATACCGGCCTGGTAAATTACAACGATCTCTATGAAGAGGCGGTTGATGGTTATGCCAAGGTCGAAAGTCTGGCCAAGCAGTATGGAGTCAGAGCGACCATTGAGGTGCATCCGAGCAACATCTGCAGCAGCGCAAGCCTTGCGTATCGGTTTGTGTCGAATTTCGACCCGGATTACGTCGGTGTTGTGTACGATCCGGCCAATATGGTCTGCGAGGGATACGAAAGCTGGCAGCTTGGGCTGGAATTGCTTGGCCCTTATCTCTCTCATGTTCACGTAAAGAACACGGCCTGGGTCGCGGATGATGATCATGCGACCCAGGAAAAACGTTGGAGAAACGTCGCCACTCCGATGAAGGAAGGCCTCGTACCGTGGTGGCTGGTAATGTCTGTACTGGACAAGATCGGTTATAAGGGATGGTTGTCACTTGAGGATTTCTCCCCAGGCGATACCAAGACCAAGCTCGCCGAAGGCATATCTTATATGAAGTCCATCGAGCGCGATCGACTTAGAAAGTAGCTGTGTTCATCGGCCATCAAATCTGATCTCTCCGTCAAACTGTTTGCTTATTTTCGCGGCAGGGTAGTATGGTTTCTAGAGCGAAAAGCTTGCAAACCAGCGCCAACACAGGAGGGAGTAAATCAGATGAAATCCCGATATCGCACCTGGCAATTCGCAGCGGCATTGGCATTCATTGCGGCACTGATCTTGATATCCGTGGCCGCATGGGCCAATGGCGAGAAGAAAATGCCGAAAGTGTCGCCGACGCACAAGTCGGTATCCCAACCAGCGGTAATGGGCAGGGGGCCGACCACAGTCACCGTCACAAATTTGAGTGCATCCAGCGCAGGCAGCTGCGCGTGGATATACACGTCCTCGCCGACAAAATGCGCTCCCATGGCAGTAAGCGGTCTGATTCAGGCCACGGCTACGGTGGGCCCTGTCGGCGATACGCCGGTCAAGTTCAACGACAGAGCCAACGTGGTGGCGACATTCTGCTATCCGGCAAACGGATCGACCTATATGGTCAACTTCATGAGTCTTGCTTCAGCCGGGCAGTTCAACACGCCGTTCGGGGGCATAGTGTTCGAGCGGTCAATCTTCGGTGATACTCAGCTATTTAGCCTTGATCTGCCGCCCACGGTTGCGTACGTCGCCATGTTGGGGATTGCGACAATCACCAAGGACAACAATGTAATCGCGAGCAATCAACCGGCAGTCGTCGCTATTACCCAGGCTATTCACGACGATTCGCACAGGCTGTTGGCTCAGGCCGATTCCAGCCGGAAAGAAATGCACCTTATAGTTCCCGGCTCGTTTGCGGAGGGTGTGGCCGGCGTACCGGGTTTCCCGAACGGTGGGTTCTACATATACTGGCCGACGGCACAGTATGATATCCAGCGTGAGAATATTACGGTTCGTGAAACGCTTGCTACGCCTATGGGCAAGGGGCCGGAAGGAGTCGTCGGCTCGCTGCTAGTCAATCTGACCAGCAGCGGAATCAACAAAACAGTCGGCACCGCCCCGTTTGGCCTTTACGATATTACAGTGCGCAATATGTCCAACAAGGATCAGGGATTATTTATGACCGGTACGGACTTGTGCTGCACTGAGTTCAAGCGATTCTCAACGATCCTCAAGCCCGGCGCGAGCCAGACATTCAGGTTCTATTTTGCGCCCGGCAAAGTGGTTATGAGGCCTTTCTGCTGCGCGGTGAAGACGTCCACATCATACATAGGCCAGAGTTGGACAGGGCCAGCCACTTCGGTGATATTCCAGTAAGTAATGCAAATCACGGCAGGTGCTCAATGCATCTGCCGTGATTAATACGTTATTCCATTCCGATAGCTTTAAGGCCCTTGAGCAGTTCGATCTCGCCGTTAGTGAGATTTGTCTCGCTTGGATGATCATCCTGTTCGACCGACACATCACTCACCAGAATGCTCTTTGGCTCAATCGAGCACATCCTGCGTTCGGCGTCAGCACATGCGCATTCAATTCGCGCGACGCACTCGTCCGTAACCGCTCTGAGGTCAGCCATGAGCCTCGCCGCGCTCTCTTCCAATATCTTGAGGTCGGCAGGAGAAAGAGGAGGATCCTTGCGCGTCTGAACCTGACCGGCTCGAAGCATCCATTTCAATCCTCTATATGCGCCGTAACAGATACCTATTACCACTAAAATAGAAAAAAATGTGTCCATAGATTTCTATGCCACCACGTCCAAATGTGATTCGCCGTCTTCCTGGTCGGGTTCATCGTCAGACGAGTCAATGCCGTGCCGCTCAAGCTCATGCCGGCGGCGTTCACGATCCTGTCTGATCTTGTCCCGGCGAAGCTGTTCCATAGCGTCGGTCCTTTTTTGCGAGAGGGCCGCAGCTTCTTCTCCGGCTATTTGCTCCTGACTAACATCACTGGCTCTTTGAGTAGCGCCGGGCGACCTGTCGACTTCAGTCGACTTTGCCAGCGACGACACTATGTTCAGCGCGTCTGGTACCACCGGCATCACCTCCCGAAAAGGCTACACGAATCATTATATATTATCGGCAAAGCAATGTAGAAACTTTATAGGTGCTCACCCTGCAAACTTTTGTTTCACGCAATGCGCAAATACCGTTGACGTGGGACGCCTTTGGAGTATAATAGAAACAGAGAGGGCCACGAACATGCTTGATGATTACAAGTATAGCATAGGACGGCTCGTCGTCTATAGACACACCGAACCTAAGCTTCCAAAACAAAGCTACGGCCATCACGGCTCCGACAGAACTGTCGGGGAAGTGCTTGATGTCGACATAGCCCCTACACCTGAGCCGCACTGGGTCTATACTTTGCGAAATGTGCGCAACCAGGAGACCATCAAGGTGGATGAAGACCATATCAAGTTCGCCACGGCTGTAGGTCGATACTGGAAGAAGACCGGTCATAAGGTTGCCGAGCGGAGATCGGAAGACAGAGCGTTGGCCGAAATGATCGCGAAGGCGCTTATCAGTCCAGATCGCGCCAGAATGCTCAGTTCCACTCTCAGAGACCTGATGCATAGAGAAAACCAGGCTCTGCGAGCGTCTGAGGAGGGCGTCAACCTGCCCGTTTCGGCAGCTGATTACGTCCGGCTGCGCGGAGACCTGCGCAAGGAAAGCGAGCCGGTACACAATCACTATGCCAAGATAATCAGTGTGGAGCCGTCTGATATCGCGGGCATCGAGAACGCCGATTCCAAGCCGGGCCAGCCGAGGTTGTATCGCACGCTGAAGAAGTTCAAGGTTCTGACGACCGAAGGCATAGAGACCGAAGTATACGACGCCGAAATCAAGATCTTCTACACGGCCAACGGGCGCAAGACCATTCTCAACTGGCGCGCAGCTACTCTTCTTGCCGAGGCGTTTCATGACGAGCCGCCATATAAGCCTGAATACGAATACCTCTCCGAGCACATATTCACTCGCGAGGAACTGGAGTCCAAGAGCCGGAGCGAACTGGCGCAGATGCTTGCCGCGATGCTTTATGTTAAAGGCAGACTTGGCTGGCGGGATTATCAGCGCAGAAATCAGTTCTTTGCAGGCACTCCAAAGAGCCATCTGCTCGACGAAGTACTGGAAGTGTCGCGCTTCGATTCCAGGCGGAACCGGTTTTTGACCCTTGATGAGATCGTCGTCCGCCAGAAGGACGCATATAGGCTTCGCAGGCTGCTCAAAAGCGGATAATTGAAAAAAACGAGCCGGACATATATCCGACTCGTTTTTAATGGGTCACGCTGCCATTTTGTTTGATGGTCTGCCCCTCTTTCGCTTGATGGGGGCAAGCGTTAACTCCCTTATCCTGCGAGACCTGTAGTTCCGCTCATACCGGGCAAACTGCTGCTCGATCTCTTCCCTCTTGCCGCCGGACTCAATGTCCTCTTGCTCTACTTCCTCGGGTTCGGTCTCGAAATCGTCTTCAATCCGGTTGTCGTATTCGGTTGTCACGTCGCAGGTTTCGGGAGTTTCGATCATCTCGACATTATCATCTGTCATTATAATCGCCTCCCTTCCACGATTGTATAGTTATTGACGTCTGGCCTGGCAGTCAGGTTCCAGCCGAGTGTATTATTATTGCATAAACTGTCCAATAATGAAACCCCATTTTTGAGGTTATTTGCTATTGCTACAAACTGCTGGGTGCAGTATAATCTGCTATACCATAATTATTGGCAGAAACAAGAGTATCATCATGGACAAAGAAACAGCCAAAGAGATTATCCAGCGATACGCAAAGGCGCTTGCCGAGACTGAAGCGATTGTCGCGGGTATACCCGAATCACGGTTGCCCTGCGACAAAGAAATGATTAAGGAAGCGATCAAGCTGTATCTTAAGGAAGTGCCCGAGGGTTCGGACACATATCACCAGCTCAGGCACTTTTATCCCAAACTTGCCGGGTTTATACCTGACGATCAGGCCGAACGTTCAGCCAAGGCGGAATCGGCGATGATGTCTATGGATGTGGGCTCCGAGGGCTTTCAATATCTCGATGAGCATGCCGAGATTTTAAAGCGCATCCAGAACGACACATACCTGCTTGAGCAAGAACTTTACGAATATATGGGCAGTTAATTGCTCTGCAACTTAACCTACAACCGAGGTCATAATGATAGATATCGAACAAATACGAGACACAATTCCGCACCGTTACCCATTTTTGCTTATAGACCGGATCATTGAGGTCAATGAGGAAGGCACGGCGTGCACCGGCATCAAAAACATAACCGCAAACGAAAAGATTCTCCAGGGTCATCTTCCCGGTCAGGCGATATTTCCCGGCGCTCTGTTGGTGGAGCACATGGCTCAGGTCGGATGCTATCTTCTGATGGTCAAACCGGAGGCTAAAGGCAAGCTGGCGTATTTCGCCGCTATAGACGATGTCCGTTTCAAGCGCAACGCTATTCCGGGCGACACTGTCGTCACCAAGGTCGAGCTTCTCTCAGGCAGGCGCGGTATATGGAAGATCAAGGCCGAATCGCGCGTTGAGGGCGATCTCGTCTGCCGGGGCGTTCTGACCTGCGCGCTGGTCGACTATTAGCCTGAAAGCCATAGAATATTCCTTAATGTAAACTCACACAATCCTAACATTAATGTGATTGCATATACTTGTGTCGTGAAGGAGTTTCTATGGCTAAAGAGAAAATACTCGTTGTCGATGACGAAGAGGACATCCTCAAGCTCGTAGATTATAACCTCGCCAAAGAGGGCTATCGAGTTGGCACGGTCAACTCGGGCGAACAGGCGCTTATCGAGGCCAGATCTGGCTCGCCCGACTTGATTTTGCTCGACCTGATGCTGCCGGGGGTCGATGGTCTGGATGTGTGCAGAATCCTTCGTTCCGACCCATCCACCCGGACGATTCCCATCGTAATGCTGACCGCAAAGGGCGAAGAGGCCGATATAGTGACCGGCCTGGAACTCGGCGCGGACGATTACATCACAAAACCTTTCAGCCCCAGAGTCCTTGTTGCGCGAGTCAAGGCCGTTCTCCGCAGAGACAAGACCCAGCCCGCGAGCGAGTCGGATGTCATCACGATCCATGGCATTCGCATCGACCCACACAGGCATCGCGTAGAGGTGGACGATCAGCCCATAGACCTCACTCTTACCGAATTTCGCATACTCCATGCGCTGGCTCGAAGGCCCGGATGGGTATTTACTCGTTATCAGATCGTCGAGTGCTCCAGAGGGGAGGACTCTGAAGTGACCGACCGTTCGGTGGACGTGCATATTGTCTCGCTGCGCAGAAAACTGGGGGACGCGGGCGCAAATATAGATACCGTGCGAGGAGTCGGCTACAGGTTCAAGGAGTAGATTCATGCGTCGAAAACCGCTCGTATGGCAGCTCTTTCCGATATATTTTGCAATCACCGTGATCTCCGTGCTGATCTTCGCGGTATTTGCGTCCAGCGCGCTCAAGGAGTTCTATTATTCTCAGGTCGAGGCCGATCTAGAGGTCAGGACAAGGCTCGTCGGCAAGGACATAGAGGGTGCTCGACTGAACCCCAGCGACAAAACACTCGCCGCCACGGTGAGGAGCCTGGCCGATATGTCCCAGGCTCGGGTCACTATCATTTCGCCGACCGGAAACGTGATCGCGGATTCCCAGACCAACCCGAGAAAGATGGAGAATCATTCCGACCGCCCAGAGTTTCGTCGCGCGCTTGCCGGTGAAGTGGGCAGGGCGAGGCGCGTCAGCCCGACCCTTCGCTTTACGATGGTCTATCTGGCGATTCCCATTAAGCACGATGGCCGCGTAGTCGCGGTACTGAGAACCGCGCAGCCTGCGACCGCGCTCGATTCGGCTCCTTTAGCCACTTATCATCACATATTTATCGGCGCGCTGCTCATTGCGGCGTTTGCGGTTCTTGCCAGCCTGCTCGCGGTCAGACGGATAAGCAATCCTCTTCAAAAGATTAAAGAAGCGGCCGGACGTTTCGCCGACGGTGACTTCCGCACGCGCGCTCCACTCTCAGACACGGATGAGTTCGCCAGCCTCGCTGAGACTCTCAACGGCATGGCGTCGCAGTTGGATACTCAGCTTCGCACCATAACTCAGCAGTCAGGCGAGCGGCAGGCCATCCTTTCGAGCATGAAGGAGGCAGTCATCGCGATTGATAACGACGACCGCATGCTCATTCTCAACCCGACGGCCGAGCGACTGCTGGGAGTCAAGCTGGAATCCGTGAAGGGCAAGACCATTCAAGAGGCCGTGCGCAATCCAGACCTGCAGCGCTTTTTCGAGAAGACTCATATCAGCCAAGCTCCCACAACCGACGAAATTGTGTTTCGCACTCCCGCCGAAACTCTCATGCAGGCCATGGGAACCGCGCTCGTGGGCTTGGACGAAAAGAAAATAGGCGTACTGGTCGTCTTGAACGACATCACCCAGACGCGAAACCTTGAGAACATGCGCAAGGATTTCGTGGCGAACGTTTCGCACGAGTTGAAGACGCCAATTACGTCGATCAAGGGGTTTGTCGAGACACTTCGCGAGGGCGCAATCAACGATCCAGAAAAAGCGCGTGATTTTCTGGAGATTGTCGCAAGGCAGGCCGAGAGACTCGACGCCATTATCGATGACCTGCTCGCGCTATCCCGGATCGAACAGCAGGCAGGCACGCGCGGCATCGAGATGGTATCGGGGCACATCAGAGGCATCTTGAATGCCGCTGTGGCAAATGTTCAGCCGAAGGCTGTGGAGCAGAACGTCAGCGTCGCAATCGAGTGCGACGGCGACATTGCTGCCGTCATCAATGCGCCTCTTTTGGAGCAGGCCGTGACGAATCTGGTCGATAATGCAGTGAAATACAGCCCCGGCGGGAGCGTTATGGTCAAGGCAGAGCGCCTGCCGGATCGTGAAATCGCGATAAGGGTGATCGACACCGGCGCAGGGATCGAGCCGGAACATATCCCGAGGCTGTTCGAGCGGTTTTACCGTGTCGATAAGGCCAGGAGCCGAAAAATGGGCGGAACGGGGCTTGGTCTGGCAATTGTGAAGCACATCGTGCAGGCTCATCACGGCAGAACCGAGGTTGAAACCAGCCCCGGAAAGGGCAGTACATTCTCGATAATTCTGCCGGAGGGCTAAAGTTTGCGCAATACTGACAGCGTCCTTGCACAATCTTAATAATCGGGCAGTAATCTCTATCTAGGAAGAGATATTCTAACTAGAAAGGGTGATTGGAATGAACCGAAACACTTTGCAAGTCGTTTTATGCGCGGCGCTGACATCGGTCATGATCGGAGGATGTGGCAAGAGCACAGAGCCGGTCTCGATGAAGGGCGAGCCCAAGCCAAAATCGAGCGTGACGATAAACGGCGCCGGCGCGACGTTCCCTTATCCTGTCTACGCCGTTTGGGCGGACAAGTATAACCAGGTAACGGGCGTCAAGATCAATTATCAGTCCATAGGATCGGGCGGAGGCGTGCAGCAGATCAAAGCTGGGACAGTCGATTTTGGCGCGTCTGACGCTCCTCTGACCGCCGACGAACTCGATAAGGCCGGTCTTACCCAGTTTCCGATGATTATGGGCGGAGTTGTGCCCGTGGTCAATATCGAGGGCGTTAAGCCGGGCGCGCTGTGCCTCTCACCTGAGACGATTTCCAGCATATACCTCGGCAAGATCAAAAAATGGAACGATCCGTTGATCGCGAAAGATAATCCCAAGCTCATGCTTCCGAACAAGGATATCACAGTCGTCAGCCGAGCCGACGGTTCCGGCACAAGCTGGATATTCACTAACTACCTCGACAAAGTCTCAAAGCCCTGGCATGACAAAATCGGTTTCGGCAAGGCTGTAAACTGGCCTGTCGGCGTGAGAGGCAAGGGCAACGAGGGAGTGGCGGCTTATGTGCAGAGGCTGCAGGGATCGATCGGATACGTCGAGTATGCTTATGCTCTTCAGAGCAAGATGACGTTCGTCAAGCTCAAAAACAAGGCCGGAAAGTGTGTCGCGCCGTCCACCGAAACATTCCAGGCAGCCGCCGCAAATGCCGATTGGGCGAACGCGCCGGGCTACTATGTCGTGCTGACGAATCAGCCTGGTGAAGACAGTTGGCCGATCACCGGCGCATCGTACATCATCGTCCACAAGAAGCAAAAGGACAAGAAGATCACCGACGCAATGCTCGGGTTCTTCGGCTGGAGCTATCAGCACGGCGGTGATATGGCCACGAAACTGGCTTACGTCCCGATGCCGGAGAACGTCATAAAGATGGTTCGGGACAAGTGGCAAACCGAAATCTCTGAGTGAGAACCTTGATCTGACTAACCATGGCTATAGACATAGACATAACAAGACCTAATATAGAACCTGCGCCGCCGCGCAAACGAACGGCCAATAAGCTGTTCAGGAGCATCGCTGCCGCATGCGCGGCCACGCTTCTGCTGCTTGCGGTCGGGATAATATTCGAGCTGTGGCGAAACTCGCAGATGGCGATCCACAAATTCGGGCCGGGGTTCCTGACGTCCACCGTATGGAACCCCGTAACGGGCGAGTTCGGCGCACTGAGCAGCATATACGGGACAGTGGTCTCCACGCTCATCGCTCTGATCATTGCGACCCCGATGAGCCTGGTTGTAGCGCTGTTTCTTGTCGAATTGGCACCCAAGAGATTGAGCGGGTTCTTCGGGACTGCAATCGAGCTGTTGGCTGCAATCCCGAGTATCATATACGGCATGTGGGGGCTTTTCGTGTTCGCGCCGTTTATGGCAGATCACGTCCAGCCGTGGCTGGGTAAGTATCTGGGCGCAAGCCCGCTGTTTCAGGGGCCACCGATGGGAATCGGAATGCTCACGGCGGGCATGATACTTGCGCTGATGATTTTGCCGTTCATATCGTCCGTGATGCGCGACGTGTTGCAGATGGTCCCGCCGGTGATGAAAGAATCGGCTTACGGCCTCGGCGCAACCACATGGGAAGTCACCAAAGATGTCTCGATGCCTTATGGCCTGCGCGGGATGGTCGGCGCGATATTCCTGGGGCTTGGCCGGGCAATAGGTGAGACGATGGCAGTCACATTCGTGATCGGTAACGACCACAAACTCGCGACATCACTTTTCGCCAGCGGCAATACGATAGCCTCAACCCTCGCCAACGAGTTCACCGAGGCGTCCGAGCCTATATACTTGAGCGCGCTCATCGAATTGGGTCTGGTGCTGTTCTTGATTACCGCGATATTCCAGATTGTGGCGCAGCTTTGGCTGAAATATGCGGCGAAAGGTAAAGGTGGGGCGGCATGAAAATGCGTAGCGTGACATCTCGCAAAATGACGAACTTCGCCGTCACGATAATCGCCGGTTCGGCGGCGGCGCTCGGCCTGTTTATGCTGTTGTGGATACTGCTTACCATTACCACGCGCGGAATCGCGGCCATCAACTGGTCGTTCTTCACGAGCATGCCCACTCCGCCTGGTTCGCAGGGTGGGGGACTCGCCAACGCCATAGTCGGCACGATCATGATTACGATCCTCGCAGCTGTAATCGGGGTGCCCGTCGGCATGCTGGCGGGAATATATCTGGCCGAGTTCGGGCAGGACAGCCGGTTCGCGACCACTGTGCGGTTCGTCGCGAATATTCTAATGGGCGCGCCGTCGATTGTGATCGGTGTGTTCGTATATACACTCGTCGTAATCCCGATTGGCGGGTTTTCTGGGTTCGCTGGATCGATCGCATTGGCCATCATAATGCTGCCCATCATCACTCGCACTACCGAGGATATGCTCAAACTAGTGCCAAATTCGCTCAGAGAATCGGCGTTAGCATTAGGCGCGCCTGAGCACAAAATGATATTCCAGATTGTTTTCAGAGCGGCTAAAAGCGGACTCATCACCGGTGTAATGCTGGCGGTAGCGAGGGTCAGCGGCGAGACCGCCCCGCTACTATTTACTACGCTCAACAGCCCGTACTGGAGCTTGTCAATGGACAAACCGATGGGCAACCTCACCGTAACGATATTCAACTACGCGATGTCACCATACGCGGATTGGCAGGCAAAAGCATGGGGAGCCTCACTATTGATAACGGCAGGCGTGCTGCTGATGACGCTCACAGCTCGCTTCATAGCGAAAGACAGAAAGGCGCGCCGATGAACGAGATCAAGCCGAAAATATCAGTGCGCAATCTGAACTTCTATTACGACGGCCACCGGGCGCTGAAAGATAACAGCCTGGATATAGCGGCAAACCGGGTCACGGCTATAATCGGGCCGTCGGGCTGCGGCAAATCAACTCATATCCGTTGCTATAATCGCATATACGAGCTATATAAAGGCCAGTCTGCGACGGGTGAGATCATCCTCGATGGCCAAAATCTGCTTGACCCGTCGGTCGACCAGATCGAGCTGCGCATGCGCGTCGGAATGATCTTTCAGAGGCCGAGCCCGTTCCCGATGTCGATCTACAATAATGTCGCCTACGGCCTGAGGCTGCAAGGCAAGACGGGCAAGAGCGAGCTCGACAGCCGCGTCGAGCAGGCGTTGCGCAAAGCTGCGCTTTGGAACGAAGTCGAGGACAAGCTCCACGAGCCCGGCACGCATCTATCAGGTGGTCAGCAACAGAGGTTGTGTATTGCGAGGGCTGTTGCGGTCGAGCCCGAAGTGCTGCTAATGGATGAACCCGCATCGGCAATCGACCCGGTCGGGACGGTAAAGATCGAAGAACTCATCGCTGAACTAAAGGAACTCTATACCATCGTGATCGTCACACACAACATGCAGCAGGCTGCGCGAATATCAGACTACACGGCGTTCTTCTTTGAGGGCGAGATCGTGGAGTTCGGCGAGACACGTGAGATGTTTACCCGGCCACAAAAACAGCAAACTGAAGATTACATCACCGGGAGGTTCGGATAGTAGATGACCACTCACCTGCAGCGAGAAATCGAAAAACTCAAAAAGAAGACGCTGTTTATGGGAGCGGAAGTGGAAGACAGCCTTCGCAAGGCCGTCGATTCGCTCATTATGCGCAACAAGGCACTGGCCGAGCAGGTAATCGCTAGTGACGAAGACATGGATCAGCTCGAGGTCGAGATCGAAGAGGAATGCCTCAAGATTCTTGCCCTGCACCAGCCCGTCGCGATCGACCTGAGGTACGTAATCGCCGTCTTGAAGATCAACAATGACCTGGAACGCATCGGTGACCTCGGCGTGAACATTGCTGAACGAGCCGGCTATCTGGCTTCGCACGCGCCTATCGACCTGCCTCTGGATTTCCGTGGCATGGCCGAACTGGCTCAGTTGATGGTCAAGCGCAGCCTCGACGCACTCGTGAACACGGATACGAACCTTGCCAGGCAGGTTCGCGCGTCTGATGATGAGGTTGACGCCATGAACCGGCATATGTATACTCTGTTGGAAGACTATATAAGGGACAATCCGTCCAGAGTGACCGAAGCTATGCACCTGCTTTCTGCTTCGCGACACCTCGAACGAATCGCCGATCAGGCTACCAATATCGCCGAGGATGTGATATACATGGTGGAAGGCGAGATAGTCCGTCACCAGCCCGAAGTTTTTGATGACGCGACGGATAATCATGATTAGCTGAGCTTGCTGTCTGGGTATATAAACTCCAGAATTGCAGACCGGAGGAAACCCAGCATGATACAAGTAGGACAAAGCGCTCCCGACTTCACATTGGATGCGATGGTCGGCGGAAAATATGAAAAGGTAATGCTCAGTGATTATCGTGGCAAGTGGGTCGTGTTGTTTTTTTGGCCGCTCGATTTTACGTTCGTCTGCCCGACCGAGGTCACGGCGTTCAGCAAGCGCATCGACGAGTTCAAGGCGCTGGACGCTGTAGTGTTGGGAGCCAGCATCGACAGCACATTCACTCACCTCGCCTGGGTTGGACAGATCGGGTCGGTCAATTACCCGATGCTGTCTGACATTACCAAGACGGTGAGCCGCGAATACGGAGTTTTGATAGAAGACCAGGGAATAGCGCTTCGCGGGTTGTTTATAATCGACCCCGACGGCGTATTACGATACCAGGTGGTGCACGATCTTAACATTGGCCGCAATGTGGACGAAGTCCTTAGGGTTATTAAGGCCCTTCAGACGGGGGAGTTGTGCCCTGTCGATTGGAACGAGGGAACCCCGACCCTGGGTAAAGGCTAGAGCGGGCGGCCCGACGATCTCGTTGAAATCGCGAGGATCTATGCTGCACGGAACATATTGCGTAGGTCGTTGAGTCAGTTCGTCATGAACCGGCATATAAACATTGTCCCATGCTGGGGCGGTGTTGGTGTTCGCCGTGGAATCGGCAAACAATGTGTGACCTAATTCGGCTACCCACGGTTGCTCGGCTGGTATAACAATTGGGCGAGCCCGCCTGTGCACCTCGATGATGTTAGTCAGCCTCCTGCCGGGGCTGCGAACTATTCTTCCGCGATAATACATTGCCGACGACGTCCCGCCGTCCAGGCAAACCGCATCAATTGCCCCAAGATTCTTCATAACGCTTGCCAGCTGACCAAACGTAATAGGCGTACTTACCGATACCAACAGCATCTTGTTGTAAGATGTGATCCCCATCGCCATCCTGGTGCGGCAGCCAAAAAGCCCGGGGTCTCTGAACCCTTCGCGGCGGGGATTGAGAGTGTAATGCCCTTCGGCGAGCAGTAGTGGGCCTGTTCGCAAGCCCAACCCCACGCCTGTCCAGTCGAACCGTTCACCTTTCTTTGTGGGGCTTATCGTGACCCTGTATCCCGATGGAGCGACAGAACCCGCAGCACTACATGTGATGCCGTTCGATCTTACGAAGCATACCGCCGAACCTATCGCGCTCTCGTGTGCGACATTGCCGTCAATTACAATCGATCCAACTGGGTAAAGCGTGCGTGTATCGAAGTAAGTTCCGGTAACGGCGGCAACGGGCGAATGCCGCCTCACCATGCTTATGAACGGTTCGCTTGCGGGGATTCCTTTTGTCGGGAGGCCAATTTTGACCTCTATCGTGGGGTCATTGAGATTTACCGTAATGACGTGCGTGTAAGCTCCGCGAACTCTCCGCTTTTCCAGATTGACGCTGCTGATCGTATCTGAATGCGACGCCATCGTAAGCATTGCCGGAAGAATCAGCATAAAAGTGAAGAACCATCGTGTTTTCATAGTTCCCACCTCCCACGCCTTACATGTATATAGACGAGTTTGATGGGTGAAAAGTTCACATTTAGAGAATTATTTGTGAACTAACTCTGTGCAAGTGCCGTGTAAAACACCACTGTTTTCCAGGATATGAGGGGCCGATAACTGGAGAAAACTGAAACAAGACCACGAAGCCCAGGCTATGCGTCGTCATCGGCGGTGAGCGCCACGACTTCCTCCGGCTTCACCCAAATAACATCGCCGTTGTGCGAGACATACAGTATGCTGGCTTCCTCTGCGACGTCGAGCAGCTTGCCGTCTCTGGTTTCGTATTCAACTTGTCCACTTGCCGAGCGAACAGGAAAGCGGTAAGTCAATTTGAGCTTTTCATCGGCGTCCAGTCGCGCCGCAATGTCTGAAATATCTACTACCAAGGCTTCCTCCCGCAACCATTATACGTCCCTGCTGGGTAAAAGTTATATGTCGGCCAAGCATTATCCTTCTTGAGTATGATACAATATTTCTATGATAGCAGAAAAATCAGGCAAGTTCGGAAAAATAATTGATTTTCACGTGCACGCGTTCCCCGACAAAGTGGCCGACCGCGCTATTGAGGTTTTGTACACCATCAACAAGATGAAACCGGTCTACGACGGCACAATATCGGGTCTCATAAGCCTGATAGAGCAGGAGGGCGTGGATTTTGCCGTAATCCAGCCCGTGGCGACCAAAGCAAGCCAGGTCAAAGGCATAAACGACTTCGCGGCGTCTCACACCGATCCCAGGATTCTCTCATTCGGCGGAATGCACCCGGAATGGAACGACCCTGCTGCTGAAATCGAGAGAATGATCTCGCTGGGCATTCCAGGCATCAAGATTCACGCGAACTGGCAGGGCGTTTATGCAGATGACCCGATAATGTTTCCCATCTACGAGGCCGCGCAGGGCCGGCTGATTATCACGTTTCACGCTGGTGAAGAGCCGACTCCGTTCGACCCGCAAAGAGCCACGCCCGAACGCCTGCGCATTGTGCACGAGAACTTCCCCAATTTGACCATAAACGCGGCTCACATGGGCGGTTGGATGATGTGGGACGAGTGTGAGGAACATCTTATCGGCAGGGATCTATATCTAGACACGTCTGCGTGCTTCCGTGAATATATGCCTGATGGACGGATGCTATCAATGATCCGCAGACATGGGGCCGATCACATTCTTTTTGCTACCGATTTGCCCCTTGCGCGACCCTCCGCCGAAGCACAGCGGCTGATGGAACTCGGGCTCACCGACAACGAGTTGGAACTGATACTTTATCGAAATGCAGAGCGCCTGCTGGGTGAAAGAGTGCTGTGAAATCAACGTTTGTTTAGGTTTGAGGCGATTTCCTGCACAAGACCCTCGATTGTATACTCTTCGGCGATGATAGCAGGCTCAAGCCCACCAGCGCGAGCGGCGTCGGCTGTAATAGGGCCAATACACGCAATCGACATACTTTTTGGAACCTTTATATCTTCCGCCAGAGACAGGAAATTCGTCACGGTAGACGCGCTGGTGAATGTAATTATGTCCAAGTTTCCGCCGCAAAGTGTATCACGCAGTGTGTCTCTTTGCGACTCATCGGCCACAGTCTTATACACCGGTGCAACTACTACTTCCGCCCCTTTTGCACGCAATCCGTCGGGAAGTTCGTCGCGCGCCTCGGATGCTCTTGGGATCAGTATGGCCTTGCTCCCGACATCTTCTGGAAACTCGTTCAGTACCGCTTCGGCGATGTATTCTGACGGCACATAATCGACCTTCAGCCTGAGATTCTCCAGCGCGGACGCGGTTTTCGGCCCAATCGCGCCAATTTTGGCCTTACCCATCGCTCGAATGTCCAAACCGAGCTCAAACAGGCGCTTAACGAACCAATCCACGCCGTTAGCGCTGGTAAATAGAACCCAGTCAAAGCCCTCGGAACGCATGATTGCGGCGTCGACAATATCATAATCGTCCGGCGGAACGAATTTGATGACCGGGATTTCGATTACGTCTGCGCCCAGTTCGCGAAGTTCATTCGTGAGAGCACTTGCTTGATGGCTCGCCCGAGTGACGAGCACGCGTTTGCCGAACAAGAGCTTGGTCTCAAACCAGGAGATAGTCTCGCGGAGCTTCACCACTTCGCCGACAATTGTGACCGCAGGCGGTTTGACCCCGGCAGTTTCACATCGGGCGACGATATCGCTCAGAGTTCCAACTACGGTTTGCTGCGACGGGTGTGTTCCCCATCGGATTACCGCGACCGGCGTATTGGCTGGACGGTCATTTGCGACCAACTGCTCGATGATATTTTCCAAGTTTTCAACCCCCATCAGGAAGACAAGGGTATCCACTGCGGTTGAGATTTTGTCCCATTTGATGTCGGAATTGGACTTATCCGGCGCTTCATGGCCTGTTATGATTGCAAACGATGCCGCATCAAACCGATGTGTGACGGGAATCCCGGCGTATGCAGGCACGGCGACGGATGAACTGATCCCCGGCACGACCTCGAACCGGATTCCAACTTCTGCAAGCGCGACAGCCTCTTCGCCGCCTCGCCCGAAGACAAACGGGTCGCCTCCCTTGAGTCGAGCGACGACCTTGCCCTGCTGCGCGCGGTCGATCAACACGGCTATAATCTCATCTTGAGTGAGGTAATGGTCGCAAGAAGACTTTCCGGCGTATACAATTTCGGCGTCGGCGCGCGCGGATTCGAGCAGGGTGGGGTTCGCAAGCCTATCCGTGACCACCACATCCGCTCTCGCGAGCAGATGCGCGCCGCGAACGGTTATCAGTCCGGGGTCGCCGGGCCCGGCTCCGATCAGATAGACCATTCCTGCCCGTTCATGTTTCATCCGACAGACGCCATTTCAGGCATGTTTTGCCCGTTTTTTACCAAAATCGTGTCTCGTTTGAAGTTATCGTCGTCCAGATTGGGGTAGTCCAGATTGTAGTGCAGGCCGCGACTCTCTTTACGCCACTGCGCGGAAAGGATTATCAGCTCGGACGTAAGCGCCATATTTCGCACTTCCAGCAGCCTTGCCGACAGCTTCCCGTTTGCATAAAGCGTCTCCGCTTGTTGGGCAATATCGCGAATCTCTGCAAGCGCTTTTGCCAGCCGTTCGTTGGTTCGCACTATGCCGACGTACTTCCACATTACTGTCTGCAACCGGGTGATTAGATCGTCGATAAGGCCGGATTCGATGCTCTCAGTGTGCTTGTCGAGCGGATATTCGGCGACATCGGCATAATCGATCGAGCGAATCCTCTTTTCGACGTCTGCAGCGGCCCTTCTTGCGAACACAATAGCCTCCAAAAGCGAGTTGCTGGCAAGTCGATTTGCGCCGTGGACGCCCGTGCACGAGACTTCGCCGCATGCATACAGGTTTTCGATGGACGTGCAGCCGTTGGAGTCGACCACCGCGCCGCCGCACGAGTAATGCGCAGCCGGGACGATTGGAATCCATTCTTTTGTGATGTCGATCCCGGCGGCAAGACACGTCTCATAGATGTGCGGGAAGTGTCCGGTTATCATCTCTGCGTCGAGATGAGTTACATCGAGATAAACGCATTCGTCGCCGCTTGCTTTGAGTTCGGAGTCGATAGCGCGCGCCACGATATCGCGCGGCGCCAGACACCCCATCTCGTGATACTTCTCCATAAAAGTTTCGCCGTTTGCAAGCCGCAGGATTCCGCCTTCGCCCCTCACAGCTTCGGATATCAGGAACGAGCGCGCTCCCGGCTCGTGTTCTTTGACGTAAAGAGTGGTTGGGTGGAACTGAATGAACTCCATATTCGCGATCACAGCGCCCGCCCGATACGCCATCGCGACGCCGTCGCCAGTCGCGATTTCGGGGTTTGTGGTGTGCAGATAAACCCTGCTCAGGCCGCCCGTGGCGAGCATTGTCACTTTGGCGCGGAAACTCATCACATCGCCCGTTTCGGAGTCCAGCACATGCGCTCCGCGGCAGACAATTTTGTCGCCGGTACGCTCCGTGATAAGGTCGATCGCATGGTCGTGCTCAAAGACCCTGATGTCGTAGTTGCGCTTGACCTGCGAGACCAGCGCTCGCTCGATTTCGCGGCCCGTAAGATCGGCTGCGTGGACGATCCGCCTTGTCGAGTGACCGCCTTCACGACCAAGGTCGAGACGAGTAGGCTCGGGCGAGGACGAACTTCGCGTGAACCGCACTCCGAACTCCACAAGTTCACGTATTCGATCCGGCCCTTCCTGCACAAGGATATCGACGGCGTCTTTATGACAGATATACGCGCCGGCGACATGAGTGTCGCGTATGTGGGCGTCGAAAGTGTCGTTGGGGTCCATCACGGCAGCGATTCCGCCTTGAGCGTAGTTTGTGTTCGATTCCGTGTCGCTCTTTTTGGTGACCAGCGCGACCCGTCCCGACTCCGACGCCCGCAGGGCAAAGCTCAGACCAGCGATTCCCGTTCCCAACACCAATACATCTACATCAATTAACAATTATCAAGCCGCTCCAATATTTCCAGACGCCTCACTGCGCCTTGCATCTTCCAGCAGATCTCTCGCGCCCGATTCGAGCAGGCTCCCGGCCAGACGTATGCCCAGATCGTTCCACTCATCGAGCTCGCCGCTGATACTTTTTCGCACAATCCGCGAGCCGTCCAAACCGGCGACCAACGCGTCGAGCACAAGCCGCCCGTCAATTTCCCGCGCATGCGCCCCAACCGGAGTTTGACATCCAGCTCCCAGCGCCGCGAGCACAGCGCGTTCTGCGCTCACGCATCGACGTGTCAGGGCATCGTCCAGGTTCGACACAATATCGGCTGCCGGATCGCCTCGGCGACACTGCACCGCGAGCGCGCCCTGTCCCGCTGCGGGAAGCGATACCTCAATCGGTAGCGCCTCAGTAATCCGGCATTCAAGGCTCATGCGGCGAAGTCCCGCGCAGGCGAGAATGATCGCGTCGTATTCCGAACCGCACAACTTGCGCAGCCGGGTATCGAGATTACCCCGCAGATCGACAATTTTCACATCGGGACGAACGGCCATGATCTGCGCCCGACGCCTCACGCTGCTCGTGCCTATGACGGCTTCCTTCGGCAATTCGTTCAATTTGCCCGCCTTGGATACAAGCGCGTCGCGGGGGTCTTCCCGTTTTGGAAAGGCGGCTATATACAGGCTGCCGTCCATCTCCGAGGGCAAGTCCTTTGCGCTGTGAACCGCAACGTCTATCTGTCCGTTCAGCAGAGCAAGCTCGATCTCCTTCACGAACAGTCCCTTGTCGCCGATCTTCGCGAGTGGGGCGTCCGTTTGACGGTCGCCGGTTGTCGTGATAATCTCGATGCGACAACTCATACCCGGGTTCGTTTCAATGATCCGACTAACAACCCATCGCGCCTGCCACAGCGCCAGTTCGCTTCCTCGTGATCCAATGACCAGCTCTGCCATCATTTGTCCATCATCGAGCTTTCCGACATCATCTCGACAAACGCCTTGCCGACATTCGGGTCGTATTTCGTGCCCAAATAACGTTTTATCTCATTTATAGCCTCGGTATGCGTCATCGGGTGCGGATGATATGGCCTTTGGGAAATCATTGCGTCGTAGTCTGCCGCAACAGCCAGAATTCTGCTCGGCAGAGGTATGTCTTCGCCCTGCAATCCCTCAGGGTAACCGCTGCCGTCCCAGTACTCGTGGTGATGAAGAATATATCCCTGCAAATCGGCAAGAAAGGGCACCGCGGCTACCATTTCCGATCCAAGCCCGGAGTGACTCTGGATCATCATCCACTCAGCCTCAGTTAAAGGATTCTTCTTGTTCAGGATAGCCTGCGGAACATTCGCTTTGCCGATGTCCATCAGGAGAGCCGCATATTCGATTCTTTCCAGTATATGACCTTGCAGGTCGAGCCTGCGCGCGACCGCCACCGCTAGCTGAGCCACGCGCTGAGCATGTCCTACAGTGCCGGAGTCTTTTGTCTCCACGGCTGCCGCAAGAGCGGTGATGGACTTGAGATAGGCGCTTTTCATCTTGGTAGGCAGATAGCGCCTCGACACATACAGGCTCATTACGGATATGCTCAGTGATATGAATACGAAAAACAACACGCCGGGAGTAAGGTTTATATTAGACATTTGCATGCACTCCGTCGCGTTCGATCATGGTAAGAAACGCCTTTACCACCATCGGGTGGAATTGACTTCCGGCGCCGCGTCTCAACTCGTCTATCGCTTCATCGAGGCTTTTTGGTTCTCTGTAGCGCCTGCGTTTTTCGGCGCCGCAGATCGGGCAGAACTCGGGACGCGAGTCTCCTTCGGGCACGTATCCGCACGAGTCGCACTTCCATCCCAGCGTCAGTTCACGGTCGTCGGTCATCGCGTCAAATGCGTCGACTGTCGCAATAATCAGCGCTTCCATAGGAATGGTTGCATTGCCTTTTGTGTCCGGGTAACCGCTGCCATCGTACCACTTGTGGTGGTATCTGATCCAGTCCACGATACCTTCCAGGAATTCGAGATGGCTGATGATTTCTGCTCCCTTAACGGGGTGTTCTCTGATTTTTGCCCATTCTTCGTCGCTGAGTTTGCTTGTTTTGTCCAGAATTTCCTCGCTTACACCGATTTTGCCTATATCATGCAGCAGCCCGGCGGTGCCGATGAACCTGATGCTTTCCACCGGCAGTCTCAACTCGCGCGCCAGCCGTTCGGACATGTCCGCAACCCGCTTAAGATGCCCCCTTGTATATGGATGATAATGCTGCATGTAAGTCGCAAGGGTGGTGATGGTGTCCACATAAGCGTCTCGCTCGGCCACCCACTGATTAAAGAAGTCTCTGAGCGCGATCACCGGCGCCACCGCAATAGCGAATCCGAGAAGATGCAGTTGGGCATATAGATAAGCCAAAGATATCCCCACCACCACTGAGAACAACTGGGGCTTTACCAAAGGCAGAAACATTTCCACAGCGGAGAGCCTGGCCTTTAAGATTACTTCGCGAATTGACGCATTTTCGGATATGGTTATCACAGTTAACGCCACAATAATGCCCAACAAGTCCATCAATATGGAAACTGTTACGAGCGCTATAAACGGCAGAACGAAGTTGGTCAGGACATTAAAATGAGGGCTGGGCGATAGAAGATAATTGCCACCGACATAATGATACGCAAGCCCCGCTGGGCCCACAAACAAAACCAGACCGCTGATACACTGCAGGAGAATAAAAACCACAGTCCAGTCAGATGTATGCGGTGGCCACACACTGGCTGCAATACGCATCTGGTTTGTGAACCATCCAGACAGCGCAGCAAAGCATCGTCCGGTTGTTCCATTATTAACAGATACGGTATCAGATTTAAGAGCCGAGTCTATACGTCTTAGGATCAAAAATGATACAAACCTGATAACTGTCGCCAGAGAACCTGTCACAGCAACGCACACAATTGCAGGCATTGGTCCTAAAACGCAGGCGGCAGCCCAGTATATGGCATAAGCCGGAGAGATGAAGCATCCACCCTCCCGATCAACGTACACTGCCATTAACTCGGCCGGAAGAGCTATCAGGATAAACCATTTGACTTCCAGCCAGATACTTGCTGACGCAGGCACTTGTTGCCAAACGAAGAGCGTCACGCCTGCAGCACACAAAAATGATGCCACACACAGGACAATGTATGACTTTAGCCTATAATTCATGGGAGGTACCAGGGATATTGCAACTTTGAATGAGCCAACGGTTGGCAAAAACAGCAGTATGTATTCTCACCTGCCATAAGCCTAGTCTACGGTTTGGGCGGCAATGTTGGCATAATGCCCCACGGTGCGCCCGCTGTCATGGCCAGAGCAGCCAGACCAAGCAGAACCTTGAATAAGCGACTCATGCTATTCAACCCCTTTCGGTTTAGTGCTAGCCCGTATCGCTTAACAGGCCGCCATAAAACCGCTTCGCTCGGGTTGACTTTCTCGCTCACTGCCTTTCGCTTTAACCGTTGGCTCAAAATGCAATACTTTTAACTTGACTTATCTATCTGATGATGCGCACAGTCTGCGGTTGATTGCATCCAGTGTAGCATTCACCACGCCCTTCCAAACATCCTGCTTTATGAGAGCGCATCCGGTCAACAAATCTTCGCCGCGGTTGGTAATTACATTTACAAGCACGACGGCGGCCTTTCGACCACCAATGAGCGTTTCCGCAACGTCCTCCAGCACGAAGCTGTCGGTTGTCAGCTCGGAATCTTCTACTGCGCGAAGTGTTGCCCCTGCGATAAGTTTCATTTGCCCGCTGGGCGAGCCTGTTCCGCTTGCCGAACCGGAGCACATTATGCCGTCCTTGGTCATGCGAACCGTGGCTTCGGTTCTACTTCCATTGAGGGAAATGGATACATCAGCAAACTTCAGTCTGGAGTGATCGAAACGAGGTGATCCGTCCGCCACCTGGGCGATACTGATCTTTTTGTGGTCCAAAGCTATACCCAATCGGGCCATAACTGCGGACTCCACGTCTCTTACAACTTGTTTAGGGGGTCTTTCTGAACTTGTGAGCACGTGGACTTCCGATATATCTCCCAGGGCATCCGTTACCACGCTCACTGCAATTACGTCTCTGAGCCTGCATATGATAGACTCAATGTCGCTGACATTGGCTTGTCTTTCAACTACCATTTTGCCGGCCTCCTTCCTTGATTTTCCTCTATCTCTTTTTGGGAATATTACGATCCTAACCTCTTCGGGTTATCGGAAAGACGCTTCCAATTTCGATTTCAATACTTCTTTGATGTTGGCCAGAACAAAATTTACTTCATCGTCCGTGAGGGTCTTCTCCCTAGACCGAAACACGACCGATATAGTCACACTGCGACGTCCATCTCCTACCTGCTCGCCTTTGTATATGTCCAGCAGATTGACGTCTTCGACAAGTTCTCCGCCCGCCTCGCGCACGAGGGCATCAAGTCGAGCATACTCTACAGAATCGGATACCACCACCGCTATATGTCGGTGCAGCGCCGGATACCGGCCCGGCTCCTTGTATTTTATTACTTCAGGAGCAAGCGCCATCAAAGCCTGAAAATCAAGCTCGAAAACGCAAGGTCTCCCTCTTAGGTCGAGCAAGCCCCTTACACTTGGAGCCGTTTCTCCCAAAATGCCGACCTCTTTGTCACCAACAAAAACTTTCGCCGTGCGAGTCGCATGCATCAACGGATGCTGCCCTGCCGTATAAGTTGCGCCTTTGATTCCCAAAGCGTCCAGCAAGTTCTCGACTACCGCCTTGCAAGTAAAGAAATCGACCTGCAAAGCCTCTTCGGGCAGGCTCCAACCGCTGCGCCACATATTCCCGACCAGCGCTCCCGCCACCGCGAGCCTTTCTCCCGGCACGCCATCGGAGTTCTGGAAGTAGACTTTCCCTACCTCGAACACCGAGACATCGTTCATCCCGTAAGACTGGTTTCTCCCGATGACTTGCAGCAGGTTCGGAGCCAGCATCGTCCGCATGCCATCAAGCTCTTCGCTGAGCGGATTGCGAACCTTAACGCAGATGTCCGATGTGTCCGTCATGTCGGCCAACTTGCTGTCGACCAGGCTGTGCGTGAGCGCTTCCTGGCAACCGCACATCATTAGAGACCGGCGAATCCTATCTCGAAGCTGTCCCTCGGGACTATCTTTGCCCTGAAGAGACGATTTTGGCAGAGTCATCGCGAAATTCTCGTAGCCGTAGGCCCGACCGACCTCCTCGACAACTTCAATCTCGCGGGTTATGTCCGATCTGAACGTAGGGATTCTGCACGCCAACAGGCCATCCACCACCGAGGTCTCGATCTCAAGACTGTCAAGGTACTTTGCCATCGATTCAGTATCGATAGCCGTGCCCAGAATCGCATTTACGCGCTCCGGGCGCACTTTCAACTCCAGAGGCTCCACTGGAACCGGATACTCGTCTACCAGTCCCCTCGCGATTTCTCCACCGGCCAACTCGCTGATCAATTGCGCAGCTCTCATTGCCGCCACCGGAGCAATCGAGGGATCGACTGTGCGCTCGTATCTATATGAAGATTCTGTTACCAACCCCAGGCGCTTTGAAGTGCGCCGAATGCTTACTGAGTTAAAGTTAGCCGACTCTATTAAAATTTCCTGCGTCTGCTCGCTAATTTCTGAATATAATCCTCCCATTACGCCCGCAAGTGCCACCGGACGGTCAGCATCGGCGATAACAAGCATATCATTTTCGAGTTTGCGCTCTTCGCCGTCGAGTGTGGCCATGGTCTCTCCGGGCTTTGCGCGCCGGACAATTATCTGCGAGCCATGCAGCAATTTATAGTCGAACGCATGCAGCGGTTGGCCCAACTCCATCATTACGAAGTTGGTCACATCCACAATGTTATTTATCGGGCGCATGCCCGATGCTATCAGTCGATCTTTGAGCCAGCCCGGCGACTCGGCCACTTTCACGTTTCTGACCACCACGCCGACATATCGCTTGCACAGATCCGGGTCGTCGATGCGAATTTTAATCGATTCGGCTGTCGACGGATCGCAGCCACCTATTTCAACGTTCGGAGTTTTCGCCTTGCCGCCCACAAGAGGCGCGCACTCTCTGGCCGCGCCCAACACCGACAGCCAGTCTCCACGGTTAGGTGTGACTTTTACATCCCAGACCACGTCATCGGTCGTGCCGCTGCCGCCCGCCTTCGCGAAAGCCTCTTTGCTTATTGGGATGGTCTCTTCGACTTCAAGCCCGGCCATCGTGAGCCGCTGCGCCAGCTCGTCCAGCGGACAGTTTATGTCAATATATTCTTTAAGCCAATTTGTAGATAGTTTCATAAGTCCTCACTCTGTTTTGGGGCTCTGCTCCAAACCCCGCCAGAGACTCTGTCTCTGGACTCTGCAAGGAAACCTGGTTTCCTTGACCTTCTGACTCAGAGTTGTATGATCCCTCAAGGGATCATTCAACTCTGGAACGGGGGTCCAGGGGCCACTCGGCTCCTGGCGGGTTCCAAGGGCAGAGCCCTTGGTGGAAGTCTGAGGGTGAAACCCTCAGAACTGCCTGAGAAATCGCAGGTCGTTTTCCATGAACAATCGCAGGTCGCCGATGTCATGCATCAGCATCGGCATTCGTTCAATGCCAAACCCGAACGCAAACCCCGTATACACTTCCGAGTCTATTCCGGCGCCTTCCAATATGTTCGGATGGATCATCCCGGCCCCCGCGAGTTCCAGCCAGCCGGTGCCCTTGCACACGTTGCAGCCCGAACCGCCGCATATCGTGCATGTCACTGCCACCTCCGCGCCCGGTTCCACGAACGGGAAGAAATCCGGTCGGAAGCGCACGTCAACGTCTTTGCCAAACATCTCGACCGCGAACTGATGCATCGTGCCCTTGAGGTCGGCCATCGTGATACCCTTGTCGATGGTAAAGCAGTCGACTTGGTGGAACGTATGCCCGTGCGTGGCATCGACTGCATCCACGCGATAACACTTGCCCGTGGTGCAAACCCGCATCGGAGGCTTTCGACCCTTCATGACGCGGTGTTGATACGCCGTGGTGTGGGTGCGCAAAAGATTTCTGTCGTTTATGTAGAACGACATTTGCTCGTCGATCGCGGGGTGATCCTCAGGATAATTGAGCGCCTGGAAATTGTAGGCATACTCCTCGACTTCGGGAGCTTCAAACATCTCGTAACCCAGGCCGATGAATATGTTTTTGACCTTGTTGAGCGTTTCTACCAGAATATGGGATCGACCCGTCTGATAAAACCGCCCCGGCAGCGTGACATCCACCGCTTCACGCGCAAGAGCAACTTCTGATTCGCCCGCAGTCAGCTCGCTTCGCCTGGCTTCAATAGCCTCGGCAAGCTCGTTTTTAATGTCGTTAACGGCCTGACCAAAATCTTTCCGAGTCTCTGGCGCAAGCGACCCGATTCTCCTGAGCTGCAGGGTTAGCTCGCCCTTTCGCCCGAGGTATTCGGTTTCCACCGCATCCAGATCAGCGCTCGACGATGACGCCCGCACTTTCCCCAAAGCAGCATTTCGTATAACGATCAGTTCATCATTTTCACTCATTGCAAAACCGCCCTTGTCGGTATCACTACAAAAACACCCAGCGTCCAATTGCAGAAGCTCGAGGCTCAAGCATTGGACGCTGGGCGATAATTGTAAGTTTGTTTTAATTCTTTAAGCTGTCGCCAATTGGGTTTTCGCTCTCTCCACAAGTGATGCGAAGCCCTGCGCGTCTGAAACCGCCATCTCTGCAAGTACCTTACGGTCTAAATCTATTCCGGCCTTGTTCAAGGCCTCGATAAACCGTCCATAAGGCATGCCATTCATCCGGCAGCCCGCGCTGATTCGCGTGATCCACAACCTTCGGAAATCACGCTTTTTGGCTCTTCGGTCACGGAAAGCATAGTTGCCAGACTTCATTACCTGCTCTTTAGCAGTCTTGAAGAGCCGACTCTTTCCGCCCCAGTAGCCGCTGGCTAGTTTTAATATCTTAGCATGACGCTTATGTGTCATCGTGCCGCGTTTCACGCGTGGCATATTTCAATTCCCCTTATCTAGAAAATATCGGTTAGAAGTATGAGATTAGATCCCCGGCATCAGTCTTCTGATGACTCGCTTCTGCCCGTTGGTAACCCCGGATTTTATCGATAGACGGCGCTTTGCACTTGACGACTTCTTCAACTTCAAGTGGTTCATACCCGTGCTGCCGTGTCGAATCTTACCGTTAGCGGTAACCTCGTAACGTTTTGCCGCTGTTTTTCTGGTCTTAATCTTCGGCACTAATATACCTCCTGAAAACAGAAGTTGGAGGTTAAAAGTTAAAGGTTAAAACCCCAACCTGTGTCCCCAATTCTGAATCGCCTTATTTTTTGTCAGTTACAGGAATCTCCGCAAGCGGCGCAAGGATCAAGGTCATAGTTCTACCTTCCATGATTGCCGGCCTTTCGACCGTTCCCGCGCCTTCTTCTTTAACGATATCCGCCATCCGGTTAAGCGAATTTCTGGCAAACTCCGGATGTGTAAATTCCCTGCTGCGGAAAATTACAGTAATCTTGACCTTATGTCCCGCTTTAAGGAACTTGATCGCGTTTCTGAGCTTGAACTGGAAGTCGTGCTCGTCGATGCCCGGACGCATGCGGATGCCCTTGAGTTCGGTCATCTTCTGCTTCTTCTGAGCATCGCGGTCACGCTTGCCCTGCTCGTACCTGTATTTCCCGTAGTCCATAACACGGCACACAGGCGGGTTCGCGTTTCCAGCGACCTCAATCAGGTCCAAGCCCCGCTCTCTGGCGTAAGCCAACCCCTCACGGAACGGTACAACCCCAACCTGGGCGCCGTTCTCGTCGATCAGTCTTACTTCCCGCGCACGAATGCGCTCATTTACCCTGAGGTCCTTCTGTATAACTACATCACCTCTTATGAGTCTCTGCCGACCATGCGTACAATCTGCCAGCCGACAGGCCGAAAATAGTATAGCGAAATACCGGTATGTTGTCAAGCCCAAAACTACAGGTTATGCCAATTCCGTCTTCAACTGCCCAATCAGCTCGTCAAGCGCCACCGCGCCCTTGTCGCCCTCAACGCGGGATCGCACCGAAACAGCGCCTGCTTCGGCCTCACGATCGCCCACTACGAGCATATACGGAATCTTCTGCATCTGTGCTTCACGAATCTTATAGCCAGTCTTTTCATTGCGGTCGTCCACTTCCGCTCTGAAGCCTTCGGCCTTGAGCTTGTCGACAACAGTCTGCGCGTACTCGACGTGTCTGTCGGCAATCGGAATCACCATAGCCTGCACGGGTGCCAGCCACAGAGGGAACGCACCGGCGTAGTGCTCAATCAACACGCCCATAAAGCGCTCCAGCGAACCGAACAGCGCGCGATGGATCATAATCGGCCGGTGCTGCTGATTGTCCTGGCCGACGTAAGTGATGTCGAACCGCTCAGGTTCGTTGAAGTCGACCTGAATGGTGCTGCATTGCCACACTCGACCAATGGCGTCCTTGATCTTGACGTCGATCTTGGGGCCGTAAAACGCGCCGCCGCCTTCGTCAATCTTATATCCGAGTCCGATGGAGTCCAACGCGGCCTTCAGCGAGTCGGTCGCCTGCTCCCAGACATCATCCTCGCCGACCGAGTGCTCCGGCCTCGTTGAAACGTAGACCTCATATTCACTGAAACCGAAGCGCTTTAATATCATGAGGACGAATTCCATAACACGTTTGGTTTCGGAATCGAGCTGCTCACGGGTGCAGATTATGTGGGCATCGTCCTGAGTGAACCCCCGCACACGCATCAGACCGTGCAGCACGCCCGACCGCTCGTAGCGATAAACCGTGCCAAGCTCAGCCCATCGGATCGGCAGCTCTCTGTAGCTTCTGACCTTGGACTTGTATATGAGCATATGAAACGGACAGTTCATCGGCTTGACGAGATACGGCTGTCCCTCGACTTCCATCGGCTGATACATGTTTTCAGAGTAGAAATCCAGGTGACCGCTTACTTTCCAAAGCTCCTGACGCGCGATGTGAGGCGTCATAACAAGCTCGTAGCCGTTGGCATAGTGCTCGCTGCGCCAGTAATCTTCTATGAGTTTGCGAACCAGCGCACCTTTTGGATGCCAGAAGACCAGCCCTGGCCCGGCTTCCTCCTGAATTGAGAACAAATCCAGCTCGCGGCCCAGCTTGCGATGATCGCGCTTTTCAGCCTCTTCCAGGCGCAGCATATGTGCGTCGAGTTCTTCCTGCGTCTCGAACGCGGTGCCGTATATACGCTGAAGCATCTGATTTTTCTCGTCGCCGCGCCAGTACGCGCCGGCCGCGCTCAGAAGCCTGTATGCCTTGACTTCACCCGTATTAGCGATGTGCGGCCCTCTGCAAAGATCGAGAAAACCGTTTTCCTCATAGACGCTGATCGTCTCGCCCTCGGGGAGTTCATTTATCAGCTCTGTTTTGTACGGTTCATCGGCGAAGAGTTTCAGAGCTTCATCGCGAGAAACTTCCTTGCGAATGAACTCGGTCTTGCCTTTGATTATCTTCGCCATCTCACCGGAGATGCGTTCGATGTCTTCTGGAGTGAACGGAGTCTTCACGTCAAAGTCGTAATAGAAGCCGTCCTCAATCGACGGGCCAATCGCAATTTTCGCGTCCGGGAACAGATTTTTTACTGCGTGCGCCATCACATGTGAGGCGCTGTGTCTGAGCGTAGATAGTTCCATGTCCATCACCTGCCGTCATAACCATTTGGATGCTGGCTGTGCCAGTTCCATGCCGTTTCGATAATAGTCTTAAGTTCGGGATACGCGGGCTTCCAACCCAGTTCCTCGATAATCTTCTTAGAGCTTGCCACCAGAACCGCAGGGTCGCCGGGACGCCTGTCGGTTTCCACCGCCGCAATCTTCTTGCCGCTTACTTCCTCCGCCATCGCGATCACTTCGCGCACGGAGTAACCGTTGCCGTTGCCGAGGTTATACGCGGTGGTCGCCTTGCCTTTTCGAAGAGCCCCCAACCCCAACACATGCGCCTGCGCGAGATCGGTCACATGGACGTAATCTCGAACGCATGTGCCGTCGGGTGTCGGCCAATCTGTGCCGAATATACTGAATTTATCACGCTGCCCAAGCGCGACCTGCAGCACCAGCGGGATTATATGATGCTCTGGCTTGTGGTCCTCGCCGATGAGTCCGGACGGGTCAGCGCCGGATGCGTTGAAATATCTGAATGAGATCGACCGCAAGCCATAAGCATGCTCGTATTCCTTTAGAATCTCTTCCAGCATCAACTTCGAGCGGCCGTACGGGTTGGTCGGGTTCTTAGGATGATCCTCGGGGATCGGGACTTCTTCCGGCTCGCCGAAAGTGGCGGCGCTGGAAGAAAAAATCATCTGCTTAACGCCGAACTCCAGCATCACTTCGAGCAGGGCAAGGCTCTTGGAGATATTTGTTATGTAATATTTCTGCGGGTCGGCCACCGATTCGCCTACGTCGGCAAACGCCGCAAAGTGCATCACGGAGTCTATATCATGAGTGGAAAACACCTTTTTGAGCAGGTTTTTGTCGCCGATATCGCCTATTACTACCTTGCTGCCGGAAGCGGCCTGCGTGTGGCCGAAAGCCAGGTCATCAAAGCTTATGACGCTCTCGCCGCGTTCAACCAGCATCTTCACGGCGTGACTGCCGACATATCCCAGTCCGCCCGTAACCAAAACCGCCATTAGTCATCCCCCGAGGTCAATTATCGGTACATAACACAAACTGGTAGAGCCTAACTCTACCAGTCACTGTGTTTATTATAACACTTCGCGGAAAAAGATAGCAACTCGCTCATGCCTGCCATTGATTTGCCCGCTCGGTTTCAGAAAGCATACCTAGTTAGGCCTTGCCGTCTGAAAACGCCTTAGAGACGATCTCTTTGGACGGCGGCTGGGTCATCAAGCTGACCACCGGCACCACTATAAACGGCACCACAATCGCCAGCGCTCCAGCCGGAGCAATCCACGGCTGACCCTTGAGCATGTAAAACCCGACCGTTATCAAAAGTCCGGTCAACATGCCCGCGCTGGCTCCTGCGGCGGTTGTCCTTCGCCAGAACAAGCCGTAGATATATGGCGCGGCAAATGATCCCGCGAGCGCCCCCCAGGCAAGCGCCATCAGGTCAACGATAAACAACGGCCTCCTGAGCGCTATATACAACGACACCGCCACAAACACCGCGCACAAAACCCGCATCAGCAGCATAGTTGTCTCTTTGGAAGCTTTCGGCCTGATGATGCCCGCGTAGAGATCCATCGCAATTGCCGAACTCGATACCAGCACCAGCGATGACAAACTGGACATCGACGCCGAGAATACCAGCAGTATAATGACAATCGAGATTGAAGCCGGTGTATGGTTGGAGAGGAATGTCGGCATCAGGTTGTCGATATTGTTGGTTTTCAAGACTTCCATCATAGCCGGGTCTTTAGGCGCGTAAAGATGTGTGAGTGCGCCGGTGTAATACCCGCCGAACGCCATCAATAATGAAAAGAGAGTGCACACGATCATCGCGCTCTTGATATAATCCTTGCTCTTGATGGAGTAAAACTTCTGCACCATCTGCGGCAGACCCCAGGGGCCAAAGCTGGTCAAGAGCACAAGTGACCACAACGTAATCCATCCGGCGGGAGCGCCGGGTTTGGCCGGGTTGTACAGGGCCGGAGCGTTTTCGGGCTTAAGCAGGTTATGTGTAGCTTCGCTGAAACCGCCCACATGGGAAGCCAGGAAGTATACCATTATCGTTACGCCGAACAGTTCCACGATGCCGCGGATCAAGTCGGTAACGGTCAGCGCAAAATAACCGCCCATAATCAGATATACGCCGGTGAGAAGCGCCATAAAGCCAAGCGCATACATATAAGGTATGTGAAAACATGTGCCGAACAGGTAACTGAGGCCGGTGTAAACCGACGCCGAATACGGCACCAGGAATACAAACACTATTAACGCGCCCACCATCTTGAGCGGTTTGCTGTTGAAGCGCGCCGAAAGGAAATCGGGCATCGTCATCGAGTTGAGCCGGGCTGTCATAGTCCTAGTTCTCGACCCCAATATCCACCACGCGAGAAGGCTTCCCACAATTGCGTTGCCGATCACGATCCACATTGTGTGAATGCCGAACCCCCAACCCAGTTTACCGGCATACCCAATCAAAAGTACTGCGGAGAAATATGTGGTGCCGTAAGCAAAAGCGGACATCCACGGTCCGATGGATCTGCCTCCCAGGAAAAAATCTCCCACGCTTTTGGTCTTTTTCATCGACCAGTAGCCGACCCCGATCATAACGAGCACATAAGCAATAATAATCGCTATTCCTGTAGCACCCAAATCATCCACTCTCCCCAATATTGTTTATATCGCACAAGCAGAATACCACAACTCGACTATTTACTGCAACTGACAAAAAAGACTTGCACCGAGAGTCACCCCGATGCAAGTCTTGTTATCATTATCTCAGTTACATGCGGTCAACTCAGACTATAGCCTTCACCGCAGCCACGATGTCTTCCACCGTCGGCACGCATGCGTCTTCAAGAGGCTCGCTCATCGGAATCGGACAATCCTTGCCGCTGAGCATAACCGGCTGGCAGTCGAAATAATCGAAGCCGGTGGTGTTGTCGTCGAACCTATACTCCATTACCTGGCGCACGATCTCTCCGGCAACGCCGCAGCGCGGATAACCCTCGGAAACGGTGATGAGTTTGCCGGTCTTGCGAACCGACTTGGCGATACACGGCGCATCCAGCGGGTTGAGGGTGCGTGGGTCGATGACCTCGACGTTGATTCCCTCAGCAGCCAGCTTCTCGGCAGCGTCCATCGCGAAGTGCAGCATCCGGCAGTAAGCCACTATCGTCGCGTCAGTTCCCTCGCGCTTCACGTCGGCGACGCCCAGCGGGATGATGTAATCGTCATCCGGCACCGGCCCCATTACGCTCGAGTACATGACCTTGTGCTCGATGAAGAGAATCGGGTTGTCGTCGCGGATGGCGGCCTTGAGCAAGCCCTTGGCGTCATACGGAGTCGACGGCATCACGATGTAGAGCCCAGGGACATTCATGAACATCGCTTCCATGTTCTCGGAGTGGTGCGCCGCAATTGATCTGCCGACGCCGCCCTCTGTCCTCACGACAGCCGGAACCTTGGTTTTTCCACCGAACATATAACGGTTGTAGCTGAGATTGTGGATCAGCTGATCGGAGGAAATAGTCAGGAAGTCGATATACATGATCTCAGCGATTGGACGCAGGCCGCGCATTGCGGCTCCACCCGCAGCTCCGACGATTGCCGCTTCGCTGATGGCGGTGTCGATCACGCGAGTCGGCCCGAACTGGTCGTAAAGACCGCGAGTCGCAGCATAAGCGCCGCCGTAGAGGCCGACATCTTCGCCCATGATTATGACGGTGTCGTCCCGCTCCATCTCTTCGCGCTGAGCATCGACCAGAGCCTGGCCGTAGGTCTTGATGGGCATTCCGAACTTAGCTTCGAGAGCCTTGACTTCACTCGCCTTGACCTTGGGAAGAGTAGCGTTCGCGACTTTTCTGACCTCAGCCTCGATCTCTTTGACCTTAGGCAGATAATTCTTCTCAGCCTTAATCTCGGAGGCCAGTTCCTGCGGATTCTTAGGAACGTAAATATCGTTATAGAGTTCACTGACATCCGGGTACGGGCTGTCGATTCCAAACTTGGTTGCTTCCTCGATAGTTTTGACGGCCTTCTTCTCAGCAGCATCCAGTTCGGCTTCTGTAGCGATCCCGAGCTTCAAAAGTTTGTTGCGCAGCACCGTGAGAGGGTCGCGCTCTTTCCACTGAGCCTCTTCGTCGCGGGTGCGGTAGGCTCTCTGGTCGCTGGACGAGTGGCCGTACCATCTATAAGTCTTGCATTCGACTAATGTCGGGCCGTCGCCTCTGCGCGCTCGCTCGACTGCCTCTCTGACAGCTTTTTTGACTTCCAGAACGTCCATACCATCGCAGATGGCGCTGGGCATGCCGTATGCTGCTGCTCTGTCGGCGACATCCTTGACCGCGGACGCCTGGCCGGCGCACTGCACCGATTTATCATGGAACGGCACGCTCATGCCGTAAAGGTTGTTTTCGCAAATATAGACGACCGGCAGTCCGCACAGCATTGCGCTGCCCATATTGAGCGCTTCGTGGAACGATCCGGTGTTGGTGGCTCCATCGCCGAAGTAACAGAGCACGACAGCGCCGGTTCCTTTGATCTGTTCGGCGAGCGCCGCGCCCGTCGCGATGGGGATGTTTCCGCCGACGATTCCGGTCGACCCAAGGTTGCCCTTTTCGACGTCGGCAATGTGCATCGATCCGCCGCGGCCCTTACAATAGCCGGTGGCCTTGCCCATAAGCTCGGCCATCATCTTGTTCCAGTGTTCCTGACGAGCTTTTTCGCTCTTAGCGTGCTTGTTGCCTATCGCGCCGCAGTGGCCGTGCCCTCTGTGGGTGCTGGCGATCACATCGCGGTCTTCGATCACCGCGACCGATCCGACCGCCACGGCTTCCTGACCGGCATACAAGTGGCTGGCTCCTTTGATGACTCCTTCTCTCAAGAGCCTGTAGAGAGTGTCCTCGAAGTTGCGGATTTCATACATTTGCCGCAAATAATCGAGAAGTTCTTCCTTGGATTCGGAAGGCAGGTTAGAGGATTTCTTCGACGTTGTCTTGGCTGAGGATGTTCTTGGCATTTCGCAGTAGCTCCTTCAAAAAAGTAACGCGGTTTGTGCCCGCGTCACTGTAAAAAAACGTATGGATCAACTCAAACCAAAAAGCATTGTACATCTGCATGTGACAAGAAGTCAAGCAAAACACGTCCATATTGTAAGACAATCGTGCTAAAATAGTGCGTACCCTCTTCTGGTGGAGAGGGTAGGGGGAGGGCGCTTTGTCACTCCGAAGATATACTGGCTCTAATCATCTACTGGTCCTGATTTTGCTGCGCAAAACTCACCGAGCCTTGACTAATACCCGCTATATTTCTTTCGCTTCGTTCCAGATACCGTCCATTTCGTCCAGAGACATATCTTGAATACTCCGGCCAGTCTGCCTGGCGTGATCTTCGATGCGGCTGAACCGAGCCCTGAACTTATCCAGCATAGCGCGCAACGCTTCTTCTGGGTCAATCTCCTCGTATCTGGCGATATTCACAACCGTAAAGAGTACATCCCCGAGTTCGTCCATAATCCTGGACTTATCGCCGCCTGCAATGGCTTCTTTGAGTTCATGAGTCTCTTCATCGAGCTTGCCGAAGACAGCATGTACGTCCGGCCAATCAAAACCGGTTCGCGCAGCTTTCTTGCTCATTTTGGCCGCGCGCATGAGAGCTGGCATGCTCTGCGGAACGCCGTCCAGCACCGACTTACGATCCTCATAACCAGGCTCTGCGCGTTTGATCTGTTCCCAGTTGTGCAGAACATCGTCGACACCTGACACCTCTGTGTCCGCGAACACATGTGGATGCCTTCGCCAAAGTTTTTCACGAATTCTTTTACAAACATTGGCAACATCAAACTGCCCGGCTTCGTTTGCGATCTGAGCATGCAGCAGCACCTGCAAAAGCATATCACCCAGTTCGTCCTCAATCTTGTCGGGGTCGCCGCATTCGATAGCTTCCACGACCTCGTAAGTCTCTTCGATTGCATATTTTTTCAGCGACTCATGCGTTTGCTGGCGATCCCATGGGCAGCCATCCGGCCCGCGAAGTTTCTCCACAGTCTCGACCAGTTTAGTCCATTCGTCGCGAATTCTATCTTGCGTCATTACGTCCTCGCGTTATTCTCCCGTGCGCAGGAAGACCGTCTCGCATGGCAGTTCATGCAGAAGGCTCTCTGCTATAGCGTGCGCGATGTGATAGTCGCCGGTCGTCTCGCGCATCACGCCAACCACAGCCAGATCGATATCACCGGCGTCGAACATTTTCATAAACCCAATAATGGGGTCACGCACTCTTTCGACCACATGCTCCACTTTCGCGCCGTACTGCTTTCCAATTCGCGCCGATTCTTTTGCGGCATCGGCAGCGGCAGCCTCGGCATCGGGTCTGGGCGCATTAATGGCTTCGGTGCGTGGCACTACAATCAGAGAAACAACCTTAATCGCAGCCCCGTCCTTGTGACCCAACTTGCACGCATGTTCGAGCGCATGGCTCCACGAGCCTACCGCCGGCACTATTATATATCTCGCGTGCATCTCATGACCGGTGGTCGCTCCCTTGACCAGAGATACCTCGAAATCCGCAGCTTCCGCCAAAGACATCGCGTCGGACTCCTCAATTTGTGGAGTGTTCGCATCAACATGATCGATGCTCACCACCGCGTAATCGGCTTCCAACTGCTTCACAAAGTCAATCAGACCCGTAGACTTGGCTCGCACTCTTTCCACATGCGCAAAAACCTTGAACCCCATCGCGGCGACCAGCGCCTTACCCGTTTCCAGCCGCTGCTGTCCTGCAGATTCCCGTTCCGGCAGAGGCGTACCGATAGGCAACGCTCTCGGAACCTTTATGAGATCGACGAGATGTATCTCAGTGCTCTGTCCGATTGCCAGCCTGCATGCATGATCCACCGCGCTTTGCCATTCGCCAAGCATCGGTACAACCGCCGCCAGCCTTGCCTTTCCCCGCTCCGGGGTAACCTCTTCAAGCTCCAGCGATGCCCTTGCTTCGTCCACAGTCGCCGCAATCGACACCTGCGACCTCACCCCCGGCACTTCTTTCCCGATTTCCAGAAGTTCCGGCGAGAGCGCTGCCACCACTATGCGGGCGTTGCGCTCCTGAATATATCGAAAGGCGTCGGCAAGCGTTTCCGCTCCCTTTGCCGTGATTTTATCGACCGCCGAGCAGTCTATTATTATGCCCGTAGGATGATGTTCCAAAAGCAGCGCAGCGGCAGCCTGGATTGCAGGCCATATATTGGTTTTTATAGAACCCCTGAGGGTAATGGTGTCTTCTCGCGCTTCAATAATCATATTCGCAGACTTACCTCCTGAGATAGTAGCGCGCGTTGGTCACCACTATACCTTCAAACGACATCAGCGCCAGCTTAAGAAATATCGCGCTCTGATTGTGCAAAATCTTATGCCACCACTTTCTGGGGACAAATTCCGGCAGAACCACCGTCACGATGTGGTCTGGACGCTCTTTCTTCGCTTCTTCAAGATACTTGAGCGTCGGCCCGATCACCGACCTGTACGGCGACTCCAATATCACAAGCGGCACGCCAAGCCCGAATTTCTCCCACCTGTCGCGGATCAATGGAGTCTCACTGGGATCGGTTTCGATGTAGAGCGCCCTGCAGTCGTGCGAGAGAGTCCTTGCATATTCCAGCGTCTCTAAAATCCCTTTGTGGATTCCCGACGTAAGCACGATTGCGGTCGATTTCACCGGAGCCGGTTCCACAAACTCGGTGATTCTGAGCTGTTCGCCCAAATCCATGTAGTGCTGATGAATCTTCATCAGAATATACACGATGATCGGAATCAGCATCAGGACTATATACGATCCCGTAGGCAGGGAAATCGGTCCCAGGTGAACCCGTGGCCCCGCAGTGAGCTTCATAGCGCCGATCACGACGGCCACAATGCCCGTGACCACCGAACCAAAGCGGCTGATGCTCGAAAACAGCCTCCAATGAGGTTGTTTGAGCTTGATAAGTCTTATACTCATACTCCATTGTGAGAGAGTAAACGAAACGAAGACTCCCACAGCGTACAACGGGATCAGTGCCGATGTATGCGCGTGAAAGACCACAATCAACATAGCCGCGAAAAAGCTCAGAGCAAGTATGCCGTTAGTGAAAACAAGCCTGTCGCCTACATTCGCAAGTTGCCTTGGCGCGAACCTGTCTCTCGCTAGAATCGAGCTGAGTCGAGGATAATCCTGATAGGCCGTGTTCGCCGCCAGGATTAGAATGGCAGCCGTAGCCATTTGGATAATCACGTAGAATGTGCTTCGTCCAAAAACGCCTTGCGCTATTTGTGACATCACCGATGGCACGCCGCCCTCATAAGGCACGGCCTGATACGTCTGCGCAAGCACGCTGACCCCAACAAACAGAAATCCAAGTATAGCGGCCATAATCACCAGCGTAGCGGCAGCGTTTTTAGACTCAGGCGGACGAAACGCCGGAATGCCGTCAGCGACCGCCTCGGTTCCTGTCATAGCGGTGCAGCCTCCGGCAAACGCGCGCAGCACCAGGAAATAGAATGCAACCCCTGTAATCGGTTTGACTGTCTCGCCGAATTGTGTGTGTACAGGATGCACAGTGCCAGTCGCAACGTGGGTCAGACCCACAATAATCATAACGCCCACGGACAACACGAACGAGTAGGTCGGCACAGCAAATAGTGCTCCCGACTCTCGCAGTCCTCTGAGGTTTCCCAGCGCAACGACTGCCACCGCCAAAACCGCCAGCGCCACGCTGTCCTCCCTAAGCTGCGGAAAAGCCGACACGATAGCCGCCACGCCGGATGATATACTTACAGCGACAGTCAGCACATAATCGGTCAGCAGAGAAGCCGCGGCAAACAGCCCCGGCAAAATCCCGAGGTTCTCCTTAGTTACTATATAGCTGCCGCCGCCCTGTGGATACGCAAAAATGGTCTGCCGGTATGAGAGCACCACTATCCAAAGCAGAGCGACAATAGCAATCGTAATTGGAAGCGCCATCTTCCAGGCAACCGCACCGGTGCCTGCCAGTGCGAATGCCAGCAGAATTTCTTCTGTAGCGTAAGCATTCGACGACAATGCGTCCGAAGCGAACACAGGTAGCGCCAGAAACTTCGGCAGACGCTCATGCTTTTGCCTGGATGTCGGCAATGGCCTGCCGAAAAGCAGCCGCTTAAGAAAAGCAAACAAGATAGTACCTCCGCCATTCCACACAACAAAAAATAATCACCAGGCTGGAACCAACACTGGTGAATACCACGATAGTTTAGCACTTCATGGGCAAATTGTCACGTGGCGTTTGACCTCATTCTTTCACAGGGTAATTGACTGTTGGAGCCCTTGGAGGAATCGACATGACAGTCAGCGCAAGAAAGGCCATATTCGGTATAGTATTGTCTCTGATCCTGGTGGGAGTCGCTGCGCCGACGGCATACTGGTACGCGGCGGCGGCAATAGATCACGCTTTCGGCTTCCAACCAATCGGCGACAGTCAGATACTGCTCATATTGGCGGCGTTTTCGTTCCTTGTCGGGGTATTCTGGGCGTCGTGGGCATACACATATCTGTTCTTCGTAGGAAAAGGGCTGCCACTGGAAGCATTCGGCACGGCCCTTCACGCTACGGAGGTGCTGGTCACGACCGGCCCCTACGCCTACACAAGAAACCCGATGCTGATCGGACTACTATTTCTGCTGCTTGGCGTGGGGCTGCTTCAGAGGTCGATCTCGGGTCTGGCGATGCTGCCGATAGTGGTCGCGATAATGATTCCGTACCTGAAAATATTCGAGGAAAAAGCGCTGTCGAAAAGGTTCGGCCAGGACTACGACGTATATCGAAGCAACGTCCCGCTGCTGATCCCACGCCTCACGCCATATATACATGAATTATGACGTCTAAATTTTGAATTTTGAGTTATGGGAGCACATTGCCAACTCAGAATTCAAAATTCCCCCCGCCAGGCTTCCGGGCATGGGTCGCGGCCGTCTCGGTCGAAAACAATGCACCTGATGCCCTCGCGCTTGCAGTCGCCCGCCCGATTGCACCCAACCGGCATCAAATTCATCTCTGATCGGACGTAATCCGGCATAAGCGCTGTCACCCGAATCACTTCCAGCCGAACCATCGTGCCGCGTATCTCGCAGTATTCGTAGGCTTCTTTCTTGTCGTATTTCTCCATAGCATCTTCAACTATAGCACATATTCACGCCACTGTGGAATAGAATCTTTAGCAGCATCAGAGGACAACCAGCCGGATGACTGAAGACAATCGACATATATCGCGCGATGAAATTTTTGAACAACAAGAACAGCCCCGCGCTCTTCACGATATGCTCAAAGCAATCGAACTGGCGCGCAGGCAGATCAGCCTGTACGGCGCGGATCATCCCAATTCGGGCGAAGTCATAGAAGAATTGGCCGAATGCGTTCGTGAATTTGTGGCAAGCTACGAACGCGCCACATGCGTCTTCACCAAGAGCGCCGTGATCGTCAACGAGCATAATTTCACGATATCGCGCGATAGCATCGATATATTCCATCGCATCAGAGCCCGCGGAGTGATGGCGATCACGTTCGTGGGAGCGCCGCCTGTCGACCAACTGCGCGAGTTCACCGCATTCCTGAACGTCGAACCGCGCGATATACGCGCAAACGGCAGTCCCAGCGCATATCTCAGATCGAAAGGCGTAAGCCGAATAGCGCTGACTGAAGCCGTCTACACTTCAGGCGAAGCGTGCGATGACGAATCCAACGAATCTCGACTGGAATGGAACCCCGAAAACGAGGATCGCGCTGTTGCATCCGCGATAGAATGGCTGGCCAGGCAGGACAAGGACGATGATGACGACCCGCCCAAACTCCCCATAACCCAAATACTCAGCAACCCCGACTCGGCTGCTAAGCTGATTAGAGAGGCCGTCACGAAACTCCACGCCCTCAAGCGAGACAACACGTCCGGTGAAGTAGCGGGCGAGGTGTTGCATGACTTGAAATCGCTTGCTGGAACAGACTCAGAAGAATGGGACAAAGCCACGCCTCAAATCAGAAAGGCCATCTCCAAACTGCCGGCAGACATGCGGCCGTCATTCAGCGGTTTTACATTCGAGGATGACGACCAGACAAGCGAAACCGGCGCACCTAAAGCTGAAATTAGCGACATCGAGACTATGGTCGACGATCTCCTGTGGGATAAACTGAATTCTGTGCCAATCAGCGTTTTGCCCGAGCCGTCCAACTTCGAGCGACTCTTCGGCGCGCGAGCCTATGGCCCACTGTCAATTTGGCGCAATGAACTGCAGCCGAAGTCGGTCATGAACTCCACCGGCACTACCTTAATAACGCTGTTGAGATGGGAAAGCAGCGCTTGCGAGCACGGTCGAATTGCGCATGCGCTGGCGGAACTTGCGCTGCGCGCATTGGAGATCAATAATCTCGACACCGCTCTGCTCTTTGCGGGCAGTCTCATCGAAGACGCAAACAGCGACACAGATATTGGGTGGCGACGCTCGAACGCCAAATCGGCGCTGATAGGATTGCAATCCGAGACTCTTGTTTCTCTGATCGATCAGGCGTTAGCAACCAACAGTTATGACGCCAGGCGAATAGCCGCTTCCCTGATCGACTTGTGCCCGGAGATTGCGCTCGACCTGGTAAGCCTGCTCGGAACGTATTCGTCCGAGGAATTCAAAGCGGCATTTAGCAGAGCAATCATTAAAGCGGGCACATCGGCGGCAACTCCACTCTCGAACCTCCTAAATTGCGGAACGCCTACCGGCAAGCTGGCCGCGCTTGAGACTCTCGTAGAGATAGGTCGAGCCTGGGCGCTGGAGGAAGTCGCGACAGTCATCAAAGGCGAAGACTCGCCGCTAGCCGTGCAAGCTCTCAAACTGCTTCCGAGAGTGCGTATTCCGATGACTTCGGAGATTCTTGTGGAGGCTATAGGGCATCATTCCGTTGAGGTGCGCTGTGCCGCGCTGGAAGCCCTCGGTGAGTTCGGCGACCAATCTACACTGCCACAGATCGTGCGCGCGGCAACGCATAACGGACTCGTTGGTGACCAGACTCCCGAGCAGCTAGCCGCGATCGAGGCGCTGGGCAAGATCGGTACCGATGAAGCGCTCAAGCATCTGGAAAAGATTGCCTCACACAAGCCGCTGTTCGGCCGCAACAAGTTCGAGACCATCCGCCAAGCCGCCCATCAGGCAGCCGAGCGTATCAGGAATGCGCATTTTGAAGCGGCATAATCTTGTTGTAACGCTTGAAACCCCTGCCTGGGAATGGTAATATGTACGTGAGCGAGTCGGGTGATCGCTTCGACCATAAAGGTCGGGGAGGAAAGTCCGGGCTCCACAGGGCAAGGTGGTTGCCAGCGGCAACTGTCCCACGCGCAGGGATAAGGAAAGTGCCACAGAAAAGAAAACCCCGGCTTGCCGGGAAAGCTGAAACGGTGGTGTAAGAGACCACCAGCTCCGTCGTGAGGCGGAGGCTTGGTAAACCCCACCTGGAGCAAGGCCGAATAGGGGAGGGTAGATGCTGCCCGCAGACCTCCCGGGTATCGCCGCTAAAGCCGCGCAGCAATGCGTGTGCTTAGATAGATGATCACACTAGACAAAACCCGGCTTACAGACTCGCTCGCGCATTTTATTACACCTCGATTGATGGAAAAATGGAGCAACATACACTCAAAGTTCTTGAGTTCGAAAAGATAATTTCGAAGCTGCAGAGTCAGGCGGCCTGCGCTCTTGGGCGGGAGGTCGCCGGTCTTTCGTACCCCACCACACACCTGGATGTCGCTGTCCGAAAGCTGCAGGAAACCAGCGAGGCTCGCTCGATCCTGCAGTACGAAGGCAATATACCATTCGGCGGAATCGAGGATGTCCGGCATCATGTCGAGAGGGCGTCGGTGGAGGCGTTATTACAGCCAAGTGACCTGCTTTCGATCTTAAATACGCTGCATGGCACGGCTCGTTTGGGTCATTTTATGCGCAAATTGAGAGAGAAATATCCGATTTTGGCCGATTTGGGTGCTGAAATAGAGCTTTTTGAACCGATTGAACGGGCAATTTCCGGCTCGATTGCGCAAAGCGGCGACGTTCTCGACTCGGCCAGCGCGGCTCTTGCGCGGGCGCGCAGTGAACTTCGTACCACGCAATCCCGCCTCACGGAGAAGATGAACTCTTATCTTCAGAGCGGCTCCTATAAGACGATTATTCAGGAGCCGGTCATTACGATCCGCAGCGATCGCTATTGCATCCCGATCAAGTCCGATCATAGAGGGCAATTCCCAGGTATAGTCCACGACGCCAGCGCGTCCGGCGCAACGCTTTTTATTGAGCCCGCGGCGGTGGTCGAACTGGGCAATAAGCGCAAACAGCTTGTGGTGAAAGAGCGCGAGGAGGTCGAAAAGGTGCTTGCCGCGCTGACCGCTTGTGTGGCGCAGGACAGCACTCGAATTCTTGCGACGCTGAACGTGGTCGGTATGATCGACGCAATCGCGGCTCGCGCCAAGCTCAGCCTGGATCAGGACGCTACGGCTCCGCTTTTGAACGATCACGGCAAAATCGAGCTTCTTTCTGCAAGGCATCCGCTGCTGGAGGGCGATGTCGTGCCGATAGATATGACCCTGGGCGGCGATTTCAATGCGCTGCTCGTCACCGGGCCCAATACCGGCGGTAAGACCGTTGCGTTGAAGACGGTCGGGCTGCTCACTCTTATGGCCGCCTGCGGAATGCATGTGCCTGCCGAACCCGGCACTCGCCTGGCGATCTTTGAGAACGTCTACGCCGATATCGGCGATGAGCAGAGCATCGAGCAGTCGCTTTCGACGTTTTCATCCCACCTCAACAATATCGTGCGGATCACCAATGGCGCGACTCGCAACACGCTCGTTTTGATGGATGAAGTCGGTGCGGGAACCGACCCAGCCGAGGGTGCGGCGCTTGCGAAGGCGATTGTCGATTTTCTTCTGGAGCGAGGCGCGCGGATAATCGCGACGACGCATTATGGCGAGCTCAAGGAATACGCATATATGCGCGATGGCGTGGAGAATGCCAGTGTGGAGTTCGATCCTGTCAGTCTTCGACCCACATATCGGCTGATGATTGGGATTCCGGGCAGCAGCAATGCCTTTGCAATTGCGAGCCGGCTCGGGTTGAATACATCGATCATCGACTCGGCTCAAAACAGCATCGCGGGTCACGAGGTTGCAAGTGATGAATTGATTCGTCGTATCGAGGAAAGCCATAAGATCGCGGCTGAGCAGCGCAGGGCTGCCGAGCGCAACGCTCGCGACGCTGAGATTCTGCGTAAGCGCTATGAGCAGCAGCTTGGCGGCATCGAAAGCGTGAAGAGCCGGGTTGAAAGTAAGACTAAGCAGCGCGCCGAAAATATCATCGAGGCGTATTCACGTAAGCTCGAAAACACGCTCGAACAGCTCGCGGCGCAGAAGGCCGACTCCAGGCGGGCGCAGGATCTTAAGAAAAAGGCTGAAAAGCTGATTGATCAGCTTGAGGAACAGACTGTCAAGCGCGTGGAGGTCAAAGAGCAGAAGGAAGAGAAGCTCGACAGGGACGCCGTGCTTGAGCCTGGGACGATTGTTGGGATTGCGGGGGTCAATCAGAATGGCGAGATTGTGGAGCCTCCAGAGGGCGGCAAGGTCGTTGTTTTGATGGGAGCTATGCGTGTGAGCGTGCCTCTGTCGTCGCTGCGAAAGCCCCACGGAAAAGCTGAGCACGAGGTTGTCCCGCAAAAGATTCAAGAAAGCATCTCTCTGGTAAAAGCGCGCGAGTTTGAGTCGGAAATACACTTGCGCGGGATGCGCGTGGAGCCCGCGTTGATCGACCTGGACAAATATATCGATGATGCGATGGCTGCCGGAGTGGACTCGGTCAGAATTGTCCACGGCAAGGGAACGGGACAGATGCGCCAGGCCGTTTGGGAGTACTTGCGGTCGCACAAAGGAGTGAAATCGTATAGGCTCGGCGAACAGGACGAAGGCGGATCGGGCGTGACGATTGCGCAGATCAAGCGCTGAATGGGCGGCAGATATGGGAAAGCCCGGACCGGTTAAGGCCCGGGCAATTCGCGTCGTATATCTTCAGCCGGGTGTTCTTCTACCCCGAAGATTTTTGGCCCCGACGCGATCGGGCAGATTTTGGGAGGCCAATCTTTGAGCGATCTGCCAAAGGCTCGCTCCGCAGGGCTGCATCGAGCAATGCTAATATTCTTTGCTCCGCCGTAGCGGCATGTCTTTGGTAGTCAACTGAGATACTGTCTTTGCTCATGGCCGTCCTCCACACCTTAGTTGAGCGGCAAACGAGTGTTGTATTTTCTCTCACAAAGAGTTTTCCACGTAGTATGACCGGTTGATCCCCGTACTTTTGCGGGTTTTATGAGGATAAAATAATGTTCAAAGTCGCGGCATGTCAAATGAGCGTGAACTCCGATCTGGAGAGTAATCTTTCCAGGATCGAATCGGCGATAGGACGAGCATCGGCTGAGGGAGCGAGGCTGATCGCTCTGCCGGAGTGCGCGGTGTCGGGGTATCCGCCTTTGTGTTGTAAGAGCGCGCGCGAGATCGACATCGCCCGAATAGCAGAAATTAACGACTGTGTGCGCGCTATCGCCGCCGAAAATGGTATATGGGTCGTCGTGGGAACGATCATCTCCGGCGAGAATGGTTTGTTGAACTCGGCGCTGGTGATATCGTCCAGTGGGGAGTTGATGGGTCGATATGACAAGATGCATTTGATGCCGATGGACAAAAAATACTTTGTGCCAGGCAATGGGGCGCGGCTGTTTTCTATGGACGGCATGCCGTTCGGCGTTTTGATTTGCTACGACGTCCGCTTTCCCGAGCCTTACCGTTATCTGCGTGAGAGCGGCGCGAAGTTTATCGTGACGATCCTGAACGCCTGCGGGTCGGACACATGGAAATTGCCTGTAATGGAGGCCGCTATTCGCACCCGTGCAGCCGAAAACTCGTATTTCCACATTGCTGCTAACGCAGCCGGCCCGCTGCAGATGGCTGTTTCACGAGTCTGCGACCCGTTGGGACTCGATCTTGCGTCGGCGGAAGTGAACCGGGAAGAGATGATATTTGCCGAAATCGACCTATCGCGTACTGAAACCGGCTATTACTATGACCGTCGAAGTGACTTGTATAGGGTCAGGGCACTTTAGGATTAATATCTGTAGCCTACATAACGTTATCCCTGATGTTGTTTCTGTATGCGCTGGGGCTTAGACCTGTGCGTTTCTTGAATAGACGGCTGAAATGGAAAACATCCTGGAAGCCGACCTGTTCCGCGATTGCTCGCACAGAGAGGTCCGACGTTGCTAGCAGCACTTGTGATTTTCTTAGTCTCAGGCTTTGAATATACGTGCCCGGCGCGACGCCAACCACTCGCGAGAATACATAGTCAAATCGGGATCGCGATAGGCTGCACATGCCGGCCAGTTCACGAATATCCATACAATCTGAGGAGTTCTCGTTTATATGGCGCAGAGCGGGATAGAGACGGCGGACTGCGGGGATGATGTCGGAGTAATCGGAACGCTCTTCCGAAACCTTGGCAATCAACGCCAGGAGGTCGAAAGCGAGAGATGCCCGCTTTATCGAATTATGCAGAGATGCGCCGGTGTTCGCGCTCAAATTAACCAATTGCTCATTGATGGCTCCAATGCTTTCAGCGGTATCCTTATCCAGCAGATACGGCGGAGTGAACAGAGAAAAAACATCCAACCCACCGAGTACTCGGTATTCGATGTGCGACCATCTGCTGATACCCACCATGCCGTTGGTCGGAAAAAGCCTGTGAAAAACTCCTGATGGAATACAGACTCCTTCATTTGGCTGATAATGGAGAATTTGGTTGTCGGAGAGCAAGACCGTTCCGGCATACGATGTGGAAGCTGTCAGCAAACTGGGCAGTGTGCGCCAGTCTGTGTCATGGTCGGGACCGACTTCAGCGACTCCACAATCGTGTATAGTAAAAGTGAGCGACGCAGCTATCAGGTCGAGAATGTTAGAAGTGATAGTCGACATAAGCAACTCCATTGTATAGAATCTATTATATAGCGACATCTTATCCGGCGCAATGAAATGCGACATATACTCAACGATTATCTACATTGCTTAGTGCGTAAGACGGTGTTATCATTCGATCAGCAATCGCGAAGAGAGGATATGGTCAGTGAATAAAGTGCTTGTTTTGTTGGTGCTTGTACTCGCCGTGAGCGGCACAGCTTGTGCGGCTGAGTATATTGTGATGCCTCGTGACTCCGAGAAGTTGAATGCGGATGTTTGGGCGGCTGCCGTATGGGAAGGTCGTGTGCCTGCGCAGGACGACAGCCAGGCCTCAGTTGCCAAAGTCAGCACCCAGCTTCCATTTTCTTTCGTCTATGGTGGGAAAAGCTCCAGGGAGTTTCTGTCTACCTGGAAGAGTGAGGTTTCGAGGAAGTCTCTAGATGGAGGTATTACCGAATACGTCCGCAAGCTGACCGACCCGGATACGCGGTTGGAGGTCAGGTTTACCGGAAAGGTATATCCGGAATGCTCGGCGGTCGAGTGGACTCTTTACTTCGCAAACCGTGGTAATGCGCCTACTCCGGTAATCGAAAACGTTCGTGCGCTGGATGTTACGCTTAATCCTGTTAAGAAAACTGCGAAGACTCCGCAGGATGTCGCTAATTTTGTGTTCATGACCAATAATGTCTCCCGCCCGGACGACTGTTTGTTGCCGGAGTTGCATCGAATGAATGGCAGCAAGGGATGTGTGCATTTCACCTGGGATGATTTTCAGCCGATCAGTGATAAACTCCGCCCGGGAGATGGTATTAAATTCGGCCAGACCGGTTTTAGTTCATCGTTTGAAGTCAGCCCGTTCTTTGATATTGCATGGGATGGCGGAGGCGCAATCTACGGTGTCGGCTGGACCGGCAAATGGGACGCCTCGACTGATACCGCCGAGGATGGAACTGTGCGTGTGGCTGCAGGCATGACCGACCTGCGCGCGTTCCTTTTGCCCGGTGAAGAGATCAGAAGCCCGCGTATTATGCAGGTGTTGTGGACCGGCGATGATATCAGCCGTGGTTACAATTATTTCCGTAGGGCGATGATCAATCACATAATTCCCAGATACCAGGGAAAAGTATGCATGCCGCCTATAGGACATATGACTTCATCCGAGTTTGAATGCAATGGAACAAACGAGCAGATCGAAAAAGGCTGGCTCGATTCCGCCCGTGGGCTTGGGTTTGAGTATTATTGGCTCGATGCCTGGTATATGGCCAGAGGCGGGCATCCAAAGGGAATGGGCAACTGGACATTCCCGTTGAGCAATATGTGGGACCCGGTTCGTTTTCCAAATGGCCCAAAAGCCGTCGCGGATTACGCCCGTTCTCTGGGAATACCTAAGTTTTTGATGTGGTTTGCGCCGGAAGGGATATGGAGCGGCACGACAATGCTGAAGGAGCACCCTGAGTGGTGCCTCAAGGATAAACCAGAGGTGGATGATAACTATTGTTATTCATTCAACTTCGGAGACCCCCAGGCGCGGGAATATGCAACCAACTTCTTCGATGCGGCTATCAAAGAATTCGGAATAAGTATCTATAGAGTTGATGCCGGCATGAACCTGCAATCACTGCAGTCAGTGGATACCGATCCCAATCGTCTGGGTATCAGTGAGATCCGCTGTACAGAAGGCCTTTATAAGTTCTACGAAGACCTGATTGCGAGAAATCCCGGGTTGATTATAGATAACTGCTGCGGCGGTGGAACTCGACTGGATCTGGAAAGCCTATCACGCAGTATCCCATTCTGGCGCACCGATGGGTCTGTGTGGACGATCGGCTGGCGCTCTCGAGAGTTGAATGCGGTGCAGAGCCAGATCATCAATCTTAGTTTGAACCGCTTTGTGCCGTTATCAACCAACGGTATGATGGGAGCCGAACCTTATTATATTCGCAGCGCATTCAACGGTGGGCTTTCGTTCAACGATGACAGCCGTGTCTCCGGTTATCCAAAAGACAAGCTGAAGCAGGGAATTGCCGAATGCAAACGGCTGCGGAAATATATCCTCGGTGATTTCTATCCGCTGCTTAACCCCGGCCATGCTGCGGATGCATGGTGCGCGTGGCAGTACGATCTGCCTGATACGGGCGAGGGAGCGGTGTTTGTCTTCCGTCGTGAGGCATCGCCATATTCGAGCATGCAGATCAGTATGAAAGCCATTGATCCTCAGGCGAACTATCGGATAACTCTATATGAGTCCTATGATCCCAAACCGCCGATGACTGTAAAGGGGAGTGAGCTGGCACATTATAGTGTAAACCTTGCTGGCGCTCCGGGATCGCTGCTGATTGAATACAAGAAGCTGTAGTTGAACAGCTTTGTTGAGGGTGGCGGTCTCCATATCGCCACCCTCAAACTTCACTGCGCCTCTGATTCCGGCAGACTTACTCGCTCATAACGCCTTCGAGCATTTCGGCTGTTTCGGCGATGGCTTCGCCGACTGTATCGATGGCGCGCTGGAGTTCGGACTCTTCGATGATAAGTGGCGGCTCAATTCGGATCACCTTGGGGTTGTTCAGGCTGTATGCGACCAGCACGTCCCGGCGGCCGCAGCCCGCTATCACCAGGGCGGCGAAGTCCTCGCTGTCGAATTCCACGCCCGCCAAAAGACCCTTTCCACGCACTTCCTTTATACTGTTGGGATAGAGTTTATATACCGATTGAAGCCCCTCAAGGAGCATCTTACCGAGCCGGAATGAACGTTCGACCACGCCTTCCTCGATAGTCGTTTTAATGGCCGCGGTGACAGCCGCGCATGCCAGAGGGTTGCCGCCGAATGTCGTCGAATGAAGATACGGATTCTTTCCGAACAGCGAATTCCAGATGTCGGCGTTGGCCGCAAATGCTCCCACCGGCATTACTCCGCCGCCGAGTGCCTTCGCCATTGTGATGATGTCCGGCTGCACGTCGTAATGCTCGCACGCGAACATTTTGCCGGTTCGGCCGAAGCCCGTGCGGACTTCGTCGAGGATGAGCAGGGTTCCGTTTGCGTCGCAAATCTCGCGGACTTTGGGGAAATAATCGTCCGGGGCGACGTTTACTCCAGCCTCGCCCTGCACGACTTCCAGGATTACTGCGGCAGTGTTGTTGCTGATCGTATTGACGAGAGCGTCGGCGTCGCCAAACGGGACTTGCTGCGAGATCGGCAGAAGCGGTTTGAAACCCTCTTTATAGACCTCTCGACCGGACACCGACAGGCTTCCGAAGCTCTTGCCGTGAAAGCCGTTGGCGGCGCTGATATACTCCGGGCGGCCGGTGTGTATTCTTGCGGCCTTCAGCGCGCCCTCGACGGCTTCCGTGCCGGAATTGCACAGGAACGAATAGTTAATATCGCCGGGAAGCACCTGCGCGAGCGCTTCGCATGCGTCCGCTAGCTCGATCGACATAAAGAAGTGGCTCTTCAGAGCTTCCTTGTCAAGCTGTTTCTTTACCGCCTCGACCACTTTCGGATGCCTGTGGCCCAGGCTGAACGCGCCGTACCCGCCGACGCAGTCCAGAAACTTCCTGCCGGATATGTCGTATATGTAGCACCCTTCGGCCCTGTCTTCGGGCACGTCGAAACCGCTGAATTTCAGTATGTTCGCTTGTCCAGGGCTGAAGTATTTTCGATATTTCTCCGCGGTTTCTTCGCTTATTCGTTCCACCGCTGCTTCGTCGAGAGTCATGTTTTTCCTCCGTGAGAGATAATAAGTTATGCGTTGCAATCCGGCGTTTTGCACGCGGCGCAATCTGAATCGGTGTGACCATCCGCCGATTTGCATTTGCAGCACGCCCGGCAATCGCCCTTTGCGGATTTGGTCATTCGGCGGACAAGAAACCTCGTCGCCGCCAATATTGCAATTCCTGCGATGATCCACTGCATTAGTTCGTTCATTTGAACCCCATAAAAAGCCCGATCCTGTATATGGCAAACCCCATTACATACGCCAGCGCGAGCGAGTATGCGATCGAGAAGAACGTCCATTTCCAGGAGTTTGTCTCGCGCTTGATCGTCGCGATAGTGGCTATGCACGGTATATAAATCAGGCTTAGTATCATGAATGTGTAGGCGGTCAAAGGCGTAAATGCGCTTGCGATGGCGCTTTGCAGGCCTTTCTCGCCGAACCCGCCGTGCCCGAAGCCGTAGAGCACGCCCAGCGTTCCGACCACCACTTCTTTCGCTCCCAAGCCGAATATCAGCGCCACCGCAGCCCGCCAGTCGAGCCCCAATGGTTTGACTAACGGTTCCAGCGTTCGACCAAGATGTCCGGCCAGACTGTTGGCGCTGCCGAACTCCACTCCCCACGGCAGCGACCCCATAGCCCAAATAATTACCGACGCCGCCAGCACCACCGTGCCCGCCTTGCTCAGAAACAGCGACGTTCGTTCCCAGACGTGTATGATCGTGCCCTTGACGGTTGGGAGTCTGTACGGTGGCAGTTCCATTACAAATGGCGACACAGACTTTGGAAACAAAGTCTTTCTAAACAACTTGCCCGATACGACTGCTAGTATTACCCCGAGCGCGTATATCGAGAAGATGACCCACGCGCCATTTTGCGAAAAGAACGCTCCCGTAAATAGTATATAGATAGGCAGGCGTGCAGTGCAAGACATCAGCGGGCTGATTAATATCGTGAGGATGCGATCTTCGTGTGTTTCCAGCGTTCGAGCGGCCATAACGGCGGGCACGTTGCATCCGAAACCCATCAGCATCGGGATGAACGACTTGCCGTGCAGCCCTAAAACGTGCATCGATCTGTCCATCAGAAATGCCGCCCGCGCCATGTAACCCGACCCTTCCAGGATCGAGATGATGACGAATATCACTACTATATTCGGCACAAAAACTATGACTCCGCCTACGCCCGCGATCACGCCGTGCACCACCATCGACGACAGCGGCCCCGGCGGCAGCGCTGATGCGGCCCAAATAGAAAGCGCGCCGACCCAGTGGTCGATGGCATTTGCGAATATGCCGCCGATGTCGAACGTTAATTTGAATGTCAGCCACATTAGAACGAGAAAGATCGGCAGGCCGAGGACTCGGTTCAGGACGATATTGTCGATTTTGTCCGTCCACGTGACGCGGTCGTGCTTGTCCGTGTGCGTGACGGCTTCCCTCATAAGCCCGCCGATGAAGCCGTACCGGCCGTCGGCAATTATGGCTTCGAGATCGTCGCCGAAATGCGCTTCAAGGTGGCGGCGCGTATTCTCGACTTCCAGAACAGCCGCATGACCATCGGCGGAACATTTCGCGATTTGATCTTTTGCGACCTGATCGCCTTCGAGAGCCTTAATGAGCATCCATCGCACCGGAACCTTGGATACTGGGTTGATCGCGAGTTTGTCATGGAGTTTGCCGATCTCTAATTCGACTTCGGGATTGTGGCGGGCGCTTCTTGGCGGGTCGCAAACATGGCACTGGGCGAGTTCGGCGGCTTTTTCGATGATATGATCTAAACCCTCGCCTTTATGCGCGACAGTCGGGACCACGACTGCGCCTAGGAATGCCGAAAACTTTTCAAGGTCGATCTTGTGACCGCGGCATTCGGCCATATCGACCATATTTAGCGCGACGACCATCGGGACGCCAAGTTCGAGCAACTGTGTGGTGAGGTAGAGGTTTCGTTCCAAGTTGCCCGCGTCGACGACGTTGACTATGACGTCCACATGATTGTAGATAAGAAAATCTCGCGCGACAATTTCTTCCTGCGAGCGCGCCGCCAGGCTGTACGTGCCGGGCAGATCGACTATCTTGAACGTATAACCGAGCTTGCGCAGGGTTCCCTCTTTGTGCTCGACGGTGACTCCAGGCCAGTTTCCGACATGCTGATGCGAGCCGGTCAGTTCGTTAAAGACGGTGGTTTTGCCCGAGTTGGGGTTGCCCGCAAGCGCTATTACGATTTCGTTTTTCTTCTTTGCTGCAATATCCGTCATAATTGCACTTCGACGTTTTCTGCTTCGCTCTTTCTCAGCGATAAGTGGTATCCTCGAATCTTGATCTCGATAGGGTCGCCAAAGGGAGCGGCGCGGACCACTTCAAAAGTTGCGTTTGAGGTTACGCCCATTTCCATGAGCCGCTTTCTGATGGGCCCGTGACCCGATACAAACGCGATTCGCCCTTTAGTTCCTGGTGAGAGTTCGCTGAGTTTGGTCGTGGTGATGACTTCCGGACGGCGGCCGTGCCGGTGTCCGCGTCCGCAAAATTCGAGATTGGTGTTGACTACGCAATTATCGGGATATGATCCGTGCTTCATGAAATGCTGGAAATGAGCCAGCCGCAGCGACTGATCGTCTTTGCAAGCCCTTACGAAATCCGCAAACTGGAGAAGCCTGTTGAGGGTATCCGGCTCAATGGCATGCTCTATGCCGCATGCTTCATCCTCGGCGTCGTTTTCATTGAGACCCAGCACGCCCACCAGGAAATCTTTCACTGCGCAATGCCGGTGCGCTATGTCTCGGGCCACATCCAGACCCTGCTGCGTGAGCTCGACATTTTCGTAAGGCTCGTGCTTAACCAGCCCCTTTGTAGCGAGCGAACGGATCGCTTCGGTGACCGACGGCATCTTGACGCCCATCGCGTGGGCAATGTCCTTCACACGCGCCACCTGGCTTTTAATCTTGAGGTTGTATATAGCTTCCAGATAATCTTCCATCGACCTGGAAAGTTGAGCGTAATTGTTCGCCATTACGTAAGTCCCTTTACGTGTCCTGCTGTTAGGTATGCCTAAGTTAGCAATACCTAACTATACCATGTCCAAAGTGGAAGTGTCAATGTTTTGTTAAGTGGCTAGCCGACCGGGCAGGGTGGGTATAGCCCCTATCAGCTGATTTTCATCAGGCAATAGATGGGTTATGTTTTTGGATAATGGTGGCAGCGCATCGAGATTATGTCTGCAATTACTCGCAGCGCGGCCTGGAATGGATGAATTTTCGAACCTTCAACATGACTCCATTTGACCGGAACCTCAGCTACGCTGTAACCCATTCGCCGCGCAAGATACAAAACCTCGATGTCGAAGCCCCATCCGTTCAGGAAGCACATTGAGAATATCTCTCTCGCTGCATCTCCAGTGAAGAGTTTGAACCCGCATTGAGTGTCTCTGATACCTGGAATGGCTAGAATTTGTATGATTCTGTTGAGAGCTTTGCCGCCGAACTCGCGATAAAACGGCTGGTGGACAGGAATTTCGGCTCCTTTT
>JAJFUS010000030.1 GCA_021372295.1 bacterium | reverse complement strand
GGGTTATCATAATAAGTCAGAGTAAGCTGTACGTTTGGTGATAAACGCCCGGAGCCTGTCCGTCTGACGGATGCGCGCCGAGTTTTTTGATACAAGTTTGTTTAAGCCGGATTTGACGGCTTGCCCCCGGCGGATGAGACTGTCCGGGACGACTAGTAATAGCGGGTGCCGCAGCGCGCTCGCGAGAGGAGTGTTGAGCAATGTCTGACGAGAATGTGGAGCGGGAGAAATCCCTCCATGTGCACGAGATGTCTGAAACCCCGTTCGGTTCGAGCGCTTCCGAGGCTGAAGGTACGGAAACGGCTGAAGAGCAGCCCGTAGAGGAACCGAAGGCCATGGAGGCCGAAGAGCCGATGACCATGGAAGCGGCTATGGCCCAGATGGGCGGTCAGGGAGTGGACTACTCCGGGACGTTTAAGTCGCTGACGCCGGGTGACGTCGTGGATGGGATAGTTGTCCATATAGACCGGGAAGGCGTACTCGTGGATGTGGGCACAAAGTCAGAAGGTACCATCAGGCCTAACGAGCTTACGCGAGACCCCAGTCTTGAGCCTGAGCAAGTCGTTTCAGTCGGAGAGAAGATCAAGGTCTATGTCGTCGAGGCCGAAAGCCACGAAGGCGGGCCGGTCCTTTCGAAGAAGAGAGCCGACTTTGAAAACGCTTGGGATCGCGTCGACAAAGCATTCGCGGACAAAGAGGTCATAAAGGCGATGGTGACCGACCGCGTTAAGGGCGGATTGGTGGTAGATCTGGGCATAAGAGGTTTCGTCCCCGCGTCGCACGTTCAGAGCGGCAAACTCAAGAACCTGGAGAAGTTTGTCGGCCAGAGCATGCCCTTCAAGATTATTGAAGTGGATCGCGAGCGCAGGAAAGTCGTCCTATCTAACAGATTGGCTGTTGAGGAAGAGCGCGAAGAACTCAGGAAAGACACGGTCGCTACTCTGGCGGTAGGCCAGATTCGCGAAGGCACCGTTCGACGGCTCACCGACTATGGCGCGTTTGTCGACTTGGGCGGCGTGGACGGCCTGCTGCACATCAGCGAGATGTCTTGGACAAGAATCAACCATCCTTCCGAGGTGGTCAAGGTGGGCCAGAAGATCCAAGTTATGGTTTTGAAGCTCAACCTCGAGCAGGGGCGGGTGTCGCTGGGCCTCAGGCAGATATTGCCCGATCCTTGGGAAGACATCAAGCGGCTCTACAAGGTCGGCGATGTCTTTACCGGCGCGATTTCCAGGCTGGTTCCGTTCGGCGCGTTCGTACAGGTCGAAGGTGGGATCGAAGGCATCATTCCGAACTCCGAGCTTGCCGTCAAGCGCATAAACAATCCCGAAGAGGTGGTCAGTGTCGGCCAGGAGGTGGAGGTCAAGGTTATCGATCTTCGCCCGGATGAGCGCAGGCTGACTCTGTCGATGAGACAGCTTATGACTCAGAAGGAAAAAGAGCGTGAAGAGACCGAGTTCCGCAGCTATGCGCAAGCCAGGCCCGAAACCAAGACCACTATTGGTGACCTGATCGGTGAGCAGCTGGGCGAGTTCGACTTTGGAACCGAGAAAAAAGAAAAGCCCGCGAAGAAGTCGAGAGCAAAAGCCGCCAAGGAAGAAGCTATAGACGAAGCGGAGGCTCTCGCCGAGGCGCAGGAAGAACTCGCGATGGAAGAGAGCATTCAAGCCGAAATCGAAGCCGAGAAGGTTGCCTCTGAGGAGCCTGAGGCTGTTGTGGAGGCCGAAGTCGAGACAGCTGCAGTCGAAGAAGCTGAAGTCGAAGCCGAAGTGCCCGAGGCTGTAGTGGAGGAAGTTGTCGAAGCCGCAGCCGAGGAAGATTCAAAAGAATCTGAAGCCTGAGCATTCGCATTCGTGGCCGAATAGTATTCGGCTTTATGGCCCGGACGCTATTGCAGCTCCGGGCTGTAATTATGTAAGCGCTTGTCGTCATTTCCATCTTCAACTTTTGTTATTGGCACGACTTTGATAATAGGAATAACCGGAGGAATCGGCACCGGAAAGAGCACGGTGCTCAAAATTTTAGCTGAGCTTGGCGCGCGGACGTTGAGCGCGGACGATATTGCGCGAGAAGTTCTGGCTAAGGGTGAGCCTGCTTATCGCGAGGTTCTGGCGCATTTCGGTTCAGCAGTGCTTGCCGCTGGCGGGCAGATCGACAGGCAGGTTCTTGCCGGGATAATATTCGCCGATCCTGAGGCCAGGCATGATCTGGACACCATCACTCACCCGCGCATCATCGCGAAGATTAACAGAGCGATAAGAGCGTTCCGAGATGAGCCGGGCTCAGAAAGCTCTGTGCTTGTGGTGGAGATTCCGCTGCTGATGGAATGCGGCATGGAGTCGATTGTGGATGAAGTAATCGTGGTTGCGGCGGAACAAGAGACCCAGATACGTCGTCTGACTAGCAGAGGCGGTATATCCCGGGACGAGGCGCTGCGCCGAATCGGCTCGCAAATGTCCATGACCGACAAAGTTCGCCGTGCCGACCGAGTGATCCGAAACGATTCGGACATGCAGTCGTTGCGCGAGTCTGTGGAGGCTGTGTGGCGGGAAATACTCTTGCTCTTACATGAGTAGTTGTGCTATAGTTTTAAACGGATGAGTCTTACTCTGGGCAGTCTTAATGCGGATATTCTGTATTCCCGCTTTCGGGAGGTCTTAGGTATATTATCAGTCCCCTTGTCGCGCCCCGATAGTGCAGTGTCATCGGTCTGGTCGGCCAAGATTTTCGCACGCAGCAGTGACCGGCGGGATTATGCGTGGACAAGAGTGACGGAGTAAGCTTGGTATTGGAATCATAGGCGGTCGGGGTTTTCAACCTCTAACCTCCAACTTCTAACTTCTGGTTTTTTAAGGGAGGATATTTACTGTTGAGGCAGCTATTGCAATGCAGGGCTTTAAGGAGTGTGTGTTACGTGTTGATCGTGGCGCTCATATCCACCCTAGCGCCCCTGCCGCTATCTAAACCCGCCAAGGCGCAGCTTTTGCCCCAGTATTCGGTTGGCGTAGTTGATTTTGTCAATGAGTCAGGAGTACAGGGCGAGTTGCTGGCCAGGCTTGCAACCGACGCGGTAGTGGTCGAGATGAGCAAGACCAACCGCTATGATGTAAGCATTACTCGGACTCAGATGAAGACCGAGATGGAAAAACTCGACCTTCATTCACCACTTTCAAAAACCGGTCTGGTGAGGCTGGGCGAGTCGCTGAGCGCGGACGCGATGCTGGAAGGTTCCATTACATCCGTTCAACTTGCCGGGTCCGGAGTCACCAGGCGCGCCTCGGTGACATTGGTTGTTCAGATGGTCGATCAGGCTTCAGGCGAGATCGTCAACGGAGCCGTGCAGACCGGCAACTCCAGCGCCAGAGTCGGGTACACTCCCGATGACGACGCGCTTATGGTTGAAGCGATCAACAATGCCGCATTCCTGGCCGTCAAGACGATGGTCGACTATATTATTCCTGAGGCCACCGTCCAGAACAGTCTGGGCGAAAACCAGGTGATGCTTAACAGAGGGTCGCGCGACGGTATCGCCACCGGAATGCAGATGATTGTCCTTCGCAACAAGGAGATTATCGGCTACCTTACCGTGCAGGGTGTCAGTCCCCAGGATTCCTCGGCAAAGATTACCAAATCTATGCGCGGCATTCAGCCTGAGGATAGAGCGCGTGCAATTTTCGAGATGCCTGCCATAGGCGGCGCAGCGAGCAATGAGTCGTTGCCATCGGGGGCGCCGCCTCAGTCCAAGATGAAAAGCAAGACATTGGGTAAAATAGCCAAGTTCCTGCTTGGCGCGGCTCTTGTCTTTGGTGTCGTATCGCTGTTCAAAAGCGGACGAGGTTCGGAAGATTCTCCAAGCGTGGGCACGGGCGACGCGGATGAAGTCACTTGGGATGCGGGTGTGCTTAATAAAAACTCTAAGGTGTGGGAGTATCAGGTGATAAGGGATACTTATTCCACCAGCTCCACGCCTGTGATGACCATGCGCGATTCAGGCGAGATCGATAACCGGTGCAAGAGCGTTGCAGGTCTTTTCGGCAGCGGCGATGATATCACAGTGGACTATTACTCGCTGGATATGAACCCAACCGAGAATGATCCGACCAGCGGCTCTACGACTGTTGCTATAGAGCCTTATGGGACCACGCATAAATATCAGGTGCGCGTGCTCTACGAAATGGAGAGCCTCGATGACAACACTAGTGATGACACCACCAGTGACGATGACGACGATGACGACGATGATGATGACAACTATACTACGAAGTATTATTTCACTTCGGTGAGCAATTCGGTTACGATAACGGTTATCGAACCGGTATTGAACGAAGATGTTATCTCCCCTGCGTATTCATCTGACGAAGACGCGCCGGAGCTCGATCTTACGGAACTGTCAAGCGGCGATGTGAACCTGCAGTGGAACCGCAAAGATGGCGCGGATGTGTATTATGTGGTTGTGGAGCCTGTTATTCCGAACGCGGCTCCCAGCTGGACAAACAAGAGCGACCCGATCTACGAAACGAGTTCGACTGTGGAACTTCCGACGTCTCAGCGTATTGATCTGGCGGAGACTTTGTCGGGTACGAAATACGCTGGTGTGATTATGAAGTGGACGGTCTATTGTCAGCACGAGGCCGACACCAGCGACGCTTGGTATAAGGGTGACCAGAACCGGTTTGAAATTGCCGAATCTGCTCCGGTTAAGCCGTCATCTTAGTTCAATCGAACGCCGAATGGCTAAAATAAACGTACCGGGTGGCGGTCTACGGATCGCTGCCCGTACCTCTACTTCCGCTTTTGAAGGAGGACTCTATGATGGAACCGCGCGCAGGTCGGTGGAATATGAAATTGCGGCTGTGCATCGCATTGACGATGTCGGTCGTTCTGCTTTCGGCTGTCATTTCGGTGGCCGAAACTTCGTCCAGTACGCTTAATTACGTGCCCAACGAGTACATTATCCACGTAATGTCGGGAACCAACTACTCAGCTGTCGAGCAACTGGTCGACAACATGGGCGCGTCAATCATAAGCGCGCTGCCGCTTTCCGATACCTATCATATAAAGCTGGGCGCAAACGGCTCCATTACTTCGAAACAGCGCTACGCGATGTCCTCCAAGTGGGTGATCGACCATATTCAGCCCAACTACGTCAAGCGTGCAATGGCTGAGCCGGATGATGCATATTACAGCAAGCAATGGGACATGGAAATGATTAACATGCCCGACGCCTGGGAGTTGCAAACAGGCAGCAGCGATGTCACGGTAGCTGTGGTGGACAGCGGCGTTGCGGATCACCCCGAACTCGTTGGCAGGAAAATAACGGGCTATGATTTTATTGATGATGATGACGATCCAAGCAATGACGGTGCTGGACATGGCACTCACGTCGCAGGCACTATAGCTGCCCAGGGTGACAACGGCGAGGGCATTTGCGGAATATGCTGGGATAATGTCAAGGTAATGCCTGTGAGGGTTCTTGACGATGACGGCGGAGGCACTACGGCCATTGCGATCGAAGGTTTGGACTATGCGCTCGATAATGGAGCCGATGTTGTCAATATGAGTTACGGCGGATACGGCGATGATGAAGATGAGCATGCAAAACTTCAGGAGCTGGATGATGCCGGTATTATACTGGTAGCTGCTGCGGGAAACGAGGCGACGTCCTTAAAGTCTTATCCTGCCGCTTTTGAAGAAGTGATCGCCGTTTCGGCTGTAGGGCCAGACGAGAGCCTGGCTTATTATTCCAACTACGGCTCATGGATAGACATTGCTGCTCCGGGAGGAGATTTGTCCAGTGGAGACGATGCGGATGGCATTTGGAGCACTACGGTGACTTGGGCAGATGATAGTAGTACCGCGACCTACGGCTATGAGTCGTGGCAGGGCACTTCTATGGCTTGTCCTCATGTCGCCGGCGCGGCGGCACTTATGCTGAGCAATGGCTTTCTTCCTGAAAAGGTTAGAGACCGGTTACTCGATTCCGCGCGCATTCCTTCGTCGGGTTACAGCGAGTCGAAGTACGGCGCGGGTATACTTGATGTCGCACAAGCGTTGGCCTATGCAAGCATAAAAATTAAGCAGCCGTATCCGGGTGCGACTGTCGGTACCAATCCGGTGGTCAAGATATCGCTGGACAGTATCGACGCATCGACGGTTGTGGTCTACCTGGACTATACCGACATCGATGACAATGGTGTGCCGGACGATTTGAGCGACACTTCAAGTATGATTGTAACAAGCAGTAATGTGAGCAATTATACAAATTCGGCGGGTACTCTTCTTACTATTGATGACTTAAGTTCATTGAGTGTCGGCGAACATAAGATTTATGTGCAGGGGGGTTCCACTACAAGCGGAACCGGGTATTCCGATTGGGTGGCATTCAACGTCGTGGCGACCACTTTCTCATCGGGCATTCAGCTTGTGTCGCTGCCCTATGATTTTGCGACTCTGGGTAGCGATGGCAATGTGAGCATGTCGGTTCTGCCGAGCGATCTGTTCCTTACGACCGATGGGGAAGCGATGAACTTCAAGGTATCCGGCACGACGAAGGCCAGTCTGATTCGCTGGGTTGCCAAGTCTTCTTTTGCTGCAAAGTCGTCAGGCTATTATACCTATCCGACCAGCAATCTTGCCTGGAGCAATCCTTTCGTCACCACTACTAGTGCCGAATGGTACACCGGCGGCGGCTTTATCGGTGGCGTTTCGAGTGCCTACGCGTTCCCGGCTGGTTCGGGCTTCTGGATTCAACTGCCCGAGAATGCCGTGTTGAACGAAGCGTATAATAAGTCCCCCTATCTTGTTTCCAGCGATGCCGAATTCAGCATGAACCTGTACACGGGCTGGAATATGTTCGGCAATCCTTACACTAAAGAAGTCTCCTGGAGTAACGCTCTGTTTAGCTATGGTGGTGAGGTCAAGACTTTGGCCGGTGCCCAGAGCGCCGGATGGGTCAAATCGAATGTCTATTATTATGTCCAGACACCTACAGGAGCTTATCATAAACTGACTAATCGTGGGCTGCTGGAGCCTTATGTCGGATACTGGATTTATGCGAAAGTCGGCGGAGTGGATTCCGGCAAGTCTCTGGTGATGACAATACTGCCTTGAGATTGTTGTGCAAGAGGCCGTTCCTTAGTGGGCGGGGAGGAGATTGTTAATATGAATCATAGGAAAATTGTGATTGCAGCGATCATTCTGTTATTTGGGGTGCTTCTGGGGCATAACGCATTCGCTACCCTCGGGCCCTCGGTTGACTATGAAGATCTTTCGCTGTCCAACGAATATATACGGTTTACGCTCGGTGTTAAGGGAACCTACACCGAGTACGATGCCGACGGCAATGAAGTTGCAAGGGAAGTTCCCGGCCGTTACGCGGTTATGACAAAGACGGGAGACCCCACTACTGACGAAGACAACAACTGCGCAATGACATATGGCGCTCCGTATCCGAGGTATTACTATGCCTACTGGAAAGTGAAGGTGGGTGATGATACCCCCGTGCTCATAGGCTCGGGCTCGGACGGCAGCGGAGCTTGGTCGGACACTAATCCGCCTACGCTCTATTCGACTCCAACAGCGGGCAACACTCTTGGAGTGGGCGGCCCATATCTGGAGGGGACATGGGTGACTGCAGACGACCCGGCTGTCAGTGTGACGATACACGCAAGTCTTGTGCGCGACCTTATCAGGTACGAGTTGACGGTGACCAACAAGAGCAAGACCACTCAGAGCATCGGCTTAGCGATGCTCGGCGATGTTCAGGTTACCAGCAGCGACTCCGGCGAGTATCCGTTTGTTTCCGGCATCGGCCTTTCGCGCACATCCGAGAGTGAAGATGCTTTCCCTGGAACGATTTGGAGTGGCACCCATGTTCCAGACCTTTTTGATATTTACGACACTGTTGACGATCAGGTGCGTGTGGCGCGCTGTATTTTGGATCAGCAGGATTGCACTGCGCCTAACTATATTGCGGTAGGTAATTTTAAAGATCTGGCTGGTGTGAGCGTGTGGCTGCCCGATGGTTATGCACCGAATGAACTGGTGCCCATTACCGACGCAGCCTATCTCCTTCAGTGGAAGCAGGCTTCCCTGGGCGCGGGCAAGTCGCGCACGTATGTAACATATTATGGCCTTGGCGTAGCTTCCTCTGTGTGGACAGGCAGCGATAATGAGCAGGACAGCGCGGTCGCGGCGGTTCAGGGGCCGGGTTCGGTCAGGTTTGACAGCAGCACCAACGATACGGGCGATCCTGAGGATGACCTTACGCCAAGTCCGTTCACGATCAGTGCGTATGTGTACAATACTTGTGTAGATCCGGGGAATTACGAACTCCAGGATGTATCGGCATATCTGTATTTGCCGGATGGGTTGGATCTGGCTTCCACTTCCAGCGCGGCGCAGGAAATTGGTAATGTCCCGATTGGCACCGAATCGACTGCAGTGTCCTGGAGCGTCGTGCCTAACGGCAAGTATTGTGGCGAGCTGGAATACTACGTGGTGTTTACCTCTTCCAACGGCTGGCAGCAGACAGTGAGCCGGACTATTATGGTTCCCGCCGCCAAACGCAAAGTGTTGAATTACGGTTATCAGATGGTGAGCGTTCCGTTTGGGTTTAACAACCCGAGTATCGAGCATGTTTTTGGCATGACTGCCGGTTTGTTCAGCGCTTTGTATTATGACGCCGTCGATACGAAGGATTATATTTCATTAGATAATGTTGAGTCCGGGCAGGGTTTCTGGATGAAGGTGCACGCGATAAAATCCGGCAAGACGGTAGCTTATGACATTGCGGATGATGCGTCTATCCTTGGAGAGTCTTACGGTAAACAAAGCAAGGAGCAGTACGTTGAATTGAGCAAGGGCTGGAACATGGTGGGTAACCCGTTCGTCTATCCAATATATGTAGGCCAGTTGATGGTCTATAACGAATCGACAAATACCACTTGTTCATTTGCGGATGCCGTCCAAAAAAGCTGGATTAGCCGCACAATATACGGCTGGAATCAGGAGACTTCGGCATACGACAGAATAAAAACCGATGACTGTCTGATTGAACCCTGGAAAGGCTACTGGGTTCGCGCGAAGAAGACGGTTACATTGGTGTTCAGACCGTCTATATGGCCGGACTCAAGCGTCTCGTCTTTATCGGGCGGATACTGATTCTTATAGCCTGCCGATGAGAATTATCCGGCAGCGCAACTGAATATATTAATATTTCCCTATCCTGTCTTTATGGGATGGGCGGAGTTTGGAAGGATGACTCATATGATTAAATCCTGGAAACGCTCTATAACGCAGATAATCGCGGTAGTGGCGCTTGCATTAATTATGGCGTCGAATGCGGATGCGGGCTTTTATTCAAAACTGATTACAGTGCCAACGAAAGGCACAGCCAATTCGCTGTACACATTTCTTGCGTTGTGGCAAGATGATACTTATCCCAATCCTTCACCTACCAACAAGGAAGGCATAATGGACCCGGGGATTGTGTGTTTAGATATTGGCGGCTCATATGCAGATAAAGATAATGTGTCTATCGGCATTCCCATGTATTATTGTATGGATGTTGACCTAGAGGGCACTACATATAAGGCATATATTGCTTGCGTGAGCCGCGGTCTGAATATGGCCGATTTAGAACAGCAGCCGTACACACACCTTAGTAGCACGGATAATCTGCCAAATCTTAATGCTTTTGATATTTCCACGTGGTGTCCCGATGAAAGCCTGAATTGCCTTTTGTGGACTCCATATACATGTGGTGGCAAACGCATTCCAGTGTGGTATGCTTCCGCCCTGTATTCAGGCGGTAATGACATACCTAATCTTGTTGAAGTCACAGCATACGCTTATGGGGACATTACCGCCAAGCGTCAGGAAGTTAAACAAGTTGTGACCATCTATGACAGCCGCGCCAACGCTCAGCTAGCTTCAGACGGCAGCACTTATTATGAGATGATCAACTACGGCGGCAGAAATGACGACACTGATGAGCTCCGTGCCTCGCCCTGGGTAGATCCGCTCACGATCGAGCCGAGCAGCGACGGAAGTGGAGTTACGGGCGACGACGCTTCCGGCAGTCATTCTTTCGTGTTCCGATGCATCTATCATAATAAATATAATTTGCCGCCGATGCCATGGTGGCACAGCGTCAATTATTCGTCGTACGACTATATGGAAGTCAGCGATTTCGGCGTGGCGCTGTATTTGGACGTTTGGGGGATAGGCGACTACCGCCTGATACCCATGATGCCGGAAGTGAGCGGCCGGACGATAGATGGTCTGTTTCCGGATCTTGACGGTGACGGTGAGGTGGGCGATGCTTGGACCGGGGAACCAGGAACAACGTTCATTGCTCGTATAATGCCCAGCGACGGTCTGGCCGAGCCGGAGTTTACTGAATATGACAAGGCATTTTTCCCGGCATATTCCACGTGGGCATACAATTCGCTGCCGGTGGGAACCTTCAACTATTTCTTTGCCTGCAGTGACGACTGGCTGCGCTTCCTGGATCGCTATAAAACCGGTGATGGCGATCAAATCTTTGGTCAAGATGTTCTTGGGTACGATCCCGATACCGATTATCCACGATTTGCGCCGTTTGTTCTTGAGTATCAGCCTGTCCCTCAAGAGTGGGGTCTGGACGGTTATGTTAACTACAAATGGACAATACCTACGGCTTATACCGACAAAGTCAAGCAGACGTTACTTACGGGTAATACACATGTTTTAAGCTGGCTTGTGCACAATAGTAATTGGAGCGTCCCGCAGACTGTGGACTGGTCGCAGGTTCCATCTGACGCCACTGATGAAGAATGGGGATTTGTTCCGTGGACCCGAAATGATGACCCCGCCGCACCTCTTGGCTACTCAAACCCGCCGGACTTTACCACATTTCCGTTCCGGGCAAACAATAACCCGCTTGACCCGACAAACGCGAGGGCGGTAACCGGCAATCCGCGTATCGACCGCGACGCGCATCGCATATACAGTTCGGATAGCAAGAATGCCTTCGATTCGACCCTTCTTGTTGACCGGCCTGTGCTTGTGCCGGGCAAGTTCGGTGACAGCTATTTATATCCTGCCACCGAGCATCCCGTGGTGGGCGGGCAGTTGACTGTGCCCCTTTACGACGACGTGCTCGTCAGCTACAGGGACGAGGACAAATACGGCGGCGGCCGGTATTACGGCACGCTGCTTTTCAGCAGCGGAAGCGGCACCAGCAAAACTTTCAAGCGTGCTATGAACCCGCAGATGGACGGCACGTACCTGGATACAACCGAAATCCGTGATTTTGATGCACGGCGCGCTGAGACAGCCGGTGCAACAACGGATACCGAATGCACATTCCAGATAATGTACAAGTCCAGGGACGGATCCGGCCCGCCATACATTAAGCTGCTTATAGCCGATGCCGAAAGTCGCGGCAGTATGTCTACGGATGAATATACCTCTTACACAATGGCGAAGAAGGATGCGTTAGATCTGGATTTCACTGACGGCGTATGGTACACATATACTACTAAGTTACCGACCCCGGGGCCGCATAATTATTTGTTCAAGGCCAGCGACGGCAATCAGACAATGATATGGCCAAGGCGTCCAGATTACTATTCATACAATGGCATGGACTGGGAAGACTGGTGGGTTCCGACTAAAAACACATCGGACGAATATATGACGGGCGGCGTCATCAATACCGACTATGACAACAACGACTTCGTGCCGGGTCCCTACATCAATACCGCGCCGACCTTGACCAACAACTCGGTTACTCCTACCAGCGGCAAGCTGGGGACGACTTTCCAGTATAAGGTGCTTTACAAGGATGCGGATGGTCAGAGACCATACAGTGCAAAGTTAATCATTACGACCAATAACGCCGGCGATAAAATCACATGTAACATGTTGCCGATGCCGACAATTGATAACAGCGCGAATAACTCGGCTTTATACAAGGCCGGCGTATATTATTACTACAATTTGTCTACTGTGGACAGCGATATTCTGGCGTCAGGCACGCGCAGCTATGAGATGGTCTTCACAGACGATTGGGGCCGCCAGGTGGGCACGAATGATCGCATTGAAGGCCAGTCGGTAACCACCGGTGTGATACAAGGGCCTGTAGTAAAGGACAACACGGCACCCAGAGCCTATAATGGGTCGGTCGAATCGAAGGATGGCAGCAGTAACCCGGCGAGTCTTTGGACATTCAGCGTCACCTACGCGGATTATGATGATGACGCTCCTTCGGTTCACAAGATCCTTATCGGGCAGCTCCAGCCGGATGATAAGACTATACTTTGGGACGAAGGTCATGACCTTCTTGCCAGCGACAGCACAGACACAATATATAAAGACGGCAAGGCGTATTATTATCAGACCAGGCTCAGTGGCGATGAAAACGGCAAGCAGTACTATTATGCGTTTATGTTCAACGACGGGTACCTTTGGGCGACGTATAAGTCGTCCGCGAACAGCACTAACCGGTCGAACGCGGCCAATTGCTTTACTGCAGATATGGATGAAGGCGCCCTGACACGAATTTCGGACACCGAGTTCCATTTTGATCCGATAATCGCTCAATACGCAACGACCGGCGGTTCGACTAAAACTTGCATTCCCAGCAATCCTGACGACATACTAGAGCTTAAGGGCGTATATCTGACGGAAGATCTGACCGGTGACAACTATTATGACCCGGCTACGGCAAGTGATCCGTATGTGGCGGGTGAAACGACCGTCACTCTGACCAAAGACCTAGCGTCGAATGTTGCCAAGGTCTGGCTGAAGTATCAGGCACGGTCTCCGATTTTGGGGCCACTGCCGGGAGACGCTCCGTCCGAGCTTATCTCTGATGCCCAAGTATATGTAGGTGGCACCTCGGTGCTGGTAGATGATTTGAAAAATGGCTGGCAGCGTCCCATTCCGGCGTACCCGGGTGCCGATGAAGATAAGCGTTATTCGGCAATGAATGGTACTGCTGTGGACTCCGAGAGCGCAGACTCGGTCTGGTATGTTACGCCTGATGATGCGTCGACTATTGGAAGCGTCGAGGGTGTTTACGATAGTATGTCGGATTTAGAAAGCGATACCGACAATTATTATCAATGGACAGCCGTTACCCCGTCCGCTATGACCGGCACTGTGATCGGTGCCACGGACCCCGATACAACGGTTAAGCCGGCTTCATCCGCAATGATACGGACCGTGCTGGGTGTATATGAGGATGAGGCAATGTCTACCAAGCTTGAGATGACAGGCGGTTTTGCTACTGGCGGCAACATAGAGCTGCAGACTGCACGGGATGTGGGCTCGACGGTATACATCAAGTATATTGCCTATAGCAGCAATTCGACATGTAAGGTGGGTACGAACGGCAAAACGATTGATCTATCTTCTGTGACCAATATAAAGAGCGTGGTCGGCGTCTACTCCGATTCGGAATATACAACAAAGCTTGAGACCACAGGAGACATATATTACACCACGACTACGGATTCGAGTACCGGTGTAGTTACGGTTAAGTCTTCAATCACGTTGAAAACGGTCAAGCCTTCTGGCACCCTGGTATATATCAAGTATATTCCCAAATCGGCGTTTGCCGCCGGAGACTCGCTGATAGCCCTTACATCCAGCCTGCCGACGGCGGGCCAGACCGTCTATATCAAATACTCGGATATTCGTTTCACTCATACTTGCGATGGTGAGGCTCAGGCGCCGGACACCAGCGGCACTTACACTACCGGCACGGATTACTTTAGCCCGGACGGCTGGAATAACAAGGACCCTGAAACCAATCTCCCCAACATTCATATTAAGGGTAATGATGGTAACAATAACGAAGGCGGCATTGACGGTTGTGTTGATGGCGGCGTAATCGGTGTGTGGGTTACGAGTGATTCCAATGGCGTGAACTATTTCGATCCGTGGCTCGCGGGGACTCATTCAAACAATGAGATCCACATGCGGCTTACCGATGATGTACCATCAGGCAGCGAAGACCTCTGGGCGCGCTATTATCAAGCGGGCGACTATCAGATCGACCGTTGGAACCGCAAAATCGAGTTCTTTGATGCGGTCGACAGCACTTCGAGCGTCACTGCCACTTATGCATTTGGAACCAAAATGCCCGAGACGGTCGGCGCTAATACCGCTCCAACTCTGAGCTTGGCAAGTGGCATGTCCCGGGGCATTTCGGGTTTGCAGGGCGAAAGCACCACAGATTTCACATACACGATCGAATATACTGACACGGATGGAACGTACGGACAGGCTCCGGAATATGTGCGGGTTTATATCGATGATGTTGCTTATGATATGACCTGTGCCGAAAACGGTACCCCTGTCTATCGTGACGGTGCGACATATACATATACGACCAAGCTCAGCGCGAACAGTCATACCTATCGGTTTGAAGCTTCGGACGGGGCCGATGTCGCTATTTATGACAACTATACGTATACTGGGACAGACAGGCCGGGTGAGGGTTCCGTTGATTATTATGTCGATATTGACGGCCCGTTCGTTAATGATCGGCCGAAGCTCTCGAATGCTTCAGTCAGCCCTTCAGGGACGATTTCGCAGGACGACAGCTCCACGTTCCAGGTCACGTACAGTGATAGTGATGCAGATGAGCCGTATTTCTACAATTCGGCCACCGATACGTTAAACGGCATTGCTAAGGGTGACGATAAGACAGGATCTCCTAGGCTCTGGATCGATGCCAGTGACAACGACACGCTGGTGTTGGGTGTAGTCGATAGTCTGGCGGCGGATCCGATTGAGTCGTCGAAGAAGCGCACTATTGTCGCGAAAAACATCGACGGCACGACTCCCAACTGGACTGCGGATAAGTTTGCTGGTAAAGTAATGCAGATTACCAGCGGCGATCTGAAGTACAGGTGCTATTTAATCAGCAGCAATACGTCGAACACTCTTACGGTGTCAACTGACGACCTAGGCGCGCTCGGTGACAACTTGTCTTTGGGTGTAAAATTCACTGTCAATGGCTTACTGATGATACGACAGGATACCAACAGTTATGCTTCCGGAAGTGTTTATCTTCTTACGGTGCCCAAGTTGGCGGTTGGGTCGCATAAGTATCAGTTTACGGCCAGAAGCCGGGTGACCATGCCCGACTGGCTGTATGCCACTGAATATGCGGCGGGCACTTGGATACCGTATTCGGATCCGAAGGTGGAGTACCCGGATACCGCCAGCACTGGGCCAACGGTAGTTATTACCGTGCCGACCGGCAATGCCGCGCCGGTTTTGAGCAACACTGAAGATACCGCGCTGTATTCCGGCCCGAAGGTGAAGATGTGCACATTGGCCTCAATTCCTTCGAGTGAGGTAGCGTTGGATTGCAGCGCCACGGGTAACTGGACGGTCCCACTGGTGCAGGCCATCCGGCAAGTTCTGGGCGTATATTGGAGCGCGAATGCGGTTTACGGAACAGATGATAACCTTTACGATACGAGTCAGACATTCGATACGTCCGTGTCGTTGAGCAGCTATCCGATTGCGCTTAAATCGCCAATCAGCGCGATTCCTGCAGTAGCGCTTGTGCAACTGGGCACTGTCGGAGATGACTTGTCTTCCGTGATTCCTGACAAAATCAGCGCCATCGCAACTGTGACAGGAGTTTACGACAATTCAGAGCTCACCGGTACCAATTATTACGCAACGACCGGTTCTTTGGGCGATTCGAAGATTACTCTTGCAACGGCTCTTCCAAGCGGTACGGATACCGTGTATATTGCTTACATGCCTGATCTTGGTGTGATCCCGCCGATGTACGTGATGTACTTTGATAAGTCCAGTACCAGCACTGTGTTCATGCAGGGTGACCCGCTGACGTTCAGAGTCAACTACAGTGATGCCGATAACGATCCGCCTGCCTATCATGACGGCGTAACGGGTTATTTGCAGCTTGTGTTCGACAGTGATACCGAGGGAACCACAATGCTGCCGCTTAGCTCCTCGGTGAGCAGCTTTACATCGGATGTTGCTTTTACTCTCACGAAGTCCGATCTGTCGGGAGGCACGCACAAGTATCACTTCCTGGGTTCCGACGGCTACGACCCCGACCATAAGGTTCGGTTCCCGGCCAGTTCGGCTAATGACTATAGCGTTATTGTGAACTGTAAGCCTACACTTACAGATACGTCGTTTACACCGGCATCCGGCCAACCTGCGACGACATTTACGTTTACCGCAACATATACCGATAGCGACTACAACAGTACGAAGGACCAGTTGCCTGTCGTCACTGTTCGTCTGACGAATGTTAACGACTCAACTCAGGATCCTTATGACATTACTTTGAATGCTGTCGATAGCAGTCCTGTTTATGCGAAGGGTGCTGTGTTTTCCGGCACATTGTCCAGCCTCGTTATGGGGACATACAATGTAGTCTTTAATGCCTCGGATGGCTATCAGGATGCCGATCCTGTAGAAAAAACTGTCAAACTCGTGGTCAGAAACGTCAATATCGCGCCCACAATAACCAGTTATTCGGTAAGCCCGGCTGCGGGTAAGCAGAGTGCGAAGTTTGTCTATTCGGCAACGTATTTCGATGGCGACAATGATCCGCCTGTTACCACTTCTGGCACGAGCAAGGTCGAGGGGCTGAAACTGATCGTGGATGGCGCAACTACATACACGATGACCAAAGCTTCATCAACGGATACCGACTATAATGGAGATGGTGTCATATACACTACCTCGATAGTGGGGAGTAACTTGGGGATTGGCAAGCACACCTATACTGTGGTGGCGAGCGACGGCTGGGACAGCGCATCTGCGGTTGACACGAAAGTTGGCCCCGTGGTGCTTACTCCGTTCTTTGATGATTTAAGAGTGGTGAGCGCTTCGTCATCTGATCCGGATTTGGCTGCCGGCGTTTCGACCGCAGTGGTAGCCGAGGAAGTAGTCGTGGCTGGGCGAATGCTGTTCCCCAGGAACGACGTCACCGGTAAACCCGAGGGCCTCAGCGACGTGACCATCGTATTGACGAAGCCTGACGGATCGACAGTGTCGCTGATTGGGTCGGTAACGATGCTTTCGGACACTGAGAATACAGATACTGTTAATTGGGTCGGAAAAGTGAGTGTGTCCAGTTATCCATCCGGCGCTGATGCGGCGCTGGTGACTGGAGACAGCATTACGTTGAGTTCCAGTGGACAATGGTATGTCAGCGCCGCTTGGGGCGGTGACTCGACCTGGGACGCAATTGAGACCGACGATGACTCCGACGGCGTGAACGACTGTTGGAGTGTGGTTGTTGGCGGACCGATGAGGTCGGTGTGTATCAAGAACCCGGCTGACGCGGACAGCGCTTCGGTGGTGGATATGATTACCCCGCCGATGAATATCGGCTCCGGCGACCCGGCTGCCCTATTCGGCGCAACCAGGGCGACTCTGATGCAGGTTGTGCACTGGTATGCGGACTCAAAGAAATACCTCCAGTTCGGAGTGGCGAGTTCGTTCCCTGCACTGCAGCCGGGCTATGCTGTCTGGATCAAGCCTAAATCGAGTTATCCGACCGAGTCAATCAACTCGTCTGATTATCAGAGCGGTATGCTTGCAGTCGGCAACGAGGGCACTGCTCTCGACTTCACTGATGAATATAAGCTCATAAAAGTCTATGCGAAAGCGTATGAAACCGAAACTAATAACGTTGGAGGCACCGAGACCGCTCCGTGCGAGATTCCGCTTTCGAAAGGGTGGAACCAGTTTGGAAACATCTTCTTTAACTGGAAGACGGATTCTGCCGGTAATATCATCACGCCCAGGGTAGACGTGGGTATTCCGATCAGCGAACTCAGGGTCAAGTACCTCAACGTAGAATATACGCTAGCCGAGGCTAAGGCTGCGGGCTTGATTCGCGATTATGCATGGCGATGGGACGCTTCAAACTACGAGTATACAGCGGTTCATTCTACGATGACCGGCGCAGAGAGAGTGCTCAAGGCATGGTATGGATATTGGATCAAGGCATTTGTGGCCTGTGATTTGGTCATCGATCCCGACACCAGCTACAACGGCGAAGACACGGCTTCGACGAGTTCTCTGAGTTCTATGAACTCTGAGAAATTGACTCTGGACGAGTTGGATTCGCCGCCGCCGGCGCCGAAAGCGTCAAGTTCGTTGAGCTCTATGGACGTTGGCACACAGAGCTTAGATGATGATACACCGCCGCAGCTGATACTGAATTAGATTCTTGGAGGATTGCTTTATTATGATCAAGGTGGATAGAAATCGGCTCTGGCTGAGTATGATATTGATTGTTATATTCAGTATAGTGGCCATTGGGACGGCGAATGCGGCGTTGTTCGGCCTTATTAAGTCGAAGAAAAAAGGTGCAGCTGCGGTAATCAGCGAATCGCTGGTGATCTTCCCGTTCGATAGTGGCGAGACTATAAGCAAACTGCCGGAGAGCTTCGGGGAAGATATGGCTACCGCTCTGCGAAGTATGTTGGTCGGTAACGATCAGTATTGGGTATATTTCTATACTGACCGGCTGGCACCGGTCAAACGGGCGAAGGATGACAATTTGCTCAAGACCCAGGACGCCTCCGGCCCGTTTTCGAGTGATACTGGAAAGTGCGTCAAGCTCGCGAGGCTGCTGGCTGCAGACTATCTGATCTGCGGGGCGGTAGAAGAATATGGGGTGGACAAGTCCACCAAATCGGCTCAGCTTACTGTGTCTGTGAACCTTGTGAGCGTCAAGACCGGCAAGGTTGTTCGAACGCTGTTGGTGACGGGCCGCACGCCTGAGGGTGCTTCGACAGGTGATGAGGACGACTCGCGGGCATTGGCGGCGGGTGACGCCATCGCGAAGTTGAAGTCTCAACTTTTGCAGGATGAGAACGACGCGTCGGGTTCGGATTCCACCGCCAAACACGGGTCGTCACCTATCGTTTTGCCTGCGGCTCAAGCTGTCAAGTAATACTCAAGACTCTACTTGATATATATAATTATTTTATGGGCGGAGTTGCTCCGCCCATTTCACTTTTTCTCTGCTCCTGCAGCCCGAGTATTTGACCCCGGACAGACTGAGGCGTATCATAATCTTATGAGGCGTATCCTGACTGTAATTGCTGTGTTTGCGATGTGTGCGCCGGCATCGGACGCCGCGTTGAATGATTACTCCATGTGGCTTCGTGCCCAGCCGGAAGCTATTGTGGCGGATTCATTCAGCGCAACAACGATTACGGCGGAGGTTCGTGACGAGTCCGGCGACGCCGTCGAGGATGGCACTCAGGTAGAGTTTACGACGAATCTGGGCATCATCGAACCTACGGCGCGCACTGAGTCCGGCGTGGCTCGCGTGCGGCTTCAGAGCGAAACCACTGTCGGTACCGCGCTGGTATCCGCGGTGGTGGAGGGCGGCAAAGCCGTTGCTCAGTTGAACGTTGATTTTCTCGCGCCCGGCACTGAGATGTTTGACGAGTCATTCATCTCAGTCTCCAGCGACAAGCACCTGGGTTATGATGTCGGCACGAAAACCGTCGATGCGGCGGGCGGCGTAAAGATATACTCCAGAGGCCTCACGATCACCGCCGAGGAGGCTCAGATCGACGTAAAGAACAACATTCTTCGCGCTCGTGCCAGGCTGGGCGGCGACAACATCATTATTGAGCGCGGCGACAAGAGCATATCGGCAAGCGCATTTTACTACAGCTTCAAGACTATGAGCGGCGTGCTGCTCACACCTGCCGATGACGGCGCGCGCAGGCTTTTGTTCCGAGGCCGGGATATGTTCACGCAGCCCGACGAGGAGCCGGATGCGAAGATTAAATTCGACTTCGAGCCCATTGCCCAGTCCAATATGTTTATTCGCGCCCGAAGCATGCTGATAAGCCCTGGCAAAGAGATCAAGATCAAACGTGCCAACTTTTATATGGAAGGTGACAAAGTCTTAAGCGTTCCCCTGCATGTGGTGCCGTTGAGCGGCGACAGTTCCGGCGTGGGCCAAATCTTTACCTACGGAACCGAAGGCATGAGCATGAATCTGCCGATATACTATTCGCTCACGCCTAACGGCACAGGATCGGTGCGAGTGCGTCATTCTGACTCATCAACCGGCTGGAACAATTATGGCGGCTGGCGCGTTAATCTGGAACAGGAATATACCTCCGGCGCTTCCACGGAAGGCAAGGTCGCGATCACTCGCGTAACCTCCGGCGACTGGGGACTAAACTGGAACAACCGAAGCGAGTACGACGACGATTCGCGCCTATATACGTACATCGATTTTCCGTCTCATAAGAACTTATATTCCACCATAGACTACAACCGGCCGCTGGGTGATTACACGTTCTCGATGAACGTAAGAGGCACAAAGCGGACCAGTTACGATCCCACTTACTCGTCGTCGGCGTATATCCAGTCCAAGTCCAAACCACTTCTTGCCAACGGAGCAGTATCGTACGCTTATACAACAAGGCTCACGTATAACAATTCGATATCCTCTGATGAGGGCAGCAAAACCAGCTCGGCAGTGGGGTTGCAGTTCTATGGCAAGAGCTTTGGGCTCGGACAAGGCCGCATCGGCACTTCAGCCACTGTGCAGCAGGAATGGGGCGGGTCCAGTCCCGGCAAGTCGGTATACGCCAACGTGGGTTACAGCCGTTCTCTGAGCACCATCGGTTCGTTTTCGACCAACTACACATATTCATTCGCTGACGCGGAAAGCGGTTATAACGCGCAGAGGATCAGCACGAGTTTGTCTCTCAGGCCCTCCAGACTATGGAGTTCCAACCTATATCTTACTTACCGCCTCGATAACGGCAACATCAGCGCTTATGGGAAATTTGGCTATTCTATCCTTACCGACTGGCGCCTGGGTGTCGAGACTTCATATCAGAAGTTGTCATATTCCGACTACAGCGATGCGGAGTTTTCCCTTTCAAGGGCATTCGGTCGTCAGGAGGGCAGCATTATCTGGTCGCAGTCACGCAAACGCTTCAGAGTCGAGTTTACTGCACTGAGCTTCTAGCGCTGTCTATTCGGCGATGTCCAGCACTTGCCTAAGCCGATCTATGCCGCAGCGGTACCTGGCATATATGGTATTGGTCGAGGCCCCGACCATTTCAGAGATCTCCTTGAAAGTCATCTGATGCAGGATTCTTAAGACCAGCACCTCACGCTGATCGAGAGTGATTTGTGAAAAAGCCTCTCTGATCGAGATGACGGTTGCGGAAGTGCGTCTGTCCTGGGGGACGTATGCGGTCGCCAGGTCAACGCATATTGCGTCGTGCAGAGCTTCGCCCCGCCGTCTTCGCCTGAGCACGCTGTAAGCGGAGTTGCGAGTGGCTGAGAAGAGATAGGCATTCACATTCCGCACTTCCATAAATCGTTTCCAGCCCTTAGCTATGCGGGTGAATACTTCCCCGACCGCATCCTGAGCGTCCTCAACCGATCCAGTGAGCGCAAGAGCATAGCGGAAAAGCGATGGGCTGTACTGATCGTGTATCGCCTGAAGCCATATTTCGACGGCGTCGTCTTTCTTTCGCAAAATGCCCGTCCTGTGTGCATCCAGAATTTGAACCATCTGATTGTTCATGGCATCTACCTCATTATATCAGACGCCGCAACTGCCATGTTTTTTGTGCAGTGAACAGGATTTTTGCCGGCAACTCTCAGCTATTCCTGCAGTCTAACGATCACAATCACCTGATCGTCAGGCTGGATGCCCATAGAGCACTTTTGAACCGCTGAAGTCACATAGTCGAGGAGTTCGGGGGGAGTGGCGCTGGACGCGTTAGCCACTGTCTCGACCAGGCGCTCATAACCAAAGCGGCCGCCATCGCACGGAACGTCTATCACGCCATCTGTGTAGCAGAACAAAAGGTCTCCGGTGACAAGCTGCGCTCTATGCGTGACATAATCCTGATCGCGGACCACGCCCAGTACGACTCCGCTGGGAGCGAGTTCGCGCACTTGCTTTTTGCCTTGGCGAAGTATCAAAGGGCACTCGTGTCCGGCGTTCACATAAGTCATAATGCCGCTGGACGGATCGATCAGCGCATAGAACATCGTCACGAACGTAAACTCACCCGTAAATGCCCACAAAGCCTGGTTTAGAGCGGACATTACATAGCCCGGATCGGAGTTTTGGCGGGCAAATCCTCGGAGCATATACTTTGCCTCGGCAGTATGGATCGCGGCTTCCAACCCTTTTCCCGAGACGTCTCCAACGACCAGTCCCACCGTGCCGTCCTTGAAGTCTATAATGTCGAAGAAATCCCCGCCGACCTCCGTTTCGCCCCGGGCTGGAAAGTACGAGGTTGCGGTTTCCAGTCCCGGAACAATCGGCCTCACGGGTATGAGACTGCGCTGCAGAGTTTCAGCGATTGTGGCTTGTCTCCTATAGAGCGAGGCGTTTGTGAGAGCGGCTGAGGCGTGAGATGCCACTTCGCTGAAAAACCACACCTCCTCTTCATCGAAGGCAGGCTGGCCATTTTTGCGTCCGCCTCCTAGAATTCCAAAAAGTTTGCCCTCGGCGTATATCGGCGCTGCGATCATTGCCCCGATGCCCGCGTATTCAGCGAAATCGGCTGCAGCCGGCGATGTCAGCCGAAAGTCGGCAGTCGTTACAGGCCTGATGCTTTCTTCACCGAAAATATCGTGTATCGAAAGTTCATACTCTTTTAAGGCGTAATCAATGCGCTCTGCCATACTCTTGTCGACGGAATATGTCGACCGGCAGCGCATACGTCCGCTGACCGGATCGACATTGAGCACACAACATGCACAATCAAGCAGCGTTGAGGTGGTTTCGACCGTGGTCGACACAATTTTTTCCGTATCCAGCGTGGAAGAGAATTCCTGCCCGACCTCAACCAGAGCCGCAATCAGTGCGGCGTGTTTGCTCTCTCGCTGCAAGACTACCATTCTTTCAGTGATATCTAGGCCAACCCCGTCGAAATGAGTCAGATTGCCGGATGCGTCGTACCTGGGGGCTATTCGCCCCCTGATCCAGCGTTCCTGTCCCGACGTGTGCCTGATTCTAAGGTCCATGTTAACAGTGGTGCCATCCTCGGTGCTTCTGGATAATGCGGTTTTGAGTGCCTCGAAGTCCTGAGCGTTCAGACAGCATGTGTGCCACAAGTCGGGCTGATCTATCATTTCAGCGATAGAGTGGCCGGTCCATTGTTCCACCTGTCCGCCCAGAGCCAGCACACGCAAGGCCGGATCAATGCGCAGAACTATCGCGTCGATGCTGTCAATAAGTGTGCGGTATTTTTCTTCACTCTGGCGCTGAGCTTCTTCCGCACGCTTTCGCTCACGTATGTCCCTAAACAGCACGAGGTCGGCGGGTCGATCCTCGAATGCAATGAGTCCGGCGTTTATTTCTACATCAATTCTGCTGCCGTCGGCGCGAGTCATCACGGTTTCAAGGATCGGCGAGACCTCTTCACCGATTATTCGTCTCTTGTAACGATCGAGGAGTTCATCGGATTCTCCATGATTCAAATAATTCGCAATCCTGGAACCGAGCAATTCTTCTGCAGTATAGCCCGACATTTCCAAGAAGCGCTGGTTAACCAGTCTTACCAATTCGTCCTGTATTACCATAACTCCGTCATTGGAGCGCTCGATGAGATTGCGATACTTCTCTTCATTTTCGCGAAGAACTTCTTCAATTTTTTTGCGTTCGGTGAGATCGGTAAAGATTGCGTATACACCGACCGGCTCGTTTTCCAGCCCCAGCAATACGTTTGTGGAGACGCTGACATCTTTGATTGCCCCATCCTTTCGCTTGATCCGCATCTCTGCAGACCAGGGTTCGGATATGATCTTCGGACGCATGTTTTGCTCGAACCAAGCAAAGTCTTCGGCCGGTATAACGTCTTTGTAGGTAGTCTGCATGGCTTCTTCCATAGATTCCATTCCGAATAGAGACAGATACGCTTCATTGCAGTATATCATTCGTCCAGATACATCGCGCAGGCTGACGGCATTCGGAGTCTGGTCGAGCAGTTGCTTGTACTGCACCAGCCGGTCAGAGCTTGGTTTCTCGGTTGAAGCGTCCGAGACGATGCCGATAATGGAAGATGCGCATTTGGAAGATTCTCTTGACGCGACAGCGGATACGCGGATCCACTGCAGTTGGCCGTCTTTGCGATATACTCGATAAACTTCCGTCAACGGCCTACCGGACGTCAGACGCTCAAAAGACTTGCGCAAGCGCGGGTCGTCCGCCGGGTGCACAATGTCGAACCAGAGTTCCGGCTCCAACCTCAGTTCTTCCGGTTCGTATCCAAGCAGATTTGCCACGCCTCTGCCGACAGAAATCTCGCGTATTCGGTAATCTTCCAACTGAGCCGCGAAGACATTGTCGGCAAAATCCGTAACGACACGCTCAAAAACGGCCTCTATATCGTTCGGGTTGCACCCGTTGTTCCGGCTGTTCATAATCAATATCCTTGTCGCCTGGTGTCTCTTTACCCAGTAATGCGGCTTCGATTGGCAATTTGGGGCGTTTTCTGCGATAATGTATGCGCGATATTTTCATCCGTGGAAAGGATGCTGACCGGCGCCGGGCCGGGATATACTTATGCTGGAACCTTTTATGTCGATAGTCGGTGGAGAAAGCGGTTCTCGCCGATCGCGTCGCGGGCGTTCGCGCAATCAAATGCCTGTTCGGACAGACTTTGGCAGCTGGATATGGATTCAAGGCGACCAGGCCGCCCGCAATTACTATCTTTACTCGCGCAAGGTGTTCGATCTAACCTCACAGCCAACCGAGGCTGTGCTTATGGCCGCCGCAGACAGCCGTTACAAAGTGTTTGTAAACGGCCATTACGTCGGCAAGGGCGTATCGCGCAGCGCGGGCAACTGTACTTATTACGACTCATACAACATCACGGAATTGCTCAAAAAAGGCAAGAACGTCATCGCGTTTTTGGCGCATCACTTTGGGGAAGACACCTCGTTTTGCCTCGCTCGCCGTCCAGGGTTGATATGCAGAGCCGAAATTACCACAGGCGATGAGAAGCAGGTAATAGTCACCGACGACACATGGAAAGTCCACCGCGCTGACGATTGGACCGACCAGGGCGCCCGCATCAACGAAAGCCTGGGTTTCCAGGAAGTCTATGACAGCGCCGGCCGGATGGATGGCTGGAACGAGGTCAAGTTCAAGGAAAAGGGCTGGGAGGACGCGGTGATAGTCGGCGTTCCCCCCGAATCTCCATGGGGCGATCTCATAGAGCGCGGCATTCCTGCTCTTAGAGAAGAAAAGGTTTTGCCCGCGTCGATAGTTGGGCTGTATAACTCGCCCGACCGAGGCAAAGATGTCGCAATCGACACCATTGCCGATATAATGGCATCCTCGGAGCTTTCAAACCTCACCGCCGGGAACGTAAAGAACCCCGAATCGCTGCTTGCGGATAATGGAACAACCCACGTCAAGACGCCCAGAGGCGACCGTGGCGTCGCGATCATTCTCGACTTCGGCCGCGAGGTGTTCGGCAATGTCGAGATCGGCATCGGTGGCTCGGGCACTGGCACAATAGACCTAGGTTACAGCGAGGTTCTGGAGGATGGCCGCGTAAAGCCCAACCGCCTGGGCTTGAAACATGCCGACCGCGTGATCCTCAAGAAGGGCCGGCTAGACTGGCAGAGCTTCGAGCCGCGCGCGTTCAGATATCTGCAGATCGAGTTCCGCAGGTGCTCGAAGTCGGTCGCGCTGGAACATGTGCGGGTCAACCAGACCACTTATCCGGTCGAGATGAATGGCGATTTCCAGTGCAGCGATGATCTGGTCAACGACATCTGGAAAACAGGCGCGTATACCGCCAAGCTGTGCATGGAAGATACATTTATCGACTGCCCCGGCCGCGACAGAGCGCAGTGGTGGGCGGACGTGCGAGTCGAATCGCGCGCGGCGTATTACGCTTTCAACGATACCACTCTGCTTGCGCGAGGTCTCAGGCAGATCGCCGGGACGCAGGATCGCAACGGAGCGGTCATGGGCATTTATCCCGGCGGTGGGGACAAGCTTGTTCCTGATTTTGCGCTGTACTGGGTGTTTTCGATCCTCGATTACTATGCTTTTTCAGACGATTCGGGTCTGGTTCGCGAGCTTTACCCCAATGTCCGGCGGCTTATGACATGGTTTGCGCGTTTTGAGAGGGAATACGGCCTGATCGCCGACGTGCCGGGATGGCCGTACATAGATTCGGGTCAAATCGAACGGCAGGGAACCCTCACATCTCTCAATTGCCTGCACTATCATGCATTGCGGGTTTCCTCCGCGCTGGCCTCGATTTTGGGCAGGACAAGCGACGCCGAGGAATATGAAGAGTCCGCTCGAAAGCTCAGGCTTGCCGTCAACAAGTATCTCTACTCGCCCGAGCACGGACTTTACGCGGACAGCCTGGTCGACGGCAAAATAGGTGACAAGTTCAGCGGGCAGTCCAACATACTCGCCGCGCTATTCGATATACCGGATCACTATCAGAAAGCGTCGATTATCCGCTGGATTTTGAATGATTCGGCGGCTGCGGTTGCCACTCCGTTCTTTATGTCTCACGTGCTGGAAGTCCTTTATTCGATGGATCGCCACAAGGAAGCGCTCGACATTATATGCTCCAAGTGGGGCGCGATTGTGAAGTCAGGCGACGGCACGTTCCACGAGTTCTTCGACCGCGAGGGAAGCGGATGTCACGGATGGGCGTCGGGGCCCACCAGGGATCTTTTGGCCGAATATGTCGGTATCAAGCCGGTGCCGGGATCTCACAGGTTTTCCGTGACGCCTCATGAAGGCGGTCTCAAGTGGGCCAGAGGCACGGTGGCGACAAGAACCGGCCCTCTCACAATCGAGTGGCGGTCTACCCCGCGAGTGTTTACAATTGACGCGCAGGTTCCCGACGGGCTTAAGGTCGACGTATATCCACCCCTGCTGATGAACGCGAAAGTGTCGGTGGACGGCAAGAGCAATCCGTCTGGGCTGGTCACGCTGGGCGGCGGAAGCCACCAGATCAAGGTAACGGCATCCCGTCCCGCGAAACCCAAGCTTGTGGACGATTCTTCCAAGCTCAGCCCAATACCTATAGTCGAGCTGTTGGAAGAGCTTTCCCCACGCGCGCGTAGAAGCCTTGGCCTGACTATCAGCCGGCGCGGCGAGAGGACTAAGTCGGGAAGATCGCGTGCAAAGGGCGCGCGCGAGGCAGTCGAAGTTGCGGACACGGAAATGCCGGTCGAGATGCTGCCCGCTCCCGAAATGGACGCGACAGTCGGTGAGAACGAGATAATTCCCGAGACAACCCCTTCGACCGAAGAAGGCGAACTTGCCGCCCAGGCCGCGCCGAAGTCGCGCAGGAGACGCTCTCGCCGCGGCCGCGGTCGCTCCAGGACTTCGCCGGAAGAATCGGCCATAGCGCAAGTTCCCGCCGAGCCTGAAGGGCAGGAAGTAATGGTTCCGGAAGGCGAAATAACTCCCGAGGCAGCCCCTGCAACTGAAGGCGAACCAGCCGATCAGGCTGCGCCGAAGTCGCGCAGGAGACGTTCTCGCCGCGGCCGCGGTCGCTCTAAGGCTGCGCCGGAAGAGCCGGCAATAGCGCAAGCTCCGGCCGAAAATGAAGAGCAGGAACCGCTAGTTTCAGAAGGCGAAGTAATTTCCGAGACAACTTATTCGACTGAAGAAGGCGAACCAGCCGATCAATCTGCGCCGAAGTCACGCAGGAGACGTTCTCGCCGCGGCCGCGGCCGCTCCAAGGCTGCGCCGGAAGAGTCGGTAACCGAACATGTTTCCACCGAACCCGAGGTGCAGGCAGCGAATATTGATGCGGTTGAAGCCGAGTCGCATGTCGAAACCAAACCTGCCTCGCCGGAAGAGTCTTCTGAAGGCGACGAAGCTTCAAAGAAATCCAGCAGGAGACGTTCGCATCGCGGAGGCAGGCGGCGCTCGACGATCAAACCCGAACCAGACTCCAACGCGCAGCCCGAGGCAGTCGTGGAGGCTTATGTGGAGACTCCCGCGCCGGTCGAGCCTCGCGAGGAGCCTGTTGCCCAGCCGGTATCCGAAACTCCCAGCGAGGAGCCGCCGAAGAAGAAACGCCGCACGTATACCCGTCGTCCAAGGAAGAGCGCGGATAAAGAGCAGGAACCGCCGGTGTAAGAGTCCGGTCTTGCGAGATTTCTTGGGCTCCGCCCTCAATAGAATTCTGTAAATACGACTATATAGCGGTCACACTGAAAGTCGCTTTGTAGGTTGCAGTCTCGCCGGGCTGCAATACCGGGATGTATTTGCCGTCGGTCCAATCCGGTTCGACCAGATGCATATACGCGCCCAGTCCGCGAGTCCACGGCTCAATGCAGACAAAATCCGATCCGTCCGGCGAATACACCAGAAACAGCTCGAACTTTTCATCGTAATCCACATTAATCGCGTGACCGGCCTTGCGGTCTATGAGAGACATTCGCGTGTCTGTCGCGCCGGTGAATATGTGGTCGTAATACACATCCGGCTGCAGATCGATGGCGCCGTCCGCGGCCTCCGATTCGCCCGTGAGCAGAATGGTGTCGGGAGTGGTCTTAAGATAGGTTGTAATAGGCAGCCGAGTCTCCACGCCCTCGCGCTGTGGGTTGGATATGCGAAAATACGGGTGATAACCGAACGCAGCGGGCGCGATCTTGTCGTCTTTGTTTGTGACCGTGGCCTCAAGTTCGATTGACTCACGAGTCAGGGTGAAACGCTGAATGAGACCGACATCAAACGGATAGTTGTCCAACTTGACTTTGTCTGTTATACGAAGCTCATAAGCGACAGAAACCTTGTCCGGCGAAACTGTCTCTCCTATCTTCTCGAACCGGCAGTTGTAGATTATGCCGTGAGAGGGCATAAACCATGTCTTCTCGGACGGAAAAATACGATATATTCCCTGCACGTTTTCGCCGGTTGAGAAGTCCCACGTCCGCCCCACCGATGGAAACAGTATCGGGTTGCCGCCGCCTGTGATCTTCCACGCAGCCTCGGGGTAATCTTCGGGGCAGTACATAAGCTCGACCCCATTTACCACCCAACTGAAAAGGTTGCACCCCCAGTTCGGCGATATCGCGCAGGACGTGCCGTCTTTGAGTTTGTATCTGTCAATTGCTCGCATACCCTTGCTCCTTGAATGTCGCTCCCAATATTTTACACCATTGAATGCCAACTGGGCTATACGTCCGGGGCGCAAGGAAGTATAATTATGCCGATGGAAACAAAGACGGCATACCTGTCATTAGGGGCGAATATAGGGGATAAGGCCGCGAACTTGCGTGAAGCGATCGAGTTGATTGACGCGAATGAGGCAGGCTCGGTGTCACAAATATCATCGTTCTATGAGACCAGTCCGGTGGGTCTTGTGGATCAGCCCGATTTTGTGAACGCAGCGATACGCATCGAAACCACGCTCGACCCATTCGCGCTGCTGGCTTTATGCAACCGGATCGAGCAAAAGCTGGGAAGAGAGCGAACAATCCGCTGGGGTCCCAGAGTCATAGATATAGATATTTTGCTCTATGAGGGCGTCAATATAAGTGAGGAGCGCCTGACGATTCCTCACCCGAGGATGATGGAACGGGGGTTTGTGCTGGTTCCGTTGGCCGAGATCGCGCCGGACTTGACGTTGCCCGGTGGTCTTACGGCATCGGAGGCCGCATCGCGCATTGATGCAACCGGCGTGACCAATCTCAAACAATAAAATTAAATCAAATGAGTCTATACAGATACGAAGCAGTGGATAATACCGGAAAAGTGGTCAGGGGAGTAATGGACGCCCGTGACGAAAGCCAGGTCGCGCAGAAACTCAGCGGTATGGGCTACAGCGCGCGCGCCGTATACGCGCCGGGCGGTCAGCGCCCTGCTTCGTCTTCGGCGACAAGCGTCACTGCGCCAAGACAATCGACATCCAGCGTAAACGCAGTGCCGATTTCGGTCAAGTCATGCGTTTCGGCGGCGACGTTGGCAATTTTCTTCAGGCAGCTTGCGACCCTGGTCAGGTCGGGCCGGCCTCTTTATCAGTCATTGACCGACATCCGGGTCTCCAACCGCAAAATTAGAGACGTGCTGCCCGTATTCCAGGAGAAGATCCGCTCGGGGCAAAAGCTCTCCGGCGCAATGGCCGAGTACACCGGACTCTTCCCTGTGCATGCGACGGCCTCGGTGTGGTACGGCGAGTTATCGGGCAAACTGGATATTGTTCTGGATGAAGTCGCGACCGACTTCGAGCGCGAAGCCTCCGACACGCGGTTTGGCAGAATAGGCTGGTTCATTACTAAAGTAATATTTATCCTGTTTATCCTGAATGCTCCGTTTCTCAATTTCAACAAGCTTCTTACTGCCGTGTGGGGGCAGGGTCTGGCGGCTGTCGGGAGATACTTTGCGCACGGGCTCATGGTCGCGCTGCCGGTGATAATCGGATTGTGTATATGGTGGGAAGTATGGGGCCACATCAAGCGTATACCTAAAGTGCGTCTGGCGCTGGATATGGCGATTTTGAAAGTGCCTGTGTGGGGAAAAGTCCACAGGTACGCCGCGATAGCCAGGTTTTTCCACGTAATGGACGCATTGATGTCGGCAGGAATCGGCGCGGACACGGCGTGGGACGCGGCCAGCCTCACGCCCAGAAACAGCGAGATTGCCAGGCGGCTCAGACTTGCGCGCGCGTCGGCTCCGGCAAACTGCGGCGTTGTCGCATTGCTGGAACGAGCCAGGGTGTTCGATCTCGATGACGTCGGGATGGCCGCCGCCGGGGAGAAAAGTGGAAAACTGCCCGAGGCGATGCTGAACATCTCCCAGTCTTACGAAGGCAGGGCGAGCGCGCAGAAAACAGTGGGCAAGGCCACGTCGATTGCGCTGATAATGATCTTAAACGGAGTGCTGACAGTGCTTGCGGTCTATCTGATGGCGTCGGGTTACAGAGACTACCTGATGCCATTTCTCAATGCCGCGGGAGGAATGTGAGGGCCGGCCATTGGCTTTATACAGCTACAAAGTTAAAGACAGCGCCGGTCGAACCAGGACAGGCACGCTTGAGGCCGAAAACGAGCGACAAGCGGCGGCCATGATCCGTGAGGCGGGCGGTTTTCCCATGGATATTCGCCTTGCAAGCGGCGCTCAACCCCAGACTTCTGATGGTTCCGCCGGGTCGCCTGTTGCCCGGTATCTAATCCACCCGTTTTGGACGGGAGTCAGCCTTCGTGGCCTCATGTTTTTCTTCAGACAGCTCGCGACCATGCTCGCGGCAGGAATGTCGCTTTCGGAAGCTCTGCGCAACATATCCGAACGCATGCACGGTTCGCTGGGACGCATTGTCAGGGCGGCGCATGCCAGGGTTCAAAGCGGCGGAAAGCTCTCTGATGAGATGATCCGGCATCCGCGGGTGTTCGCGCCTCTGCAGGTATCGCTAATCCGCGCAGGCGAGCAGAGCGGCCTTCTGGAGCCTATGGCGGATCGTATCGCCTCACATATCGAATTTGAGATCAACATCAGGCGCAGGATTATCACCGCGACGCTTTACCCGATGCTGATTTTGCTTTTTATGTTTCTGTTTCCAGCTCTGATTGCTCTCGTAACGGATGGTGTCCAGGCTGCCGCGTGGATAGTATGGGGACAGTTTCAAATGTTCGGAATCCCCATTTTGATTATCCTGATTGTATGCAAGTTTCTGTTTCAGTTCAATCAGGTCCGGCTTGTATGGGACGTCGTGAAAATCCAGCCTCCCGTATTGGGGACAATGGCGCGCAAGATCGCGATGTCTCGCTTTTCAAGGTCGCTTGCGCTGATGTACTCATCTGGTGTGCCCATCGGCCAATCCGTCTCGATCTCGGCCGACGCCTGCGCCAACATTGCTATCAGCAGGAGTATAAAGAGAGTAATCCCCGCCATAAACGACGGCCAGCCGCTCACCGAATCGCTGCAAAAAACCGGCATGATGCTGCCGGTAGTGCTCGACATGCTCGATGTCGGCGAGAAAACCGGCGGCTATGACGTCACTCTGCAAAAAGTGGCGGAATATATGGACGATGAGGTCAACACCACCCTGCGCAAGCTGCCCATCGTGCTGTTTGTGCTTATGATGCTGCTGGCTGGTGTACTGGCCGGAATACAAATAATAGCTGGATACATTGGCTATGTGAATCAGATCACCAAGATGGGCGCGCCATGAGAACCACCCGCACATACTACGAAATCCTGGGCCTGCCGCGCGACGCCACCCTCGTCCAGATCAAGCGCCGGTACAAGCAGTTGGTGCGTAAGTATCACCCCGACGTGGCCGAAGACAAAGTAATGGCGCATCGCTTGTTCATTCAAATCCAGGAGGCGTACGACACTCTTACCGACCCGTCGAGCCGACGCGACTACGATGCCAAGCTCAACTCCCAAATCCCTAGAGCTTCGTCATACTCATCGCAGTCCGCATCAACGCGCCAGGCCAGGCAGGAGCCGGTCGGGGAATTACTGGGGCACATCCGCGACGCGCAGTTCGCGTTTGTCCAAAGGCGCTTTCACGAAGCGGCCAACCATTGCAAGCAGGCATTGCAGATCGATCCGCGAAATGCCCGTGCGCATGTCATCCTGGGCGACATATATCGTGCGCAAGGCCGTGGCAACAACGCGGTGAGATCATACAGTTACGCGCTGCAATATAACCCCTCGGATCATGATACCGAGAAAAAGCTGATGGATTTGGTGGGCAAACAGGCTGCGCATGCGTCCGCGTCCGCGCACAAACCTGTCTCCAACACAAGGCTTGCGGCGCTGACCATGCTCTGGTGGGCAGTAGCGTTCTTTCTCATCATAATGATTCACGTCTGGCCGGGCGAGCCTATTCCCCAACTCAGGCTGCTGGAACCCTACGTAAATTTGTTCAGCTGGAACCTGATAGCATTTATGGCGTCGGCGTCGGTGGTAATCGGGATACTTATCTCGATCAACGGTCTGGTCAGCCATCCTGACGAGGAACTGGTCTTCGATGTAGGCAGCGGCGGCTGGATAGTTGTCCCGACGGGTTTGCTGCTGCTTGTCGGTTCGGGGTTTTTCTTTTTGGGCGCGGCAGTGTTGTATCTGGTGATGAGTCTTGTTCAATGGAGCGTATCCAGGTCGGTGCTAATTACCTTCGCGTGTGTGATCGGAGTCGTGACACTTTCAAGCCTGACGTATCAACCCGACGCAATGAAGCAGGTGCTCTTGTTCGGCGGGAACGTGTCTTTCCTTTCGATGCTGATCGGGTGGTATATAGGGGCGTCGTTCAAGCCGGCAAGCCGCTGAGCGTTTGAGTTGGGGCTCTGCCCCAATCTCCGCCCAAAGCAAATTGTTTACACAATTATAAGGATATTAAGGAGTAAACAATTTGCTTTGCAAAGGCTTTGCCTCTGGACTCCACAAGGAAACCTGGTTTCCTTGACCTTCTGACCCGAACTTAATTATCCCCTTAAGGGGATAATTAAGTTCGATACGGGGTCTGGGGACGCGGCTCCAGCGCGGGTTCAGGGGCGCGGAGCCCCTGATGGGAGTTTGAGGGTGAAACCCTCAATGCAAAGTGTCAGGTGGGCCATATCAGCCGGTATTCTCCGTCGTCGCGGCGGATCGAGCCGTCTTCTATCAGCGATTGCACGCATCGTTCCACGGTGGTTTTCGGCAGGTTTGCGAAGATGCCGAAGTTGGAGCATGAGTCGCGTTTTATGTAGCTTGACATCGACCCTTTGAGCACTCGGACGAGGCCTGTGAACCCCACTTTTCCCGGAATTTTTTCGACCGTTTCCAGCACTTTTTGGCGCATTTGCTCATCATTTAGGTCTGTTTCGATCGGTTTGGCTTGTTTACTGACAGGTTCGGACGGCCTTTTTTGCGGCGAACAGTTGTCGCAGCAGGCGCAGCGGGCTATTACCGGCTCGCCGAAGTGGTTGGCGATGGTGTCGTGCCTGCAGTGGCGGGTTTCGGCATAATTGAACATGTTTTCGACCCTGGACTCCTGCATTTGAGCGTATCGGGAAAGAAAATCATTCAGCCGACGCTTGGAATCTCTGGGCGCGGGCAATCGTTCCAGAAGCATTACCCGCCCCGAACCCCAGTAGGTCAGAAAGCCTTTCGATTGCCAGTCCAGCAGTTTCTCTTCCAGCGCGTGCGGCGCGATTTTGGTGTGGCTGCTCAGGTTCATCGTTTCGATGGAAATTCTTTGACCGAGCCTTATTTTGGCTGCTTTTACGAACTTGGCCAACTCAGGGTCGACTGATGGTGCGGACGGTAGGCCGATGGTTGAAGTCATCGGGATGTCAGGATGCCTGCGGACAAGCCCGATCTCTTCCAATATGCTGATTGCGACGCGGATTTGGGTCTCGTCTTTCTCAAGCTCGCGCGAAAAGTCGTCTACATGGATCGCCGCATAAGGGGAATCGAGAGTGAGCTGCCTTATGATCTTGTAGCAGCTTTGCGGCAGGCTCGCGTCCAGGCGTTCCTGGCGCATCCATCGGGTGACGTTTGATTTGTCGGACGAAGTGTAGAGCAGGATGCAGCGCGAGGGCAGGCCGTCGCGGCCAGCGCGCCCGGCTTCCTGGTAGTAGTCCTCAAGGGCTTGAGGAAGCGAGTAGTGGATGACAAACCGGACATTTGGCTTGTCGATGCCCATGCCGAACGCGACGGTCGCGCAGATCACCCTCCGGCGGTCGTCCATGAAATCCTCTTGCGCGCATTCGCGTTCATCGGCATTCATTCCGGCGTGGTAATGGGTCGCCCGAATTTGTTCTCTATTGAGAATTCGCGAAAGCTCTTCGGCCTTTTTACGGGAACGTGTGTAGACTATGCCCGCGCCGTCGATCTCGCGGCAGAGCCTGACCAGTTCATGCATTTTGTCTTCGTCCGAGCGGACTCTGACCGTCTCAAGGAAGAGGTTCGGCCTGTGAGTGCCGGTGCTGACGACTTCCATATGCAGTCCCAGGTGGTCGGATATCTCGACGCGCATCTTTGGAGTGGCGGTGGCGGTCATCGCGAGGACTGTCGGCTCGCCCATATACCTGATCGCGTCACCGATGAAGAGATAGTCCGGGCGGAAGTCGTGACCCCACATGCTTACGCAGTGAGCTTCGTCGATTACCAAAAGCGACACGCTTCGGCGCTTCAGCGCGTGCAGGAACGGCATTTGCCTCAGGCGCTCGGGCGCGGCATATACGAGTTTGTACTTGCCTGCGCGGATTTCGTTGAGCCTGCGGTCGATCTCGTCACCTTCCAGGGTCGAATTGATTAGAGTGACCTGGCTTTGGACGTCGGCGGGAAGGCCGTCGATCTGGTCTTTCATTAGAGCGATCAGGGGCGAGACCACGAGGGTCAGGCCATTTAGGAGCATCGCCGGGAGTTGATAACAAAGAGACTTGCCCGCGCCAGTGGGCATCGCCGCGAGCACGTTTCTGCCCGCCATGACATGTTCGACCACTTGCTGCTGGCCCATGCGAAACTCATCGAACCCGAAGAGCCGCGCAAGGTGCGCGGCCAGGCTGCTGGATTGTTCGGCGATTGCCACAATTGCTCCTTGAAGTTTAAGATCGTCACCCAAGTATACTACGCCGCGCAAACGCTCTGCAATTGGGCGCGTGCCATAAACCGGAGGAGATTTGTGGCTCCGCCCCAAACCCTGCAAAGGACGCTGTCCTTTGAACCTGCAAGGAAACCAGGTTTCCTTGACCTTCTGACTCAGAGTTGAATGATCCCTTAAGGGATCATTCAACTCTGGAACGGGGGTCCAGGGGCCACTCGGCTCCTGGCGGGGTTAAGGGGCAGCGCCCCTTATGGGAGTTTGAGGGTGAAACCCTCAGATCATTTCCTCGAGTTTGGTATACACCCCAATTGACGGAGGAGCGCTTTTGAGTATATACTCTGCTTGAGATGTCACTTATAAGAACTGAGAGCCTTAGCAAGCGTATTGGTGGAAACTGGGCGCTGTGGGATGTCAACCTGGAAATAAACTCGGGTGAGATCATGGCGATCTTCGGGCGGTCAGGCTCGGGGAAGTCTGTGCTTGCGCGGGTAATGAGCGGGCTCGACGAGCCTACAAGCGGCTCGGTGGTGTGGAATGCACGCGAAGCTGCCCGGAATATAAGCGTGGCTCTTGACGAACCCGCTTACGCGCCTGACCTCACGGTTTACGAGAACCTGGATATGTTCGCCGCGCTGTGGGGCGTTTCCAGAAAGAGGCGCGCAAGAGAGATCAGTTTCCTTTTGGAACTTCTCAAACTCAGCGGGCTTTCATCGGCGAAGGCGGCGAATCTGTCGATGGGGATGCTTCGGCGGTTGGAGATCGCTCGGGCGCTGGTGCCGGACGCGCCTCTTGTGGTGATCGACTCGCTGCTGGATACTCTCGACCCGGACGTGATGGAAAAGCTGTGGGATCACATGCTCGGACTGCGGCGGGAAGAGAATAAGTCGTTTCTCATACTTACGTCGCGGGGCAAGACCGCGGAGGTTTGCGGCAGGATTGCCGTGATACATCGCGGGCGGATCAATTTTGTGGGTCGACCTGACGACTTCAGGCGGCTGGCGGGCGAAGATATGGTGGTGCTCGGCGATATTACCAACCCTTCGGTCAGAAGCAGGATCAGGGAACAGCTTTCGGTGGTGATTAAGGAAGAGGACGGGTTCCTTTCGTTCAGGGTCTCAAACGGCGAGCGGGTGGTGAGCGACATGCTCTCAGAGTACGGAACCGATATGGGATGCGTTTACCTGAAACGCCCCACCTTGGAAGACGCGCTGGACGTGGTGGCGTCGGGTGGAATGAATGTGACTGCCGATGTCGGTGAAGGACACGCTAGATGAGATGCGTGGTATCGCTTGCCTTGTATAATCTGAAGCGGCTCGCCAGGCACAGAGGCGCATTGATCGCGCTATATGCGCTGCCGCTTGTGGTCGCGCTGCTGAAAGCGGCTTTTGCGAAGTCGCAGGCCGTGCTGGTGAGCGCGTGGGTCTGTCCATTTGCATGCGCGCTGATGATCTGGGCGATACTCTATTCGCGCGCCGCGTTGGATCGAGCAATTGGCCTCGATAACGGCTTTCGCGGCACGCTTATTTCGGACTCAGGGATATTGTGGGCGAGAATTATTTCGGGAGCGATTGTTTTTGTGGGTCAAATGGCGGTATTTGCAGGAATAATATTGACGGCGCATTGATCCGGTGTCGAGGCTGTGCTATAATTCACAAGACTTGTGTGATAGACGGCAGCAATTATGAATGAGTCCAACTACGGGTGGGCGAAAACATTGGCTCAGGTGAGCAGCGTTGGCATGCTCATTCTGGTTTCCACCGCGATCGGGCTGGGGCTGGGTTACTGGCTGGACGGCAAGCTGGGCACCAGGCCATGGCTTACTTTTGCTTTAACTATAGCCGGGCTTGCTTCGGGGATTTATGAGGCGGTTAAGATATTGATCGAGGCTACTCGTGATGGCGGAGATTGACGACGCCTTCATCAAACGAGTTTACAGATCCAGCGCGTTTTTGTGGGCTTTCGGTTTGCTTGTATTGTTGGGCTTGTGGCCGTATTTGACGGCGAAGGGCGTTGCCTTAAGTCCGAAATGGGGCTGGCTGGCCGGGTTGGGCTGGACGCTGGGGTCGGCGGTGTCTGTAGCGACGCTTTGGAGCCTGGAATGGATTGTCCGGCGGGCGTTTGTGCCGGGAAATATACAGGCAAAGCGCAACCTGGGGCGGTTTTCGCTGGTTAAGCTGGTGGTGATCGCGATTGTGTTGGCGGTCATTGCAAAGCTGGGCGGAAAAAGTTTTGCGCTTATAAGCGCGTTTTGCGCCGGAGTGGTATTGACTCAGGCGGTTATTTTCCTTAAAGTATTAGGGATGCTGATCTGTGAGCATTCTAACGATTAGCATGGAGGCGAGCGGTGCACGAGGGACCGTCATTAGAACACCCAACCTGGTTTAAGTTTTTGTTCGCGTATAAGTTGCTGCCGGACTGGATTCCTGAGATGGCAGTGGTTACGTGGTTTGTGGTCGTTCTACTGTGCATTACCGCAATTGTCGCCAGCCGAAAGCTCAGTGTGCGCAACCCTGGCAGGTTTCAGGCGGCGCTGGAGTTTATTGTCGTGGCACTGGATAATTTCGTGCGCGGCATTGTTGGAGATGAGGCTAAAACTCTTACCCCGATTATCGGAACTACGTTCATTTTCATCTTCTCGCTGAGTCTAATCGGCCTGGTGCCGGGGTTTGTCAGCCCTACTTCAAGCACTAATACCACTGTGGCGCTGGCTCTTATGGCATTTCTACTGGTGCAGTATTATGGGATCAGCCGCAACGGCATAGTGAATTATGTCAAGCATTTCCTGGGCGAGCCGATATGGCTTGCGCCGCTGATGCTTCCCCTTCACATAATAGGGGAGCTTGCCAGGCCGCTGTCGCTCTCGATTCGTCTTTTCGGCAATATATTCGGCGAGGAGACGGTTATTGCGGTGTTTGTTCTGATCGTGACGAGCGTGCTGGGTAATCTGCTGCTGCCGCTGCAGTTCCCGATGATGCTTTTCGCGATATTCGGTGGGTTTATTCAATCGCTCGTGTTTTCCATGCTCGTTTGCATTTACATAGCCGTGGCTTTGCAAGGCCACGAAGAACACCATTAATAAGAAAATGATTCTCGTTTTCCAGGGAGGAATGTACTAAAATGTTGTATCTAGTAGCTTTGGTCCTCGCAATCGGCTTTGGCGTGCCGATCGCCGTTATCGGTGGTGGTCTTGCCCAGGGTAAGGCCGCGGCATCCGCGTTTGAAGGCATCGCAAGGCAGCCTGAGGCCGCCGGCAAGATTCAGACGGCCATGATTATCGGTCTGGCTCTGATCGAGTCGCTGGTTATCTACGCGCTTCTGATCTCTTTGATCCTTCTGTTCCTCGGCGTGCCGAGCGCGACCGCGATCATCGAAAAAGTCGTAAAGTAAGTCGCTTTGTATGGCCGGGTCGCAAATGGACCCGGCCTTCAGGCGTAGGGAAGTTGGTGGTATATCCGTGCAGATAATACCTGAACCTAAAGTATTGATCGTCCAGGCTCTGGGGTTTCTCCTGGTGCTGGGCGTGTTTAAATTATTCCTTTTCCAGCCGATCATGGGCATACTTGAGGCTCGGCGCAGGGAAATTGCGTCCGAGTACGACAGCGCCGAGGCTAATCGCGCTAATGCCGAAGAGCTGAAGGCTGAGTACGAGCGGCACCTGGCTCAGATTGCTGAAGAGACTCGCGCAAAGATCGCCGAGGCGGTCAAAGACGGACAGACCATGCGCGAGGAGATACTCGCCGATTCGCGATCTCAGGCTGAGAAGATTTTGACTCGCGCTCAGGAAGAGATTGGTCGTGAGAGGGAAAAGGCTATAGTCGAGCTGAAGACTACGGTCGCGAACCTTACTGTGGATGCGGCGGGCAAGCTCATCGGCGAAACGATGAACGATGACAAGCATAGGCGGCTTATTAACGGATTCATAGACGACCTCGGCGAGGTGAAGAATTGATTGAGCCGCGAATAGTGCGCAGATATGCGTCGGCGCTGTTCGGGGCTGCGTCGAAGACGGGCGTGGTGGATCGCGTGGAAAGCGACCTCGGGCTGGTGAGTTACGTGTTCGAGTCGTCGCCGCGGCTGGCGGAGTCTGTCGAAAGTCCTCTGGTTCCGTCATCGAGGAAGCGGGATATCCTCAGCGACATCTTTCGGGACAAAGTTCACGAGGTTACTCTTTCTTATCTGAGTCTGCTGGTGGATAAGCGAAGAGAGGCGGCCATTCTGCAGACTGAGGGCGAGTATATTCAGCTTGCCAATGCGGCGCGTGGAATTGTGGCGGTGAAAGTGACCTCGGCGGTTAAGTTGAGCGAGGGTGAAGAAGCCTCGCTTACGGCAAAGCTCGCCGAGATGACCGGCAAGACGGTTTATCTTGAGAAGCTGGTGGATGCGTCATTGATCGGCGGAGTGATAGTGCGCATCGGTGACAGGGTGATCGACGGCAGTATTAAGGGTCAACTCGCCGCCTTGAGAGATAAAATGCTTAGTTAATGTCGGCGCGTCGCAGCGTTTGCGTGTCATCGCGTCAATTCGACACGCTGGCGCGCAGACTCGCGGACGCGCAGACGTTTAGACGAACGGAGTGAGATTATGGCAGTTAACATAAGGCCGGATGAGGTAGCGCAGGTTCTTGAAAGCCACCTGCTCTCTTACGAGAAAGAACTGACCCAGGTCGGTGTTGGAACCGTGCTGCAGGTTGGGGACGGCATTGCGCGCATATATGGTCTTCAGGACGTTATGGCGAGCGAACTGGTGGAGTTTCCCAACGGCGTTATGGGGATGGTTCTGAACCTGGAAGAGGACAACGTCGGATGTGTCGTACTGGGGCCGGACACCGAGATCAAAGAAGGCGATCAGGTTAAGCGAACCGGGCGTATTATCGACGTCCCAGTGGGCGAGGCTATGCTGGGACGCGTCGTGAACGCTTTGGGTGAACCGCTCGACGGCAAGGGGCCGGTTGTTGCCACTGAGCGCAGGCACGTTGAGACCCGGGCGCCGGGCGTTGTTGACAGGCAGCCGGTTAAAGAGTCTCTGGCGACTGGCATCAAGGCCATCGACTCCATGATCCCCATCGGGCGAGGCCAGAGAGAGCTTATCATCGGCGACCGCCAGACCGGCAAGACCGCCATCGCCGTGGATACCATTTTGAACCAGAAGGGCCAGGATGTGTATTGCATATACGTCGCCATCGGCCAGAAGCTCTCGACCGTCGCGGGTATAACTCAGGTTTTGGAAAAGAACGGCGCTATGGAGTACACGACGGTGGTCGTCGCTTCGGCAAGCGACCCCGCGCCGCTGCAGTATATCGCTCCTTACGCGGGCTGCACGATGGGCGAGTATTTCAGGGATACCAAGCGCAGCGCTCTCGTGATTTATGACGATCTCAGCAAGCACGCCGTGGCTTACAGGCAGGTGTCGCTGCTATTGAGGCGTCCGCCTGGGCGTGAGGCTTATCCTGGAGACATTTTCTATCTGCACGCGCGCCTTCTGGAGAGAGCCGCCAAATTGAACGACGAACTTGGGGCAGGATCGCTGACGGCGCTTCCGATTATCGAGACCCAGGCGGGAGACGTTTCGGCGTATATTCCGACAAACGTCATCTCGATCACCGATGGCCAGATATATCTGGAGCCGGATTTGTTCTATTCGGGTATTCGACCGGCGATCAGCGTCGGCGTGTCGGTGTCCAGAGTTGGGTCGAGCGCGCAGAAGAAGGCAATGAAGACTGTTACCGGCCAGCTCAAGCTCGATCTGGCTCAATATTGGGATCTGCAGGCGTTCGCGCAGTTTTCGAGCGACTTGGATAAAGCGACTCTGGCGCAGCTTGCGAGAGGCGAAAGGATCGTCGAGATACTCAAGCAGCCGCAGTATAGCCCGATGTCGCTGGCAAACGAGTGCATTATCATCTATGCCGCGACTAATGGTTATATGGATGATTTTCCGGTGGCAAGTGTCGGCAAATTTGAAAAGGAGCTGTTTGCCTTTATGGCTGACAAGTATCCTGATGTGGGTCACACGATCGACAAGGCCGGCGTTATCGACGATAAGACCATGGAGACGATTAAGACTGCGCTGGGCGAGTTCAAAGCGCAGTTTCAGGCTTAATTATGGCTAGCGCGAGAGACGTAAAACGGCGCATACGCACCGTAAAGAATATCGAGAAGATCACAAGCGCGATGAAGATGGTCGCGGCGGCTCGTTTGAGAAAAGCTCAGGAGCGCGCAGAGGCCGCCCGCCCTTATGCCGAGAAGATGCACGAGGTTATGGGCAACCTTGCACGCAGTGCCGGTGAGATCGAGCATCCGCTGCTGGAAGTGCGCGAGGAGCGCAATGTCGCGTATGTTGTTATCGGAGCCGAACGGGGGCTTGCCGGAAGCTATAACGGCAACGTTATGAACAAGGCCGTCCATGAGATCGGCAAGCGCGATCCTGAGGAAGTCAAACTCCTGCTGGTCGGGCGAAAAGCGGTTGCGTTCTTCCGAAAGAGACCATATCAGATCACAGCCTCGATGGAGATGGGGACGGGCGTTACGTTTACCGACATCCGCAAGATCACCACAAAAGTGCGCTCGCTGTTTGAGAGCGGCGAGGTGGACGCGGTATATCTGATCTACGCTAAGTTCTACTCGGCGATGAGACAGGAGCCGGTGTCGGTGAGACTGCTGCCGATGGCCGCGCCTGAAGCTAACGCCGAAACGCCCGCCGATTTCATGTTCGAGCCCAATGCTGGCGAGCTGTTGGCGACGCTGCTGCCGAAGTATGTGGATACGGAAGTGTATCAGTCGTTGGTGGAGTCTCAGGCGAGCGAGCATGGGGCGAGGATGTCAGCTATGTCCGCCGCTACCAAGAACGCCGGCGAGATGATCGACAATTTGACGCTTGTCTATAATAAGGCCAGACAGGCCGCTATCACTAAAGAGATTACAGAAATTGTGGGCGGCGCGGAAGCGCTGAAATAGGAGTTGGAAAGTCAAAAAGTCAAGAAGTCAAAAAGTTGGAGGCGCTTTGGGCGAACCCGACTTTTGAACTTTCAAACTTTCGAACTTTTTGACTTCTTACCGGAGGTAAGAATTGGCTACAGGTAAAGTTGTTGAGGTAATCGGACCGGTTGTCGACATACGGTTCCCGTCGGACGGGCTGCCGGAAATGTTGAGCGCCGTGCATATCCCCAATGTTCAGGGGCATACGCTCACCGCCGAGGTCGCGCAGATGCTCGGCAACGACATCGTAAGATGCGTGTCCATGCAGTCGACCGACGGTCTTGTGCGCGGCATGGATGCGATTGATACGGGCAAGTCGATTGATGTTCCGGTTGGGCGAGAGACTCTCGGGAGGGTGTTTAACCTGCTCGGCGAGACAATCGACAACAAGGGCGAGTTCCCGACGACAGAACGCTGGCCCATTCACCGCCCGGCTCCCGCGTTTGAAGAGCAGATTCCGGCGACTGAGGTCTTTGAGACCGGTATGAAGGTCGTCGATCTGATTTGTCCTTATGCCAAGGGCGGGAAAATCGGTCTGTTCGGAGGAGCGGGCGTCGGCAAGACAGTTCTTATTACCGAACTTATCCGAAACGTCGCCACTGAACACGGCGGGTTCTCGGTGTTCGCGGGCGTTGGTGAGCGGACTCGTGAGGGTAACGACCTCTGGCTGGAAATGCAGGAGAGCGGCGTTATTGAGAAGACGACAATGGTCTTCGGTCAGATGAACGAGCCTCCGGGGGCGAGACTGAGGGTCGCGCTGTCGGCTCTTACGATGGCCGAGTATTTCCGGGACAGCGAGGGGCAGGACGTTCTGCTCTTTGTGGACAACATTTTCCGATTTACGCAGGGAGGCTCCGAGGTCTCGGCGCTTCTGGGACGAATGCCGAGCGCCGTTGGGTATCAGCCGACGCTGGCCACTGAGATGGGCGCGCTGCAGGAGAGGATTACATCGACCGTGCGCGGTTCGGTTACGTCGATCCAGGCGATTTACGTTCCCGCAGACGACCCGACCGACCCCGCTCCGGCGACGACATTCAGCTTCCTGGACGCTACGACTTATCTTGAAAGGCGCATATTCGTGCGAGGTATATTCCCGGCTGTCGATCCGCTGGCGTCGACTTCGCGAATTCTCGACCCGAATATTGTCGGGCAGGATCATTATGACGTGGCTCGCGCGGTTCAGCAGATTCTGCAGAGATACCGCGAGCTTCAGGACATTATCGCGATTTTGGGCGTTGACGAACTCTCTGACGAGGACAAGCTCACGGTTTCCCGCGCTCGAAAGATTGAGAACTTCCTGTCGCAGCCGATGTTTGTGGCGGAGGTCTTTACCGGCCTGGCGGGCAAGTATGTGTCGAGAAACGACACCGTGCGCTCGTTTAAGGAAATTCTTGAAGGCAGATGGGACAAGCTGCCTGAGCAGGCGTTTTATATGGTCGGCGCGATTGAAGAGGCCGTTGAGAAGGCTAAGAAGATGGGCGTTGAGGTGTAGTGGAGAGCTGAGAGTAAGACTGTGAAACCTACATACTGGATTGCCGCTCTGATTGTGATAGCAGTGCCTGTTCTTTTGCTGCAGCCTTGGCAAAGCTCCGCTCATATTGTTTTCGATGTGAGCAGCCTGATGATATCGGGAACACTAGGTGTTGTGATCGGTACTATTTGCTTCAGGCGTGTTGGTTCGCGTACATTGAGGATTGCTAGAGCTGCTTTGATCGGTGCGGTGTTGGGTGGAGTTGTGGGACTAATAACCGCGAAGACAGGCAATACCATGTTTTGTGGGGTGCTGTACTTGTGGCCCACATATATGCTGTTTGGAGCTGTCCATACTGGCCTTGTGTCTTTCATTTTTGGCGCTGGTTTCATGCAACGGTGAGTTCAGATACTTTTCGTGAAACCGCCGGACATAGTCCAATCAATATTTGAGAACTAATAATATGGCAGAAAAAACATTCAAACTTGAAGTGATAACTCCTGACCGCAAGGTCTTGTCGGACGATGCGATGGTGTCGGTGTCGCTGCCGGGGATTGAGGGGTGTCTCGGCGTGCTGGCCAACCATGCGCCTCTGATGACGGCGCTCGGTTGCGGCGAACTCGATTTGCGCAAGGCCGACAGTTCCACGGATGCGATGGCTGTGTGCGGGGGGTTCGTCGAGGTGCTGGACAATAAGGTCACTGTGCTATCGGACAGCGCGGAGCTTGTCAACGAAATTGATGTTGCTCGCGCGCAGGAATCAGTCCGGCGAGCAGAAGACAGAATTGCCGCGAAAGACCCCGACATAGACATGGATCGCGCCCAAGCCGCTCTCGCAAGAGCGCTCAACAGGCTGCGTGTGGCCGAACGGCGGACGTAGTGTAATCGTAATGCTATAATGTCACAACGTTGGAGTATTCCCGACGAGCGACGCGCCGACGTTGTGACGCGCGGACGCTATGACCGGACATGGAGGTTCTATGCGACGCAATCCCACTGCATTTCTTACGTTTATGCTCATCATGATTGCCGCGCGAGCCGGCGCGTTCGATATCCCTTACGAAAGTTGGATGGGCTCGTACGTGGGCGACAAGAAAATCGGCTATATGTCGTATAAAATCGACAACGCCGAGTTCGAGGGGACTAAAGGTTATCGGATCGCAAGCGTCCTCAGCAATCGCCTTACTGTTCTTGGCGCAGACCTCACGCAGCTTGTCACCACGGTCGTCTACACCGATACCAACTATGCTCCACTCCGCGAGGATTTCACCGTATCGAGCGGCGGCAAATCGACCACAATCCGAGCCATCTTCCACAAAAACACTATCGACTGCGTGGTCTCCGCGGGCAGTGGTGTGTCCAGCCAGAGTGTGTCTATTCCTGATGGTATGAGCCTTGTCGGTGACGCGATGTTCGTGATGCCGGACGCAAAGCTTGATGTGGGCAACAAATACACGATGCATTATTTTAACCCGCTTACTCTTGCAATTGAGGACTTGAACGTTACGGTCGACCGGCGGGAGAACATTACTGTGCATGGCAAAGAATATGGTACGGTCGTGCTTACAAACAGTACTCCGATGGGCGAGATGACGATCTGGCAGGACAAGGACGGTGATTGCATTCAGCTTGAAGCTGTGATGGGGATTCGCATGTTGAAAGAGACCCAGCAGGAAGCTACATCGGAGCTGAATTCGGCGGCCTCCGAGGACTTCGCGGTGCGCACCAGCGTTAAGCCTGACCGCGAAATTTCAGATCCGCGCAATCTTGAGCAGCTCGATATTCTCTTTACTGGGCTTGGCAAAGAGATGGCGATCAGTGACGACCGCCAGAAAGCTGCGCAGATCGACGGTGAACCGGGCAAGGTGCAGGTTCGGATTAAGGCATCGAGCTTTGACGCCGGTAAGTCGATCCTGCTGCCGGTCGACCAAAAACAATTTTCCGATCAGCTTGCAAGTACGGTCTATCTGGATTGGGATAACTCGGCGGTTCGTGAGCAGGCGCAGGCGATAGTCGGAACCGAGGCTAACGCTTATAGGGCCTGCGCGAAGATTCGCGAGTGGGTGCATGCGAATATGATCGTGGACAAAACAATAGGCATTTCACGTTCTGCGTCGGATGTGATAAAATCTAAGAGAGGTGTGTGCAGGGACTATGGAATTCTTTTCGCGTCGCTTGCAAGGGCGGCCGGGATTCCGTCGCGGATAGCCGCGGGCCTGCTTTACACCGAGGGAGCCTTTTACTATCACGTGTGGGCTGAGTGCTGGGTCGGAGAGTGGGTTCCGTTTGATGCCACTCTGCCTGTGGATTTTGTCGACGCGACGCACGTCAAGCTTGCGGAGGGCGATGCGCCGACTATGTTTGGCCTGGCGAAGGTGATAGGCAGTCTGAAGGCGGAAATAAAATAGAGCCGGGGGGCGTATGCTGGCAAAAGATTTTCTGACAGTGGCAGTCTTTATAATAGTTGGTATCGCGTTTGTGGTGATTACGCTGATTGCGTCGTGGTTTTTCAGGCCGCACAGGCCGAATGGCCATAAGCTCGATACCTATGAGTGCGGCGAGCGTCCTGTGGGGCCTGCCTGGCTGCAGTTTCGAGTGGGGTATTATATCTACGCGCTGGTGTTCCTGGTCTTTGATGTGGAGGCTGTGTTTTTGTTTCCATGGGCTGCTGGATTGCTTGGTTTCTCGAAAAACCGCGCATTGGCGGTGCTGGGATTAGTGGACATGGTGATATTTGTAGCAGTGCTTGTGGTGGGCCTTGTTTGGGCGTATGAGAAAGGTGTTTTGGAGTGGAAATAGATCGCCCGTTCGATAAAGTCGTCGATTACACGGAGAGGATTCCCGGTGGTTCGATTGTGATGACCACCGTCGACAAAGTTTTTGAGTGGGGAAGGGAATCGTCGCTGTGGTATTTCCACTTTGGACTGGCATGCTGCGCCATTGAGGTATTGATGGCTGCAGGAGCCGCAAGATATGACCTCGACCGTTTCGGCATGTTTTTCCGCGCGACTCCTCGTCAGAGCGATTTGATGATTGTGGCGGGCACGGTCACAAAGAAGATGGCTCCCCGTGTGCAGCGTCTCTATGAGCAGATGGCCGAGCCGCGATACGTTATTTCCACCGGAAGCTGCGCTAACGCCGGAGGGCCGTTTGCCGACTCTTACGCCGTGGTGAAAGGCGTGGACAAGATTATCCCGGTGGACGTATATGTGCCGGGTTGCCCGCCGCGTCCCGAGGCGCTGATGTATGCCGTCGCGCAGCTTAAGGAGAAGATGCGGGCGGAAGTGACGGCTAAGTAAATTTGAATTCTGAATTTTGAGTTGGTGGGAGCGTTCAAAGTTAGTGCCGGAACCTGAACCACTGAGGTGGAGACTACAATGACAGGCCAAGAAAGATGGCGTCTCACAAAAAAGTTACGCATTGTATATGGCTGTGTATTTATCATATTAGCTGGTGCTGTGGTACTTTCAAAGAGACCTTATGTCCCTGATTATGTTATGTGGGCATGTGCATTTTTTGTTTATGGGTTTCTCTTTCTTGTATCTCGTAGCTCTCGGGTCTTTCTAATCGGGTCTGCGGCATTACTTATAGCCTGGATAATTGCCTGCATTTTGTTAGGCAGCTATGGGATTCTTATCACTCTGTCGCTTTGCGGCATGGTTATTCTATCGGTTTGGATATTCGATAAAATAAGGCAGAACAGAGAGCTTGACAATTAAAAACTGAGAACCATTATGTCTGAAATTATAGAAAAAGCAATAAGAGACAACTTCCCGGACGCCGTTCTGGAATCAAAAGACGTTTTTGGGACACTGAATATTAAGATCGTGCCGGATGCGCTATTGGACATTTGCGAGATGCTGCATGCGCGCGTCGAGACGCCGTTCGACTACCTCGCGGACATCACGGCCATCGACTGGCAGGATCGCATAGAGGTGGTCTATCAACTGACGGCTTTGGCGAGCAACACAAAGATTGCGCTGAGGGTCGATCTTGACAGGAACGATCCACAGGTTGAGTCCATAACAAGCATCTGGAAAGGCGCGGATTTTCAGGAGCGCGAGGTTTATGATCTGATGGGCGTCGTATTTAAGGGGCATCCCGATTTGCGGCGGATATTGCTGCCGGAGGACTGGGAAGGGCATCCGTTAAGGAAAGATTATGTCATCGAGGATTAAAAGTGAGCTGCTGGAACTGAATATGGGGCCGCAGCACCCGAGCACACATGGTGTTTTGCGCCTTGCCGTGAAACTTGACGGCGAAGTGGTGGTGGAGTGCCATCCTGACGTTGGTTATTTGCATCGCGGGGTCGAAAAGCTTGCTGAGATGCGCCAGTATATACAGTTTATCCCGATTACGGACCGGCTCGATTACCTGGCGTCGATGCTCGGGAACATGGCATATATCGGCGCGGTCGAAAAGCTCGCCCAGATTGAGGTGCCGGAACGCGCGGAGTACATTCGCGTCATTATGATGGAGCTCAACAGGATCGCCAGCCACCTGATTTTCTACGGAACGATGGGTCTGGACCTCGGCGCGACCACGCCATTCTTATACGGTATGCGTGAGCGTGAGGATATACTCGATCTGTTCGAGATGACATGCGGAGCGAGGCTTACATATAACTATTTTCGGCCCGGAGGCGTGTCCAAAGACTTGCCCGCCGGGTTCTACGAAAAGTGCAAGGCTTACATAAAGAAGCAGCGCGAAAGGCTTCCAGAATACGACGATCTTCTCACAGGCAACCAGATTTTTATATCCAGAACGCGTAATGTCGGGGTCATATCGGCCCAGGAAGCAGTCAATTACTCCATGAGCGGGCCCAGCCTGCGGGCGACGGGAGTGCCTTACGATGTTCGCCGGGTCGATCCGTATTCGATCTATGACAAGCTGGACTGGCAGGTCGTCACTCGCACTGAAGGCGACACTCGCGCTCGTTATCAGTGCAGGGTCGATGAGATCAGGCAGAGTCTGAATATAGTCGAGCAGGCTCTGGATATGATGCCCGAGGGTGAGTTGAAGTATAAGACTCCGCTGAAGCTCAAAGTGCCTGAGGGAGAAGTATATTTTCATGTAGAGTCGGCAAGGGGCGATGTTGGGGTATATCTTGTAAGCGATGGCTCCGATAAGCCTTATAGGCTCAAATGGCGCGCGCCGTCGTTTATAAACCTTGGAGCGCTGAACGATATGGTCAGAGGGGCGAAGGTGGCGGACGTCATAGCTGTTCTTGGCAGTCTGGATGTGGTTCTGGGTGAAGTGGACAGATAACTCAGAATTCAAAATTCATAATTCAGAATTTTCCAAAAGGAAAGGAGGTGATACTTAATGGCAGTTAGTGGCAGGCGGATTAGACCGCTTTTTACACTGGCGTTTGTGGTTTTGGGCGCTGTTATGGGCAATGCGTTGGCTCAGCAGACATTGTCCAGGCTCGACGCTTATCTCAAAGGCATAAATACCGAAGCTCCTAAGTTCCTCAGCTTGATACCGATAAACCCCGTGGCGCTCAGCTCCGGCGAAAAATGGCGATTGATCGCCGTGTTTGTCGTGGCGGGGGCTCTGCTTGGTTTCGCGATAGAACGCATCGCATTCCTCCAGGCTCAGAGGACAAAGATCAAGTGGGAAGGAATGGCTCCGCAAGAAAAAGTCGGCGCGGTTGCCGGCCTGATATTGGGTCTCTTACTTACGTTACTTCTGCGCAGCATTCTTTCCACCCCTTGGTGGGTTAACATTATCACTGCAGTCCTATTATGTTATATGTCCGTGGTTGCGCTTGAAAGCCTGATGGAGCAGGTGAGGTTTTATTTCCCCGGCTCCATGCCCGCGTCGAAAGGGCATATCAACCTGAACAGCCGGCCTAAGATACTCGATACCAACGTTATTATCGACGGGCGCATCGCCGATATTGCGCGCGCAGGGTTCATCGAGGGGCCGGTGTACATTCCTAAGTTCGTACTTGAGGAGCTTCAACAGATAGCCGATTCCAGCGATTCGCTCAAGCGGGCGAGGGGCAGAAGGGGTCTGGATATCCTGAACCAGATGCAGAAGGAAATGGAACTGCGTATACCTGAGTTTACGTCGGTCGACCCGAATGATGAGGTGGATTCCAGGCTGGTAGTGGCGGCGCGCGAAGTGCATGGCGCGATTGTCACCAACGATTACAATCTCAACAGGGTGGCCGAGCTGCAGGGGGTCGATGTTCTGAACATCAACGAACTGGCCAATGCCTTGAAGCCGGTGGTGCTGCCGGGCGAGGAGATGCGTGTGACTATCATACGCGAAGGTAAGGAAAAGGATCAGGGAATCGGGTACCTGGACGACGGCACGATGATCGTCGTGGAAGGCGGTCGAAGGCTGATCGGTGAGACCCTGGATGTGGCGGTTACCAGCGTTCTGCAGACCGTGCAGGGCAAGATGATATTCGGCAAGTCCAAGGAAAACGGAGACTTCGGGAGCGATACATCTGATGAGAGCATCCGCTCTTATACCGGCGGCAGGCCGAGGAGAAAGATTCGGTAGAGGCGCGAACAAGGTGTTTGCCGAGATTGCAGGCAAACCTATCTTAGCGCACACTATTTCGGTCTTTGAATCGTGCGATGCCGTGGGTGAGATAATCATAGTCACTGGTGAAAGTGAAGTCGAAGCGGTCGGCGAATTGGTCGGCCGCTTCGATTTTACAAAGGTTCGCCACATTACGGTCGGCGGCGCGCAGAGGCAGGACTCGGTGAGACGCGGGTTGGAGATGGTGAGTTCGGATATTGTTGCGATTCACGATGCGGCCCGGCCTATGGTGACTTGCGATATCATCGAGCGCTCGATTGACGAAGCCCGGCGCTCGGGCGCGTGTATCGCGGCGGTTCCGGTGATCGATACTATAAAGTCGGTTGAGCCTGATGGTAATGTCTCCGGCACTGTTGATCGAGCCAATCTCTATTGCGTTCAGACTCCGCAGACATTTCGTACCGAGCATATACGCAGGGCGCATGAGCAGGCCGTCGCCGAAGGCTTTTACGCTACGGACGACGCGGCGCTGATCGAGAAAATGGGCGGAAATGTGACTGTCGTGCAGGGGTCGTATGACAATATCAAGATTACGACTCCGTCGGATGTGGAGCTTGCTGAAATGAAGCTGGGCGGGGGAGAATACAGGACAGGGCTTGGGTTCGACGTTCACGCGCTGGTGGAAGGTCGAAAGCTGATACTGGGCGGTGTTGAGATTGCGCATGAGAAGGGTTTGATGGGTCACTCGGACGCGGATGTGCTGGTTCATGCGATTATGGACGCGCTTCTGGGCGCAGCCGCTCTGGGCGACATTGGCAGGCACTTCCCCGATTCCGACCCCGCGTACAAAGGCGTGTCCAGTATGAAGCTGCTCTCGCATGTGAGTGGATTGCTTGCCGGTAACGGCTGGAAAGTGGTAAATATCGACGCTGTAGTTATCTGCGAAAGACCAAAAATCGCGCCGCATGTACCTGAAATGGTTCGGGGGATCGCCGAATGCCTTGGAGTCGATGCGGGCAGGATCAGTGTCAAAGGCACTACCACTGAGACGCTGGGGTTTACTGGTCGAGGAGAGGGTATAGCCTGTCAGGCGATTGTCGCGCTTCTTGGAAAATAGCTGAGCACGGATTTGAGGCGTATTGTCCGCTTCACGTTTGGGTAGATTGAATGGTGGGTCACGTCTGAATATAAGTAGCGGCAGAACTTTTATCGGGTGAATGTCGTCATTCTTATGGCGGGCGGGGGTGCGTGTCAAAAATGGGGAGATTTGGGGCTCTGTCCCAAACCCTGCCAGAGACTCGTCTCTGGACTCTGCAAGGAAACCAGGTTTCCTTGACCTTCTGACCCGAACTTAATTATCCCCTTAAGGGAATAATTAAGTTCGATACGTGGGTCCAGGAGTCACTCGGCTCCTGGCGGGCGCTCGAAATTGACGCGCAGACCTGGTATGGTATAATCGAAACAGATGTATTTCTTATAATGAGGCATCAGATGCGGATATTTCAACGGATATGGATTGGCCTGCTGGTGGGGATATTCTTCACAGCCGGATATGCGGCCAGGTTGGACATCACCAGGCGCGAACAGATGGCGCATGCGGAAAGAAGGTCGTCGCTTTCGTCCGGGACGCAGGTCGCAGCCGCTGACCTGGAGGGTGCGGCGAATATCGATTTCCGTCCCATTGAGACGCTTTACAGCGTTGTCAAGAATCTTCGCGAGCACTACGTCGAGCAGCTCACATCCAAAGAAGAAGGGCTGATGACATACGATTCCCTCCGCGCGATGCTTGCATCGCTGGAAGACCCCAATACGCGGTTTGTTGACCCCGATGAACGTAAGCTGGTCTCAGATGCCCAGGCTGGCAAGTTTCACGGTATAGGCGTTATGCTCGGGATCAGGCGCGTAAAGTCCGGCGACATTACTGAGGAACACCTCATTATCATAGCGCCCATCCCGACAGGCCCGGCGGCAAAGGCAGGGCTGGAGCCGGGTGATGATATTATTGGAGTGAATGGTAAGACCATTTTGCCGTTCGACCCGTATCAGAGGGCCACAAAGTTTATCAAAGACAGCAGAAACGGCAAGACTGGCCGCAGCGAGCTGCGCAAGCAACTTGAGGGCGAGCAGAAGCGCATAGATAATGGAATTGCGATTATGGAAGCCCATGATATGTTGATCTCCGGCGACAAGGAACCCATTGAACTGGTCGTGGCGCGCAAGGGTGTTGCCAAAAAGTTGACCATCAAGTTGGAGCCGCGAGAGTTTTCGGTAGAGCCTATTATGAGTTCCGTGGTGGACAGCGGCCAGATCGGCTATATTAAGATCAATTGCTTCTGCAAGAATGTGAGTGACGATTTTGCCGCGGCGCTTCAGAGTCTGAAGTCGCAGAACGTGACGGGACTAGTGCTCGATTTGCGCGATACGGCAAGTGGCGAGATTGATTCGGTGACGTCGGTCGCAAAACAATTGGCTCCAGGCAAGAAGCTCGGGCAAATTGCAAAGGCCAGGGGCAAAAGATCGACGCTTGAAATCCCCTCTCAGGATGGGCAAGCCGTGTGGGATAAGCCTATGATCGTGCTGGTGGATGAAGGTACGGCGCGCACTGCGGAGGTTTTGGCGTCGGCGCTCAAGGAAAACGGCATCGCCAGGCTTGTGGGTGAACGGACTTACGGCGACTCCGCGTTCGTGACGCTGATCGGTGAGAAAGACGGGTCGGCTGTTTTGATGACTACCGGTAAGCTGTTGACAAGCAGAGGCTTTGATTTTACCGGGAAGGGTGTTTCGGTTGATATCGCGGTTGAAGCGGTCGATCGAGATGACGCTCAACTCAAAGAGGCCATTAAGCTGGTGAGGGGCTGATCTGATGAGAAAACCGCGCATTGAGTCTGTAATACTGACCATACTACTGCTGTTTGCGGCATTTGTGTTCGGTTTCATTGCCGAGGATGTTCGCGCGAGCGGATTAGATATATCCAGGCTGGTTGCCAGTCTGGAACTGCTTCCTCAAAGACTTGAAAACATCAGGGGCGATGAGAGCGCATCCGGCGATAAGGCCGTCCTTCCTTTGATCGATACCTATTCATCGGTGATGGAACGGTTGAAGTCCGACTATTACGGCGGCAAAGTCGACGAGCGTCAGCTCACATACAGCGCCATTCGCGGAACGCTGGTCGCGCTGGGCGATCCGTTCACCCGGTTTATGGACCCCGACGAATACAAGAAGATGCGCGAAGAAAATGAGGGCAACTTCACCGGCATCGGCGCTCAATTGGACACTAACAAAAAGGGCGAGGTCATTGTTAAAGAGCCTCTGCCTAATACCCCCGCCGAGCGCGCGGGGGTCAAGGCTAATGACGTAATTCTGGCCGTTGACGGCAAGATCATCAAGGGCATGGATATTGATGATGTGGTGAAAATGATTCGCGGTAAAGAGGGCACAAAGGTCAAGCTCTCTCTGAGGCGGCCGGGTCGCACTAAGTTGCTAGATATATCGATCACCCGGCAGTTAGTGCAGTATCAGATGGTTCGCTCGAAAATGGTCGATGAGAAAAGCGGCATCGGCTATATTCGACTATATCAGTTTAACGAGCAGAGTGATGCTCAGTTCGACAAAGCGATGTCCGATCTGGAAAAGAAGCGAATGAAGGGATTGATCCTCGATCTGAGAGGCAATCCAGGCGGGCTTCTGCAGGTGGCGGTGGACATCGGCAGCCGGTTTATAGAAAGCGGCCCGGTCGTAATTATACAGGAGCGCGGCGGGCAGAGAAACCCGCTCTACGTTGAAGAGGAAAAGCACAATCACAAGCGTTATCCGCTGGTGGTGCTGGTGGACAAGAGCAGCGCGAGCGCTTCTGAAATTGTATCGGGCGCGATCAAGGACGATAAAGCGGGGACGCTGGTCGGCGTGACCACGTTTGGCAAGGGTCGCGTGCAGACCATTCTGCCGATGCAGGATGGTTCCGCTGTGGCGATTACTACCGCAAAGTACCTGACGCCTAATGGCACCGACATTCACAAGAAGGGGATCGACCCGGATATCGTGGTTGAGCAGCCGGACATTGATACTCTGCTTGCGGAGTTGGGCGAAAAGGGTAAGGAAGATTTCGATCCGGCCGATCCCAAGTACGACGTGCAGCTTACCAAGGCGATTGATGTGGTGAAAGTCAAGCTGGGCCTGCTGCCCGAGAGCGCTCTGGACAAGATGAAGACTGCGGCCAAGGTTACGGTCAAAGCGGGGAAATGAGCGTTATTTGGGGCTCTGCCCCAAATAACGCCAAAGGCTTTGCCTCTGGACTCCACAAGGAAACTAGGTTTCCTTGACCTTCTGACCCGAACTTAATTATCCCCTTAAGGGGATAATTAAGTTCGATACGTGGGTCCAGGGGCCACTCGGCTCCTGGCGGAATCCAAGGGCAGCGCCCTTGGTGGGAGTCTGAGGGTGAAGCCCTCAGATAATAACTCTTATGCGCCGAGTTGGGCGATTACGTCGTCGGTCAGGCATGCGTTGAACTCGTCCCACCTGGACTTGCTCCATATCTCGACTTTGTCAGTCAGCCCGACAATCAATACGCCTTCGCCCTGGCTTATTCCGGCATGGTTCATCAGGATCGGTGAGATGTTTATGCGGCCCTGCTTGTCCGGCATGCACTCGCTGGCTGCGCCCAGAAAGTATCTTTCAAGCTTGATCCCGCGCTCGTCCAGGAATGATTTGGGCGTCAGTTTTTGCTGGAGGCGTGTCCACGTGCGCTCGGGGAAAACCCAAAGACACCCGTGCAGACCTTTGGTCATTATGAAGCTCTCTCCCAGCTTTTGCCGGAATCGGGCCGGCATGACCGTTCGACCTTTTTCATCGACTGAATGCTCGTACGCACCGGAAAACAATAATCAGCTCCAAACGCTAGGATGTGAAGTCTTTGACCCTGAATCGGATCGACTGTTTGCGCGACGGGTGCCTGACCAGTTCGGCGGACTCTATCTTTCGGAAGTCGCGCTTGTCGGCGGCCAGAAGCGATTTGATGAACTCTTTGTTGCTGGGAGCGGAAGCCTCGGCGGTGCAGCTGGAGCAGTAGTTTCTTGAAATAAGCACCGAGCCGTCATCGTCAGACAGATTGACCACGGTATTCGGAAACGGCTCCACTTTCCCACAGATATTACACTTGGGTATGGCAGACAGCTTGCTGCCGGTGTCTTCGCACAGCTCCCTTACAATGCGGCAGATCAGGTCGTCGAATGAACGCTGGGTCACAACAAAGGCATAGCTCTTTTTGAGTATGTCTTCGATCTCGTCGAGCACGGATGCGTCCGACTCATGCGCTTGCACAACATAGCTCACGAGTTTTCCCCGGCAGAGTTGTCGCACCTGGATTTGCGATTCCAGTTCCAGGAAGAGCTTGTCGATTTCTCGCGACTCTTCCTCGGAGCGGGTTTCCACCAGATACACCGCCCTCAGACCGCTGGGTTGAGGGTCGATGCAAATCTCTCGAACCGTTTCCACAGACCCTTCTCTTTTAGGCATTTTTCAACGCTCCTTTGGGATCCTTATACCCCATATTGCCACTATCTACCACATTCTACCCCAAAATTATATTCTTAAGCCCACCGGGTAGTCAATACCTGCGGCAGGGTGTTTGTCAAAATTGGGGAAATGATCTGAGGGTTTCACCCTCAGACTCCTGACCAAAGCAAATTGTTTACTCATCTAGATGCATATAATTGTGTAAACAATTTGCTTTGCCAAGGGCGCTGCCCTTGGAACCCGCCAGGAGCCGAGTGGCCCCTGGACCCCCGTTCCAGAGTTGGATGATCCCTTAAGGGATCATCCAACTCTGAGTCAGAAGGTCAAGGAAACATGGTTTCCTTGTGGAGTCCAGAGGCAAAGCCTCTGGCGGGGTTTGGGGCGGAGCCCCAAATAACCTCCAATCATGACATAAACCTCTGGTGCAGAACTCAATAGTGCGGATGTTTCTTGTATAATATATGTATGGACAACACTGAAAGCGCCCTTGGGCGGGCAAGTTTGTTGAAGGCGGTGCGCAAGGGTTTTAGAGAAGCGTACGATCACCTGGGCTATGTGGTTTTTGCATCGCTGGCGGTGTCTATTTTAACTGCGATTATCTTTAGCCTGGTGGCTCTGGCTGCGCGGTTTATGGGCGGCGCTATGAATGTCATAGGGTTGATATTGGTCATTATTGCCGCGCTGGTTGCGTATTTGGGCGCGGTTGGAGTTTATTACTATGTGAACAAGGTCGTCTTTCGAGAGTACCCGGTTATGGTGGATACGATGGTCGGAATTCGGCTGCTTTTGAAGCCTGCGCTTGCGTTGTTTGGGGTCGATCTGTTGATAATGGCTGTTCTGGCGGCTGATGTCGCGTTTTTTCTGACTATGTTCGGCAGGTCGCACAATCTTGTATTTGCCGGGCTGGTGGTTTTGATGGGTTACGCGGGCGTCGTATGGTTGATGCTGCTCATGTATCAGCTTCCTCTGCTCGCCGCGCAGCTTTCGATGGAGTCGGGCACGGGGGTAGGGGTTATATTGAGGAAGTCGTTCCTGCTGACGGCGGACAACCCCGGCTTTACAGTGGGTCTATTTCTTGTTATAATCGCCTTTGCAGTGCTCTGCGCAATCCCCGTTATCGGGATCGCGGCCCTGTTCCTGGGAGCCTCCGCGTTTCTTACCACTCACGCCTTGCGCGAACTCTTCGTCAGGTACGGCATTGTCGAGGAGGAGCCTGAGGTTGTTGAGGACGGATGGCCGAAAAAGTAATTGTGACGATGAGGAGTAGGTAATGGCTGACGTAACTTGTCTGGGTATATTGGTGGCTGACGTTGTCGGCAAGCCTGTGGATAAGCTGCCTGAGAAAGGCAAGCTGAGCCTGGTCGAGCGCATGGAGCTTCACGGAGGCGGGTGCGCGAACAATACCGGCATCGGCCTGGCGAAGATCGGCATCAAAACCGCTGTGATCGGCAAGGTCGGCAATGATGGTTTCGGCGACTTTATGGTGAACTCTCTTGCCAAGAGCGGCGTGGACGCAAGCGGCGTGGTTCGAGACAACGAGGTCGCTACTTCAGCGACTATGGTGATGGTTGGCGCTGACGGCGAGCGTACTTTCGTTCATTATATAGGCGCGAATGCCACTCTTTTGGAGAGCGACATCAACTGGGACATCGTCAAGAGTTCGAAGATACTGCACATCGCGGGATCGTTCCTGATGCCGGGTTTTGACGGCCAGCCTACAGCAAATGTTCTTAAGAAAGCCAAAGAACTGGGCGTCACGACATCTCTGGACACTGCGTGGGACTCGCGCGGCAACTGGATGAAACTGCTGGAACCGTGTCTGGAGTATGTGGATTACGCCGTGCCCAGCATTGAGGAAGCGCGCATGGTTACCGGTAAGCATGACGCCTCCGACGTCGCGAAAGTGTTGATGGACAATGGCGTGAAGGTAGTCGCGCTGAAAATGGGCGGCGAGGGCTGTTATATCAAGAGTGCCGGAGTCGAACTGCGCATTCCCATATATCGTGTGAACGCGGTGGACGCCAACGGCGCGGGCGACGCGTTCGCGGCCGGCTTTTTGGCGGGTTTGGCGAACGGTTGGGACCTTGAACGTACCGGTAAGTTCGGAAATGCGACGGGCGCGTTTTGCGTCACCGCTTTGGGCGCGACTCCCGGAATCAAGGATCAGGCGACTATAGAGAAATTTATAGCCGATCAGGAATCCGCGTAAGCTGGAGGTGTGAGATGCCCATAGTGACTGTCAGGCTGGCGAAAGGGCGCGATATCGCGACCAAGCGGGCTGTGGTCGAGGCCGTCACGAATGCAGTGGTTTCAACGTTGAATGTGAGGCCGGAGTGGGTGACGGTACTCCTGGAAGAGCTTGATCGCGAGAACTGGTCGACCGGTGGCGAGTTACACATCGACAAGTTTGGGGAAGGATTTGGTGAACAGGGAGTGGGAAAACCGAGTAGATGAGCGCAGCAGGATCATGTCACATGGTTGATATAGAATTGAAAGAGGTTACCAGGGAGAGCTGGCCGGAGGTTATGAACCTTGCTCTCAAACTGGAACAAGGCGGGCTTGTGGCACCGAACTTTTACCGCGTGCGGGAGTTTAAGGCCGAGCCTGAGTTTGTCCAACTTGCGATTTTTAACGGCGAAGAGGTTGTCGGTTTCGCGATGTACGGTCGCGATCCTGATGACGGCAAGTACTGGATATTTCGTCTTATGATTGACGTTGACCACCAGAGGCAGGGGTTTGGCAAGGCGGCTTTGGTCAAACTCATAGAGCTTATGAGCAAGATTCCGGGCTGCGATGAGATATATGTGGGGTATCGGCCGGAGAACTTTGTCGCGCATGCGCTGCATTTGAGTCTGGGGTTCCAGCGCACCGGTCAGATGCTTCAGGGCGAGTATATCGCTATGCTGGATTTGCGTTCTGGCAATAAGTAAGTCCATCATCTTAGGATATTGATACCGGATAGGATTGCTGAAATTCCCGGTTTCTACATCAAAAGTTTAATGTGTATCCCGAAAAACTAAAAACCGGACGTATACTAAATGACAAGCAGTGAACTACGAACCAAATACCTGAAATTCTTCGAGAGCAAGGGACACCTGATCCACCAAAGCGATTCGCTTGTGCCAGACGATGCCAGTCTGCTCTATACATCTGCCGGAATGGTGCAGTTCAAGCCCTATTTCGTGGGCGAAAGAGTGCCTCCCGCGACGAAGATCGTGACCTCTCAGAAGTGCATGCGCACGGACGACATAGATGAAGTTGGCGACGCGGTGCATCATACGTTTTTTGAGATGCTTGGCAATTTCAGTTTTGGCGATTACTTCAAGCGCGACGCAATCCACTGGGCGTGGGAGTTTCTGACCAAGGTGCTGGAGCTTAACCCGGATCATCTCTGGACGAGCGTGTATCTTGAAGATGACGAGGCCGCCGATGTGTGGATCAAAGAGATCGGCTTTCCCGCGCATAAGGTAGTTCGTCTGGGTGAGGACAAGAATTATTGGCCCGCGGACGCTCCCAGCAAAGGCCCCAACGGCCCATGCGGCCCGTGCAACGAGATTTTCCTGGATACCAGGCCCGAACTTGGTTTGCCTGAAGACCCGGCGTGGTCTATCGCGCATGACTCCAACAGGTTCGTGGAGATATGGAACCTTGTTTTCCAGCAGTTCGACAGGCAGGAAGACGGCACTATGAAGTCTCTTCCCACAAAGAACATCGACACCGGGATGGGGCTTGAGCGCACGATAGCTGTGTTGAACGGTACGTTGACCAATTATGAGACCGACCTGTTTTTGCCGATCATTCGGCAGATCGAAGAAATATCCGGCGCGAAATATGGTGCGAGTGAGGACACCGACAAAGCTATCCGCGTAATCGCCGACCATCTCAGGTCTGCTGTGTTTGCGATTGCTGACGGCGTGATGCCGTCCAACGTTGGGCGCGGGTATGTGCTTCGCAGGTTGATCAGGAATGCGGTGGTTAAGGGTCGAAGTCTGGGGCTTACTAAGAGCTTTTTGGTGTCGATTGTGCCGATTGTGGTCGAGATTATGGGCGATGTCTACCACGAGATCGCTGACAGGCAGGGCTACGTCGAGAAAGTAATCGGCAGCGAGGAAGAGAAGTTCAGACATACTCTCGAAAGCGGCATACAGCGCCTTGAAGATCAGATTGAACTGGCTGTTTCGTCCGACGAGAAGACGCTTGACGGCGAGGCCGCGTTTACGTTATACGATACCTACGGCTTTCCGCTCGAACTGACCAAGGAAATGGCGGCGGAGAAGGGCGTGTCGGTGGACGTAGACGGTTTCGAGGCCGCGATGGAAGAACAGCGAAGGCGCGCGAAAGAGTCCAGCGACTTTGCCACTCAGCTCTTCGGCGGCGGCGGGACGGTTATAATTGAGCTTGAGAAGACTATCGAGGCCACGAAATTTGTCGGATATGAACAGACTGTCGGCGACGCGAATGTGCTTGCGGTCATCAAGAACGGTGAGCTCGTTACGTCGGCGAATGAGGGTGATGAGGTCGAAGTTGTGCTGGATGTGACGCCGTTTTATGCGGAGTCGGGCGGACAGGTCGGCGATGCCGGCGTGATAATGAACGATGGCGCGTCTCTGGATGTGATCGACACGATCAAGGCGTCGAGGTTCTTTTTCCACAAGGGCACGATGCAGTCCGGGACGATTTCGGTTGGCGATAATGTGGGCTGCTGCGTGAACAAGAAGCGCCGGATGTCTATCGCTCGAAATCACACTGCTACCCACCTCCTGCACACCGCTTTGCACGAGGTTCTCGGAGAGCACGCGCTGCAGGCGGGTTCGGTGGTTGAGCCGGGAAGGCTGAGGTTCGACTTTTCGCATTTCCAGGCGGTCACCCGCGAGGAGATTCGCAGGATCGAGAATCGCGTAAACGAGCTGATTTTGGAGGACGTGCAGTCCAACGTGACGATCTCCAACATCGACGAGGCTCGCAAGATGGGCGCGACTGCGCTCTTCGGCGAGAAGTACGGCAATGAGGTTCGCGTGGTCAGGATGGGCGACGTGTCGATCGAGCTGTGCGGGGGTACTCATCTGCGGCATACGGGGCAGGTGGGGTTGTTTAAGATTATGAGCGAGTCGAGTGTGGGCGCGGGGATTCGTCGAATTGAGGCTGTGACCGGTGAGGCTGCCGTTCATTACGTCAACGGGATCGAAGACCAGCTCAGGAAGACCGCTGAGGCTTTGGGCGCATCTACTTCTGAGACGGTTGCAGCTGCCGAGCGAGCCGTTCAGGCCGTTAAAGACGCCCAGCGTGAGGTCGATACGCTCAAGAGTCGAGGCGCGGCGGAACAGGCTGGCGAGTTGGCCGAGTCGGCGCAGGATGCGGGCGATATCAAGTTTGTCACTGCTGCCGTTCAGACTGTGGACGTCCCGACTCTCCAGAAGCTGGCGGACGGCGTCGCGGACAGACTCAAATCGGGCGTGGTTGTGCTGGCTGGTGTCGCGGACGGCAAGGTGTTGTTTGTCGGGAAAGTTACATCCGATCTTGTCGGCAAGGGCTTCCATGCGGGCAATACTCTGCGGGAGGTCGCCAAAATCGCGGGCGGCGGAGGTGGCGGCAGGCCGGAGTTCGCTCAGGCAGGCGGCAAAGACGCGAGCAAAGTCCCAGATGCGCTGGTCAAGGCCGCGGAGATTATCAAGGCGCAGGCAAACTGTTAATGTTTTCGTGTACAGTCATTCCGAGTGGAACGAGAAACCTGCTTTGTGCTCATGTCTTAAGAAGCAGATTTTTCTCGTACGTTCGGAATGACTTGTTGCGTTTGGCCTTATGCATAATTCTGGCCGTATGCGCGCTGACATGTCGAGCATCCGGGCTTTCTGCTTTCCACTCTCCACTTTCCACTCGCGGCAAGGTTGTAGTGGTTGTGGCGAACCGTCTGACTCTTGACGATCTTGATGATCCGTCGCTTCATGCGATTACTCGAATGATTCGCGGCGGCGCGGTGGGGCTTATCAGCCCGAACTGCTCCGGCGGCAAGAACGAGTTTTCGTGCATGATTACAGCCGGGGCGGGCGCGAGCTGTCGTGGCGGAGTGTATTTGCGTGAGTTTTACGACTCTCAGGAGAGGATCGAGTCTGGCGCGTCTGCGGGCGATGCTTACAGCCGGCGCACAGGCTATGCTGCAGATCCGGGGTCGGCGGTATTTTTGGGATTGGGGCTTGCTCTGCGAGCCAATACGGAACTGGCCAAGCCCGCTGTGCTCGGCGCGTTGGGTGATACTCTTCACGAGGCAGGCAGGAAGACCTGTGCAATCGGAAACGCGGATATTTTGCCTGGAGGAATCAATCGAGCTACCGCCGTTCTTGCGATGGACTCACGGGGTTTTATAGACAGAGGTTGCCTTAATGCCAATTCGTCGAATTTGAGTGGTCTTGCGCGGGCTGATTTTGTTGTGATAAACTTCAGCGGTTCGACCCTCCTAGACGAGTCTAAGAATTCCATGACCGATAAGGCTCTCGCGATCCACAAGGCCGAAGTGATGCGCGATCTGGATCGACTTATCGACGGATTGATGCGCAAATCGCGGGATGAGAACGTATCGGTGATATTGGTGTCTTTCGGGCTGCCTGTGGGCGATCCATGGGAAAGGCTTACGCCGATTGTGATTTACGGGCAGACTGCCTCAGGGGTTCTTAAATCTCCGACCACGCGGACTTTGGGTCTTGTTGCGGCAAGTGATTTCGCCCCGACGGTGCTCGATTTGTTCGGCATCCCCGCCAGGCCTGAAATGGTGGGACGCGCTGCGCGTGTGCAGTCAGTCGGTGACAAACTGGCCGCGCTGCGAGATCTAGAAAATCGAGTGCGGACGCATCAGACTGTGGTCGAGCCCGTAATATACGTCATAATGGCAATCGGCGCGGTGACTTTCATATCGGCGATGATCGCGCTGGGCTTTCCGCTGCTGGTTTCACGAAAGGTTCTTGTTCTTATTAAGGCCGGACTGGTGACGGGGTGCGCGTCGGCTCCTGCGATGCTGCTGGCGGTTCTTGCGCCGGCGGGTGTTGCGTCGCATTTGGTTGGTTTGATTCTATTTTGGGTGCTTATTACGGCTGCGAGCTTCGTTTTGGGTCGAAAGATGAGACTGCCGGGTGCGCCGATGCTGGTTGTGTTTGCTTTGTGTGTATCGACAATTTTTGTCGATGCTTTTGCGGGCGGCGCGTTATGTAAGTTCGCGATTCCAAGTCAGTTTCAGTTGAGCGGATTTCGATATTATGGCATTGGCAATGAATATGCAGGGATTTTGATAGCGATGTGTGCGATGGTCGCCGTGCTCAGTGGTGAGAGGGTGCGTCTGTGGCTTGCGTTGGTTTTTGGGGTCGTGCTGGTGCTGGCATTGGGTTTGGGCCAATACGGCGCGAATTATGGTGGAACTATTACTGCAGTGGTGACTTTTGGGCTGCTGATTATCGGTCTCAGGCGCGGACAGTTTGGGATGCGGCATGTAATAGGCGTTTTCGTATATGGAATTGGGCTTCTCGCGCTGCTGGCGTTTAGGGACTCTGTATCAGCCGGGCAGACCGCCGCGCATGCCGGTCGGATGGCGAGCCTGGTGCAGAAAGTCGGCGGCGGATATGTGTTGTCCCTTATTGCTCGAAAGGTGCTTTTGAACTTGCGCATTGCCGCTCATCCCGAGGCTGTGCTGGCTTATATCGTACTCATTCCGATATGTTTGTTCTGGGCGTACAGAATCCCGGCCAGGCTCAAAGAAGAAATATTTCGCGACAAGTCGGTGGCCGCGAGCTTGAAGGGTTTGTTGATTGGGATGCTTGTGGCGCTGCTTTTTAATGATTCGGGAATTGTGATGGCGCTCTTGATGTTTGGGATGATGTCGTCGCTGCTCATTTATCTGATGATAGAGAAAGAAGCCAGACGATGCCCAGAATAGTGGCTCTGGATGTGGGCGACGCCACGGTCGGTGTGGCGGCAAGCGACGAACTATATGTCACCGCGAACCCTGTGACCACGATCCGGCGTAGTAAAAGTGTTAAGGCCGATCTGCGGGCTGTCGAGGAGTTGTTGGAAGAGCTGGACGCCTGCCGGGTGGTGGTCGGAAACCCTCTGGACTTGCAGGGCGAGGAGGGAATTCAGGCTCGGAAGGTGAAAGATTTTACGGATCGTCTGGTCAGGCGGCTGAGGATTCCGGTTGTCTTGTGGGACGAGTCATTGAGCACGTCCGACGCAGAGTCGGCTTTGATCGAGATGGATATTTCCCGCAAAAAGCGCCGCAAAGTGATCGACCAGATGGCAGCCGCCGTTATATTGCAAAGTTATCTTGATAGTGGTGAGTTTCGTAACGCATAGCCGATGAAACGTTTTTTGAAGCTTTATATTGTTGTTCCGGTTGTGGTTTTGGTGATCGTCGGGCTGATGATCGCTATCGGGATGCGTCCGGTTTCCAGCGACAAGACGCCGGTTCGCGTGGTTGTTATGAAAGGCTCTACCGCGCGCGGGGTGAGCCGGACTCTTGGCGGGAGTGGTCTTATTAGGAGTCCGTTCGTGTTTGTGCTTGCGTGCAGAATGAGCGGCGCGAGCGCCACTCTCAAGCCGGGAGTATATGAGCTCAAGCGTTCGATGGGCGTCTCTGAGATGATCGACCGGCTTGTTTCGGGCCGGACGTTGGAGAACTGGGTCACGATGCCCGAGGGTTTTACCGCCAGACAGATGTCCGACGCGCTCAAGGACAGACAGCTGATAAGTGACGATGCGTTTCTGAGACTGGTTATTGAGCACGGCAATGAGTTTTCGGACTATGCGTTTGTTTACGGCAATGACCTGGAGGGTTATCTGTTTCCAGACACATATCTGGTGGCTAAGGGCGCGGATTCTGGTGTGATCGTCCGCGAAATGCTCGACGCGTTTGAAAAGAAAGTTGTGGATCCCAACAGGGGCGAGATTGAAAATGTTATTCGGAAAAGGTTCGGCTTGGGCAAAGAATCGTTTGCGGAGGGGCTTTACAAGCTGATTACCGTGGCGTCGATGATCGAGCGGGAGGCTAAGATTCCGTCGGACCGGCCGCTCGTTTCGGCTGTGTTTTGGAATCGCTTGGCGAATGGCATGAGACTTGAGGTATGCGCGACGGTCTCTTATTCGCCGGGGGTTAGCGCCGATAATAAGAGCAAGGTGTATTACACAGATTTGCGTAAGGACTCACCGTACAATACGTATATGCGCGCCGGTTTGCCTGCGGGACCGATATGCAATCCGGGTTTGGAGTCTATAAAGGCGGCTATGCGTCCGGCGAGTGTGGACTATCTGTTTTACGTGGCCAGGCGCGATGGCGGTCACAAGTTTTCTCGAACGTTTAAGGAACACGTCGCCGCGAAGAACGCGATCAGAAATGGCAGGATGTAGATGGGTGAGATGCTGGAAATGTTTCGACCCGACCAGTATGTCCGCAGTGTATGCGATATCGATCTGATTGCGCTGAAGCGTGACGGCTATAAGGCGATGATGCTCGATCTGGATAACACCCTTCTGCCCTGGGCGAGTTCGCAGGTGCCGGAGTCCAGCAGGAACTGGATCGAAAGCGCGAAAGAGCTTGGAATGAGGCTGTGCATTGTATCCAACACGCACAACCCCAGGCGTTTGAGCGCGGTTGCGAAAGAACTTGGAGTGGCATCCGTGTTTAAGGCGCTGAAGCCCAGGCCGCAGGGTTTCGAGCAGGGGCTTAAAATATTGGGCTGCGTGCCGGAGAACACTGTGGTTGTGGGCGACCAGCTTCTTACCGATATATTAGGTGGGAACTGGGCGTGCATGTATACGATTTTGGTGAAACCTATGCACCCGAAAGAGTTTATTGGCACGAGACTAAGCAGGCTGGTCGAGCGGTGGATTTGGAGCCGTTTGTCCGCGACAGGCGCGCATGGAACAAACTGCGTTGCCAATAAGTCAGAAAAACGGGATACCAAGTGAACATGACCGGCAAAACGAAGGTTTTAGGGGTGATCGGACACCCGGTTTCGCACAGTTTATCGCCGGCTATGCATAACGCGGCGATTTCGGCGTTGGATTTAGACTATATTTATGTGCCGTTTCATGTGTTGCCTGATGATCTTGCAAAGGCCGTGGACGGCATTAGAAGTCTTGG
>JAJFUS010000013.1 GCA_021372295.1 bacterium | reverse complement strand
TTGGCAAGCTCGATGGTATCCAGAGTCTCGGTAAGAGAACCGATCTGGTTCACTTTGATGAGAATCGCGTTGGACGCGCCCAGTTCGATGCCTTTCTTGAGACGCTCGACGTTGGTGACGTAAAGGTCGTCACCGACGATCTGAACCCTGTCGCCAATGCGCTTTGTGAGCTTCACCCAACCGTCCCAGTCGTCTTCTGCCATGCCGTCCTCAATCGAGATGATCGGATACTTGTTCACCAGCGATTCCCAGTAATCCACCATTTCGTCGGAGGTGCGCTTCACACCCTCACCCTCGAAATTATAAATGCCATCCTGATACATCTCTGTAGCGGCAGGATCCAGGGCGATCATAAACTGCTCACCCGGTTTGTAACCGGCCTTCTCGATGGCTTCGAGAATGACTTCGATGGTCTCTTCGGAGTTCTTAAGGTTGGGAGCGAACCCGCCCTCGTCACCGATTGCAGTGGAAAGGCCCTTGCTCTTAAGCACCTTGGCGAGATTGTGATAGACTTCCGCGCACATTCTCAGAGCGTCGGCCCAGCAGCACGCGCCCACCGGCATGACCATGAACTCCTGGATGTCAACGGTGTTGTCGGCATGCTTGCCGCCGTTCAAGATGTTCATCATCGGAACGGGAAGATCTTTGGCGTTGGTTCCACCGAGGTAGCGATAGAGCGGAAGACCCATAGAATCGGCGGCGGCCTTCGCGCAGGCCAGACTCACGCCCAGAATGGCGTTTGCGCCGAGCTTGGCTTTGTTTTCGGTGCCGTCAAGGTCGAGCATTGTCTGATCGATTGCGGCCTGTTCGGTCACGGGATAGTTGATAAGCTCGGGAGCGATTAATTCGTTTACATTGCGCACGGCGTCCTGCACGCCCTTGCCCATGTAGCGGGTCTTGTCGCCGTCTCTCATCTCCAGCGCTTCATGCGCGCCCGTGGACGCGCCGCTGGGAACGGCTGCGCGGCCCATCGTGCCATCGTCTAGCCAGACTTCAACTTCCACGGTCGGGTTGCCGCGGGAGTCAAGGATTTCTCGCGCTATAATTTCCTCAATGGATGCACTAAGCATGGTTCACCTCGTATTTGCGTTGTCGGGTCGGCTGATCGCCAAAAACCCATCAATTATATCATGTCAAGCAGACGTTTCGGAAGGAAATTCGCGAAACGTCAGAATACCTTACCCACAAAAAGCATCATTATTCCAAATTACGCCTTCCGGGTGCGGTTTACCTCGCTCAAATACACCTCATACCAGCCTGCGTATCTGCCTTCGCCCAAGGCACGCCTGATCTTTCTTTTCGCCACTCTGAGAGCATAGGTCGTTCGCGCAGGGGAAAGCCCCAGAGTATCCGCCACATTATTGCGCCGCAAGCCCGCCGCACACATTCGAAAACAGATTTCCTGAATGGCTGTAAGCCCGCTTACGTCTATAAGGTCATCAAGATGGCGCTCAAAAAGATACCCGGTCACATCCGTTGAGATGCCCTCTTCCCGAATGTCCGACTTCGACAGCCGCGTGCGTTCGTTGCGGATCTTCCTGTCGAGTTGGCGCTCAGTATATACTCCGGCGTCGCGCCCGAACCCGCCGGTGTTGGCGAGGATTATATCGCCGACTTCCTCCATACCGATTGCGCCCTGCTCGGCTGCCAGATAGAGAAGATCGAAGTTGACATCACCCGGCGCGGCTTTCTCAAAGACATTGCTAATTGTTACTTCCAATGCGGCACTGCTGAACATATTGGCCTCCCGTAAATTTATTTAGGATGGAAATTGCTTTGCGCGGAACGTATGTTCGGCCAGCGCGCTTCGCGGTTGCCTGCTAACAAGTCATAGTATACCATGTTCACTAATAGTGGTCAACTATCTTTTTTAAGTTTTTTCGCCTTGACAACTTTTCCGACTCTTCGTATGATGAGCAATAGCGCAGCCGACGGAGCCTCCCGTACGGCTCGGCACTGATTATGAGGGGAAATGCAAAATGAAAAAGCTATCGGAACTTGCAAAGCCGGCCGTTTCTGCGCCTCTGCACGAACGCTTTGCTCCGGCGGCCCTCGTCAATCGAGCGTACCTGCGCATGGTCGAAGAGTCCGGCCAGGGAACACCACTATCGATCGCATGCGAGCGGGGCGACGGCACCACATCGGTCTTCAACACTCGGTGCTTCGCCGAGACGTCAGAATACGCCGCGCTCAACCTGCCGTTTGCCGAGAGATTGGTCAAGATGCTGCTCTGGCAGCGCGGCGGATGGAAAGTGACAGTCGGCGGCCCGAAAAGCGTCGGTGAGCACATCAAGAAAGTCTATTCCTCCACCGGCGAGCGAGCCTTTGACGCCGACTTTATGGGCGGCGTTTACGAGCGCCCATTCACCGTGGAAATCACTGACGCAGATAAAGTCCCAGCCCCCCGAGAAAGCACGTCACCATTAGGTGGCCATCTCGACGGCTGCCGTATAGGCTTCGACCTGGGTGCAAGCGACCGCAAGGTCTCAGCCGTAATCGACGGCGAGGCGGTCTACACCGAAGAAGTCAACTGGAACCCTCGCGACGCCACTGATCCCGCATACCACTTCAACGAAATCAACTCAGCACTGAAGTCCGCCGCGTCACACATGCCCCGCGTAGACGCCATCGGGGGCAGCTCGGCTGGCGTATATATCAACAATCGCCCACGAGTGGCCTCGCTTTTCAGAGGAGTACCTAAAGACCTCTTCAACGCAAAGATCACAACCCTCTTTGCCGATCTCAAGAAAGAATGGGACTCAGTGCCGTTCGACGTGGTGAACGACGGTGAAGTCACAGCTCTTGCCGGAGCGATGTCG
>JAJFUS010000043.1 GCA_021372295.1 bacterium | reverse complement strand
GCTCTTGGATTCCTCGACAGTGATGACTCCGTCCTTGCCGACCTTATCCATCGCGTCTGCTACGATGTCGCCGATCACTGCGTCGTTTGCCGAAATACTTGCGACCTGAGCAATCTCGCTTTTCTCCGCGACCGGAGTGCTGAGTTTTTTGATCTCTTCCACAGCCACGGCCACGGCCTTGTCGATGCCGCGCTTGATGGCCATCGGGTTGGCGCCGGCCGCAACATTCATGAAGCCTTCGTGGACTATAGCCTGCGCGAGAACCGTCGCGGTGGTGGTTCCGTCGCCTGCGACGTCGTTGGTCTTGGAGGCAACCTCGCGAACCAACTGCGCGCCGACATTCTCGAACCTGTTTTCGACTTCTATTTCTTTGGCAATCGTGACGCCATCATTGATGATGCTGGGACTGCCGAACTTCTTTTCGATCATCGCATAGCGGCCTCTGGGGCCAAGGGTGCCACCCACGGCGTCGGCCAATGCATTTATTCCGCGCTCCATGGCGCGGCGAGCTTCTTCACTGAATTTCAGATCTTTAGCTGCCAAATTTTCGTCGCTCCCCTCAAAAGATTATTTTGTTTCCATAACAGCAAGCACGTCTTCCTGTCTGAGAATAACGTAATCTTCGCTGTCGACTTTGATTTCGGTACCTGCGTATTTGCCGTAGATGACTTTGTCGCCAACTTTAACATCCATCGGCGTCATTTTACCCGATTCGAGCTGAATGCCAGGTCCGACCGCAATAACTTCAGCTTCCTGTGGCTTCTCCTTGGCGCTGTCCGGCAGCACGATCCCGCCCGCGGTAATTGTCTCAGCGGCGAGAGCCTTTGCAATAATTCTGTCTCCAAGTGGCTTGAGCACTTACTCACACCTCCCATGAATATAATTATGGCTGAGTTAGCACTCTTTGACTCAGAGTGCTAACCGAGGTATTTTACATGTTTTGGGACGGTGTAGTCAATAGCTGGTACACACATTTACTGCGATTCTTCTTCGGCTTGAAGTTCTTCCATTACCGCCGCCATATCTTCCTGCAATATCTGCATCTGTTCCTCAGTATACATGTTGCTCCTATTTCGCATGCCTAACTTCAAGAGTTGCCTGCGATCTTCAGTGGACATATCGAACATCATTTGACCTGACCGTCTTTGAATTCGCATGAACGTATCAGGATCGACATTCATCAATGCCTTGGTCGCGGCAGCCATATAGCTGGGATCGACCTGATCCATCATATTGATCCCGGCCATCAAAGCCTGCTCGCGCTCCTCGGGAGTCATTGCCATAAACTTTTCTAACTGTTTTTTCGCCAAATCCGTATACTCATCAACCGCGGACTTCTCGGCCTTTGCTTCTTTGGCGGCTATTGCGGAATCATCGGTAATGAGATAGACCAGTTTCATGCCTAGCTTGCCCATTGCGATCTCCCTGGCAGATTGCACGGCCTGCTTGTCTTCAAAATGCACGCTGACTTTTTTGACCGAAGAGTCTGCGAGAACCATGTCCGGGAATGTTAACCCGGTCATAAGCCTTATTGTTGCAGCCAGCTTGTCGGGCTGTTCCAGCAGTTTTGAATCGGGGCTGATGTATACCTTGCGCCACTGGAGTTTGGCAATATTGCACAGTGCCGTAAGAGCTGACTCAAGTAAAGCTTCATTTAGAGATAATAGCTTTACATTTCCTTTTACCGAGGACTCGACTAATATTTTTGTCTTTGATTGCGCAGCGAGCGAAGTTAATAACTCGGTCACACTTGCATCCTCGGCCTGCAATGACACTTTCAACGTGCTCGGCTCCGACGATTCAATCGTACCATTACTTGCCGGCAACTCCTCAGACACAGCTTGCACAGCAGTAATGACTGGCATGAAGCATAACGCGATGAAAACACATATTGATCTGTATTGCATTTATATTGCTCCTTTATTTGCTGAATCGACATACAGAAAAATCTCCCCAGGAATTACCCGAACCGTACTTATTCTTCGCATGTTGGCCTGCTGGAGATGTCTTGCATTATAATCATATATATCCAGTAGGTCAACGAATGTGTGATTGTTTGAGGATTGATGTTTAAATTTAAGGAATGAGAGCACGACGGGAAAAGTGGTATACTAAAGCGAGCAAGCTGGCCAAGAAAATGAGGAGGATGCATCATGACTGCAAGAAAATGGCGCTTTGCGGCAATTGTTGGACTTGTATGTTGCTTTACAGGCTCTGCTTATGCGAATGGCGGAGTATATTTGGAAGATATTCGGATCAAGAACAATGGCAAGGTTGTATTCTCAGATGACTTTAACGACGGCGATATCAGTGATTGGACTCATCTTCGAGATGTGTCTGTATTCACCATAGAAAAAACCTCTACGCAGATGATGTTGTTGAATGAACACGGAAATCAGATGGCAGAGGCAGACCATCCGCTGGATTTGAATCTGTCCGGCTCACTTGAGTTCAGTACAATGGTCTGTATTGCACCGCCTACGGAGCAATACTATGGCCAAAAGGATATTGCATGTGCGTTCAACATGTCTCTGGACTATCGTGAGCAGCCAAACTGTGCGCCGGAGACACTTCGCATACATGCGTTGCTTTATCGTAATGATCAAAAATGCAAAATCACGGTAACGCGTCTTTCCAGGGACGAAGAAAAATACAAATCGTCTGATATGTCATCAGCTGTTCTACCGACAGGCAAGTGGGCGATTTTGACACTCCGTCTGGACTCGATTTCCGAGACCGCCACGGCTTATGTTGATGATTCTCCTGTTGCAAGCATAAAGTATAACGCGAACGACTTTCCAAAAATTACCAGTCTGGCGTTTTATACGACATTTGGAGACGGTGCGCAGCGGACCGATTAGCCACAAAAAAATACCCCCGGCCCTAAAGGCCGAGGGCGAGAAAAGAGGGTGGGAAGGTTTGCTATATAATATACGATGTTCGCGTTCGAATTGTTCCGCGTTTTCGGTTTTTCGATGTCAATTCTGCAAATTTTGAATATATCGTACAAAAAATATAGAGCGGAGCCTGAACTCCGCTCAATTAACAAGAAAGGAGATTACTCAGCCCCAATGGGCCGAGTCGAGAAAAGAGAATGGGAAGGTTCTACAATTAATATACGACTAAGCAAGCAGTTTTGTTCCGCGTAATAATCGAGTCGGCAAGATTTCAGAAACTTCTTTCCAAATAGTCGCTACAAGATGGAATGATAACTATGAGCGGCGAGCAGGGAAAGGAGAAATATATGGGGGCTGTCGGTATTCCGGACGTCCACATTGACCGCTCTGTTCGGCTTACAAAGCGAGAGCTGGAGGTGCTTTCACTGGTTATCGAAGGCAGATCCAGTAAGGATGTAGCCGATGCTTTGTATGTGAGCAAGCGGACCGTGGACTTCCATCTGGCCAACATATATGACAAGCTCCAGGTGTCCAACCGAGTGCAAGCTTTCCGTCGAGCAACCAGGTTGGGACTTATCCCTTTGGAGGCTACCCTGTCGGGAAACTAGCCGGACACCTAGCCCAGTCTCGTAGGCACAACGGCCGTACCAGAGAGTACGGCCGTTGTGTCATTACGGAGACATCTTCAAGACGTAAAGATTGCCATCGGAACAATTGACGCCGCAGAGGGAACCGTCTTGTGACATAGCGTTACGCAGCATCTTTGCGGACAATTTTATAGTCTGCTCCAGGCTGCCCGAAGCGCTCGCAATAAACAAAGTGTTGTTTCCATCCTGCATGAGTACGTCTCCCCGGGCGCTTACCATAATCGGCTCGGCCTGGAAAAACACCGAGCCCTTTTCCCAGATGCGTTTGCCTGAACATTCCTGCAGAGTGGTGCGTTTCTGAGTCATAGACTTACCCTTGTGCAATATGGTCTGAACACTGCCGGTGCAGATATATTTTGCGGATGGGGAAAAGAGAACTCGACTCTTCTTGCGTGAATCGATCGTTCCACTCGACGCTATCCGCCCATTTGTGTCAATCAGATCGAATGACGCATTCGCTGAGCGCGATTTGGATATATATCGCACACAGACACGATCCGATGAGACCAATCTCTCGACCATCGGCATCGCGGAATCATCGACATCCATACTCCATATACGGCGTCCACGAATCGATCTACGCTGAACGGTCGAATTTTGCCAAGTTCCCAGAATGACGTCTTTGCCTTCCGCATCGACATCCACCGACACAACAGCGCCTGGAGTTCTCCACCACCTGCAGCGTCTGCGTCGCTCGCCGATGTCGATCACGTAAACCCGCTTCTTTCCAGTGCCGATTACGAATCGGGTGCCTCCGTCCGTGCAGCACGAATCGGCACACCATATTGATCCGCGCAGTTTCTTTTTCCAGCGGGTATGCCCTTGAGAGTCGATAAAAACGCACGTGGTGTTCGAGGGGTCGAGCCGGGAAAAAACTATGCCGAAACTGCCATCCGGCGCAAGCGCTACTCGGTTCGCGCCTGCCACCTGGGTTGAATAACACTTCACACCACGCGATGTATAGGCGATAATTTTGCCGTTGTCGGCGATACCTGCCACATATCTTCCACCCGGGGCAAATGTGAGATACTTCAACGCGCCTATGTGAGCTTTCATGACGACGCTCAACTTCGCGGGTGCAACTGTGGCTTCGGCGCTCCCGGGTGTGTCCATTGAGCGATGGAGCGCCGGCACTGCGCAGCTGATCAGCACAACTACCGCCATTAACACAACCGCAACGCAGATCGGATTTGCTTTGCTTTTGGACATGATGTTTTTTATCCTGAAAAATGCAGCCAGTTGGCAACGTTCAAAGCATAGCACCCGTCAGATATACATGTCAATATACACAGAGAGTGGATAAGCCGAAAGGAATCGACCATGGTAAAGAGACGATACGCATCAGCGAATATTGCGCTGGTTTTATTACTGGCGCTTGCATGCGCCGTGAACGCGCAGATTGAAACAGGAAGCAAGGCTCCTGATTTCTCACTGCCCACGCTAGATGGAAAAATGTTTACGTTGTCTGATTGCTTCAAAGAAGAGCCGTCGGTAGTCGTGCTGAATATTTGGGCTACGTGGTGTCCGCGCTGCAAGGTCGAAATTCCATATCTGATCGATTTGCAGGACAAATATAAGGATAATAAGGACGTTCGGATTGCCGGAGTGGCCATAGACCAGGAAAAAGGCAAAATCGCGGACTTCGCTAAGAAACAAGGCATCAATTATATCGTTGCGCTGGATTGTGGCGCGGAGAAAACCGGCAGCAGCTACAGGGTCATCACAATCCCAACTATGTATATAATCGACAAGAAAGGCGTCGTGCGATACATCCATTCAAGTTTTCCAGTACGTAATGCAGACGAACAAAAGAAGGAAGTAGCGAAGATCGAAAACGAAATCAAGACACTTTTGGACGAGAAATAACTCAAGGCAAAAGAGTCTCTGACACATCATTGAGCAATAGCAATCCACTATGAGTGACCCGGAGGTGACTGTCGAAATACTCCACGAGGCCTCGTGACTGAAGATCAGCTATCTCTTTTGCAAAATCGTTTGATATATCAGTGCATGTTTTGGCAGTTAACTTATGCAAGTCTATACCATCAAGCATTCTTAATCCCTGGATAAGCGTCTCCGCGAGATATCTTCTACCTGTCAGGTGTTCGGCTGACTCTATCGCGCCACCACCCGACTCCATTTCATCAATATAGTGTTTGGGGTCACGAAATCGGATCGCTCTGTCGCCTGAAACGTAACTTGTCGCGCCCGCTCCGAAGCCGTAATACGGCTCGTTGCGCCAATAGACCTGATTGTGACGGCATTTGAACCCAGGCCGAGCGAAGTTTGATACCTCGTAGTGCTCAAACCCGGCTGATTTGAGCCTGGCAATAGCAAGCTCGTACATCTCAATCTGCAGGTCTTCATCAGGAAGTGACACATCGCCCTGCGCACACAAATCCGCAAGGCGGGTTCCTTCTTCCACGGTCAATTCGTATAGCGAAATGTGTTCGGGTTCAAGTTGAAGCGCTGCATCAAGTGTGTTTTTCCAATGATTAATGCTTTGTCCCGGCAGAGCAAAGATCAGGTCGATGCTGATATTATCGAAACCTGCATTGCGTGCCGCCATATATGCTTCTACGGCCTGCTCCACGTTATGCGCACGCCCCAGAATCGACAGATAATCGTCGTCCAGCGACTGAACTCCGATACTCAGCCTGTTAAATTCTGCGTCGTATAGTTGAACAAACTTGCTCTTGTCGACAGTCCCGGGGTTGGCCTCTAAAGTGATTTCAGCGTTTTTGGATATCGGTTTGAGTGATGTTAGGATGTCGCACAAATAGCTTGTGGAAAGCACAGTTGGGGTGCCGCCGCCTATATAGACCGAATCGAGAGGCCGATGACGACCGGCAGCCGTCTGCTCAATCTCGGTGATGAGAGCGCGCACGTATCGATCGTGCAGTGATTCCATGCCGGGATAGGAGTTAAAGTCGCAGTAAATGCACTTTGAGACACAAAATGGTATGTGTATATATGCCGCATTCGGTTCGAAAAAATGCTCTTCTGTCATGTTTCAGGACGTTTTTGAGCTCCAATCGTCTGAAATCGGCTGCCTGACCAGATAAGAATACGCGCCCAGCGCCGCTTTTGCTCCGTCACCTGCCGCGATTATGATCTGCTTTTCGGGGACTGTGGTGACATCTCCGCCCGCGTACAGTCCCGGAATGCCCGTGTGGCCGCCGCAATCGACTGGTATTTCGCCATATTTGTTCAATTCGACCAGCCCTTTGATGAAATCCGTATTCGGGGTAAGACCGACCTCGACGAATACGCCTTCGACGTCCAGTGTCCTGGTCTCAAGACTCACACGATCCTCTACGATCAGACTATGGACAAACGTGTCACCCTTGATTTCCTTTACGGCATTGCTGACCAGAATCTCCACATTATCGGCCTTTGTGACTTGCTCGATCATGACCTGGTCGGCTCTGAGCTGATCTGTAAACTCGATTATATATACTTTCGGGCAGATTTTTATAAGCTGCACGGCCGCATCGAGGCCCGAATTTCCGCCGCCGACCACCGCCACGGCCTTGCCGGAATACAGCGGGCCATCGCACGTGGCGCAATACGTCACCCCCCTGCCGGTGAACTCTTTCTCGCCGGGCACGTCCAGCAGACGAGGCGATTTCCCGGTAGCCACTATGACGGCTCGTCCGAAAAATGTGCGGCTGTCGGCAGTGTCGACCTTGAAGCCGCCGTCGACAAGAGACAGCTTCGATGCTGTAGTGAACTCCACCTTTACGTCGAACTTTTTGAGATGTTCCTCGAATTTCTGCACCAGTTCCACGCCGGAGATGTAAATATAGCCCAAATAGTTCTCGACATCCGAGCTCCAAGTAGCTTGCCCGCCCACGTTTTCGGTAATTATGAGCGTGTCGAGCTGTTTGCGTGCCGCGTAGACGCCCGCGGTCATCCCGGCAGGTCCGGCTCCCAGGATAATCAGGTCGTAATGTGTCTTATAATCCATAATTCTCTCTACGCGGCCGTCAGTTCATCGAGTTTCTGCCTGTTAAAACCGATCACGATATGGCCGTCGACCTCGATTACCGGCACACCCAACTGACCCGACTTCTGAACCATTGCGTTTCGCGCGTCGAGATCGGTAGCCACATTATACTCCACAAACTCGACTCCTTTTTCCTTCAAATAGTCCTTAGCCTGCCTGCAATACGGGCAGGTGGGCGTTGAATAAACAGCTACGTTCTGCTTTTCCGCCATTGCGAACCCTCCAGTCTGTTTTCACTATTTGCCTATACCCGAGTCAGCTAGGTTTTATAACAGATTATACAGCATAAAATTCGACAAGGGAGGAAAATCTGTGTTTGCCGGGGAAAGTTATGACTGATCTAACTGCCGCTTGGGAATGAAGTTTGAGTTTCGGAGGAAAAATGCACTACACGCCGAGAGAAAGATTTATCGCAGCCTTGAACCGCCAGATGATTACGGGCCGAGTCCCGCACTTTGAACTGGTTTTCTTTTTGACTATGGAGGCGTTCGGAAAACTCCACCCATTGCAGAGATGCTTCTCTCAGTGGGATCAAATGGAAGAAAAAGAGCGCCAATTGCATCGCGAGGACATTGCCGACACCTACATAATGACAGCGGAGCGCTATGAGCACTCCGCCATATTTATGCATTCCGATCCATACTCGGTGGAGGAAACCATTAAGCTGATCGACGTTATTCGGGAGAAATCGGGGGACAAGTATTTCCTGATGCTCCATGGCGATCCCACTTTTGAGATTCCTAATGGCGACCAAATGCTCGATTTTAGCTATCGGATAGCAGATGACCCCGAAGGACTGAAGACCGAAGCCGAGAAAAGAGTCAACAACGCATTGCAGATGGCCGAAAAATATGCCAAACACGGTCAACTCGACGGCTTCGCATTGTGCTCGGATTATTGCCTCAATACCGGGCCTTTTCTGAGTCCGTCGCAGTTCAGTGAGTTTGTCGCGCCATATCTGACGAAGGTCGTGAAAGGCTACCGCGACTTGGGACTTTACACGATCAAGCACACCGACGGCAATATAATGCCGATCATCGATCAGTTGGTGGAAGCAAACCCGCATGCGCTTCACTCGATTGACCCGCAAGCCGGGGTCGACATCGCTGAGGTCAAACGACTCTACGGAGACAGGCTTTGCCTGATCGGAAATGTCAATTGTGGCTTGTTGGACACAGGCACGGACGAGCAAGTGGTCGAGTCCGCGCGATATGCCCTCAAGCACGGCATGCCCGGCGGCGGCTACATATTCTCCACCAGCAACTGCATATACACCGGTATGCGCCTTTCGCGTTACCATCTGATGCTGGACGTGTGGCGCAAAGAAGGCAATTATCCGGCTTGACGATAGCCGGTTTTCATTGACACCATATTCGGCGTCGGGTATACTTAGGGCGGCTTGGGACGCTGCTCTGCGTGGCGTTCGAGCCTAATTCCCCAGTATGTGAGAGACTATGAACGAGGAGAATCACAGGCATAGGAGTCGACCGTCTGATGTGGCCGGCGATATATTGCACGATGTAGGCGATGAGTTCGCTGCCGTGGTCGCGATGCCCGGCGAACTGACGTACGTCACTCTGACTAAGTTCTTCGAGTTTATTGGTGAGTTCTCCATTCTTCTGGCTCGAACTCTGAAGTTCATATTTCGAGCGAAAATCAATGTGCGCGACGCTTTCAGTCAGATGGCGTTTATAGGTGTCGCATCGCTGCCTATTGTGCTTATTACTGTGGCATTTTCCGGTGCGGTATTGGCGCTGTACATGTCTCAAATAGTCGTGAAATGGGGACTGGGGAGTTATACGGGCGCAGTCGTCGGACTGTCGATTGCTAGAGAGATTGGGCCGGTGCTCACGTCTGTCGTGGTGGCGGCGAGAGCCGGAAGTGCGATTGGGGCGGAATTGGGTAGCATGAAAGTCACCGAGCAGATTGACGCGTTGCGGTCGCTTGCGGTCAGTCCGATCCAATATCTGGTCGTGCCGCGGCTTCTTGCGGCGATAATCATGCTGCCGGTGCTTACGATTTTCGGAGACGTGGTCGGGACACTTGGAGGCTATTGGGTTTCAACGGTGAATGGTGTCGCCGGAGGAGGGTTTGTCAGCAGTTTGAAAGCTCAGGTGCTGCCGTACGACGTTATGATGGGGCTCCTTAAAACGGTTTTCTTCGGGATTGTGATTGTGATAGTTGGCGCGCAGCAGGGTCTGCAAACTACCGGCGGAGCCACTGGTGTCGGCAAGTCCACCACCAATTCGGTCGTCATTTCGATTGTCATTATATATATACTGAACTTCTTCCTTGCCTATGTTATGTTCGGCGGCAAGACGGCATTCCTGTGATTACAGCAAAACAGATTTCATACAGAGTGGGTGGCGCATCTATCTTGCGTCGAATTGACCTTCACGTCCGCAAGGGTGAGACGATGGCGGTTATGGGTATGTCCGGCGCGGGAAAGAGCACCCTGCTGAAGTGCGTGGGCGGATTGCTGAGGCCCACCGGCGGCGAAATGCTCGTCGAGGGAGTGGACATCGCTCGGATGAAAGAGGGCGATCTCGACAAAATCCGAGGCCGGATCGGGATGGTGTTTCAGTACGCGGCTCTGTTTGATTCGCTTAATGTATACGAAAACGTCGCATTTGGTCTGAGGCGGCATACTCGCAAAACCGAAGATGAAATCGGCGAAATGGTGTGCCAGAGACTGTCGATGGTCGGACTGGCAGGAACAGAGAAGAAGATGCCCTCGGAGCTTTCCGGCGGAATGCAGAAGAGGGTGGGGCTGGCGCGAGCGCTGGCGATGAACCCGGATATTGTGCTCTACGACGAGCCTACTTCCGGGCTCGATCCTATCACCGCGGCGGCCATAGCCGAACTTATCATTAAGACGCGAGACGAACTGGGAGTGACATCCGTGCTGGTCTCGCATGACATACCGAGCATTACGCGCGTGGCAAGCAGGATCGCGATGATTCACCGCGGAAGAATTATCGCGAGCGGAACCGTTGAAGAAATGGAACTATGTGAAGACGCCACCGTAAGACAATTTATGAAAGGCGAGACCGAAGGTCCTATCCGGATAACGCAGTGAGACTAAGAAACGAAGCAAAAGTTGGACTGATAGTGTTTGCCTCGCTGGTGCTGTTGGTCGGGGTATACTGGTTTCTGGGCGGATTTAGCCTGAGAGCGTCCACATATCCGATCTATGGCATATTCGCCAATGCGCAGAAGCTGGAAAAAGGCGCCGATGTGCGAATGGCTGGCGTGAAGATCGGGGTTGTGAGCGATGTCGTCCTGACCTCGGACAGCAATGCGCGCGTAAACATGCTTATATGGAACGGAACCTGCATACCAATGGACTCCGCCGCGCGTATCACGACCGGGGCCTTCGTTGGAGACTTTTATGTCGAGATCGTGCCGGGACGAGAGAGCAAATGCGTAAAGCCGGATCAAATGGTAAAGAGCGCTCAAATCGTTCAGTTCGATCAACTGATGGCCGAGGCGGGCGATTTGCTCGTCGAACTGAAAACCACTGCAAAAGGTATCAACAAGGTGCTCAGCAATAAAGAAATGCTGGCCTCCGTCACAGATACAATCAAGGCCATCAAGACCTCCGCGGAATCGGCATCGACACTTATCAACACTGCGCAGGGGCTGATGGAACGCTCGTCGCCCGAGATCGAGAGGACGTTCGCGAACCTTGCGGATGCCTCTGGTCGAGCTGTCGGGATGTGTTCTGAGATTCAAAACATGCTTGCCCATGATGTCAGGCCGAACGTGAAGCCGCTCCTTGGAAAAACCAATCAGGCGATGGACGATCTCATAGCGCTGCTCGATGAAGCCACCACGCTGGTCTCGTCGCTGGGCGAGAATTCGGGTTCTGTCAAAGAAATGCTGCAGCGAGCCAATGGAGCGGCGCTCCAGGCCGAAGAAATGCTGGCTAATCTCAATTCGGCGAGCGCTTCTGTGAAGGGGTTGGCGACCGATCCCGAGTTTTTATGCAACATAAAGGCCACTGCGCGCAATGCAGCCGATGCTTCCGGCAAGGCGAGCCTGCTTATGGACAAGCTCAATAAAAAGCTTGGTGGTTCCGGCCCGACACCTTTGCAAAAATCTGAGATTCCGCAGTACGGCGTCAGCGGAGATGGCCTCTGGAATACCGCCAAGGGCAAGTATCGCTTCGATGCGAACTATACTTTTGCGCTGAGCGAGCCAATGTTTGCGCGAGCCGGACTATATAGTATCGGAGAGAGCACTAAAGTCAACCTGCAGGCGGGCAATACACTTGGTCAGTCAGGTGCAGCAAGATATGGGCTGTATGCGTCTCGCTTGGGCGTCGGATACGACTATCGGTTGTTTAATAGACGCGTGCTGATTTCTACCGATTTGTTCAGACCCGATGAGCCTCAACTAGAAATGCGTGGAATTTTCGGGATCGGCGATAATATGGGGCTATATGCGGGCGTACAGGATCTGCTACACAAAGATGATCGCGATCTGATGCTGGGAATCGCTTATCAGCAGTAAATTGGGCTGTTTCGAGACAATTGGAGTTAGTATGAAGCGAAATTCAACTTGTTTATCTGTTCTGCTGTCTGTACTTACATTGCTGATCTGCACTGCACAGGTCCGAAGTTCCGAGATGATAAGCGAAACGCTCGCACGCACGGTATCGGATTCCGTTACGCCATTCTTGGTTGCAGGCGAGCTGTCACTTTTACCGAACAAGCAAGCGTTTACACAAAGCGCCAAGGCGCTTGGTGCCACATTTGCTGCCACGGAACTACTGAAGCATCTGGTCGGGGAGAAACGTCCGAACAGCGATTCACAAACCAGCTTCCCGAGTGGTCACACTGCAGCCGCATTTGCAATGGCGACCGTGCTAACTGATTACGAACCCTCTTATAAGTGGCCTGCATATATCACTGCAGCCGCTATAGGATATTCTCGGGTCGAAGCCGGGTCGCATTACTGGCGGGATGTGGTTGGTGGCGCGCTGTTGGGGCACTATGTGGCAAAGCAGTTCACAAACGACCACGTGGTTGCCACTTCTAGCGGTATTGGACTGCAGTGGACGTGGTGAACGCAAGCGGACAATCTGTTTGACTGCTCGCCCGCTATCCTATATAATGCCCAGAGACATTCGATTAGGGAGTGTTACGCCTGCGATATGAGTCAACACCTTTCCGGACAGGGCAAAGAGACTTACGTTAAAAATCTCTTCTCGTCTATTGCGCCGAAATATGACCTGCTCAACTCTGTTCTGAGCCTCACGAGGCACAAGGCGTGGAGACGGTTTGCCGTGTCGAAATCCGGCCTGGAACCGGGAAGGCACGCGTTGGATGTCTGCTGTGGGACTGGCGACTTCGCTTTCGAGCTTGCGCGCAGGGTCGGACCTGACGGAAGTGTTGTGGGCGTGGATTTTTCCAGCCCGATGATAGAGATTGCGCGGCAAAAAGCAATATGCGCGGGTCTTGGCAACGTGGATTTTATTGAGGCGAATGCGTGCGCACTGCCGTTTGCGGATAACTCATTCGACTGCGTAACTGTTGGGTTTGGCCTGCGCAATGTAGCGGATCTGAAGCTCGCGGTAAGTGAGATGACTCGCGTGGTAAAGCCGGGAGGCAGGATTGTGAACCTTGAGATTAGTCAGGTTCGTTCGCCTTTGCTGAGCCTGCCTTGGAAATTGTATTTCTACGGCCTGACGCCCCGCACGGCATCGTTGTTTCACGCTCGGCGAGGCGCTTATGAGTATTTGCCGGAGTCTGTGAGGAGGTTTATGTCGCGAGAAGAACTGGCAAGAGAGATGGAGTCATGCGGGCTGCGCGACGTGCATTTTCATGACTTGATGTTCGGCGCGGTATGCGTGCATATCGGGACGAAACCAGATATTTAGGTGCTGTTGATGAGTATCCATGCAATACAATCGAGAGGCGGCGGCATCCGGCCTGAATGGGCCAATCCGATCGCAGCTCAGTTAGATATGGTCGAGCAAAAGTTGCTTGCATCTGTCAGGTCGGACGTTTCGGTTGCGTCCGATTTATCGATGCACTTGTTTTCGGCTGGAGGCAAGCGAATACGCCCGTCGCTGGTATTGTTGTCCGCGATGGCTACCGGATCGGCTGAAGACAGAGCAGTGGAGATGGCCGCCGCGACGGAGCTTGTGCATGTGGCGTCGCTGGTACACGACGATGTAGTTGATGAGACTCGCGAGCGCCGTGGAGTGCGCACGGCTCACAGTATGTGGGGCAACAAGATCAGCGTGCTGGGCGGCGATTTCCTGCTTGCGAAAGCATTTTCGATCCTGGCAAATGACGGCGATGCAGACATATTTCGTGTGATTTCCGGCGTTGCAGTCGGAATGATCGAAAGTGAGATTCTGCAAGCGCAGAGTGAAGGCAGCATGGAAGCCTGGCAGGCTAATTATAACCGCATTATTAACGGTAAGACCGCCGCTTTTATGAGCGCATGCTGTGAAGTTGGAGCGATTTTGGGCGGCGCGAACGATGTTGAGCGTGAAGCATTGGCTCGATACGGAACCCTGTTTGGCCTGGCGTTTCAGATTACCGACGATATTTTGGACATTGTCGGCGACCCGGCTCAAACAGGCAAGGACGCTGGCACCGATCTCATGAATGGCAAGTTCACTATGCCTGTGCTGTTGGCTCTCAAGAATCCGGCATTCAGATTGGCGGTTCCGCCGCTTGTTTTGGAAGGACATCTCACGGGCGATGACACTTGCAGGATCACCAGGCACATCATCGAATGTGGTGCTGTGGGCGAGGCTCGTGATGAAGCGCTCGGGTGTGTTCAACGCGCTCGCGAACAATTAAGCCTGCTGCCTCGCACGGATTACAAAGTCGCGCTGGAGATGCTGGCGGAGTCTGTCATAGAAAGAACAACCTAGCTAAAGATGATGCAGCCTCTTCTTGACATTTTCCAGCGCTAACTTGGCTTTGTCGTAAGCCGGGTCGATTTCGAGTGCGCGTTCATACTCATATTCGGCTTCGCTCGGCAGTCCGCTTGCTTCGTAAGCCTGGGCGATGTTGTAGTGAATGCTCGCAACTCCCGGAGCGACTTGCTCGGCAGCCTTAAATGCGCCGATGGCCGCATTGTAGCGTTCCTTTGCCGAATAAGCTGCGCCAAGATAAGAAAACGCCTTGTGGTTTTCATGATCCATGTGGGTCGCGGTCTCAAGTTCACTGATTGCGGTGTCGATGTCGCCGGCTTTGAATGCTTCTACTCCGAGCTTGTAGTGTTCCATTGCTTCAGCCATATCGGTTCACACCAATGGAGAGTAGTGGTGGTGGTTGCCACCCGAATTCAGTATATCTCCGCCTGCCTGATGTGTCAATAACATGTTCGCGCGTTTGCATCTTGATTTACGCTTGCAAAGCAACTATAATTCCTATAAGTGCTCTAGGTCTACGCTCGTTTATAGCTTCGGGTGTGTGACTGCGATAAAATAGAATGTGAGGATTTTTGAATGGACAAGTGGGTTTTCCTCAATAGCGAATACGTGCGCTCTGAGGAGGCGCACCTCTCGATTTACGATCACGGTTTTCTCTATGGAGATGGCGTATTCGAGGGCATCAGAGCATATAACGGGCGCGCGTTCAAACTGAAAGAGCATGTAGACCGACTCTACAGATCGCTCAAGGCGCTTTGGATAGAAATGCCGTTCGATCAGGCGGCCTTCGCCGGACACGTCGAAAAGCTGTTGGAGATGAATGAAGTCAGCGACTGCTATATCCGCGTCACCGTCTCGCGAGGAATAACGCTGGGTCTGGATCCAAAAAATATCAAGGGGCAGGCGACAATCGTCATATCTACGGATAAGCTTTCTCTCTATCCCAAGTCTATGTACGAGAACGGCCTCGAAGTCGTAACTGTGGCCACAAGAGTCGCGAACCCGCAGGTGTTGGAACCCAGGATCAAGTCCACAGGCAAGTATGTGTGCAATATTCAGGCAAAGATTGAAGCCAATCATGTGGGAGCGGGCGAGGGCCTGATGCTCACTGAGGACGGTTACGTGGCCGAGTGTACCGGCGACAACATTTTCTATGTGAAGGATGGCGTGGTATATACTCCGGCTGCCCACCTGGGAATACTCGAGGGAGTAACCCGCGGAGCTGTGATAGATATTCTGGGTGAGATGGGAATAGAGGTCGTAATGGGCGTTTTCACGCGATTTGACCTGTATACTGCTGATGAAGCATTTCTGACCGGTACCGGCGCTGAGGTCATCCCGATGGTTAAGCTGGATGCTCGATCCATAGGTGACGGTAAACCCGGCCCGCTTACGAACAAACTCATCGATGCGTTCAAGGCGTATGTGGCGAGACAGTGATTAGCGATCCTGTAAAATGCGAAATGTGCTCGCGGCGGACGGCAAAAATGGTTGTAGTCCGCCGCCGCGGCTTGGATACTTTACGAACGTTTGTTTGCCATGAATGTGCCAATGAGCGCGCCAGGCTGCTTTCGGGCACCGCATTGGATTTTGATGGTATCGTTGCTCGCGTCGACAGTTTTGATGACGGTTCGCATTCGGCATCGTATACCTGCAGAATGTGCGGGACCACGCTTGCGGACATCGTTGTCGATGGCCGACCGGGGTGCTGTTTGTGTTATTCTCGTTTCGCTGGTGAGTTGTATCAGGCTGTTGAGTCTGCTCAGGGATATACCCGTCACGTCGGCAAGGCGTTTGAGGGATAATCTTGAGCAACCATGAAGTCCCCGGCTGGATAAAAGGCAATGGCCCCGACGCCGATGTCGTAATCTCCACCAGAGCCAGGTTGGCAAGAAGTCTCGCCGACTTTCCGTTTCCATCGCGCGCTTCCGGGGAAGATTTATCCATGGTGGTGGACGATGTGCGAAAGGCCAGTGCAGGCCTGATGCAGCGGTTCTCACGGCTCAGACTCGTAAATGTCGACAAGTTGAGCAAAGAAGAAAAACTTTTTCTACTTGATTCGCATGTCGCGAGTCTTGAACAAATAAGTGGGGGTCAAGGACGAGCAGTAATACTAGAGCCGAGCGCCAATATCTCCATAATGATAAATGAGGAAGACCATCTCAGGCTGCAGACCGTGATGTCTGGTTTGGTCTGCGAGCAGGCTTGGGAATTAGTCGATTGGGCCGACGACATCCTTGCACAAAATCTGAATTATGGATTTTCCGAAAGATACGGGTTCCTTACGGCCAGTCCGAGCAATGTCGGGACGGGGTTGCGTGTTTCGGCTATGATGCATTTGGCCGGGCTTGCGATGACTCATAAGCTGAATGTGCAACTTAGAGCGGCTTATGATTTGGGCGTATCCATTAGAGGGATGTTCGGCGAGGGAACTCGGTGGCTTGGGGATATGTTCCAGGTTTCCAACGAGGTCACTCTCGGTTTGAATGAGCGCGAAATTGTGGAAAGGGTGAGATCGGTTGCGGGATATTTGCTCGCGGAAGAAAGGCTCGCCCGGAAGGAACTTTTAAGCGAGCAGAGAAGTCTTTTGTTGGAGACGGCAAGCCGGGCGCTTTCAACATTGAAAAGCGCGATGTCCGTCAAACCGGAAGATGCTATTGCTCTGATGTCGCCAGTTAGGCTGGCTTCATCGCTCGGACTAATGGAAAACTGCACCGGCGCGCTGCTAAATGAGCTTCTCGCAGGGATGCAGGTGGGAGCGGCTGACAGCGGCAAGGCAAGTATCGAGCGAGCGGCTTTTCTTAAAAAGAAACTGGCCGAGGCGCACATAGTTGATGGCTAGCTCGGGTATACTGCTCGAAGCAGTTAAGAAATTCTTAATTCCGATCTTGGCGTTATGAAGTATAATATATGTAGGCAATCCTCTATAAGCAAAGGGGGGAAACAGTAAGATGTGGCAACGATTTACGGAGCGAGCGCGCAGGGTCGTGTTCTTTGCGCAGGAAGAAGCAGGCAGGCTGGGTGAGAACTATGTTTCTACCGAGCACCTCCTGCTGGGTCTTGTGCGAGAAAACGACAGCGTGGCCGCAAGAATACTTGACCGGATGGGCGTGAGCCTGGGCAGAATACGCTCAGACATCGAGCGCCAGGTCACTCGCGGTGACGGGCGTCTTGGCCAGGATATGCAGCTCACTCCAAGGGCCAAGCGCGTTATCGACCTCGCGTACGATGAAGCGAGGAATTTAAACAACAACTATATCGGCACGGAACACCTGCTCCTGGGTCTGATCCGCGAGGGCGAGGGTATGGCTGCCCGCGTGCTGCAAAGACTCGGAGTAGATCTCGAGCGCACCCGTAGAGAGGTGATGAACTTGCAGGACGGCGAGACAACGGCAATTACCTCCACTCGCACGCGTTCCAGGACTCCTACACTGGACGAGTTCGGCCGAGATTACACCGAGCTTGCCAGGCAGGAAAAGCTGGACCCGTGTATTGGGCGAGATACTGAGATCGAGCGCGTGGTGCAGATCCTTTCGCGCAGGACAAAGAACAACCCCTGTCTTATAGGCGAACCGGGTGTCGGTAAGACCGCAATCGCCGAGGGGCTTGCGCAGAGGATCATTAGTGGCGACACGCCAGAGACGCTTAAAGATAAGCGTATTGTTGCGCTGGATTTGGCGGGGCTTGTCGCGGGAACCAAATACCGCGGCGAGTTTGAAGAGAGAATGAAGCGCGTTATGGAAGAAGTGCGCAAGGCCGCTGGTGAAGTGATTCTCTTCATCGACGAACTGCATACCCTCGTAGGCGCCGGAGCCGCCGAGGGCGCAATCGACGCTTCAAATATACTCAAGCCCGCACTGGCGCGCGGAGAACTCCAGTGCATCGGCGCGACCACTATGGACGAGTACCGCAAGTATATCGAGCGGGACGCGGCTCTGGAGCGCAGGTTCCAGCCTGTCCAGGTGCGTGAGCCGAGCATCGACGAGACCATTCAGATTCTCAAGGGTTTGCGTGACCGCTATGAGAAGCATCACTCGGTTACAATCGAGGACATAGCGCTGATTTCCGCGGCGCAGCTTTCGGATAGATATATTACAGACAGGTCGCTGCCGGACAAAGCCATCGACCTGATAGACGAAGCATCGAGCCGCGTCAGACTGCGAATGGCGATGCCGCCCGCCGATTTGAGGCAGGCCAAACAGGAGTTGGTGAGTGTCCAGTCGCAGCTCAATTCCATTCCCGCCGGGTCGAATTATGATCAGGCTGCCGAACTCAGAGCGCGCGAGCACGACATCAGTGAGCGCATCGACGACTTGGATCGCAGATGGAAAGAAGACAAAGCGAATCAGTCCACGGTTGTGGGTGAAGATGAAATCGCACACATAGTATATAGCTGGACGGGAATTCCCGTTTCCAGGCTGGTTGAAGGCGAATCCAGCAAGCTCCTCAAGATGGAGGATGTCCTGCATGGCAGGCTTATTGGCCAGCACGACGCAGTAGTCGCAGTGTCTAAGGCGATTCGCAGAGCCAGGTCGGGCATGAAGGACCCGAAGAGGCCGATGGGCAGTTTCGTGTTCCTCGGACCCACCGGCGTCGGCAAAACCGAACTTGCCAGGGCGCTCGCGCAGTATCTGTTTGAGACCGAAGACGCGATTATTCGGATCGATATGTCCGAGTATATGGAGAGGTTCTCCGTGTCCAGACTGGTCGGAGCTCCTCCCGGATATGTGGGCTACGATGAGGGCGGACAGCTCACTGAGGCAGTCAGGCGCAGGCCATATTCGGTCGTGCTCCTCGACGAAATCGAAAAAGCGCACCCGGAGGTCTTCAATATTCTCCTGCAGGTGATGGAGGATGGTCGGCTTACGGATTCGCAGGGCCGAGTCGTGGACTTCAAAAACACGATCATAGTTATGACTTCAAATATCGGCGCTCAGTCGATCCAGGGAGGCCCTGGCATCGGGTTCCGCGAGACGGAGTCCCCAGCTGAGTCCGAGAGGGCTTACGAGAGCATGAAACACCGCGTCACCGAAGAGATGAAGCGGACATTCAGGCCTGAGTTCCTGAACCGTGTGGACGACGTGATTGTCTTCCACCAGTTGACCAGAGACGAGATTCTGCAGATCGTGAATCTCATGGTAGACAGGGTTCGCCAGCAGGTGTCCAGCCAGGGTATGGAACTGGAAGTCACCAGCGAGGTCAGAGAATTGCTGGGAGCCGAGGGCTTCGACCCGCAGTTCGGCGCAAGGCCGCTTAGGCGTGCGGTTCAGAGATTGATCGAAGACCCGCTTGCCGAAGAAATACTGCTGGGCAGGTTCAGAGACGGCGATACGATCCGGGCAGAGTTGGAAGACGGCAAGATCTTCTTCACGAAGGCCGCCGACTTGAATTCGCTGCCTATAGAGTCGCAGTCGTCTGCATCATAAGAGATGCACATATAGTAACAGCAAAAAGCGCATCCGATTGGGTTCGGGTGCGCTTTTTTATTTATTCGCCTATATGGCCAAACTAATTATCTGTAATCCCCGGCCATCCATGAGGAGCCAATGAAATTTTGCGTTTTATGCGGGCCAGGGCATTGTCTACGGATTTTGTCTTACAGCGGAGTTCGCAGGCGATCTCGCGATAGCTCTTGCCTATCTGATAACCCGAGAGTACCTGCCACTCGAAGTCCGAAAGCAATCGCCTGAGCATTCCCTGAAGCCTGTAATTGTCCTCCTGCCTCAGCACCAGATCCTCGGGGTCGGCGGTTTCGTCGGAGATAAGTATGTCCGCCAGGTTCCATTCGCTGTCGCTGTCCTCAGAAGGATATTCCAGTGATACGGACGAGTTGAGAGGCGTTTGCTTGCGCCGGGTTGCAGTCTTGATGGCTGTAATAACGTGCCGTTCAATGCAAATTCTGGCAAATGAGAGGAAAGATATGTCCTTTTCGGGCCGGTAATCGACAATAGCCTGCCACAATCCGATCATTCCGATCTGCAGCAGGTCTTCTTTTTCCGCGCCCATAAGGAAATACGACCTAACTTTGGTCCTTACAAGGCTCCTGTATTTGTAGAGCAAAAACTCGGAGGCTCGCTCGTCTCCTCTCTGCGCAACGGAAACGATATCCTGATCCGACAGGACAGCGTAGCTGGACTGCAAAATGCTTCGCTCTTCCTGATACTGACCCTGCACGTTTTTCACCTCTTCCCCTGAGTGCCCCGAAGCATCGGACTAATCTTCTTCATTCACCACATCAATGGCCAGTTTGGTCAAGAGCACTGCCGCCAGGCCCGTCGCCAGGGCCGCAGTTGCTGTGAGAGCGATTGGCAGTTCGGCAATGGTTTTGTTTCCAAACCGCACTCTCACGGCCTTCGGACGACCGCCTTCGACGACCTTCTGTAAGTCTTCCAGCAGGTCAACAGCGACATCCAACACACCGCTCAGTCTGTCAGCGGAACTTGTCGTCGCAATATCGGTCGTTTCAGTCATTTCGTGCTCCATATCTTTCTCCGCAAGGATTATATAACAATAAGAAAGCCGTTTGCAAGGATTATGAGCTCAACAAGCGAAAAAACTGCTTGTTTGTCAATAAAGATGGCGTTTGAGCGAAATTCCTGACGCCTGAGATTGCTTCAAAAGGTGGTATAATCATGCCGATAGGCGCTTTCTGGAGGTTGTTTTATGATCACGCGCGTCAGCCGAATTGTCACCATATTTGCTGTTATCATCGCAGTACTCGCCGCGGGGGTTGAGTCTTTTGCACAAACCACCAGACCACTTCCAACAAGCCAAGCAGGCGTTATAAGCGAAGAACGTCCTCGCATTAGGATACAGCGAGAACAGGCTGCTGCCGCTGCTCTTGCAGTTCCTGTCGTTAGCCTTGGCGTCAAGGGTTCTAAGTCTCGCGCAACCGACATAAATACTCTCAAATACGCTCTTATAGATAAGAAAACGCGCGTGGTGACGTTCGTCGGCTATTATGATCCTACCTACGCTACAGGAGCGATTCCATACTCCGATATCCTTAAAGATGTGATCAACAACCCTTACCCGTCGTTCTCACTGGAACCGACTCCCGACCAACCTGCGAAATTCGCTACTATGGATAAGATGATCACATCCGACATCGCCAGAATGAATAATGACCCAGGATATTGCAATGAGTGGGCCAATAAACTCATCTCACTGCTTTTGAACGACCCATTTCTGGCTGCGGACAACAAGCGCTTCATGAAGCACTTCGGCGAAGGGCTTGGTTTGACGGAAGGGGAGTTCAGAAAGCTGTTTTACGGCGCTCAGAATATGGGATCCGTGCCCCAGGACGAGTGGATTGGCATGGCCTCAAAGATGATGCGCATAATCGGACTGCCCAATATCGCGAAATTGCTTGATGTATTTACCGGCGGCGGGAGCACCGGCGACATGCAGTATGATATGTGCGCGGCGCTTGGGTTGACTTCAGAGCTTGAGGCTATCAAGGCAAACCGGGACTCAGGCGAGATCAGCCAGGAACAGTTTGTCAATGAAGGCTTCATAATGTGTTTTTCCGTGATGCTGCGTCAGATGGACTATCCGGAAAGACAGCTTGACAGCATGGCCAAAAGCATAAGAAACGGATCGCAGTCGAAAGACGTTCTTACTGAAGCGTTCAGCACTCAACTTTCCTCATATATTACTGACAGATTCGGCGAAAAGATCATTAATGGGCTGGTTTTTAGTCCTGATCTGATGTCCAGGCTTTATAACCTGCCCCTGGCGCAGTCCGAACTGGCTTTCTCTAACGTGCCATCCGACTCAGTTCTCGGCGATATACTCTTCAAAGCCGATTATCTGCTTAAGACGATTTGTTCGAACCCCGATCTTCGCGAGCAGGTTCCGTCACACATGACCGACATGGAATTCCATCAGCAGGAAGCCGTCAATAATAACTACAACATCCCGTCCAACGCCGGTGCCGGCATCGGCAGCAGGCTGGTTCCCGCCGATGTCATGATGAAGGTGTCACCGGCTGGCGATGTAGTCGAGTTTGGCGATGCGCAAGTAAAGATGGTCGGGTGGGTGAGGAGTTACCTGGGTAACTGGGACAACGAATCGAAGAACCATTTGAATTCGGTCGTCCCGAAATACGCGGACTACGTCACCCAACACTATGATGAATACGCAAGGGCATTCCCTGAGCTTTATCGGATGAACGAAGTCGCCAAGGTCGTCGCGCTGGCACGCTGGGCCAAGGGCAATGGTTATACGCTGGCCGCCGGAGATGCTTCCAATGCAAAGATCGAGCATCCAAAACTTATAAACGGCTTCTGGAGCGCAGTGTTTCAGGCAAGCCACGATAAATACTCATTGACGATCATCGAAGAGGGCGGGGCGAGCTTTTCCGCCGACGAAGGCGAGGATTGGGTCAAGCCGCAAACGGACGTGACGGTCACATCAGACGTATCGAAACAGTTGGTGGCGAGCGCCATCCTTGCCGGGGAAGCTGCCGGAGCCGCAATTGGGGGCGATCTTGAGGCTGCAAAAGACCTGGCGGACAAAAGCGCCATGGCTATGACCGGAATGATCGACCTTACCAAACTGCCGTCTCTTTCGGATTTGCCGATGCCCGAAGATCCGGCATCGTACGCCATCGCCGACATGGAACTCATCAACGAAGCCAGCGATTGCCTGAACACAATGAAAGAGGCGCAAAAAGATTTGCAACACGCGGACAGCATCGCCGACACCTCGCCGGATGAGGCCGAAAAGATTCGCAGCCAAGCCACTAAGGCTCAAGACGATGCAAGCGCGAGATTGAATGAACTGATGAGTTCGGTCGCAACGCTCAAGAACAATCCTTCGCAAGCGTCAGATGTGGTCGTGGCGTTGAAGGGTTCGTCGGGGGTAGTCCAACCGATCCAAAATATGGCCTCTTTGCCGTTGACCACGTCCCAGGCAGCGCAGACAGTCGTTCAGCCGACGGATCAGAAAGTCGGCAAGCCACTCGATTTGGAGGCGACTCGCGCCAAATGGATGGCTGAACTTGATGAGGTCAACAGAAAAATTGAGATCACCAAGCAGACTCTGCTTATGCTGAACAGACAAATTCTTGCCGACAACGCGCTGTATAACGATTGGGAAAAGATGGCGTCAGACGGCATGGACAAGTGCAAATCCACTATTACAGACCTGTTCTTCGACACCACAATCGGCATTCTTACGGATCGATTCAAGGAGATAAATAAGGTCGCGCAAAAGCTGCCGCCCAGCGAGGCCGAAGCTATAGAAAAGTATCGCAGACTGGAGTCTCTGTCCACATCCATGAAAGACGCCAGGGATGGCGGAACATTCATAGACTGGCTGTATCGCGAAAACAAGACCGATGCCGAAGTCTATGAGTCGATTCGGGACGGCATTGGGCAAATTTCGGGAATATTGTCACTTGACAGCACGGTCCCGGGCATGGCGTGGAAATATGGAAGTATGACCGCCGACCTGGCCTATACTTTTGCTCAATACTATCAAGCGTGGAACGGCATCAAGGCAAGCACCGATCGAACCGATTACCAGATGGCGCAGGTTAAGAAGTTTTGCGAAAAGCTGAAAGAGCTTACCGATCAATCTAAGGGTTTGCGGCAGAAACTCGTCGAAACCAGTTGGAAGCAATAAGCAATTGCCTCCAACTGGTTCTATCTTGTGCCAATTATTCAAAAGATGATGCAATACTAACTTGGTTAAAGTGTCACTCGCCTGACCTTGGCGGCATCTTCCTTCTGAGCGGTTCGCGCAAATTCTATTTTAGGCAGTCCGAAGAGAATTGCGTAATATTCATGATCATCGGGGATACCCAAAATCGGTTTTACCTCAGGTACAATACCTGAGGTAAGCCGAAGAAAACCCCACCACAAGGTCCCAAGACCGGCGCTTTGAGCCAGAAGCTCAAAATATGCGAGTGATAATGCCACATCCTCACGCGCACACGGAGCGTCCTGTGGAGCCGATACTATCAAGGCATGCGGAGCGCTTCGGAAGACAATATTCACTATGGCCTCGCGGGGAAGCGGCGCAACCTGCTGCAGAAATGGGTGCTCTGATTCATCACTGGCAGCCGCTTTGAGAAGTGCCGTCACCAACTGATCACTGAACCTATGCATCACGTCCTTGTCGTCAATCACGTTAAATGTCAGCTCCTGCGCGTTGCAGCCTGTAGGTGCATGAGCCAGAGCATTCAGAAGACTATCGATTAGAGCTGGGTCCACATTTTCGTCTTTGTAATGCCGGACACTGCGTCGGCCGCGGACAAAATGATCCATCTGCTCAAAACTCGGCATGCTGACGCCGGATATAGGTTGACTGTCTGCTGGATTCTTCCCCAAAACCGATACCGCACCGGTCGGGCACACAGTCAGACAGTGCTGGCATTTCAAACAGAACCCTTTTTTTTCCGGCGATATTGACGGCAACCCATTTACGCCCATTTCAATAATGTTCGAAACGCAATCGCTCACACATAACCCGCATCGCGTGCAAAGCGACGCATTCACCGAGAACTCACACATGTTTCTTCTCCTTGCCACTGTTCTTATGTCCGTACGGTCAAATCTTCTCACACAGATATGCCGCAAATACGCCGCCAGTGTAATCGGCGCTGATGATGTCAAAGCCGGTATGCTGGAGCATCGCTTCCATCAACCATGATGTTGTAGAGTATTCGTCGCGAATATGATTTCGGCAGTTAACGCTACCACAGCATTCTTTGACTGTATCAATCCATGCGTCCAGCGCTTTTCTATAATTTTTCAGATCGAATGAGAATACGACATCTCTCAAAAAGAATCGGCCGCCGGGTTTTAGAATATCCCGTATTCTTCCAAGAGCCACCACTTTCCAGAAGTCAGGCAGATGATGCAGAGCGAGTTGGGTTACGACAATGTCTGCCGGTTCGTCGGAATGTTCGTAAGTCAGAAATCCAGCGCGATGGAACTCAACACTGTTTACGCCGCGGGTTTCAGCCTTGGCATGGGCATAATCGATCATTACTTGCGATATATCGACGGCATGTACTTTGCGGCATAAGCCAGCAGCAGTAATAGCAAGCTCACCGGTGCCGCATCCAAACTCGACCAGAGTGCTCTCCGGGCCAATGCCGAGCAATGCGATTGTGTCAGCAGTCTCCTTTGGGATGTCACGGAGGGTGTGCATGCGTTCGTCATATCGACGGACTTCATCGGCATATTCATAATCTGTGCCGATTTGTTTGAATTCATCATAATACCAGGCGGGCGTTTCGGTCATCTCTATAATTCCTCTTAATCAAGATTGCTATCTGACTCTATATCGATTCGCGATAACAGATCAATAAACAACAGGGTTAATCCCGTTGTTGCTCATGCCTGTTCTTCTCCAGCACATCCAGGAAAATCACTCCATACTTCGCCAGCTTGTGCTCTCCGACGCCACTGATTTCACTCATCTCATCTAGGTTTACAGGCCGCGTTTCGGCCATCGCCTTAAGTGTGGAATCATGGAAAATAACATATGGAGGCACGCCTTGCTCCTTTGCCAGTTCCATTCGCTTTGCTCGCAAGGCCTCGAAAACTCCCACTGATTTGGAATCCACCAGCTTGCTTGCGGCTCTAACTCTTGGCGCCTTGCCCTTTTTCTCGTGGATTGCATAATCTTTTCTGAAGCTGATCGTCACGTCTCCCTTGAGCACATTCGCGCTCTCACTTGTCAACTTGATGCTGCCGTATCGTTCCATGTCAACCTTAAGATAGCCCATCGAGACAAGCTGACGGAAAACCGACGACCACTCTCGCTCCGACAACTCCGTGCCCTTGCCAAATGCGCTGAGCTTATCATGCCCAAGCCCAATTAGTCGCTCGAGTTTTTTGCCATGCATAATGTCGACAAGATAGCCCGCGCCGAACCGCTCATCGGTCTGTTTCGCGACATATATAGCTTTTTTTGCCGCAAGGGTGCCGTCCCATGTCTCAACCGGGTGCAGGCATGTGTCGCAATTGCCGCACGGCTCGGCGAGTTCGTCTCCAAAATATGAAAGCAGAATCTTTCTTCGGCATGACGCGGTTTCGCATAATCCCAATAGTGCGTTGAGCTTTCGATGTTCGAGGCGTTTGTGGGCATCATCGGCTTCGGATGATTCAATGAGGCTGCGAAGTACCGCGACATCGGCCATTCCATAGGTCATCCACGCATCTGACGGCAATCCGTCACGCCCGGCGCGGCCAGTCTCCTGATAATACGCCTCAATGCTTTTAGGCAGATCGAGATGTGCGACAAAGCGCACGTCCGGTTTATCGATCCCCATTCCAAAAGCGATCGTGGCGACGATAATCACGCCGTCTTCACGCAGAAACCGCTCCTGATTGTGCTTCCTGACAGTGGCATTCAACCCGGCATGATACGGGATCGCATCTTTTCCAGCATCTTGAAGCAATTTTGCCACTTGTTCTGTCTTCTTGCGAGAGAGACAGTAGACGATTCCCGAATCGCCATCGTGCTCACTATTGAGGAATGCGAGAAGCTGCTTTTGGGGTCTATCTTTAATTACGATCTGGTAGCGAATATTCGGTCTGTCAAAGCTCGCGATAAACGTCCGCGCATCGCCCAAATTCAGACGCTGGATAATCTCTTTGCGGGTAGGTTCATCGGCGGTGGCAGTCAGTGCGATTCGTGGCACATCGGAAAATCTCTCATGCAGAACCGACAGTGCCAAATATTCTTCTCTAAAGTCGTGCCCCCATTGTGATACGCAGTGAGCCTCGTCTATGGCAAAAAGCGCCAGGTCGACCTCAGAAAGCATCTCCAGCATCGAATCCAATACCAGGCGCTCCGGCGCGACATACAGCAGGTCGATCCCGCCGCGCCGTAGTTTCCACTTGACGTCCATCTGCTGCGACACGCTCAGAGCTGAGTTCAGCATCTCGGCATTGACGCCAAGCTCTTTGAGCGCGGTCACCTGATCCTGCATAAGGGCAATCAACGGTGAAACCACAACTCCGATGCCACTGCGGAGCATCGCCGGGATCTGATAGCATAGCGATTTGCCGCCCCCTGTAGGCATCAAGACGAATGCATCGCCGCCGGATGCGACATGCTCGATGATCTCTTGCTGCTCGCCTCTGAACTCGGCATAACCGAATGTGCGGTTCAAGATATCGCGGGCACGAACCGTTATTGAGGTGTCGAGTTGAATTGCCATAGCCTTGATCTTCCAATTCCAAATCGTTCTTAATTATAACACGATAAGGCTCAGGCATTAACTGCATAGCTAATCTATATTCCAGCGGCACCAAACTTACTCACCAAGGAAAGCTTTTGCAAAAAGAAAAGACTCGCATCGTCAGCCTTTTATTCCAGTAAGCGTTATCCCCTCTATAAAGTATTTCTGCGTAAAGAAGAAGATTGCGAGAACTGGCAGCATGACAATGGTAGATGCAGCCATCAACATCCCGTGCTCGCCGCCATGGTCACATTGGAACAACTGCAATGCATAGGCAAGAGTCATCTTCTCTGGTGAATTCAAATAGATAAGCGGCCCCATAAAGTTATTCCAACTTGCGATGAACGTCATAATAGTAAGCGCGGCTAGCGCAGGCTTCACAAGCGGCACCATAACGCGCCAGAAGATAGTCCAATAACCAGCCCCATCTATCTTTGCCGCCTCTTCGAGGTCTCTTGGTATAGTCAAAAAGAACTGCCGCAGCAGAAATACGCCAAACGCATTAGCGAAAAACGCCGGAACCCACAGCGGCCTTAGAGTGTCAATCCATCCCAGCCATCTGAATATGAGAAACACCGGCATCATTGTTACGGCCTGCGGAATCATCATTGTTGCAAGAAGCACCCCGAAAATAATGTCTCTGCCCGGCCACCTCAGACGAGAAAAGGAGAACGCGACAAGTGAACTCGAAAGCACAGTGCCGAGTATGCTGAGCACTGTTATCACCACAGTATTCCAGAGATATGCCAGGCCCTTGTGAGTTTCCTTGGGAAGAAAATCCAGTGCCTTGGTATAATTCTCCCACTTCAGGCCAAACGTCCTGACCTTTGTCAAACTATCGGAATCCACGACAAAGCTCTTGCCGGCACATGGCTGCCCAGAAAGCACAACTACTCTCTTACGGCCGTCTTCAAATTCGGCAACCTCGCCTACTTTTACTCTTGTTGTCCCGATCTTCATTGTTGAAAGACCGGCTTTCTTGCCATCCACTTCCAGTATCACTTGCCGGGTTGGGATCAACACCGGAGGATAGACTTTCATCTGATCCTCTTCCTTAAGTGATGTGGACAGCAGCCAGAAAAAGGGAAACAAAAAGACCAGGCTGCCAATTGCCAGAACCAAGTGAAGCATTGCATTGTTTGTCCGCTTTTTGCGCGAAACGACTCTTGTCTTGCCTTTGGCTTTCATTTCTTTTCTTCCCCTTCATAGTAAACCCAGCGGGGAGCGAGTTTCAGCTGCACGAGCGTAAGGCCCAGAACCAACAGAAACAGCAGCCACGCTATCGCCGAGGCATAGCCCATCTTGAAATATTGGAACGCATTGTTGAACAGATAAAGCACAGGAACCAACGTCGAGTCTACAGGCCCACCCTGGGTCATTATGTATTGCGCATCAAAGCTCTGCAAAACACCTATCGTGCCCATTATAAGGTTAAAGAAGATGTAGGGAGTAAGCATTGGAAGAGTCACATTTCTAAAGCGTCCCCACCAGCTCGCTCCATCAAGCTCCGCAGCCTCGTACAAATGCCTGGGAACACCTTGCAAACCAGCAAGCCAGAGAATCATTCCACCGCCGGCGCTCCAAAGACTCATAACAATGAGCGCTGGCTTGGCTGTGTGCTCACTTGCGAGCCACAAAGGAGGAGCTATTCCCAACCAGTTGGTCAATGTAGCCCGCCATGCCACGTTTATCAGACCGAACTGAGGGTTCAGTATCCAGATCCACAAGATTGCGTTTGCAACCACCGGCAAAATTGACGGCAGGTAGTATATTGTCCGATACCAGCGCATTCCCGATACTTTTGTGTTTAACAACATCGCTATTCCCAAGCTGATTGCCATGTTCAAAGGAATACCAAAGATCGCAAGATACGCCGCATTGTAAACAGATTTGCCTATGTAGTAACGGTCGACCGTAATCAAGTCCTTATAGTTTCCGAGTCCCACCCACCTTGCCGCATGCAGGACATCATAGTCACAAAAACTGAAGATCAACGAAGCCAAGAGAGGCCCAGCCATAAATACGAGAAAGCCCACAACCCAGGGAGAGGCAAACATAAGTCCTGCCAAAGCCTCCGACCTGGCAAGCCTTCCCATCGGCCCGGAGTTGCGATATTTCTTTATGCAAAAAAGCACCAGAACAACAAAGCACAAGGCTACCACTAGCAGTGGATACTTCCAATCAAGCTTCTTATGCTCGGAACGCCCAAGAAAACGATCTAATTGCGTCTGCACGATGCCGCTTGCTTTATCAAGAGCAGCTTGGGGAGACGCTTTGTGGTTTACAGCATTTTCAAACGCTTTCTCGTGCTGATCCCAAAGCAGTTGACCGACAGGGGTCACCGGGCGATACCTGGAGTTCGACAGCGACTCTATGAATACGCGCATCCCATTTTTGAATTTGGGTTGTTTGGGGCCATACTCACGAAATATCATCTCATTGACTTTGGCATTGGAGACCATCCAGGGAACATAAGGCCTGCCCATACTTTGTTGGTAACGCTTGCTGGCCTTTTGCACAATCCTTGCCGCGTCCTCTGAAACCATCCACTTGATAAATTTCCATGAGATCTCTTTGTTCTTTGCTCCTCGCGGGATAGCCCATGAGTATCCACCCGACCAGGTAATAAACCTGGGCTGGCCGACAAATGGAGGCTTGTTTTCATATCGATCCCTGGGTACAGGAGGAGGGGCAACAGCAAAATCAAGACCCGGATTATACCTTGCAATGTCTCCGACAAACCAGCCGCATTCTATCTTCATCGCTAACTTGCCGGTTGAGAACGGATCCAGCGCTTCTGATTTGAAACCCGAGGCAAAGCTGTTCAATTTGTCGATGTTGAACTTGTCAAAGAACTTGACAAGCCATTCAAGAGCATCCACAGAGCGTGGACTGTTCATAACGCACTTACGTCCATCCATGCTCATAAGCTCGCCACCATTTTGCCAGCAATACAAGCAGAACCAACTGTTACCGTAATTCTGGGAATGCGGAATAAAGCCTAACTGCTTAAACTCACCTCTCGAATTGTAGAGGGTGAGCTTCTTTGTATACTCCTCAAGCTCGTCCCACGTCCTTGGAGGCCGGTCTGGGTCCAAACCAGCCTTGCGGAAAAGCTCGCGATTATAGTAAAGCGCCCTGGTATCTATGTCGTCGGGAACAGCGTAAGTCTTTCCTTTGTATACAATCTCGTCCCATGCAGCCTTGTAGTACTCCTCGCGCCTTACACCATCTTTCTCGTGTCTATCTCTAGCAATGAGATCGTCCAAAGGAATGAAAGCTCCTCTGGATGCCCAATCACCCATTGTGTTGCGTCCGGGGTATATCACATCGGGAGGAACCCTACCGACAACTGCCGTCATTATCTTTTGAGGATTCATCTCGCCATTGTAGCCCATCATAGCGAGCAGCTTGACATCTACATTAGGATGCCGTCTTTCAAACTCGGCAATAGCAGCTTCCCAGCCTTTGCTCTTAAAAGGATGACTCGGACCCCATACCACCAACCTGATCTTTTGATTTTTTTGATGCGAGCAGCCTGATATCAAGAAAACAAGCAGAACAATGAAAAACATCGAACATATCTTGCGCAGGTTCATGGACACAAAAACCTTTCATCCTCGTCATGACCATCAAGCATGCGAGGGGAGAATATAATCAAAGTAACCAAAAGTCAGTGTTTTGACTCGATCGATGCATTGTAGTTATCAACAACCTTGCCAACGACGCGGATCCGCTCCAAGTCTCCCATCGACGACATCTCGTCAGATATGCCCAGGATCAGTTTCGGTGCAAAGAGCTCGATGACCTTGTGCGCGCACTCCTCTAACGTTTCGGCAGGAAATACCTTATCGAAGAAAATTGCGGGGATGCCATCTAACAGAAATATCTCGTCCCCCAGAGCATCTTTGATCTCTTCCAGGGTCACATCGCCCTGCGGCTGTGGTGTTATGGCTTCAATTCCATCCAGCCCCGATACTTTGGCATATTTGAGCAGCGACTTCACTCCGCCGTCCCAGTGCGAACTGACGAACTTACCGGCTCGATGCAGCTTGTCACAGCGTTCCAAATATGCAGGAAGAACATATTCCTCATACAGAGCGGGGGAAAGCGTAGTACAGTGGATGTTGTCGCCGAAGTTGATGATGTCCACAGGCGAGGCGTTTATGACGTCGATCATCTGCATGTGATTCTGATGAAGCACTTTGAAGTAATCGTCTAGTACCGATCCCCATTCATAGATCGCATAAACGCCGGCTTCCACTCCCATAATGTCTATATAAAGATTTTGAACGTTGACTCTGGGCATGAACATAGTCGCGGCGCCTAGATCGCCTAACTCGGATTGCAGTCTGTCGAAAAGCTCCTGGTCCCAAACCCACTCGGAGTTGCCGCATATCCAGGTCATTACTTTCATATCGTCTGGAGTCTGAACCCATTCACTCTCAACGATCTGAGCCCAACTATTATCTGTCCTTCGGTTGATCTGTGTTACACTTCCGACAGGTGTCTCAACTATGTTTGCAGTGCGATAATCGTCGAGCTTTTCGGCACGACGCACAATCTTGGGAGAATCATTCAACTTGAAGCACTCATTGAAGCCATAGAGTCGGTCAGAGCACCCCAGGCTGCGGTACATATCAGCAAACGATCCTTCCTCGTATCTGCCGACGCCGCGCCCATCCCACTTTCTGTCCTGCCACCAGCAGCCTATCCTGGGCTGCCAGATAATCATGCCGTTGGAACGGCCGAAGCAGACATCATTGTGCAGCTTCGCGAGGTCGAGGTTCCTGTGATCCGTTGGTCTTCCTGTGGCGCATCCAGTGCCAGTGTTTGTCGCCATCAATGATTCCCTTTCATATAAGTGCATGTCAAAGCTGAGATTTTGGTTGCATCCATTGAAGATACAGGGGCCATTCTAACCGCAATCGACTTATAGGCGTACCGGATTGCGGCATGCGCTGGCGGCAAAAGTAATCGAGACCATCTGGAACGCCGCAAAAACATCAGAGAACACGACCCAAAGTGTACAAAAACACAAGCAAACCACCATTTCGAAACACTAATTCGAGTTGAATCGGGGAATATGTGTGAATCGAACCCGCGAGAACCTTGCTCAGGCTTTGAAACGATGCGAACCACCCCCGCATTAGTACAGATGACTCCATTCTACCCGCATTTTCGCCGATAGTCAACGCGTGTGTTCTGTCATAGGGAACTGAGCAGAATTGCGGTTTTACGCGTGGACTTGAGCATTTTTTACTTTGAACTACATACCAGACAATTTATAGAGATGTCTGTTGACAACGAGCTAAACTCATGCTATATTGCGTTTGCAAGCATACAATGATACAGACACAGGCATACATGTGTGCTAGCCATCCTACAACCAATGCATCTGTTGATGCAAGCTCTCTTTGTAGATAACGCGGCGTTAAGCTGCCTATGAAAGGAGGTGTTTTGCCAAGAGTGAGCAGGTCACCAGATCAAGGATCTGCAGATGGAGGAGAATGCCACAATGAACACGTTGAAAAACGGAAGGAGAACATTAAAGATGAAGACATCGAAACTTTGTTTGATTAGCTTGTGCGTTGCCCTGATTGCCATGTCTGCGACGTGCTCGTACGCCGCGAACATGCTCCCGGATGGTGGGTTTACTACAGTCCCCAGCAGCTTAACCGATGAAGGTTCTACCTGGCTAACAGGAAATACCTGGGTGTTCCAGAATGTTCGTGCCGATGGTGGTAATGAACTTGGAGTTCTGAACCAGGTCGCTGGTGTTAGCGGAGGTTATGCTGCCCAGATTACCAGAGGCAGCGGCAATTCATGGTTGGCGCTTTCCAGTGGTGCCGTTCAGGTAACAGCTGGACAATCGTATAACTTTTCGTTTTGGATGAAACTGAATGATCCACTCCTGGACACATGGGGCAATGTGGCGTCGTTCGGGAATAGCGATTTTACCGACTGGAAGGGTAACACTCTCCAAATTCTTACCAATCGAACTGAGGGGTGGGTACATTATCAGGGCGTATATACAGCTCCCACTGGCGCCAACTATGCGCAGGTTCAGTTTTGCACAAATTATGCAGGCACTGTAGCTACTGTTTCCGATGTCTATCTGGGTGCTGTTCCAGAGCCTGGCAGCATGGCTGCTGTGCTTAGCGGGTTCGTCGGCCTTATCGGCTTTGCTACTCGCAGAAGAAAGTAATTCTGGCAGCAAATCAGTGTATTCTGATCGGGTGGCAAATTAAAAATGCCGCCCGATTGAGCATTTTCAGTAAAGTTCATCGACTGTGTTACCAAATCTGAGACTGCACGCTATAACAGACTCGTGCTGAAATATCTTTCCACGCGGTCGGGCAAAACTGTTGCCACGCGACATTGAGGGCCGAGTTGTTTCACAAGCTGCATTGCCGCCCAAACATTCGCACCCGACGACGTTCCTACCAGTGCCCCTTCAATTGACGCCAGGCTGCGAGTGGTATTGATTGCGTCTTCATCGGAGACCGTGATGACCTCGTCGATCAAGCTTACGTCCAGTACCGGCGGCACAAAACCGTCGCCTATCCCCTGAATTTGATGAAGTCCAGGCTCGTGGCCAAGCAATGCCGCAGAGGCTTTCGGTTCAACGGCCGCGATCCGTATATTCGGGTTCTGCTCCTTGAGGAACTTGCCGACACCTCCCAGTGTGCCTCCGCTGCCGACTCCCGCGCAGAATGCGTCGACGCGCCCCTCCATTTGCTCCCAAATTTCGTGGGCAGTCGTCTTGTAGTGAATCTCGGGGTTGAGAGGATTTACAAACTGACCCATCAAGAATGAGTTTTCGATCCCACGCCTGATATCTTCAGCTTTTGCGACCGCTCCGGCGATGCTTTCGACTGCAGGCGTCTCTACAAGTTCGGCACCCAGCAGGCGTATGATTTTCTTGCGTTCCTCGCTCATATCCGAGGGCATGCAGATAATGACTTTATAGCCTTTGAGTTTTCCGACAAACGCGACGGCGATACCCGTATTGCCGCTGGTCGCTTCCACGATAGTGCCGCCGGGCTTGAGTAGACCGGTCAACTCGGCCTGCTCGATGATGTATTTTGCGACTCTATCCTTAATGCTTCCCGCCGGATTCAGAAACTCGGCCTTGGCCCAAATGCACCCATTTGCTATCCTGCCAAGATGCAGCATAGGCGTATTGCCTATTAGTTCGAGGATGTCGTCAACACATGTGTTTCGAGAATCTATAGTCAATGGATGCCTCCGGAAAATCGGTCGCATGGAATACTCAAGTATACCCACCGACTGGTTATGTATAACGCAGTGCTATTCCTGCCCGACGGATTGAAATGCCCTGACCTTATCCGCCACGTCAGACGACAGCTCCACTAATACCCGCACGCCCTCAGGTAGGTATTCCTGTGAGATCACGCGGCCCCGGTCGTGGCACATCGCCAAAAGGTCGCCGCGGTCGTAGGGCAGGATCGCTTCGATGCGGTTCATCATCTCGCTGATGACTTTACATATCAGCCCCTGCAAATATTCTATGCCCTCGCCAGTGCGCGCGGACATGTAGCACGAGTTGGGTATCTCCGTCACAAGCCGTCGCAGTTCGTATTGATCCCGCATTAGATCGCACTTGTTGAAGATGGTGATGGTCGGCTTGTCCTCAACAGCCAGTTCGGCTAACACTTCCAGAACTGACGCATACTGCTGCCGGAAGAATGGGTGATGCGCATCTACCACATGTATCAGGAAATCCGCCTCGACAACTTCTTCCAACGTAGCCCGAAAGGCCGCAATCAGGCCATGTGGCAGGTTTCGCAGGAATCCGACGGTGTCCGACAGTATGATCGAGCACTGACCCTCCATGTCGACCCTGCGTGTTGTGGGGTCGAGAGTCTCGAAGAGCCTTGCGTGCGCAGAGACGTTTGTCCCAGCCAAAAGGTTCATAAGGGTGGATTTGCCCGCGCTGGTGTAGCCGACCAGGGCGGCGCCGGGCACGAGCATCTTCTTGCGCGATTTGTTTTGCACTTTCCGGTGCTGGACGACCTCATCGAGTTCGTCTTGGAGGACGGATATGCGTTTGCGAACGCGGCGGCGGTCGGTTTCGAGCTTGGTTTCGCCCGGCCCCCGAGTAGCGATTCCACCTGATCCTCCACCGATCCTGGACATTGCAGTTCCCTTGCCCGTAAGCCTGGGCAAAAGGTATTTGAGCTGCGCCAGCTCGACCTGCAGATTACCCTCGCTGGTTCGGGCGCGCTGGGCGAATATGTCGAGTATGAGCTGCGTGCGATCGACCACTTCGACTCTGGTCGCGTCGCTGAGGTTGCGTTGTTGGGTGGGGGAAAGGTCTTCGCCAATTATGACCACGTCCGCATCGGAGTCCTGCACGCGCATGAACGCCTCTTCGGCATTGCCCTTGCCGATGTAGAAGCGCGGGTCGGGGTTATCGCGACGGATGTGCATCTCATCTACGATCTCGATACCCGCGCTGTCGACGAGTTCGCGCAGTTCTTCCGTATTGGCATCGGCTTCCCAATTGTCTTTGGGATCGATGACTACCAGAAGGGCTTTATCGGTGTTGTCGATTTTGTTAGGGAGCAATATTTTGATTGCCTTATATACTGAGCCTGGTTTTAATTCGATTAATCGCTTCCTGCGTATTCTCTCTGCTGCCGAAAGCCGTGAGCCTGAAGTAGCCTGCGCCGGATGGGCCGAAACCCGACCCAGGAGTGCCTACGACATTTGCCTCGTGCAGCAGTTTATCGAAAAAGTCCCAGGAGTCCATTTGGTTTGGAGTCTTGAGCCAGAGATAAGGGGCGTTGACCCCGCCGTATATCTGAAGACCGGCTTCCACCAGGCCATCGCGTATAATCTTCGCATTGGCCATGTAGTAAGCGATAATCTCTTTTATCTGTGCTTGTCCTTCAGGCGAATAGACAGCCTCGGCTCCGCGTTGAACGATATATGGGACGCCATTGAATTTGGTCGCCTGACGTCGATTCCAGAGCTTATTGAGCGGATGTGATTCTCCGCCTTTTGTTTTTGCCATCACAGTCTTTGGCACTATAGTATATGCGCAGCGTGTTCCGGTAAATCCGGCCAGCTTAGAGAATGAGCGAAACTCTATCGCACATTCCCTTGCTCCATCAACTTCATAGATGCTGTGCGGGATGTCGGGCTCTGTTATATATGCCTCGTAAGCTGAGTCAAACAGAATAACGGCTCCGTTCTCCCTGGCATAATCGACCCATTTCTTCAGTTCAGCCTTGGACAGGGTCAACCCGGTTGGATTATTCGGAAAACAAAGATAGATCATATCGACTTTGGATTCTGGCAGAGTTGGCGTGAAATTGTTTTCACCATTGCATGGAAGGTAGACTATGCCGTCGAATTTGCCGTCTTGCCCAAGATTTCCCGTTCGACCCGCCATTACGTTAGTGTCGAGGTAGACAGGATATACCGGATCAGTAAGCGCAACTATATTCTCCCCGCTGAAAATTTCCTGAAAATTGGCGACATCACTCTTGGCTCCGTCACTGATAAAGACTTCGTCTTCGCCCAGGGAGATTCCGCGCGACTTGTAATCGCATTCGATCACTTTCTGAATCAGGAAGTCATAACCCTGGTCAGGGCCATAGCCCCTAAACGTTTCAGCGCATGCCATATCGTCAACGGCCTTGTGCATAGCGCTAATCACGGCAGGAACAAGCGGCTTGGTGACATCGCCTATACCCAGACGGATAATGTCCGCTTCCGGGTTATCATTTTTGAAACTGCTGACTCTTTTGGCTATCTCGGCAAACAGATAGCTGCCGGGCAATTTTAGGTAGTCTTCGTTGATAAAAGCCATTTTCTCTCTTTCCGATTTCTTGTCCTACTGACTTTTTTGTCCTATATATTGAAACGCTTTAGCCGGATGCCCGTTCATTGTTACTACATCGATCAGAACAGTCTCAATTTCCGTAAATCCAGCCAGCAGCGATCGGACATAACTCATTTCGTGATGACGCATCACCGCGCCTTCGGGCAATTCAAATACACCGAACTTATCGTACACGCTATGATACTGTGCATATCTCTGCCGATTACGTTCGTCGCTCTGTAATACGTAATCGCCCACAAACAAAAGTCCTTTGGAGCGCGTTACACGATAGACTTCATTGATGATGGAACGCTGCCCTTCATCAGTTGGAACACACGTGAGCACGGCAGACATAATGACTGCATCAAACGAGCGATCCGCAAACGGCAGCGATTTGTCTTTCAGAACTGCAAAATACACATTGGGACATACGTCCTGTGCTCGCTCGATCATGCGTTCCGACGAATCGACACCGACTATGTCGGAAAATCCTCTGTTTTGGAGTTCGCGGCATATTCTTCCGTATCCGCATCCGAAGTCCAATATCCGGCCACGATGTTCGATGTAATGCTCGAAGCGGTCAAAACAGAAAGGTATTGTGAACTTCTTCTGTTGGGCAACGCGGTTCCAGTAATCAACCTGATTGTCGATGTCGCGAGTTGTCATGAGATAAGCTTTGGCTGGCAATTTCCGAATTGCCAGCCACTATTCTTCGGACTTTCTGTGCTATCAGTTGTCAGCTATCCATTTCTTGAACTCAGCAGCGTACACCTTGCCCTCGAAGACCTCTTCAGCGGGGCCGGTCATGTATACTTTGTTGTCGCCGAGCCATTCTATATATAGATCGCCGCCGCGCAAATGTACAGTAACTTTGCGCTGGACTTTTTCATTTAGCATCGACGCGACAGCCGACGCGCACGCGCCTGTGCCGCACGCGAGAGTCTCGCCCGCACCGCGCTCCCAAACCCGCATCTTAATTTCTTGCAAGTTCACCACTTCGACGAACTCGACATTGGTGCGCTGTGGAAACGACGGATGATTTTCCACTTCCGGTCCGAGCTTTTCTACGGGGAACTCAGCCACGTGATCGACAAACGTCACGCAATGCGGGTTGCCCATCGACACACACGTGATCTCGATCTTCTTGCCGGCGACCTTCAGCGTTTCCGCCACGACATGGTCACTGCCGGTTCCTTTCATAGGGATGTCGGCCCTTGTAAGCCCAGGCTCGCCCATATCGACACGCACGGTCTGCACCTTGCCACCGGCGGCATTAAGCTTAAGCGTCTTGACGCCGCCCATGGTCTCGACGGTCATAATGACATCGGTGTGCATCTTGCGATCGTAGACATACTTCGCGAAGCATCGGATGCCGTTGCCGCACATTTCGGCTTCGCTGCCGTCGGGATTGATCATCCTCATACGGAAGTTGGCCACGCGCGACGGCAGCACCAGAATGATTCCGTCTCCACCGATTCCAAAGTTTCTGTCGCAGGTGTGTTTTGCAATTGCAGGCAGATGTTCTTCCGCCAACTGTTCTTTCGCGCCGTCAATTACCACGAAGTCGTTTCCGGCGCCGTGCATCTTCACAAATTTCAACTTAACCTACTCCTACTGCGACTGACCCTCCGGTTCCGCTGCTGCGGTTGCGGGGACTTTCTCTTCTTTAGATTCTTCTCTTGGCGGGGCCAACTGCACGAACCGCAGCGGCACGACTGAAGCCATTGCATGCTTGTATACCAACTGAGACGGTTTGCCCGGAGTTTCGAGCACCACCGTGAAAGAGTCGAACCCACGAACCATACCCTTGAGCTGCACGCCGCTTATCAAGTATATGGTGACAGGGATGCTTTCTTTTCTAACCTGGTTCAGGAACGTGTCCTGCAGGTTCATTTGCTGCTTGTTCATTTGAGTAAAGACTCCTTTATTATTAGTGACACCTCTGCGGCAGTTCGTCCGCCAACGTCTATCCATTGACATCGCGACTCTGCGCGAAACCATGTGTATTGCCGCTTGGCAAACCGCCTGGTGTTCTTTTTGAGGAGTTCCACGACCTCGTCTAAGCCGATGTCCCCCCGCAGATAGCCGACTATTTCTTTGTAACCCAGTCCCTGCATCGCGATGCTGTTTGGGTCGATGTCCATCTCCAGCAAACGCGATACTTCCTGGACAAGGCCTGTTTCCATCATTGCGTCCACACGTTCTTCAATACGCTCATAGAGCTGTTTTCGATCCATCGTAAGACCGAAAAACCGAGTGTTTGGGTAACGAGGCTCACGCTTTGCGTCTGCTTCAAAAAGCTCGGATGCGCGTTTTCCTGTCTCCTCGTATATTTCCAGCGCCCGAATTACCCGTTTTAAATTATTCGGATGAACGCGTCCAGCCGATACGGGATCGATCGCCGCGAGGCGAGCATGCACCTGTTCATTCCCATAAAGACGCGCTTCTTGAACCATTCTTGCCCGAAATTCTTGATTATCCGCCGGCATCGACATGTCCAGGCCGTCAATTGCCGCCCGAACGTAAAGCCCACTGCCTCCAACGACAATGGCCGGCGGGTTGCGTTTCAGAATATCGTCGATGGCCCTCTGAGCCAACTGCTGGAACTCGCCTACACTGAACGGCTTCGCCGGGTCGGCGACATCGATCAAGTGAAAGCGGGCGCGCGACTGCTCATCGGCGGTCGGCTTGGCAGTTCCGATGTCCATGTGACTGTACACAGCCATAGAATCTGCCGAAACTATTTCCCCGCCAATTGTCGCCGCCAATTCAAGCGCCACAGCCGTCTTACCCACAGCGGTAGGTCCGACAATCGCGATGATCGGCCAGTTTTTGTTTGTTTGCTCACTTGCCAATGTCAATCGTAAAAGTATAACATATAATTGCGTAAACGCGAAGAGCCCTCAGTAGGGGGTGCCCACATGTTTTGCTAGGCGTATATTATGAAAGTAACATTCCTTGGAACGGGGACATCGCATGGCGTCCCGATGATCGGCTGCGATTGTCCTGTTTGTACTTCAAATGACCCAAGAAATAAGCGCATGCGTTCGTCTGTGCTGGTTGAGACCGACGGTGTGAGCCTGATAATCGACACCGGCCCTGAAATGCGAATGCAGGTTCTTCGAGAGGACGTGCGGCATATCGACGCTGTGCTGATTACGCACGCTCATGCCGATCATATCTTCGGTTTGGACGACATCCGGCGTTTCAATGATCTTTCTGGCAAGTCCATGCCGTGCTTCGGCTCGGAGGCGACTCTGCATTGCATGCGCAATACGTTTGACTATGTCTTCACGGCGACTCAGGTCGGCGGTGGTCTGCCCCAGCTTGAGCTTGTCCAAGTCGATGGGCCATTCGAGGCATGTGGCGTAGGCGTGACGCCGATTCCGATACTTCATGGACGTATGCACATCTTCGGGTATCGGATTGGCGACTTTGCGTATATTACTGATTGCAGCCAAATCCCGCAGCCGTCTGAAGAACTACTGCGGGATTTGGACACACTGGTTTTAGGAGTCATTCGTCACGAGCCTCACGCGACGCATTTCTGCGTGAGCCAGGCGCTGGCCGTTGTTGAGAAACTACAGCCGAGACACGTGTTTTTTACTCACATCGCCCATAAGCTCGATCACGATCACACAAACCGTGCTCTTCCGCCCGATGTGCAGCTTGCTTACGACGGGCTCAAGATCAAGATATGAGCCCTCAGTCAGTTTCTACGTCGAGCTTTAAGTCGTAATCCCGCTAAGCTTGTCGTTAAAGCTGCCGCAAGGCACACAAACCCCGACGGTTCCGGCGTTTCCGGCGTTGCTGGAACATCTACCGGGCCTGATAGCTTGGACAACTGCCCGGTGGAGTCCATCACGAAAATGCTGCCGTCACTGCCGATTGTCGGCGAAGTGTAGATTGTCGATCCAATGGATTTGCTCCAGGATACAGAGCCATCATCAGGATCTAGAGCCACAAGAGCGCCCGAATATGTGCCGAAAATCACTGTCCCGGAGGCGTCGATTGTCGGCGCTGAATATAAGGCTGCCGTGCTTCTGTAATACCATTTGCGCTTGCCGTCTGTTCCTATTGCATACAGGCATGAATCCTGACCGGCAACGAAAATTGTGCCGTCAAGACCTATCGCCACCGATGCGGCGATCGTCGTACCCAGGGTTTTGTATGTCCATTTGACTGCGCCGTCAGAAGACAGCGCCACAAGTGTGCCTGATGTGGTTCCGACGTAGATCGTTCCATCCCCGCCTACCGCGCAGTTGTTGCTCGGGTTTATCACCGACGATTTCCACAGAAACGTTCCATCTGATGATACGGCGTGTATTCGCCCATCCTGCGACGGCACATATATTGCGGATTGGTCCGCCGACATGGAAAGTGCTCGACTGATTTCGCCTCCGGTGCTGTAGCTCCATTTTACAGTGCCATTAGAGTTTACAGCATAAACGGAGTTGTTGTCGCCACCGAAATAGAGCGTTCCATCATTACCAATCAGACCTGACCCCGCAAATCCCGCACCTGCAATACTGCATGGAGAAGACCAGTGCGACGTTCCATCTGAATTGAGGGCGTATATGGTTCCGGCAAGCGTGGAAAAGTAAACGACCCCGCTCTTGGAAACCGCCGCGCTGCCGACGATGGACGAACTGCATTTGGAAGACTGCCACGCGAGAGTTCCATTAGAGCTGACGGCGTGCATTCGCTTGTCATATCCGCCAAAATAGGCGGTGCCGTCAGATCCGATTATTGGAGACGCGCTGCATGTGATCGAAGTTGAATACTGCCACTCGATCGACGGCGCGTACGTGGCGTAATATCCCGCTTGCCCAGTGCGCAATGCGTCGCCTCTGTACTGAGTGAACGGCTCGGAACAACGCGCTTGACCTGCAAGCGCAAGAATGGCAATCGTCACGCAGACGAAGCCTCGTGTTAGGATACTAGATATTTGCATGTTGATCCCTACCCTTGATCGACATTACTTGCTTTTCATCACTGCAAGAATCGTGCCACATAGTCACAGATACGCCACAGACCTGTGACTAATTGTATATAGACGAGCTGCATATTGCATAATCGTGTTGTGTTACAGCCGAGATGATGTTGGGTTATTGTAGAGCCAGTGACAAACTGATGTAGTTTTTCGTGCGACAGGTTTGAAACTATGCGGCCGCTGGGTATTTTGCCTGGGCTGGTAAATGGAGCGGGCAAACGTGATCCGCTACAGTTACAATCAATGAGCGTAGGTTCGGTTTCTCATAATCCTGGCAGGCTCGATAACCTGACAGGAAGCTGCAGGGAGTTTTCAGCAGCTTGGGAACGCCGCGCGTACCTGTCAAGTGTGAGAATGGCTGAGAAGTTGGTGTCTTCTCAGCCACGGCCTCCAAAAACGGTCATGGGTAGGGATCGCTTTGTCGACCACAGGCATTGTAGTTTGATTTTGACCAAGTGTCAAGCCAGTGTACAGGCCGTTAAAGCTATCTCACTCTTTCTCAAAGCACGCAAGCTTGAGAAAAATGTAAAGCACCCCAAAGGAGGTGGTGTATATCGCCGGAGATAGCTGACAACCTGTCCTATAAGGGGATGGGAAAACCGCTGGTTCGGACAAGTAAGTTCGGCCTGGCGAAAACGAACCCGAAATTGCGCAAAAATGCCGCTGGCGCATAGGGAATCGTTTGTGTGTAGTAAATAGGCGGCTCAGTAAAAATCTCTGTTTACCTCAAAGGAGGCTATACGATGCAAAGGATTATAATTCTGGTCCTGGCTATTACTCTGCTGTGTGCCGTGCCTTCACTGGCCGGTAGAATCACAAGCAGCTCGCTGGAACATTTCTTTGAGATCCAGCAGGTCTGCCCGTGTCCTGAGGCTGATGAGGAAGACGAAGTGTGCCGCGAATTTCTGGGCTATCTGACTGTGGCGGATCCCTTCGTGGGCGATCCTGTATGCACAGCATGCCCCGGCATTTTGGCGATCGTTCCCGGCGGACCCACTTGGCCGAACTACATAGCTGCCGCCCAGGAAAGCCCGGCTATCTCTTACACGATCAAAAACACGACGTTTGTAAAGCAGACACCTGAAATCGTGCAGTGTGCCGATGTTTTCCCGGCGCACAAAGTGACCCAGCAGGGAACTGCCAACATTAGACTCTGGTGGCCGCTCATGTATGAGTGCCCGTCCACAACTTACACTCTCACTATTCTCTATGGAACCCCAATTGCATGGGACGATGACGGCGCAGGTCCGAACCCGGCTGCATGGGTCCATTCCGAAGTGTGGGAATGGCATGTGGATGCCGACCTCGACAGCCTTCTTCTCTTGCTCCAGTTGTTCCATGAGCTGCCTTTCGGCAAAGATGAAGTGCCTCTGATTTCTGACGAGCCACTTTATGAAACGCTCATCGGATTGGTCGAAGAGGCCATTACGGCCTATAATGCAACCGACATGGCTGCCGCGGCAGAAGCTCTGTCGAACTTCGAGTTGGAAGTCATGGATGCATGTATTTATGATTCTCCAGCTACTCCGATTCAGACCGGCACAGGCACTGGTATTGCTAATACCGAAGAGAATCCTGCGTGCTGCAAGATTCTCTGCGATGTGGAGTACATTTTGGCCACCACAGGCATCGGTCAGCCCAGCAAGTAATGCCGGACTGGACTCTATGCAACTCAGGGAGCCGCCCTGGCGGCTCCCTACAAAATACACAATTCAAAAACTAATCTTCTGGACTGCAGAATTCAGAGCTTAACACCAAAGGGGCTCGAGGAAACAACGCATATCCATACCAGGTCGAAAATAGACTGGAGGAACGAATTGAAAACAAAAATTGGTCTTCTCCTATTATGCGCCGCTCTCTCATTAGGCATGGCTTCCGGGGCGAAAGCGCCGGTGCCGCCGACAGTGCATTACGAGGTCAAGCTTCATTCCGCGGCATTCGGTAATTCCGGTGTCAGGAAGATGTGGATCAAGGGCAACAACATGCGCTGGGAGGGAAAAACCCAGAGACTTCCCATGTGCGTAATTAAAAATGCACATGGCACGTTTCTAGTTCATCCTTGGAACAAGATTGCCGCAAAGTATCCGGAAGGTTCGCTGCGCGGCAATCCCAAGGCAGTCTTCCCCGGACCAACAGGTTCAATCAAGGTCTTCCTGAAAACGGTAAAAGCAGAAAAAAGCGGAACGGAAATCATAGGTATGCAGAAATGCACCATCTACGATTTTATGGATTCCATAACCAAGCGCACTTGCAGGATTTGGATCGGAAATAAGTCTGGAAAGCCCATGCAACTGCTCATGAAAGGCAAGAGAGCCAAGGCTGACACAATCACCGCGACATATACCAAATACGAAGTCGGCGGAAAAGTGTCTGACTCACTTTTCGAGCTTCCAAAAGGGTATGCGGTCAGACCGATGCCGTCCAAGCGCTTGACCAGCGAAGCTAAGACCAACAAGCAAAAGAAAATATCGAGTTAAACCTTGATACTCTGAGTAAACTCGAGCCGGCGCGCGGCATGACTGCCAATATTGCGTCGGCTTGAGTTTGCAAAAAACGAGCTGAGACAAATTGGTATGGTGAAGGGGCAATTGAATGAAACTATTAGCTCTTCTGATGGCTGTGTTGACGCTTGCGATGGCATCGCCTTCCGCAAAGGCTCCAAAGTCTAAACCGATTTCCGCAGGCAAGAAGTCCACGGCGAAGTCGTCGAAATCTTCGTCGCTAGTCTTGCTATACACATCCTGCGCGCGCGGGCAGATCAGGGCGTGCAATTGCACAAAGTTTCAATTTGGCGGCTATGGCCGTGAACTCACTTTGCTCAAGTCGATCCGTAAAAGTAATAAGGACGTCCTCCTTCTGGAGGGCGGAGATGCCACTGCAGGAGACGACTTCCAGGCAAAGCTAAAAGCAGAGGTTACGTCGAGTGCGCTTACACTTCTTGGTTATGCTGCGATGGTTCCCGGAGAATATGAACTGGGCAAGGGCGGCGTTCATTATCTCGACTATTTCGACCCTAAGTCCGTACCGGTTTTATGCGCCAATATTCCGAGTCTGTGCGGCACGCAGCAGGGTTTTGTTCCTTACGTGATACTAAAAACGAAAAGAAACCTCAGGGTGGGGGTCATTGGACTTCTTAACGACGCCATTACCCAGGAGATGAAAAGGCGGGGCATCGAATTGCTAGTGACTGACCCGGTCGCAAAACTCAAGTCCCTGATGCCGAAAGTTCGAGCGAAATCCGACCTGGTGGTGGTGGTCTACCACGGCATGCCGGATACCGCCGGTCGATTTGCGGCCGTAAAAGGTGTAGATCTCGTACTATGCACGCACATTATGGGGCGGGATTTTCTCTTTCCGGACAAATCGACAAACGAAGTCAACGCCACAGTCGATAAAAAGGACGATACATATATAATTAAGGGCGGAACCGCAACCAACTGGAGTCTGGGACGAATCGATCTGGCGCTTTCTTCATCGGGCAAGATCAAGAATGCAACGCATAGACTCTTCTATCTGGATCGCAGGTACAATGAAGATCCGGCAATGGTAAAGGTCTACGATGAATACAACAATAAGGTCACCGCGGCGGTGCTCGACCAGTCAAAAAATATGCGCAGCGAGATGGAGACTCTCCTTGTGAAGCGTGGCGTAAGTGTGGATAATATCCGTACCCGTCTGCGAAAGAGTCCGTTTGCAGGCGACGGCAAGTGTAAGGAATGCCACTCGGACCTACACGACAACTGGTCAAAAACAAGACACGCTCGCGCCATGTTCACTCTTGACAAGACGAATCAGGGGTTCGATCCTGAATGCGTGGCCTGCCATGTTACAGGCGCGAACGCGCGCAATGGGTTCACAAATAAAAAAGAAACTCCCGAACTGGTGAATGTACAGTGTGAAGCCTGCCATGGTCCAGGGCTGAAGCACTGTGAATCTCCGACATCCGACTACGGCGCGGTAGGGGAAGAAACTTGCAGGTCGTGTCACACGAATGAACGCACACCCGACTTCGACTTTGACACGGCGGCCAGCCCGCATTAGGACTGACCACCATACAAGAGCGATCTTAGTCGGGAAGCACCCGCCATGAGAGCCTGTCGTACGTGCCGGTTGTGGGATAATATGGCGGAGGCTGCTTCGCGAGGCGGGGATCGTAGCTGTAATTCTTGGCATAGCCGGTACTTGTAGTTCCGGTGGACGAGTTGAACGTGCCTACCGCCCCTCTTGCTTTCTGTATGATTCCGCCCAGTACGGTGAGTGTGCCGGTAGGTTTCTTTGTGTCATAATTGGCGACCGAGAAACTTCCGTCGGACGTGTTTTCTCCGCCCGCCATCATTACGGCGTCGATTTCAAGGCTTGATGGAGCGGTGGAACTTATTGTGATGTCGCGCGCTACCAGCCCCAGGGTTCCTGCGGCAAGGTTAACTGCTGCATTATCTGCCAGAGTTTTGTTAGGCTTTGTGTTATATTTTATGTTGTTGGTTATCGTTATGTCTTTGCCTTCGTTTACATCGGTAGCGATAGTCAACTGTGATCGGGTTACAATTTCACCGTCTGAGACCAGATTGTCTGCGACTGTGCCGCTCAGAGATGTAATATTGCCCGAGCAATAGATCACGCCGTTTGTCAGTTGAGCCATACTACTGCTGCCGCCGTCGACGGTGTTATCACTGATTACCGTATAACCGGAAGTGACCTTGGTTCGTATAGTTGAAGTCATAGCTGTTGTTTGGGCAGACCGATCCTGCGTGACAATGTTTGTTTTTGTCACTGTGGTTGTCTTGCCACCCGAATAGGATGATGAGGTTTGCACAACGGTAATGACCTGATTTCCAGAGCAGTCTAAAGATAGCACAATAGTCGCGTTGCCCTCGATATATATCCCGCTGTCGGCTGCGCCGCTCATATAAACTCCATCAGTGGTGGGAAAACAGGTCTCTCCACCCCATGCGGCTATCTTTTGATCATCGGAGGAATCAGGCAATTTTATTCGATCCACTCCCAAAGTATATCCCTTGCTGCCGTTAAGGAATATTTTCTTGAACTGAGCCTCGGTTGTGGGCTTAATGTTGTTATAATAGTTTATTTTAGACCCGGCAGAAGTCACCGATCCCTTAAATATGGGGCTGGTGGCGGATGATGTCCAGTTGATGCTGAAATTGGAGTTATTAGTACAGTTGCTGTGGACGGGGCCGTCAACCGACTCGCCTGTTCTCCACCAGATTGTTCCGCCAGTGACGCTGGAAACCTCGCTGTCGGTGAAATACGCGAACTTTCCGAATGACGACTGCTTAATGACTATCTCCACCGTTTTTGAAACACCATGATAGTTACCGACTGATGTGATGATGAATGTCTTTAGATATTCGCTGTCGTTGTCCTCGTCGGGAGTGATGGTCGCCGTGTATGTCCCGTCATTCAGCGCAATTGGGCCCTTTACGGTTTCATCTGAGGGAAGAATTGTCTGGTCTTTGAGCCACAGAGCCGCGACTTCCGCGCCCGACTCGGCGATATTCAGCGCTTCGGCGCGAAACTGCTGGCGGCTGTTATTATAGAGCGCGGATGTTGTAATGCTCAATACCGCTACGGCGAGAGTCGTGATAAGGAACATCGCCGTTATAGTAATAACGAGCATGCTGCCTCTTCGCATTGAGCGTATTTTGCTGCAGGCATTCTCGTGATTCTTTCGGCTAATTTTCATAGTAGTTCCTCATATATACCGCTCGTTCAGTGAGCGTGGTGGTAGTCTGATCGTCATTGTTGGCATCACTGTAGCGCGGCTTGACGTAGGCCTCCACGCTTACGAGTATTTCCTTGGGAATGTCGCTGTCCTTCTTAAACGTCACCGATTTGATGTCCTTTGCCAGACAACGGGTGCCTCTTCGACCACTTTGCCACAACCATGTGCCGCTGGCTCCAACAGTGCCGGTGGAATTGGACAAATAGTAGTATGTCGGATTGTCGATGTCTTTGGTAGTCCGATCAAAGTATTCTCTTCCGTCAGAATTTTCAGGAAATACGATTTCCAGTCTGTCTCCTTCGGTAACTGCTGAGCCGCAGGCATCAAGCGGATTCACATATCTGGCTTCTCGTACATCAGTGACGATCGCCTGCAATGCAGTCGCGGCATCGGTATCGCGAAATGTTCTGGCGGTTGCTCTGTCGTAAGTCATCATCGAGCTCACGATCATAGCTGCAATCGAGGCAAGCATAAATCCCATTATGCCGCTGACGATCAATACCTCAAAGAGAGTAAACCCGCGTTGTTTTTTTCTTGCGCTACTAAATGTAATCACTATGTGTTTGCCACTATTCCTTGAATCGTTACCGAGCTTCTTTTTCCATCGCCTGCTTTTGCTCGCCATGTAATTGTAATCTCTACCATGGCCAGGCCATCGTTAGACACGCCATCACTATCATCACACGGCGATGTAATGGTCAAGGATGTCTCAGGGTCCGGCAGATAATCGGCAACGGAGTCGATATCTGTGAAAGAGTATGGCGAGGTGGTCGAGGTGGCATCAATAACTTGTGCATCGCTAAGCTCATCGTAGACTATGATCCGACCCATCCCCATAGCGCGCATCTGATCCATTTTATGCTGGCAGAGGCTAAGCGCCTGGGCGTGCTGGCCATTTACATGCGCGGTTTTGTACGCCATTACCATTGTGGATGCGAATGTAATCACCACCACTGAAAAAGCGAGAAGTGAAGCCGCCACCTCAATCAGTGTGAAGCCTCTTTGCCGGAGCCGCTTGTTGTGTGTGTTGCCTATTGACATAATCGAACTCACCTGACGAGTGCCGGATGGCCTTATACTTATTCCTTATGCCACGTCCTTAGTATATGTATGCCTGGTACTACTGCATGAATTATCGGATTGAGTGGGGTTGCTCTGAAGAGCGGCGGGTTATCTGCCGAATATTTGGTTGAGCATTTAGGGAATTAGACATTGAGTCTTCGGAATATCAAGGAGGATGCTAATGGGCATCGAGCGCGCGGATCGTGGCGGTCTGCATCGAGTTTATGAGCAGACTATTGAGGCTCTTGTCGCTGCCGCTGGGCAGAGAGACAGAACAGCCGAAGGCCACAGCCAAAGGGTAACTCGTTATAGTGTGGCTATTGGCAAGGCGTTAGAATTATCCAATGAAGAAATCACCACTCTAAAGTATGCAGCCGGGCTTCATGATATCGGTAAAATTGCGGTTTCTCGTAAAATCTTAAACAAACTTGGCAAACTAACCGAAGGCGAGTTTGCTATTATGAAGCAGCATTCCACAATCGCGCTGCGCATCCTCGAAAAGGTTGACGGACTCGAAGATGCCGCGCCCCTTATTAAGCATCACCACGAACGATTTGACGGCAAAGGCTATCCCGATGGCCTTGCTGGCAAAGATATTCCGCTTGGTTCGCGAATAATATCTGTTGCGGAAGCGTTTGACATTTTAACCTCGGATGTCCCCTGGCGCGACGCGATGGATCAACAATCCGCTCTGGACGAACTGGAAGCATGTGCGGGCACACAGTTCGATCCTGAGATGGTCGAGGCATTTCGCACTGCTCTGACGTCGGGGATGGTTGAGCGATAGAATATACTTGGCCTAGCAGAACCGATATCGAATTTTGTCACGAAAGCACGAAAAAAACAATTTTCGTGCTTTTTCAATTTTGTGTTTCTGTGATTATTTCTTTCTGCGCCGAGGGGAAAAAATCGCCGATACGACAAAGATGAGCGTCGCCAGCAGTACTATGGATGCTCCCGGCGCGATCCTGAGCCAGTCGGAGATGAGCAGCCCGAGGACAGTCGATCCGACGCCGAATACGACCGACAGCGCCATCATTTTCCTAAAGCTCTCGGTAAGCTGATAGGCCGCCGCCGCCGGAGTTACGATCAGCGCCGATACCAGAACGATCCCTATGACTTTAATTGACGTCACCACCGTCAATGCTATCATCGTAATCAGCAGATAATAGAGCTTGCCCGCAGGCACGCCCGTCACTTCGGCCATCTCTGGGTCGAAAATTATAAACATCAGATCTTTGAACAGAAACGCTACGACACCCATTACAAGTGCCGAGATGATGATAGTTGTCCAGACGTCCTGAATCGTGACGGCTGTTATACTGCCAAACAGATAGCTGAGCAGATCGACCTGATAGTTGTGGGTGAGTCCTATAATTAGTATGCCCATTGCCATTCCCGACGCGAATATAATTCCGATGGCGGTGTCTTCCTTGATTTGCCCGCGGCGTGTTACCGCAGCGATTCCCCATCCCGCGAGGATCGAGAAAACAACCGCGCTCCAGATCGGATTGACTCCCAATAATATGCCGATGGCGACCCCGCCCAGCGATGTATGCGCGATCCCTGATCCCATAAAGGCCATGCCTCTGAGGATCACGTATACGCCGATCACGGCGCACAGCGCCCCGATGAGCACTCCAGCCACCATCGCTCTCTGCATAAATGAGTAGCCGAGGATGTCCATCATTCGTGTTCCTCCACAACTATATGCGGCGCATCGCCGTGGTGCAGGAACGCCACATCGCAGCCGTACATCGACTTCAAAGCATCAGTACACTCGACTTCGCCCGGCCTGCAGTGCGCCACCAGAGATACGTTGAGGCACGCCAGTGTATCGATATATGACGCGACAACGCCCACGTCATGCGACACCAAAAGCACAGTGACCCCTTCGCTCTTGAGCTGCCTAAGCAAAGCGTAGAGGTTTCCGGTTGTTGCGATGTCTACTCCAGTGGTCGGTTCGTCCAACACCAGTAAGTCAGGGTTGTTCGCAAGCGCCCGGGCGATGAATGCGCGCTGTCTCTGCCCGCCGGAGAGCCTCGCGATGGGACGATCTTTCAAATCCGTGATCCCGACTTTCTCCATCGCCTGATATGTGGCCTCGCGCTCGGCGGAAGTCACTCTTTTGCCGACGCCCAATTTGCCGTAAGTTCCCATCAGCACTGTCTCAAAGACGGTTACCGGGAATTTGATGTCAATGGAAAATATCTGAGGCACGTACCCTATTTTGGAGCGAAGCTCGCCCAGTTCGTCCGACGGCCTGTCGAAGACCTTTACAGTTCCCGAGTCAGGCCGGATCAGTCCCAGTATTACTTTAACGAGGGTAGTCTTACCCGCGCCGTTGGGCCCGATTATGGCAGCAAAGTTGCCTTTGTTGATCGTCAGGGTAACGGAGTCGATGGTGACCATATCGTTTTGCTTGACGGTGATGTTAGTCAGCTGGACTGCGTGCTCGAAAGATGTCATTTCTGGCCCAACGCTTTTGTCATCTGTTTGAGATTGGCTCGCATAGTCGCGATATAGTCGTAATGCGGCGGTTTGCCTATAGGATCCAACATAAGCACATTCGCGCCGCACTCGCCGGCTATCACTTTTGCCGCTTTAGGTGAGAACTGCGGTTCGGCGAATATGGCTCGCGCTTTAGTTTTCTTGCAAACTTTTATTACGTCAGCCAGTTCGGACGGAGATGGCTCCTTGCCGGGCGTTTCTTCAATCACGGCAGCCTGGCGCAGCCCATACTCTTTGGCGAAATATACCCAGGCGGGATGATAAGCGATGAAATCCTTGGACTTGAACGTTTTGACTTCTTTGCGAATGTCTTTGTCGAGCCTCTTGAGATCAGCTATATACTTCGCCGCGTTTGATTTGTAATCATCTGCATGCTTGGGATCAGCCATTATAAATGCACTGCGGATCATCTCGACCTGGCGGACCGCATAGACCGGGTTGAGCCATAAATGCGGATTGCCGCCGAGGTGGTCGTGATCGTCACCGGATGCGAGCACAGGCAAACCTTCTGCGGTTCTTGTTACAATCAACTTGGGATTATCGGCTGCGTCAATGGCCTTATTTGCCCAAAACTCCAGGTTGACACCATTCAACACCAGTACGGAAGCATTGCTGAGCATTTCCATCTGCTCGGTCGTAAGCTGATAAGTATGAGGACTGGCTCCCGGCTGCACAAGTATTCGCACGTCCACCAGTTTTCCGCCGACTTTCTCGGCAAAATTTCCAAGCGGGCCTATACTTGCCGCAACGAGCATCTTGCCGCTCGGCTTATTTACAGTTCGACCGCAGCCTAAAACCGCGAAGGCTGCAACGCATACAATTACTAGCAAGGCTGATTGACGTGCGATTGATCTCATTAAAGCCCTCCTGCCTGTGTTTGCCCGCACATATTATAGCAAACTTGGCAAAAAAATGGGCAAGGCGACTGGGGAGGATTATATGGTCGTGACCAGAGCGTTAGGTGAGGAAACGTCATGGCCAACGACTATAAGGGGGATGCGTACTATATCGACGGAAAATGCGGACCAAGTTTCACAAGTCACATAGTCCTTGATGGGATTATGCGGCTCTCTGGTCAGACAACGGGTTCAATTCTCCAGACGCGAGAAGCACGTTGCCCAGCGCAGTGACAATTTCCGGAGCGTAAAACGTGCCCGAATGTTTTTTCAGTTCATCAAAGGCTTCAAGTGGCGAGCGTTTAGACCTGTAAGCTCGGTGGGAAGTCATGGCTTCGTATGAATCTGCTACAGCTATTATTCGCGCAGGATAAGGAATGGCCTCGCTCCTGAGACCGTCGGGGTAGCCGGTTCCATTCAGGCGCTCGTGGTGATGCCTGATAATCGTGCTGACGTAAGCCAGTTCGTCGATCACTTCCACTATTTTGCTGCCCGTTATCGGGTGCTGTCGCATTGCGGACCACTCTTGATCTGTCAACTGTGAATTCTTATTGAGTGTGCTGTCTGGAAGCGCCAGCTTGCCTATGTCGTGCAGCCTGGCGGCGAATTCCAGTGCAGTACGTTCTTCCGCAGCCAAATTCAGATCGTCTGCGATGGCAAGTGAAAGCGCGGTTACCCTTTGAGAGTGACCTGATGAGCAGTGATCTTTGGCATCGATTGCCGAAACCAGCGCATCAATAGACTGGAGCATCATCCCTACACCCTTCTGGGTCATCCTTTCACGTTCGAGCCTGCATCGTTCGACATTTCTTTCCACCAGCATTGGGAGTTCCGTCGGATTGTATGGTGTCAGCAGTGTGTCGGACGCGCCTCTTTGAAGAGCCTCGCGGCTTTCTTCCAGTTGATTGCTTTGAGTAATGAGCACAACGGGCATCTGCGGATGTATTGAAGTCAGGTCGCTCAAGGCTTTAAGATTATTGTAAGGCAGAGCATTAGCGCTGACGAATGCAATATCGAAAACCTGGGTTCGCAGGATGTCCATGGCATCAGAGGCGGTAGCTGTAGTCATCACATCATATATATGCGCTGACAGCATGTTACAGATGTCGCCAGCATGTTCATCGTTTAGACTTTCCACCACAAGAATGGTCTTAGGCTTTTTGTTGCAATCAGTATCGCAGACGGCTTCATCCGCCTTTACGGAACACACATTACTGCCCCACGTGACTATGCGGTTGCGCCCTGTGATCTTGGCATGGTAGAGTGCGCGGTCGGCCTTCTCGACAAGTTCACCAGGAGTTTCGGCATCCATAGGATACTCTGCGACTCCCATGCTGATAGTTACTTTACCGGAATCGTAAGATTGCCTGGAAACCGTGGACCGAATACGGTCGGCTATAGCCTGAGCTTCTTCTTTTCCGACTCCTTTGAGTATCAGCGCAAACTCCTCGCCACCGTAGCGAGCAGCCATGTCACCGTGTCTGAGTTTGGAGGAAAATACTCTCGCCACTGTCCTAAGCACTGCGTCGCCCGCTTGATGACCGTGAGTGTCGTTGTATACTTTAAAATGATCCACATCGGCCATAACCAGGCAAAATGTGCGATTACCACGGCTCGCAGATGTGTGTCTGCACATCTCCTGCAGAGTCTGCTGTAGCGTGCGATGGTTGGCAAGACCTGTCAGGCCATCTATTGCCGCCTGCACGGAAAGCTCCTGATTGGCCCCGGCAAGATCATCCAGCAAGTTGCATGACTGTTCTATCGCCAGACAATATGAGATCATTGCCGAAGCCTGCGCGGCAATGGCTTCAATCAGATGTGTGCGGCTTTTGACTGCCTGCTTGCTAGGATAAAACGCCACAAGGCTTCCACTGGCTCCGAGTTCGGACCTGATCGGGCAAGCGATCACTGTTCCGATGCCGGCCTTAGCCAATTCGACTTCCGCGATTGAATCGGACTCTACGGAGATATTGTCCACAATCCAGGGATCTCTGCATTCTCTATCGGAAACAAGATTCCCAGCCAGTGCCAGGAACGAATTCTGGATTGCAACGGTGACTTTTTCAGTGCATTCACATTCGATGCCACCCAGGCAGGGGTCTATGGTAAACAGAGCTACAAACTCTGTTTCGAGAGTACCTGTACACGCTGAAACAATTGATTTCTTTAAATCGTCGAGTCGGGCGTTGGGTCCAATAGTTGCCATTGTGCCGAACACGGGTTGCAGTCTTTGCAGTGTTTGAGCGGCTACTTCATCACCATCGCGGGCATTTTCAATGGCAGATCGAAGCTCGGCGCGCGTTTTGTGCAGCAGAATGGCCGCTATCGACAACGCGCACAGCCAAGCGACACCTGCCGTTATAATGCAGGCCGTATTTCGACAGGCGATAGCGTACGCGGTTAGTGCGAGTGCGAAGATGGTAACAACAATCAGTGGAACATTATGAGCGGTTCCACGTGTTTTTATAGCAGGTAGTCGTATTTCCACAAAAGGATTATCGGCACAAATGAAACAATTATTCAGTGCTATAATATCCCATATAAATGACTGAGGGGACAATGCCATGGATAAGCGCATAGCGCAGCTGCGAGCATTTGGAGCGCTTAAGAAAGCCGTGCTCGCCGAGAATATTGGCGAGGGTCGAATTGAGTGCAATATCTGCCAACGCAGATGCAGGATCTCCGAGGGTGGGGTGGGATACTGTCGAACCAAGGTCAACTACCATGGTACACTTTACGACACAATTTACGGTGTGATATCGTCCGCCGCCGCCGATCCGATTGAGAAGAAGCCCGTATATCATTATAAACCCGGCAGCAGATGCTTCTCCGTAGGGACTCTTGGGTGTAACTTCAGGTGTGTGTTTTGCCAGAACTGGCAGATAGCCTATGCCGACCCGGTGGAATCGGGTGAAGAAGCATGTCGCACGGGTGTCACTCCTGAGATTCTTGTTGCCTGGGCAAAGGATATTAATTGTGAAGGCGTTGCGTGGACATATAATGAACCCTCGATCTGGCTCAATTACACGCTGGACTGCGCCAAACTCTGCAAAGAAGCGGGGCTATATACCGTCTACGTGACCAACGGTTACGCGACACCTGAGGGTCTCGACCTGATCGGGCCATATCTTGACGTATATCGCGTGGATATCAAGTCTATGGACGATCATTTTTACAAACAACTGGCGAAAGTGCCGTCAGCGCAGGGAATCCTGGACGTCACGCGGCGTGCGCAGATGGAGTGGGGGATGCATGTCGAATGTGTGACGAATATCATCCCCGGCTGGAACGACAGCGTCGACAATCTCACAAAAACCGCCCGATGGATCGCTGACACACTCGGCACGAAGACTCCATGGCATGTCACTCGGTTTTTTCCTTATGGCGAGCTGTCAAATGTCCCGCTGACACCGTCCGCCACACTTGAAACAGCAGTCAGAATCGGCAAAGAAGCCGGGCTGGAGTTTGTATATCTGGGCAATATCGCAACCGACACCGGCGAAAATACATATTGCCCGAGATGCGGGAATCTGGTTGTGCGGCGGTCGGGTTACGAGACGAGGGTCGTCGGCGGCGTGACTGACGAAGGAAAGTGTGCGAATGACGGTGAATGGCTGAACATGCGTATGTAATGCAAAAATAGTAGTTAGCACCTTATTGCTGCTTAGCATTAATGACTCGGCCGCAGCTGGTTAACATAATATATATTATAGCGCGTCGCTTATCAAAAAGACAAAGTGCCAATGGAACCCCACTCCCCCTGACACTTTGTCTTTTCCAGAACTGGAATTATGCAGCCGACTTGCGCAGACTTTCAACAGCCTCGTCGAGTTTGCGCACAGTCTGCTTTGCCTTCTCAAATACGTCGTTGACGTTCGGCGCTGCCGACTCGTGCTGCCGGGAAACATAGACTCCTATAGTCGCTACAGCAGCTACGCCAACAGCGGCCCCCAATACAATAGCGAGTGTTTTCCTGTCAGTCACGACCTTTCTCCTTGAACTTCCGCGCGAATCCTTTCGCGGGTCTAATTTTTAGAGCTTAATCTCATATCGAACGTCCCCGCCGGGGCCGCCGTCTCCAGAATCAAAAATTCTCTTTACAAAAGAGAGTAGTTCCATAGGGTTGAATGGCTTGGTCAGGTAACAGTCAACGCCCGACTGCCAACCCTTAAACACGTCGGCATCCTGCGCCTTCGCTGTCAACATAATGACTGGAATGTCACGTGTGGCCGGATTTCTTCGCAGATTCTGCAGAACCTCGAAACCATCCATATACGGCATCATAACGTCCAGCACCACCAGATCGGGATTTTCCTCCGCGACTTTCTGCAGCGCTTCTTTTCCATCGTTTGCTGTAACTACTTCATATCCAGCTCGCTCAAGGTTCACCTGAACTAAGCGAACAATGTGTTTTTCATCATCACATGCAAGAATCTTCCTCGCCACGCTGGGACCTCCTTATTAATCCATCAGATTCAAGTATAGCACGAGGGCAGTCGCCAGTCAATTATTCCCGCCGCGAGTGATTGCTCACCATTATTATTGGCAGAAATGCACAGAAATGTATGGGATCCCCCACTCCATCAAGCGTTCAGCTTATCAAGGTAAGGCTGCATCGCCAACTGAGCCAGCAGACAGCATATAGTGGATTCCGAACCCTGATTGAGGTTCGATCCATCCGGCGCGAGTGCGTCATAACAGCCTCCCGTAACTGGATCATACAACGGTGCACCGACCGAGTTATGGCCAAAAAACCAGTCGAAACACACCTTGGCTAAGTTTAGATACTTAGTGTCGCCGGTTGTGTCATAAGCTGCAATATAAGATAGGGTATGATCCAGAGGGTCAACAGGTTGCTGGTCATAATAGGCTCGCTCATAGCCCTTGACATACCAGCCGTTGCAGCCGATGGGATACAACATGCCGTCCAGCACGCAGACTGATGTCAGAAAGTCCAGGCTCTCGACTGCCATATCCAGATACTCCTGCTTTCCCAAGGTCTGATGTGCGAAGAACAGCGCTCTTGGAAGCATTGCGTTTGAGTATGTAAGGACATCTTCATACCATTTCCAGTCCGGTTTGGCGTACCATTTGTAATCGGCGCACAACGAGTCGGCCAGCTTCTCCAGCATTGCGCGGACATCCTCGCCATCGGGAACGTTCTTGAGATAATAATGGCATCCCATAATCATATAAGCGCGCGCTCGAAGACTCTGGCTGGGATTGATCCATCGTTTGCCGGCGTCAAAAAGCTGCCTGGCCACTTTCTTGACGTTTGAGTGCAACTCAGCCGAGAGCGCGTACCCACACGCCCATATAACGCGGCCGAAGCAGTCATCACTGCTCTGATCGTCCAACCAAACCTGATCATACGACATAAAGTTGTGGAAATGACCGGACGGCGTCTGAGCATAGTGCAGAAAGCTCAGATATTTGCTGACCAACTGCAATGTTTGTCTCGAACCAGTCCGCTCGAACTCCATAATGGCCGCAATCAACGCCCTGGCGTTGTCATCGGTTGTGTAGCCCGTTCTGCGGTTTGGAATCGAGAATATGGCGTGCTGAATGACCCCTGTGGAGTCGGTCAACGTCTCCAGATGCTCAAATACTATTGGCGGATATATTTTGAGTTACCTCTTTTCTTCTCTTTTCATTTCAGCGGGCACAAGCACGGCATTTGTCGCGCTCGCGTCTTTTTGGGTGCTTTTTTTCAATGCTATGACTCTATGGAAAAGATCCAGATAATCGACTGCCACGTTGAACCATGCAGCTCGTCTGCCATAAGTATATGCGGCATTTTCCATAGATTCCTTAAGATCCTTATCGTCTAGAATACGAATTACCGTTTCCGCGATGCTGTCCGGTGATTCAAAATCGACCAACGTGCCCCGACCTTCCGCCAGGACTTCCTCCGCGTAAAGATAAGGCGTACTGGCGATGGCTTTTCCACAACCAAGAGCGTAAGCCAGAGTGCCGCTGGTGATTTGATCTTTGCTCAAATACGGAGTTATGTAGACATCGGTTGCGCACAAATAGCGCACCAGCTCATTGAGTGTGAGGAAACGGTTGTTGAACCGGACATTGTTCTCGATTCCCAACTCGCTGACCGTCTCGGTAAGCTTATTTCTGTAAGACTCGCCCTCGTGCTTTCTGACACCGGGGTGAGTTTCGCCGAGGACAAGATAGATTACGTTGGGATGTTTTTCGAGGATTTTGGGCATTGCCTTTATAACGTACTCGATTCCCTTGCCTCGACTAATCAATCCAAACGTGGAAAGAATTGACTTGTCCGCCAGCCCCAAGGCCCGTTTTACGCTTGCAGCCGACACCCGGTGAACGTTGGGCACTCCGTGCGGAACAATTGTGGCTTTCTTAGGATCGATATCATACACGTCCAGTAATATTTCTCTGCCCGTGCGAACCATTACGATCATTGCGCCACAGATTTTGCCCATTTCCTGGATTATGCGCTTCTGGTTTGGGCTCGGCCTCTGGAGCACTGTGTGCAATGTGGCAACAGCCGGCTTTTCCAGTGCTTCGAGAAAATCCAGGATATACTCGCCATCGTCGCCGCCATATATGCCGAACTCGTGCTGAACGCTTACAATGTCGATAGTCGAATCGTTGATGAATTTAGCGGCATCTAGGTATGACTGTTTGTTTTCTTTGAGTATCTGAAACCGAACGACGCGATCGTACGGCTCGATTTCTTGTTCCCGTTTCACCGCCACAATACTTGGCTTAGAGAATGGTGTGTATTTCGCAACCGAAGACGATAGATCTTTGCAAAACGTCGCGATTCCGCATTCGCTCGGCGGATAGGTGGAAATATATGCCGGCTCGATCTTGTTCATCGTTTCACGCAGAAAACCGAACAATTTCAAGTCTTCGCTTTTAAGCCACCTTACTTCGTCACGAAGAGCAAACTCTTCAGGTACTGATAAGTCCATGTTTGGGACAGCAGCTTCGTCCTTTTTCGGCATCCATCACTCCTTCGATCCGGCGTAGCCGCGGATTGCTTCCAAGGCGGCTTCCTCGACGCCATATATGGGAAATACCTTTTCCAGCCCTGTAATCTCAAAGACTTTCCTTACCTGAGGGCCGTCACAGACAATTACAATCTTGCCGTCGCGCTCACTGACGCGCTTAAGCCCGCCCACAAGAGCGCCCAATCCTGAACTGTCTATATATTCGACCTTGCACATGTTTATTACAAGATCGGTACCTCCATCGTCAATCAGTTCGAGCATAATCTCTCTGAACCGTGCTGACGTGTAAGCATCCACTTCTCCCGTCAGATCTATAACGCTGGTGGTACCGTTTTTTCGGATGTTGATTTGAAGATCCATTTCCATTGGCGTTGAACTCCTTTCACGACTGCGACGGCCCAAACTCAGCCCAAAAGTCGGACCAGCCACAATATGACCGTCCATAGACTCCCCAGTGCGCAATATGCACCCGTCCGGGTCGTGATAATACACTGCCAGAACTATGTAAGACCTCTTAGACACTGCGCACTGTTAACCCTTCCATGAGTTATCGCAGCGCCTCGGATACGCGCCATTCAGCTCATACCGGCTATATTATACTATATTTCCGTCTCAATGACATACCCCAAACGCGCATAACCACAGGAACTCGGCTATTTCTGGAAGGATATTTTTCTCCGCCGATGGAAATTTATCTCTGAGGTAACAAACATGAAGACAGCAATAATAGCCGGAACCGGAGTTGACGAACTGATCGACTTCGGCGATATAACCACAGTGACGACTCGCTTCGGAGAAGCAGAAGTTGTGGAAGCTCGTTTGCGCGATACGACATTTTTGTTTGTTCCAAGGCATGGAACCGGTCACTCAGTCGCTCCAGGGGCGATAAATTACCGCGCGCAGATCGCCGCCATCAAAAAGATGTGCGTTCACCAAATAATAGGTGTATGTGCTGTTGGGTCGCTTAACTCAGGGCTATCTACCGGTTCGCTTGCTATTCTTAAAGACTTTATAGACCTGACAAAAAGGCGTGCCGACACGTTTTTCGACGACCCTAATGGTCCAGTTGTGCATACAGATTTTACCCAGCCTTACTGTCCCGAGATTTCACAAGCGCTGCATGATGCCTGCCGCGACGAAGATATCTCGTTTGAGGCAAATGCGGTTTACATTGGTGTCGAGGGGCCGCGATATGAGACCCCTGCGGAGATCAGACTGTATGCGTCCTGGGGCGGAGATGTGATCGGTATGACAAACGTGCCAGAGGTAATACTGGCTCGTGAGGCGGGTTTGTGTTATGGCGCGCTGGCGATTGTCTCTAACATGGCGTCCGGCATCTCCCCCACTCCACTGGCTCACGACGATGTGCGCGCCGCGGTATTGTCATCGTCGACGACTCTTGCGGCAGTGCTGGATCGTGCAATAAAGAGTATTCCTGAAACGCGTGGATGCGCATGCGGAACAAACACCGGTTTGAAGTTGTAGGATAGCTACTCGAAGTTTCCGCTGTTCCAAAGCGAGGCCATGCGCCCAGCCATATTGACCCATATGCTCGACTGCAGCGAATTGCAACGTTTGTTTCCGCGAGTAACCCTAATATTGACTTTGATCATCATCCATTCCTCCGTATAAGAGTTATTTTGCAACCTCCGTGCCACAAGACCAGGCAAAATCAGCAGGATACTGGTTTTGTGAAGCATAAGAAGCTGGTAAGCATACATATAAACGACCAAACAGGCTTCTATCGGGTTAGGATGGTGAACATGCCTCATAAAGCGAGAGTGCTCTGCCTTAAAAATGACTCTGAGATCAACCGTGAGATGAAGCTCATCGACACGGAAGATGCCGGCGCACGGCACATGCTGCCAAAAGCGCAGCACTATCTGGTAAAACTGGAGAAAGTGCGACGTCCCATCGTGCACATTCTCAAGGAAGCGTTTCTTTCCAGTGGAGGCGACGCCGCAATCAGCCGGAATGTTATTACGGCAAAGATCACGGACAGCGACGTCATTCTGATGGGCACTCGGAAGCAGTTTCAATATGTTTTGCGCTCTTTGCTGGAACAGGGGTTTGGGTGCAAGGAGCTTGCGGTCGAGATCGAATCGGCGATCAGGCACTTCGACTCGACGCCAAATGTTCCAACATCCGAACTCGCGATGGATCACAGGCTCGCGGAGATGTTCACGCAAATCGGTTCTCGCACGCTCGTCATGGGCATCTTGAACATCACGCCGGACTCATTCTCGGACGGCGGGAAATATGCAGACACCGATGCGATAGTCGAAGCGGCACTGCGAATGGTGGAAGACGGCGCAGACATCATCGACATCGGCGGCGAGTCTACGCGGCCAGGCTCTGACGCAGTGTCGACCCACGATGAGATCGAGCGAGTTGTTCCGGCGATTCGAAAAATCGCCCCACAGATCAAAGTTCCAATTTCTATCGACACATATAAGGCTGAAGTGGCCGCAGCCGCGCTAGATGCGGGGGCGTTTATTGTAAACGACATCAGCGGCGCCACGTTCGACGTCAGTATGCCTCACATGCTTGCGGAACGACGCTGCCCGGTCGTGATTATGCACATCAAGGGTTCGCCCAAGAATATGCAGACCAACCCCGAGTATGACGATTTGCTGGGTGAAGTACATAGTTTTCTGCGAAAACAGATGAGGACACTGGTCGACGCCGGTGTGGATGAACGTGCTATCATCATCGACCCAGGCTTTGGGTTCGGCAAGACTGTCGCGCACAATCTGGAACTGCTTCGACGGCTGCGCGAGTTTACATCCACCGGCAGACCGATTCTGGTCGGAACTTCCCGCAAATCAACTGTCGGGCAAACGCTGGGTGGCCTTCCGCCGAATGACCGCGTGGAAGGCACTGCAGCGACCGTCGCGATCTCGATTGCAAATGGAGCAGATATTGTGCGGGTGCACGACGTAAAGGAGATGGCTCGAGTGGCGAAGATGTCAGATGCTATCGTGAGAGGTCGCTAATCAAAGGCTTCGAACACCTTATGAGGCTTCACAACATTGCGGCCATCGACAGTGGCGATTGTCCCAATGGCGATAAGCCGATCTGATGAAATAATACGTACGGTATCGCCCTCTGTGCCGCTGCTGGCTTGCACAACCATCCCGTGGCAAATTCTTTCGACATCTGACTCAGCAATTTCGACAAACGGCATACTCTCAAGAGCTTTCCTCGGCTCGATTACCACTTTGTCGATACAACCTTGTTCAAGAATACCGCGCACTTCTTCTACTGTGTGTGCCTCGTCAAGAGTAAAGTCCCCTACCCTTGTTCGAGTCAAAGCCGACATGTGCCCGCCGCATCCGAGTTTGTCACCAATGTCCGAGCAAAGCGTCCTGATATACGTGCCACTGGAGCACTTGACGCGCATCTCGACCGCGGCAAGTGTTCCAGGAATGAAATTCAGAATGTCTAGTGCGTAGATCGTGACCCTGCGGGGAGCGCGCTCGACAGTCCTGCCTTGTCGTGCAAGTTTGTATAACCTTTGACCTGCATGTTTTACAGCAGAGACCATCGGTGGAACCTGCATGATCTCGCCAACGAACAACCTTGCGGCATCTTCCAGCGCTTCGAATGTTACATAAGATGCATCCGATTCGGAGGTCACGGTTCCGGTGGAGTCTTCAGAGTCGGTGGATTGCCCGAGAGTCATTTTTGCGACGTATTCTTTCGGCGCGCCCATCAAATACTCGACGATGCGCGTGGCTTTCCCGAGACAGACCACCAGCACACCGGTTGCCATAGGGTCGAGCGTGCCCGCATGCCCGACTCGCCTCTGTCCGAATATGCGCCTGACATCATAGACAATATCGTGAGAGGTTGGCCCGGCGGTCTTGTGGACGTTTACGATCCCATCCACTTCAAGACCTCTGTCACCACCGCATTTTGGGCATCTTTTAGTGAGCCATCGTAGTGACATCCGGCAGCCGCGACATGTCCGCCTCCGCCAAAGACTTTTGCGATCTGGTTTACGTCCACCCCATTGCGCGATCTAATGCTGATGCGAATAGAATTTTGCTTGGTTTCGCGGAAAAATATTGCTGCTCTTGGGCCTTTAACGGCCGCTACCTGGTTCACAATTGAGTCGGTGTCGGCATCCGTCGCACCGAGTTCGTCAAGGTCATTTTTCGATACACTCGCCCAAACAACTTGCCCCGATTCGTCCATTTGAAGAGATGTCAGCGCCCGTCCAAGAAGCCTTGCGGCCCGTAGAGGACGGTTTTCATACACTTCGCGCGAAATAACGGACGCCTCTGCCCCAAGCGACTGCAAATGAGAGGCAATCTCGAACGTGCGGGCGGTAGTGTTGGCAAACCTGAACGCGCCAGTGTCCGAAATCAGACCCGTGAGAAGCTGAGTGGCGGCGGCTTTGTCGATCTTGACGTCGTTGGCGTGAAATAGCTCGGCCACGACCTCGGCAGTCGAACTCAGTGAGTGGTCGACCACACGTATATCGCCGAACTCGCCGTTAGGTACGTGATGATCTATACACACCTTGATTTTCGAGCCCGATATGGCCTCGGACGCACTTCCAATACGCTTAAGACCCTCGCTATCCACGAGCGCACCCACGTCGAAATCGCGGCGGGGAGTAGAAGTTTGCACAGTTTCGGAGTCCGGCAGAAATGTGTAATTGTCCGGCACGCCGTCCTCAGAAAGCACCACTACATCCTTGCCGAGCTGCCTCAAAACATGCGCCAATGCGAGCGCGCTGCCGAGTGTATCGCCATCAGGGCGCTGGTGACATGCCAATACAAACGATTGCTGCCCGATGAACTGCGTCCAGGCCTTTTTATTCCTCGTCATGCTTTATTTCTTCCAACAGCTCGAAAATTCTGATGCCCTGGTCAGCTGTAGTGTCGAGCTTAAACTCGATATCAGGCAGAGTCTTCATGTGAATGCGCTTCTTTAATTCCTGCCTGACGAAATGCTGCGACCTCTTGAGGATCGCCATATTAGTCGCGCGCTCTTCGTCATTCCCAAGCACGCTCACGAATATGCGCGCGTGCTGTAAATCCGGTGTGATCTCTGCGTCTGTAACCGTAATGAATCCCAGACGAGGGTCTTTGAACTCGCGGAACAATATATCACTGACTTCTTCTTTGAGAAGCCCGCAAATTTTTTCTTGTCGTGTACTCATAGAAACTGCATCCCGGAGTCCACCACCTCGCACAGCGGGTTGGACTCGATTTGGTCTAATATCTTGTTGAGCATCCTGTTTACCAGCGCCTGCTCGTTGCTTACGCATGCGAACGCAAGCTCGGCGCGGCGATGAGAGTCCAGATGACCTACTTCCGCCGCGGATGCATTGAACTTATTCCTAATATGATCGAGCAGGCTCTTAACGACATGCCGCTTGTCCTTAAGCGAATCGCTGCCCGGAACTGACACGTCTACCGTGAGCACCCCAATAATCATGAAGCACCAAATATCAAATTCACAATACTAAATCAGACCGCTCTGGCGATTTGTTTCCTGGCGAACGCTTCGATTATATCGCCGACCTGATATTCGTTGAACCCTGTGGTCTTGATGCCGCACTCATAGCCCTGCGCCATCTCCTTCACTTCGTCCTTGATGTGACGCAGCGAATCGAGTTTGCCCTCAAAGATGACTTCACCGTCGCGGCGAACTCTCACGTTCTCGTTTCTGACCATGCGGCCATCGGTAACATAGCACCCGGCCACCAGACCCTGGTTCGGCACGCGGAATGTCGCTCTCACTTCCGCCTCGCCCAGATGAACTTCTTCAAATACCGGCTCCAGCAGGCCGCCCATAGCGCCTCTCACATCTTTAGTGAGTTCGTAGATGACGTTATAGGTTCTAATTTCAACATGCTCGGCTTCAGCCATCCGCGCGGCTTCAGGAGCGACCTTGACGTTAAACCCCAGCACAATTGCGTTGGATGCCGAAGCCAGCAGAATGTCCGATTCATTGACATTGCCCACACTGGAGTGAATAATATCGACCCGAACTTCCTCGTGCTCGATCTTGAGCAGCGATTGCCTTACGGCTTCTTCCGAACCCTGGACATCGGCCTTGAGCACGACCCCGAGCTTCTTCACTACTCCATCTTGAATGTGCTTATACAAATCTTCGAGAGTAATCTTGTTTGTGGACGCCATTCGCTCCTGACGAGCCTCCATGGCGCGCTTATCGGCGATGGCTCGAGCCTCTCTGTCGTCTTTCGCGGATTCCAGTCGGTCTCCGGCCTGCGGCGCGGTGGACAATCCAAGTATCTCGACGGGCGTTGACGGTGTAGCTTTGGTAATGCGTTCACCTTTATCGTCGAACATCGCCTTGATCTTGCCGTAAGCTTCTCCAGCAACGACCGCAGCACCGATCTTCAATGTACCTCGCTGGATCAGAACGGTCGCGACCGGTCCTCTGTGCGGATCGACCTGAGCCTCGATTACGCTGCCCTGCACCTTGCTTGCAGATACTTCGGCTTTGAGATCACCCATTTCGGATACCAGCAGGATCATCTCCAGCAGGTCGTTAATACCTTCGCCTTTCTTAGCGGCAGTTTTAACGACAATTGTGTCGCCGCCCCATTCCTCAGGCATCAACTCGTGTTCCATAAGTTGCTGCAGCGTGCGCTCGACATTCGCCTCTGGCTTGTCGACCTTGTTAACAGCAACGATAATCGGCACTCCGGCGGCCTTGGCATGATCGATGGCCTCAATTGTCTGAGGCATGACGGCGTCGTCGGCTGCAACCACCAGTACTGCTATATCAGTCACGCTGGCGCCTCTGGCTCTCATAGCCGTAAACGCCGCGTGGCCCGGTGTGTCCAAAAATGTGATCTTCTTGCCGTGCCAATCGACCTGATACGCGCCGATATGCTGCGTAATTCCACCAAACTCAGACTCAGTGACATTAGTACGGCGAATGGCGTCGAGAAGGGTCGTTTTGCCATGATCGACGTGACCCATAACCGTGATTACCGGCGGCCTCGGCTGCAATTTGCCGGAGTGTTTGGACTTCGGCTGCGGCGCAAGTTTCGCTGGCTTGTCGGCAGTTTTTTGTTTAGCGACTATTTTTACAGAAAACCCCCACTTCTCGGCCACTTTTCCTGCAACATCAGCGCCTATTTGTTGGTTCACACTCGCCAGGATGCCCATCTCTACGAGCCGCTTCTGAACATCCGCGGAATTAACCCCCAGCGCATCCGCCAGTTCCCTGACCGACAGCGCCTGCGGGACCTCGATGGTCTTAGCCTGACTGATGACCCCCTTGTCCTGCGATATCATTTCCCGGACAGTATCGGCTGTAGAGGCGTCCAAATCCGAGGATCCACTCGTGGCCTCCACGCCCAAGTCCTTCAGGACAGCGAGCAGGTCAGAATTTGTAATCCCCAGATTTTTTGCGAGTTCGTGTACTTTAATCTCGCCCATATATTCAGTCCACCTCTTCCAGATATTAGAAGTTAGAGGTTAGAGGTTAGAATATTACCCTCAGACACCGTTTAACTTCCATTAGTGACAAAATTCGTTGGATCAATGGGCATGAGGAAGACTGCCGGAGGACGAGAAGAGGGATGAACGCGGAAAACACACGTAGACCAGTGTTATTCAGCTTCCATACGCCATATCCTCTTCGCCATCACGTTAGTCCTCATCGTTGCCCAATTTCTTCAGTTCTTCTTTTAGGCGCTCAGGGATTTCGCATCTGAGCGCCCTGCCAAGTTTATTAGCTTTAATGGCCGCAGCCGTACATTCACTCAAGCCGCATAGATATGCGCCCCTACCCGGCAGTTTCCCGCTCGGATCGATAACCACATCACCATCGCCGGTGCGAACAATCCTCACCAGCCGCTTTTTCTCAGACGACACTCGGCACGACACGCATGTCCTGATAGGAACTTTCCGCTCGTGACCACTCATGTCGGCCTGCTACTCTTCAGAAATGTTCTGCACTTCGACAGCATCTTCGTTATGCTCAATATCGACGTCTGGCTCCGCCACAATTGCCGACTCGCCTGCGACCACATCCTCGCCCATAAGCGCGGCTTTCGCCAACTGTGACTCGCTTCTGATGTCGATGCGCCAACCTGTAAGCCTCGCGGCAAGGCGAACGTTCTGACCGGACTTGCCTATCGCCAGCGACAGCTGACTGTCCGGCATTATAACCAATGCAGTCTTAGTCTGTTCATCGCACTTGACGGATATTGCCTTGGCGGGCGACAGCGCTTCACCGATAAACTTCTCGATGTTATCGTTCCAGCGCACAATATCGATCTTTTCACCGTAAAGCTCATTCACAACCGACTGCACGCGACTTCCTCTGTGGCCAACACACGCGCCCATCGCATCGACTTTTTCGTCGTTGGAGCTAACAGCGACCTTAGTCCGCGCTCCAGGCTCACGCGCAACCGATTTGATCTCGACGATCCCCTCGGCTATCTCAGGCACCTCAAACTCGAACAAACGCCTGATCAGGCTCGGATGAGTCCTAGATACAACAACCTGCGGCCCTTTTGGGGTTCGCCTTACCTCAAGTACATAGACTTTGAGGCGGTCGTTGAACCTGTACGGCTCGGTCGGAACCTGCTCCGCCGGCGGCAGCAATGCCTCGATCTTACCGAGGTTGATGAACACATTGCGTTGTTCTCTCCGGCTGACGGTGCAAGTAAGCACCTCACCGACGCGGTCGCCGAACTCTTCATATACACGCTCGCGCTCGGCCTCGCGGATTCTCTGAACAACCACCTGCTTCGCCGTCTGTGCCGCTATTCGGCCAAAGTTTTCCGGCGTAACTTCAATCTCGATCACATCACCAACGTGAACATCCGGGTCATGCTTGCGGGCGTCCTCTATATTGATATCGGTATGCTCGTTTTCGACGGTCTCGACAACATCCTTCTCACAATATACGTGGAACCCGCCCTTGGACGAACTCACGCGAACGCGAATGTCACCTGTGGTGGCGTAATTCTTCTTATAGGCCGTCTCAAGCGCAGATTCTATAGCTGAAAGCAATACCTCAAGAGGTATCTCTTTCTCTCTTTCGATTTGCCGGAGAGCATCCAGGAAATCAGCATTCATTATCCGTTATTCTCCCGATACCTTACAAAACTGAAAAGAGTGGGTCTCACTCCCACTCTGAAATACTTCACCACTCAATTCTACTATAGTATATCAGACACCATATCCTTTTGCAATACTTACGCGGGCCGATTGCCGGAAAGATAAGCCGCTCCCACAAACACCGACCCACCAATAATATTGCCGATAGTGACCCATAAAAGATTGTATGCCATACCGTCGACCGATAAAGCAGGAGCGTGAGGTTGCAACAGGGCCAACGATAGCAACGTCATATTTGCCACGGAGTGCTCGAAGCCTGAAGCGACAAAAGCATATAAGCACCAGAAAATCATTATCAGTTTGCCGGACTCGGACTTCATCCTGTGGGTGCACCAGACGGCCAAGCATACCAGCCAGTTGCACAATGCGCCTCTGCATATCATTTCGACTACGGAAAGATGCATTTTCTTTTCAGCCACTTCTTGTACCAGGAGAATCTCCGGCTTTCCGTTTAGTGTGGACGAATAATACAGTAAGACGGCAAGTATAACAGCTCCAATGAGATTGCCGAGCCAGGAAACCGTCCAGATACCTGCCAGACTTGAGAGCGATGCCTTGCGTAATCGGTATCCCACAACCATCGACATGTTGTTGCCGGTAAAAAGTTCTCCACCGGCGAAAATGACGAGAGATAACGCTACGGCAAATGATCCTCCCATGGCAATCCGCAGCCAGGGAGACTGGCTGTCGGCAAACGAACTTCCGACAATGAACGCCAAAAACACACCCACTCCTACATAGGCTCCAGCCAAAACAGATGAAATGAAATATTCGACCGGATTGCTTGCAAGACAAGCGACTTTTTTTCCTGCCGTCTCACCGACTGCGTGGAGCGTCTCGTTATACATAGCTTTGCCCTCCAATGCTGACCTACGCAGTCAGTTTATGCCATCGAACGGGTAAAGGTATAGGAATCTGAACGCCGTGTTTGGTAGATTTGTGACATCTATTGAGGAATCGTCGACGAAGAGTTCTGCCCGCAGTGGATATGGAACGAATAACTGCTAAACACGACAGCCCGGCGTGAATTGTCGGGCTGTCGAACAAGCTACGGTATCAGGAATGCTTCCTTCTTTTCCGACCGCAAAGAGCCGTGACTCCTACTAGAAGAGCCACAATGCTCGACGGTTCCGGTACCGACAACAACGATACTGTGCCGAAGTCCGTTGGCGTCTCGCCCGGATTGTCCGTATTGTTGAACATCACTGTCCATGACTGTAACTCCGGCTCCCGACTATAATCAGCCTGGAACCCGGATAGAGACTCTCCTGCAGGCAGTTCGCCTGAGACATACATCCAGTTTATGAAATGCGGCACGCTCCAGTCGCATGACCACCCGCTTGGAGAATGAATGTTTGTGACATCCGTTCCCTCGTCTATTTCTATGGCCAGAAGCCATACTGTAAAGCTCGAACTGGAGCTGGTATTGGTCAACGTGTAAATCCACGACGTGGGATTCGCTATGTCGACTGGTGCTCCCACGACAAGCGCGCTGTATTCCTGCACGCACCATGCAGGAATGCAACAGGCAACGAGTATCGCGGCGATCAAAAACGCTCGCATCAGACTCCGCCCTCCTTTAGCTGCTGAGCTGTCCGATTTTTAAACTACTTTGTGCTGGCACATCAATAAGCGAATGTATCTGTCACAAGTCGGTCTCATACGACTCTTCACGTGCAAGATACGTGCCAGAAATCGCCTGAGCTGGCCAATATGACGTATTATAATTACAAACTCTACCTTGGTAAAATACTTTCAAGCACAAGGTTTTTCTGGCGAGCAGACGGGTATACTCGTGTATGTAAATTTGGCAGCCGGACGCACATATACGCGCTCTAGTGCAGAGCCAGCCAAGGAGGACGACTCTCGTCATGAACCGATTACGCATTGTAAATGAAGCCTTTATTGTCATGTTTGCAACTATCGTCGCTGCGCTGACGCCTGCCTTCGCCGATATTCCTGTAGTGGGCACGGAAACGCCAATTTGTCCTACTTTCGGAGCCGCGCCCGGCAACCAAGTCTCAGCCAGCGTTGCGGCAGGCTCAAACGGCTATTTGATGGTTTGGTCTGACTCGCGAGGCGACGATGCGGACATATTCGCCTGCAGGATCAGCGCTGACGGTGAGGTGCTGGACACACTGGGCATATCGGTGTGTTCATATAGCGGTAAACAGGTGACGCCTGACGTCGCGTGGAACGGCACCGAATACCTTGTGGTCTGGGGCGACAAGCGCGGTTCGCTTCAGCACATATACGGCGCGAGAGTGCGGCCGGATGGTGAAGTGCTCGACACCGAAGGTTTCCTGATTTCAGGAAGCACCGGTGGTCAATTCTACCCCAAGGTCGCGGGAGAGTCCAGCGGATGGTTGGTGGTCTGGCAAGACACGAAAGGCTCATCAGAGGATATATACGGCTGCAAGGTCAACGTCAATGGCACTCTGGGCAGTATATACGGAATATCAACCCGCAGTGACAACGAGCAAGCTCCTGATGTGGCCTACAATGGAACGACCTATTTCGTGGTATGGCGCGATTATCGTAACTACGCCTCCACAGACACCGATATATATGGCTGTCGCGTATCCAAACTCGGTGTGCGTATGGCGTCGGACATCCTGGTATCATGCACGTCATCGTCAAGCACAACGGGCGCGCCAGGCATACAGTTAAGCCCAAGTATCTGCACAATGGGCAACACATGTTTTGTCGTTTGGGAGGATTACAGAAACAGTACGACTGATTCCGACGTATACGGCACACGCGTAACATCGGCGGCGGTCATATCCGACAAAGGCGGTATCGCCATATCGACGGAATCGGGCGGAGGTGAACTCCCGGCTGTCGGCTACGACGGCAACAGACTTCTCGCAGTCTGGAGGAACGGTACATCGAGATTGCTCAGAGGAGCCAGGATCAGCAGCAGCGGTTCAGTGCTCGACTCCACCAGCCTGACGATTTATTCCGGCATGGCGGGTTCCACTTGTGGCTGTGTTGACGGTTTAGATGGTGATTTTGTTGCAGGTTGGAACAGCTTAAGTGTAACCGACACCGATGTACTCTCGACACTTGTCACCGACAGCGGCAGCGTCGCGAGTCCGGCAGGTGTCACTACCTCGATGGCTTTGGACGATGAAGACAACTACTCTGTTGTAGACAACGGCAGCGAATACGCAGTGGTCTGGTCTCAAACCGCAAATGGCAGCAAAGACATTATGGCAGCCAGACTTTCTTATTCCGGCGAACCTTTGAATGAGACTCCGGTCAACATCACATCCACATACTCTGGCGATCAGGTCGAGCCGTCGATTGCATGGAACGGGTCGAAATATCTGGTGGTGTGGTCGGGCAACGAAAGCTATTCGGCAACCGAATGGGATATCCGAGGCTGGTTCCTCAATTCCGATCTCAATTTGCTCAGCACATCGCCCATTACAATTTCCGCAGCTACAGAGGATCAAGCAATGCCAAGCGTTGCGTCAAACGGCAGCAATTTCCTTGTTGTGTGGGAAGACTCACGATCCGCCGTATCGCCGACCTACTATACCGACATCTATGGCGCGATTGTTTCGTCGAGCGGCACGGTTACGGCTACGTCTCCGGCGATCAGCCCCGCAACGGGTTGTCAGTACAATCCCAAGGCGGCCTCTAACGGCACAGACTATTTCGTGGTCTGGGAAGACTATCGAAATTTATCCTACCCGCTTATATACGGAACCAGAGTTACCTCCGCGGCGGTGGTAAAGGACTCAAGTGGTGTTGCGCTTCCCAAACTGTCTTATTACCAGACCGGGCCGAATATCTGTTATGGCGGCGGATGCTATTTTGTTGTTTGGTCCGATTACTATCAAATCTCGGGATGCCGCGTATCGACCGCCGGCGCTTTGATTGACAGTTCGGGCATTGCGATCGACAGCGGTTCCAAGATCAAGTTGCATCCGAGCGCATGCTGGGACGGAACGGGTTACAGAGTCGTGTGGGAAGACTATAGGTCGTCCGACTCGACCAACTCGGACGTTTACTACACGACTGTGTCCTACAACGGAACGGTGTCGTCGTCGCCGACAATTGCACTCGTATCCGATTTGAAGCCACAGCTGTTTCCCGCTGTGTTTTTCTCCGGCGGCGAAGGCATACTGACTTATTCCCGCTTGTTTAACCACTCGAACTGCGCCTGTTGCGTGACGCTTCTGGATCGGTCGGTGAAGGAAGTCGATTCCATTGCCCAGGCAAGGTCTCTTCCTACAGGCACAACTGTCGCGCTCGCCGACAAGATTGTGACGGCGGTCTTTTCAGGCTACTTTTACATTGAAGATATGAACAGAGCCAGTGGAATCAGAGTTGTTTCGGATATGTCGGTGACGCGTGATAGCCTTATAGACGTGGTCGGCGCGATCACAATATCCGATGGTGAAAGACAGATCAACTGCACGGAAGCATACGAAATGGGTGTCGCCAGCGATCCTCCAGGGCCGCTTGGGATGCGTGGAGACTTCCTTGGAGGCAGCGACCTCAACGACTACACGCCTGGAATCACGGGAGCCAATGGCCCGAACAATATCGGCCTGCTGGTAAAAACATGGGGTCCAGTCACATCCGCGACCTCGACTTATTTCTATATCGAAGCCAAACCCGGCACGTATGTGAAAGTAATATCGAATTCGCTGACGGAACCCGGTGTGGGCGACTTCGTGACGGTCACGGGCATTTCTTCTTGCGAGGTAATATCCGGCTCGACGTCTCGCGCAATCCTGCCCAGAGATCAGGACGATATAGTAGTCTTGGAATGAGAGTATATCGATCACCTAAAACAGGCAACGGATCGGATTTTACCCGGTCATGTTGCCTGTTTTATATAACATGGACATAAACATATTGGATTGTTGCCCATATTCAGGGAAAAGGTGGTATACTGCCTCATACGCATGGCAGTTTGTAACATCAGACTTTTGCATCTAACTTCTAATCTCTAGTTGGGGGAGGCGATCAGGATGTCACTTGTCGATTCGGCTATGACTCGAGAGGTTCTGCGGGACATCTCGAAGCGCCCGCTGGATATAAGCGGTCTGGATGTACACGTAACACATGGAGTGATCTATCTTCGGGGCACGCTCGATAAGGTCAGGGGCTACGATGAAGATTTGAACATTGGCGAGGAACTGCATCTGCTCATCAAGCTCTTGCGCCAAAAGTCAGGGATTAGGGATATTGTCTGTGAGGTTGAACTTGCGGGTCCCAGTGTGATAGAGCAAATGAGTTCTCAGACCAAGCGAGTCGCTTAAAGCATCTTGCCGCAGATGGGATTAACTGGGTAGAATTTTCACTTTCCGGTCTTCCACTCTAAGGCGGCCCTGCGCGAATAATGCGACTGCGTCGGTGTAAGTCTCGTGTTCGTGTTCGAGCACTCGGGCGGCGACGGTATCTGGGGTATCGTCTTCCTCAACCGGCACCACTGCCTGCAAAATGATGGGGCCGGTGTCGTATTCCTCATCCACCAGGTGGACGGTTACGCCTGTGAATTTTACGCCTCGCGCTATCACGGCCTCGTGGACGTGGTGTCCATACATTCCCTTGCCGCAAAACGACGGTATCAGCGCCGGATGGACGTTCATAATCCTGTTTCGGTACGCGTCAATAACGTTTTGACCCAATACCCGCATATAACCGGCCAGGCATATAAGGTCAATATTGCTGTTTTGAAGCGTGCTGAAGACGGCATCATCGTAATCTTGCATTGAGTCGAACGATTTGGGCGGAATCGCGATGGTTTGGATGCCCTGACTGCGCGCTCGCTCCATCGCCGGAGCGTCGTCTTTCACGCCAATGACGAGCGCCACTTCACCGTCGATCTTGCCCGACTTACATCCGTCAATAATCGCCTGCATGTTGCTTCCGCGCCCCGCGCCTGAAACCATCACGGCGATTCTCGTCATATTACGTTGACCTCTCGGCCGCCATGGCGCACCTCGCCGATGATCCATGCAGACTCGCCCATCTCTTCAAGCATCTGAACGACTTCAATCCCATGCTCTTTTGCGACGATCAGCACCATTCCGATGCCCATATTGAACGTGCGATGCATCTCCATCGGTTCGATCCCGGCCTTGTCCTGGAGCAATTGGAAGATCGGCGGCACCCCCCAACTTCGCCGCTCGACGTTCACCTGGCAATCGCTCGGAAGCACACGCGGAATGTTGCCGTAAAACCCGCCGCCGGTGATGTGAGCCATCGCATGGATCGGGCATCGCTCCATCACTGCCGATACAGGCTTCAGATAGCATTTGTGAGGGGCCAGCAGCACGTCGCCAAGCACTGCGCCAAGCTCCGGGACATACTGATCGGCCTTGTAATTGTTATCCTCGAAAAGGATTTTGCGCACCAGCGAGTAGCCGTTAGTGTGCAACCCCGACGATGCGATCCCGACAAGCACGTCACCAGGCTGGACTTTCGAGCCGTCTATGACGTTCGACTTGTCCACAATGCCCACGATGCACCCCGCAATGTCGAACTCTCCGGGCACATATACGCCGGGCATCTCGGCAGTCTCGCCGCCTATGAGCACGCATCCCGCTTCACGGCACGCTTCGGACATGCCTTTTACCACCTGCTCGACCACCGCAGGCTCCAGTTTGCTTGTGGCGTAATAGTCGAGAAATAGAAGGGGCTTTGCGCCCTGTACCAGTATATCGTCTATGCAGTGATTGACGATGTCCATACCCACTGTGTCATACTTGTTCATCATCGCGGCGATTTTGACTTTCGTTCCCACGCCATCGATACTTGTCACAAGCACGGGTTCGGCCATAGCGCCCGTATTCAGGCGAAACATGCCCCCAAACGTGCCGATATCGGTCAAAACATTTTCGTTGTAGGTCGAATGGACGTATTCCTTCATTCGGAAAACGGCTTCTTCACCCGCCTCTATGTCTACACCTGCTGCTTTGTAGGTTGCGCTTTCATCGGTCATATAAAATCAAGTCCTCAGTTGCCGGTCGTTTTTTCGTCAATCCAAAATTCGTCGTCAGGCATGCGTCGGTTCTTCAAATACAAATTTGCTGAGTTTCGCTTCCTTGGAGATATCGACGGGGTATTTTCCGTCCAGGCATGCGCAGCAGAGTTTGTCTTTCTTAACGCCTACCGCGCGGACCAGCCCTGCCAAGCTCAGGAAACCCAGCGAGTCGGCGCCAATATACTGCCTGATCTCCTCCACGGACATCTTAGCCGCGATGAGTTCGTTCTGGTTAGCTGTGTCTATGCCGTAGAAGCAAGGATGCTTGTACGGCGGCGACGAAATTCTCACGTGAACCTCCACCGCACCCGCCTCGCGCATCAGTTTGATCTGTTTGCCAATAGTCGTGCCACGCACGATGCTGTCATCGACCATCACCACACGCCGGCCAGCCAAAACTTCTCTGAGTGGCGAGAGCTTCATGCGTACGCCCAAATCACGCATTCTCTGGTCAGGCTGAATAAAAGTTCGGTGGATGTAACGGTTTTTGATGACTCCTTCGGCGAAGGGTATTCGAGAGGCTTCTGCAAGGCCGATAGCTGCGGGTGTTCCGGTGTCCGGGATCGGGATTACAATGTGCGCACCGGGAGCCGGATGCTCTTTCGCAAGCTCGTGCCCCATTCGCCTGCGTGCCTCGTGGACACTTTTGCCATACATGCGGCTGTCGGGTCGAGCGAAATACACATACTCGAACACGCACAGCGCCTGACCCTGTTTTGGAACCGCCTGACGTTCGCGCATGCCGTTTGAATCTATGATAATCATTTCGCCCGGCTCGACCTCACGCACGAAGTCACCGCCGATTGTGTTCAGCGCGCAAGTCTCCGAGGCAAGCACGTAATGGCTGCCGTTGAGTTTGCCCATACTAAGCGGCCTGATGCCGTACGGATCACGGAACCCGATCAGCTTGTCGCCGTTCATCACCACCACGGCATAAGCTCCGCGAATGCGTGACATAGCTTCGGCAATAGCGTCCTCAAGGGTGCTAGCGCATGAGTTGGCTATCAGCTTGACGATCACTTCGCTGTCGTTTGTGGTCTCGAACTCGATGCCGTCGTTCTCCATCTCAGAGCGGACTTGAGAGGCGTTTATTAAGTCGCCGTTATGAGCCAGAGCAATCTCACCGAAACTGCAGTCGCATCGCATCGGCTGGACATTCCGCAGTACGCTCGACCCGGTGGTGGAGTATCGCGTATGCCCGATTGCCAGATGTCCCTTAAGCGAAACCAGCGCCTCTTCCTGAAAGACCTGGGTGACAAGTCCCATGTCGCGGTGCATCCTGATGATATTGCCGTCGGATGTGGCTATCCCTGCGCTCTCCTGGCCTCGATGTTGCAGAGAGAATAGGCCGAAGAACGCAATTCTGGCGACATCTTCACCACTTCCGTATACGCCGAATACTCCGCATTCTTCCGCTATTTCGGGCCTGTCATGGTAGATCATTCTATAATTCCTTGGTTTATGGTGCCGGGTATCGGAAATACACTCACTGATACCCATCACCCAATTAGGCTTCCATCTTATTTCCAATAACTGTCCGCCAGCACGATTCCATCTTGCTCACGTTTGCATCGATTACCGCCACATCATTGACTTTAATCTTGAGCGCATCGCCTCCGACTTTGCCCAGAACCGTGCTCTCGACACCGATCTTTTCGACAATCTCCCTCAATGCGCCGAGCTTGTCAACAGGCAGTGAGACGACTATCCTCGACTGGCTTTCGGCAAACAGCGCAGCCGATGCCGAACAGTTCGCCAGCAGCGACACATCAGCACCAACCTTACCTATTATACACGACTCAGCAAGAGTTACAGCAAGGCCGCCATCGGCACAGTCGTGAGCCGAACTCAAAAGCTCCTTGTCGATTGCCTGAAGAACGACTTCATGGACTTTCTTCTCGCGTTCCATGTCCAGCATTGGAGGACACCCGACCGCAAGGCCATGAATCGTATTCAAATACTCGCTGCCGCCCAATGACTCGGGTTCACATACGCCTGCGCCGCGGTCGTCATCAGCAGGCGCACCGGATATCAGCACGATGAAATCGCCCTGATTCTTGAAATGAGATGTACAGCGCTTCTCCACATCATCAAGAAGACCCAATAAACCGATCACAGGCGTCGGGTAGATCGCCATTTCGGGCGTCTCATTATAGAAACTGACGTTGCCACTCACGATAGGTGCTCCGAAGAAATCACACGCGTCAGCGACGCCCTTGACCGCTCGCTCAAACTGCCAGAAAGCCTCGGGCTTTTCAGGATTGCCGAAGTTGAGGCAGTCCGTCGCGCCTATGGGTCGAGCGCCCGAACATGCCAGATTCCTTGCGGCTTCCGCGACAGCTATCTGCGCGCCTGCGTACGGATCGAGATAAACATATCGGCCGTTGCAGTCGGTCGTGACGGCTATACCTTTCTTTGTTTCGCGAATTCGGATTACAGCCGCGTCCGAACCGGGCAGTATGGCGGTGTTGGTCTGAACCATATGATCATACTGCTGATAGACCCACTCCTTGCTCGAAATAGATGGCGATCCGATGAGCTTAAACAACGCCTGAGTATAATCTTCGGGTTCTGGCATGCTGGAGAGGTCGTAGTTTTGAACGTCATTCAGATAGGCGGGTTCCTCGGTCTTGAGCTGATAGGTCGGGGCATCGTCCGCTAAGGACTTCGCCGGAACCTGCGCGACCAGTTCGTCGCCGTCATATACATGCACCAGGCCGTCGTCCGTGACCTCTCCGACTACAACCGCGTGCAGCCCCCACTTCTTGAAGACCGCCGCGACATCGCTCTCATGTCCTTTTTCGACAATCGCGAGCATGCGCTCCTGCGACTCCGAGAGCATAATCTCGTATGGGGTCATGCCTGTTTCGCGGAGCGGGACTTTTCGCACGTCGATCTTCATGCCCGTTCCGGCTTTGGCGCTGGTCTCACAGGTCGAACAAGTGATTCCGGCCGCGCCCATGTCTTGAATGCCGGTGACATAGCCTGTCTTCAAGGCCTCAAGAGTCGCCTCGATAAGAAGTTTTTCGGTAAACGGATCGCCCATCTGCACGTTGGACTTGCGGCTCTCGGATTCCTCGGTGAGTTCGACTGACGCGAAAGTCGCACCGTGGATGCCGTCGCGTCCGGTTCTTGATCCGACCAGCAGCACCGGATTACCGACGCCTTCCGCCCGGGCATAGGCTACATCATCGTGCTTCATAATGCCGACAGCCATTGCGTTAAGCAGGGGGTTGCCCGCGTAGCAGTCCTCGAAATAGACCTCGCCGCCTACGGTGGGAACGCCTACACAGTTGCCATAAAACGCGATTCCGCCTACCACATGCTCGAATAAATAGCGTGTGCGAGCATCGTCCAGACTACCGAACCGGAGTGAGTTCAAACACGCAACGGGCCTTGCGCCCATAGTAAAGATGTCGCGGAGGATTCCACCGACGCCCGTCGCAGCACCCTGGAATGGCTCGACCGCTGACGGATGATTGTGGCTTTCGATCTTGAAGCACACGCCCAGACCGTCGCCGATGTCGATAATGCCTGCGTTTTCGAGACCTTCGCCATCGATAGCCTCTTTGTACTTGCTGAAGTATCGCAGGATCGGGCGGGAATATTTGTATCCGCAGTGCTCGCTCCACATAACGGCGTACATTCCGATCTCGGTATATGTGGGATGCCGCCCGAGCACCTCGGTTACTTTCTTGTATTCTTCATCATTAAGCCCCATCTCACGGTAGACCGACGGTTCGATGGGATCGGTGTTAGTTATACTCATTGTTTCCTCTACGCCATGCTCTCCACGATGGATTGCATTATCAATCGTCCGTCGTCGCTGCCAAGAATCGGTTCCACCGCGCGCTCGGGGTGAGGCATCATACCCGCGACGTTGCCCGACTCGTTTATGATTCCAGCAATGTTGTTCAGTGATCCGTTGGGATTTGCTTCAGGTGTTACGTTGCCCGACTCATCACAGTAGCGCAATATAACCTGATTGTTGTCTTCGATGCGCTTCAATGTGTTGGGGTCAGCGTAATAGTTGCCGCCGTGGTGCGCTATCGGGATATTAAGAACCTGGCCCTCGGCGCACATGTTGGTGAAGCCCGTGCGATTGTTCGCAACTCGCAAATTTACATACTTGCAGATGAACCGCAGGCCGTTATTTGGGATGAGTGCGCCCGGTAATAGACCTGATTCGCAGAGAATCTGGAAGCCATTACAGATTCCGATCAGCCTGCCGCCATTTGCCGCGTGTTCCTGAACGGCATTCATCACTGGGCTGAATTTTGCAACCGCGCCTGTGCGCAGATAATCGCCGTAAGAAAAACCGCCCGGCAGAATTATGCAATCGAAGCCTTTGAGGTCGGTTTCCTGATGCCAGATGTATTCAACCGGCTGCTTCAGAACATCGCGCACGGCGAAATACGCGTCCTGGTCGCAGTTGGAGCCGGGGAATATTACTACGCCGAATTTCATGGGTTAGTTGTCCTTATTTTACTATCTCGAACCGGTAATTCTCCGTATTTGGGTTGGCGAGAAGCTTCTTGCACATCTCTTCGACATCGGCCTCCAGCGTGCCATTGCCGCCATCAACTTCGATCTCAATAAATTTGCCCATGCGAACGCTCTGAATGGTGTCGAACCCAAGGTTCTCCAGAGCGCCCTGCACCACCTTGCCCTGCGCATCCAGCAGAGCGGGCTTTAGAGTTACATATACGTTTACTTTAGCCATAGATTTTCCTCAAAAATAGCCAAGAATGAGATATGCCTAATCATTTCAAAGGACGTCGTTTGATAGCCAGCAGACGTTTGACATCGAAAAGAGTATCATCATTGTCTACCGCCAGTGCAAGCCATTTGCCGTCATGGTAGTTAGTCGCCGTTTCATAATCACGACGTGTGTGTGAGGCCAACTCCGGAAGAATGCTTTCAACATTCCCGCGTTCCACTACACCAAACACAATCACAATCAAAACTCTTCCGCGTTCAGGAATCAGCGTACAAAACGACTTTGACTTTTTGTAACGCAAACCCCAGCCGTGTTTTTTTCCGCCAAACAACCAATCAGGCTGAAATACCCCAGGATAGTTGGTTTCAATAAACTCAACTATCTGCCGCCAGTATTCGTAGCCTTCCGTGCCCAGCCAACCGGCCACGGACATATCATCAGGCGGAATGGACTTATCCAACATTCGTTCGTTTGGATCAGGCATCAGTTTCGTCCTTGGAACAAGCATGGTCGAAAAGCTTGAAGTCTAAGCGACCACATTCTTCCAATTCATCATCCAACTATATTCTAGAGTATCCGGCGGCGAACAGTCAAATAAATCTCAGCCGCGCTACCCCTTCATCCCAGTCATCACGACACCCTGCACGAAATATTTTTGTGCCAAGAAGAAGATCACCAGCACGGGCAGCAAAACAGCCGTCGAGGCGGCCATGAGCGACACAATATCCACTCCCCACACGTCCGAAAAAGTTGCCAGGCCCAGCGCAAGGGTGCGTTTATCGACCGAATTTAAGTATATGAGCGGCGTGAGGAAGTCGTTCCAGTGCGCGACAAACGAAAACACCGCCACACTCACCAGCACCGGCTTGGACAGAGGCATAATAATCTGCCAGAAGATGCGAAATGTCCCACAGCCGTCGATTTTGGCGGCGTCTTCCAGGTCGACCGGAATCGTCATAAAAAATTGTCGCATCAGGAAAATATAAAATGCATTGCCGAAGAACGCAGGCACTATAAGCGGCAGGAGAGTGTCGTACCAGCCCAGGCTTTTGAAGATTATAAAGAGCGGGATCATCGTAACCATCGCCGGGAGCATCATTGTCGAGAGCATCACCACGAAAAGTCCGTCTTTACCGGGAGCCTTAAGTCGAGCAAATGCGAATGCGACCATCGCGCTGGAAAGCATCCCTCCGATTACGGCCAGAAACGTCACGGTCATTGTGTTCAACGCGTATTTTGCGAACGGCATGAGTGTGAGCGCGGTCTTGTAGTTGCTCCATCGAAACTGTGTGGGAAACAGCCGTATACCCGGCTGTGCGACCTCCTGTGGAGTGCTCAATGACACAGTCAGCATCCACATTAGCGGAATCAGGAACAGCGCCGCTCCAGCAATAATCAGTATATATATGAGAGCCGTGCGAATATATCTCATTTGTCTTGTGACCCCTCGTAATAAACCCACCGCTTTGATCCCTTGAGGTGAATCAAGGTAATCGCCAGCACAATCAGGAACAGCACCCACGCCATCGCCGAACCATAGCCCATTTTCATGAACTCGAACGAGTTTTTCCACAAGTACAGCGCATAGAACAGAGTTGAGTCGTCCGGCCCACCCACGGTTCCACTCGCGATGTAACTGATAATATACGCTTGTGTGAACATTTGAAGCGCATACATCGTGCCGACAACCAGTTGATAAAATATCGCCGGAGTAAGTAGAGGCAGAGTGACATGCCGGAATATTTTCCACGAACCCGCGCCGTCGAGCTTTGCTGCCTCGTAGAGCTCTTCGGGGATTCCCTGAAGTGCGGCAAGATATACTATCATGGCGCCGCCCACTCCCCAAAATCCCATTATTATGAACGCAGGCATCGCCCACTGTGGATCGAGCAGCCATGCAGGCGGATTTGCCCATAACGGAATCCATGCGAAGTGGCCTTCCGAAATGCCTGGAATGACGTGCAACATAAGAAGTTTGTTCAAGATCCCAGTGGTAGGGTTGAACACATACAGCCACAGCATTGAAGTGGCGACACCCGATATGACTACCGGTAGATAGAATATCGTGCGGAATATGCGTATTCCGAAAATCTTCTGGTTCATCAATACCGACACACCCAACCCGCCGACAATCGCGAGCGGTATGCTGAAAACCGCATAATATGCCGTCACACCGATTGCTTTGAAGAACCTTGGATCCGACGTAAACATATCAATGTAATTGCGCGCACCGATGAAATGGGCGGGTGAGAGCGCGTCCCATTTACTGAAACTCATCACAAGCGACGCCAGCATTGCGCCGAGTGTGAGCACCAGAAACCCGACTATCCACGGCATCGCGAACAGATAAAAAGTAATCGCCTCTTTGCGTTCGGAGCGGCTGTCGGCAGTCTTTTTTCGCACGAACACAATCGCTGTCACAAGAGCCGCGACCAACGCGACCAGCGCGATTATGCCCAGAGCCCTCCATGGCACAAGAGCGAAGCCGGACATATCCTCGTTGGCTTTGGCGAGTATCTTATCGGCTGACGCAGCAGCGGTATCCAGAGCAGCTTTCGGAGTCGCCTGCCCTTTGAGCGCCTGTTCAATGTTTCGAGCAAGGTCATCGGCCACTTCCTTCCAGCCCGGCACTATCGGAACAGTATGACCATATTGTATCTGATCGACAAACGCGCGCGTGATGGGGTCGGAGTAAAACTCCGGCTTGTGAGCGACCGACTCCCTTGCAGGAATTCTTCCCGCCACCTTGCATATCGCCGCGAGCTGCTCAGGGCTTGTGGCGAACTTTACGAACCTCCACGCCGCCTCGCGATGCTTGCTTCCACGCGGAATCACCAGAGAGTTGCCGACAACCTCAATTGCGGCCTTGTCTTTATATGGAATCGCGGCGATTCCGAAGTCGAGATCGGGGAAATATTTGCGCAGGTCGGGAATGCGAAACGGCGTATCGACGCGCATCGCGACAAGCCCCTGGCCAAACGGGTCCTGAGTTGCTCCCTTGAAGTTCGCATTGAACGTCTGGAGTTGTTTCACGCCGCCGGCTTCTCTGTATAAAAACGACTTCATCCATGTAAGCGCTGCAACGCCTTCGGGACTGTTAAATCGAGCAGTGCGACCGTCAGGCGACAGCAACTGGCCGTTGGATTGCCACAAATACAAAGAAAAATTGTAGGGATTGTTGTTAAAGAAGTCCGCAAACCCTATGCGTTCGATGCGACCCCCGGCATCACGTTTGGTAAGCCTCATTGCATAGTCTTCGAGTTCGGCCCAATTGCGTGGAGGTTTGTTAGGGTTTAGCCCAGCATTCTTAAACAGTTTCTTGTTATAAAACAGCGCATTAGGGCTGAGGACCCACGGAATGCCGTACAGTTTGCCTTGATATGTATTCTGCTCGACCCCGACTTTGTAGAAATCCGCCAGATCAAACTTGTCACGCTCAATCAGATCATCCAGAGGTTCAAGCCCACCTCGTGACATCAACTCGCCGCCAAGATGCGCGTAGAATCGCACAACGTCCGGCGGCACGCCTCCAGCCACTGACAGAATCATCTTACGCTCGACATAGCTCATCGGCACGAGCATTGCGTTTACTTTGATGTCGGGGTTGGCGCGCTCAAAGTCGGCGATCATCTTTTCATACGCGGCGCGTTCGTCCTGAGTGGCTCCATACCAGAAGACGATTGTCTCTTTGGCCTGCACCGGTGTCACAAGCGCAGCGAAAAGCAGCAATATGGTTGCGGTTATGGTCAGTTTACTTCTCATTTGCTATCCAATATAGTCGAAATTCGCGCGTATGTAAACAGCCATATCGCTGTGTTTCCCGCGTCTAGGTTTGACAATGACGCGACTGCTGTGCTAGATTGAGCCTGTAATGATACTTCGTTTTACTATAATCCTCTGTTTGATATTTTGCGTTCCGGCGATTGCGCAAGTCACTGTCGATACTGATCTCGTACGTCCTCAGCCTGTATGCGTAACCAATCAGCCGGAGCCTGTGTTGATAGAGGCTCAAAAATATGAGCATACCGGATCGACACTGCGCGCGTTCGGAAGTGTCTTTTTTCAAAAGGGAAAGGCGCGTCTGAATGCATCTGTGGCTGAGTATGACTACAATGCGCGCTCCGGCAGGATGCAGGACGTGATCTTCACGACCTGCGAACGCCGGAAGCCGGATTATCGCCTGGAAGCACGCGAGGTGACATTACTTCCAAATAATAAACTACGCGCCCGAGATGCCTCGCTTTTTCTTGGCAACCTGAGGGTGCTGACACTTCCGTCGATCAAGCTGAGCACAGGCGGACAAAGTGCTGCGAATAACGTCTTTCCGATTCCTGGGTTCGATCCTGATGACGGCTTCACTCTGTCTCAGAACTTGAGGCTCATAGATAATGACAGGTTTCGCACCGTCGCGGATCTGCGCCTTACAACCGAAAACGGCGTGCAGGGACAGTTCACGGGCATTTACGGCCTCAACGGAAACCTCGATTATTTTCCGGGCCGCTTTCTAACTTATGATAGCCTGCGCGCAGATGTGCTGGAGTTGCCTAAGGAGCCGGTGGGCGGACCGTGTTCGCCGGAGTCGATGGAGCCTGTGAATGCCGCGCGGCTGAGGGCTTTCGGCACTTTTTCGCTCAAACAGAGGACCTATGACATTGAAAACGACAATCTCATAGTCTACAAGCAACCCGAGTTGGGGCTGAGATATATAGGCAAACAGATCAATTTTACAGGGACGAAACTCGACCCGAGGCTGGACATATACCCCGAGATCATCACGACATGGGGGCGTTATCGCGAGTCTCCCGGGCTGCCGGGCTATACGGATCGAGGTCTTATCAACGCGACTGCTGGTCTGAATTTCTGGTCGCTAGGGCCATCCACCACCGTTCAGCCAGTGATTTCGCACACCTGGGCGACATACAGTAACGGAGATTCTTACCAGCAGGCGGCCTATGCCGTCGACGCCAGCCATTTGTGGTCGAATTCGTCGTACGCGTCCGTCAGATATATAACGCGCAGCGAATCCGGCGTCACGCCGTTTCAGTTCGACAACATAGACATATTTCACGAGTTCCAGGGAGCTTTTCAAGTCAATTTCAGCAGCCATACGGTCGGGCTGGTGCTCAGCTACGACATCGACGCCGAACAGCTTTATGACTGGGAAGCAATGTACGGATGGCACAGCGATTGTCTGGCGTCCTGGATCCGCTGGAGAGACAGAATACAGCGATTGTCGTTCGACGTAACTCTTATCAACTTGTGATCGCGATTGACGAGACAAATGAACCCAGACATTACAATCATCGACACTCATGCTCATCTCAACGACCCAAAATTTGCAGCCGACCTCGACAATGTGATTGCGCGCGCAAATGACGCAGGGGTCGGTCGAATAATCGTGCCCGGCTACGATATGCCCTCGAGTCGGGCCGCAGTGGAGCTAGCCAAACGTTACGAGTGTATTTTTGCCACAGTGGGAGTGCATCCACACGACGCCAGGAACTACGACGATGAAGTCGCCGACGAATTGATCAAACTGGCTCAGTGCGCGAAAGTGGTGGCAATAGGAGAGATTGGGCTGGACTTTCACTACGATTTCAGCCCGAGGCCGGATCAGCGCAGAGCATTCGAGTTACAGATCGACCTGGCTGCAAACCTCAAGCTCCCTATTGTTATTCACAGCCGAGAGTCCAATTCGGAGGTGATGCAGGTGCTTGAAACGCGCATGTCGAATATTGTGGGTGGAGTGTTTCATTTTTTCTCTGGAGACTGCGATTTTGCGCGTCGAGTATTGGACGCTGGGTTTTACATCGGTGCTGATGGTCCTATAACATACAAGTCATCAGAAGATCAACGCAAAGTTGTGGAGATGTGTCCGTCCGACCGGCTTCTGGTGGAAACCGACTGTCCGTATTTGAGTCCGGTTCCATATAGGGGCAAGCGCAATGAACCGGCTTACGTTCGCTATGTTCTTGAAGAAGTTGCCCGAGTCAAGGGCATGACAGTTGAAGAACTGGCTGAAATAACGACCCGCAACGCGAAAGCGCTGTTCGGAAATGGGCTATAGGGGGTTATCGTGAATACGCGAAACAGGCGTCTTCGTCAGTTGAGTATCGCGGACATTTTGGACGAGACCGTCGAAATATACAAGAGCAATTTCGTGCTGCTTGTGGGGATATCGGCTGTCTTGTATATTCCGTATTCGCTGCTGATGCAATTTATTCCCCAACCACGGCTCATGCAAAAAACATTTGACCCGGGCGCTATGATTTGGATTGCGCTGGCTATATTGCTGCTGTACGTGGTGGTAAACCCTCTGGTGACGGCCGCACTGACTTTCGCTGTTTCAGAACGATATTTGGATCGACCGGCCTCGATTGTCGAATGTTACCGACGCGTCGGAAAATTAGGCGTTTTGCTGCCGTTTATCGGCGCGACAGCCCTCACCGGACTCATTGCCATTGCCGCGTTGACACTGCCCATTGTCCTCATATCGATGGGAATGGCGTTGATTGCGGCAATCAGGACGGCGGCTGCAGTCGGCGCAGGCATTGCGCTATTGTTCGCCGGTGTTGCAGCGTTTGCCCTGCCGATATGGATTATTATGAAACTCGTAATGCTTGCACCTGCATATTTCGTGGAATCGCACAGGCCGATCGCGGCCATGAAACGAAGTTGGAATTTGATAAAGGGCGGCATGCTGAAAGCGTTTGGCGCTATTCTTATCGCCGGAGTAGTGGTGTTTCTCATTGAGGGTATGCTGTCGGCTCCCACGTCATTCGTCGTGATGCGAGATTCGATGGCGGGCAGCCTGCCTGGTACCGGTGTGCTGATTGTTCACAATGTTGTAAACGGCATTGTGAGCACGATTCTGATGCCGATAACATCAATAGTCGTGATCCTGCTCTATTACGATCTTCGCATACGCAAAGAAGGCTTCGACCTCCAACTGCTCGCGGACGAAATCGACCGGCGTACACGCGAAATTCCCGCGCAGGGGCAGGAGCAAATTCCGCCGAGCAGTAACAATACGGAGTCATCTGAAGGAGATTGACCTTGTACATAGGTAGAGCAGCGGCTTCATAAGCCGCCGCCCTACCCCATTTTGCGTCAGGTCGGGTGGTACAACGGGGTAAAGAACCCTCCGCGAGCGGCAAATGCAAGCGCAACCACCGTCCACCCGGCTATAATCAGGTCGATTCCGACAAAGAGCCCTAAAACCCATAGACTCGCTGTCGGCCACATACTCCAGACTATCAGACCGAGGATCAGTGTCACGATGCCGTTGAAGAGAGTCCATCCCCAGTTTGGTTCGTGTCGCTCGGATATGGCGCGAATTATCTTTACTATGCCCGCCACAGTCCAGAAAATCGCGAGCACGAGCGTTAATGCTACTGTCCCGGCCAACGGATATGCCAGCAGAAATATACCCGCCGCAATATACACGATTCCGGTAACAAGTTTCAGGACAAACCCTCCGACCGACCTTGTTTTAAATGCGTGAATGCATACCGCAATCCCGCTCACTAAAACGATAAGCCCCAGCACGTAGGCCAGAGCGAGTGTCGTAACGAACGGCACACCAATCGCCAGTATGCCCAATGCTATCATAAGGACTCCAAGGGTAACGTAGAACCACCAGTCGCCCCCTTCATGAACTGTTTCCATCGCTTCATCACTTCACTTTCCGATATTGGATTCCTCAGAATCTTTTTACCCACTTTACTCTTTGCACAGGCGTTTTAACCTGTCGTGCGATGGGAATCCTGCTGTACGCACAAACTCCTGGGAGGTGAGCCAGATGCCGATAGATCCCGTTTGCGGAATGGTTGTGGCCGAAGAACATGCGGCGGCCTGCACTGATTTTAGAGGGAAGCACTATTGTTTCTGCAGTGAAGAATGCAAGGACGAGTTTGATACCGACCCTGAGATGTACACTTCGGAATCCGAAATGATTTACGAAGAAGAAGAAACTTTTTAGTATCTGAGGAGTTGGGAACCAACCCGAATAAATATCCTTGCCGACCGGGTGTTGGTGGCACTGACGCCCGGTCTATTTGCGCTTGGGGTGTATGTCAAAAACAGGTGTTTATAGCGCAGCCTGGAAACTTTTCCTGGAATGACCCTGATCCGTGGAGACAGTTCGACCGATGGCCTGTATGCGCAGTCTCATGCACGAATGGCACTGCTCTGGGTCTTCGGTTATGCAGCGTTTGTTGGGATAAATTTCGTAGTTTTCGCGATATTTGAGAGGCGTGTAATTGGGCATCACCACATCCGCGCCCGCCTCCAGAGCCATCTCCCGTCCCATTTCCTCAATGGAGCCGATGGCCGTAGTCGCAGGAAGAAGAGCGTCGCGAGTCACTATCCGCGCAAGAGCTACCATCTTTAGCGTCATTTGAACCATGCCGGTGCTCTCATTCGCATAAGGCGTGTCGGGATGTGGTATAAACGGCCCTATGCCCGCCATGTCCGGCTGGAAGTCGCGCAAAAACTCAATGTCGTCGGCAAGATGCTCGATAGTCTGACCAGGCGAGCCAACCATGCATCCAGCTCCCACTTGATAACCCAATTCACGCAGCCAATGCAGGCAGCGGATGCGGTTGTCGAAGTCGCAATCAGGGTGAAGATGCTTGAAAAGATCACGGTTGGCTGCCTCATGACGGAGCAGATACCTGTCCGCACCGGCTTCCTTCCACAGCTTGTAATCTTCATACGGACGCTCGCCGACACAGAGTGTAATCGCCGTATCGGTGGACGCTTTGATGCGCCGGACAATATCCGCGATAATTTCGCCGGTGTAATACGGATCTTCGCCGGACTGCATGACCACAGTCTTAAGACCCTTGCCGTTCAAATAGACCGCGAGCTCGACTATCTCGTCCGGCGGCATCCTGTATCGAGTGACTTTACTGTTTGGTGAACGAAGGCCGCAGTAATTGCACTGACGCGCGCAGATGTTCGAGAACTCAATGAGCGCCCTGATCTGAACCGCATCACCGCAATTGGCTTTCCTGACCTCATCGCCTGCCTTGAGTAGGCGAGCGACGTCACTGTCGTTGTCTAAGTTCAAGAGATAAACTATATCATCCCTGGACATATCTCCCGACTTTATGCATTTATCCAAAACTGCATCCGCATTCATCATACATATATTGTATGATTTTCAGCCGGATTAGTCGAGATAAGAGTTTTTGTTTTGCGAGAATCTTCTGAGGGTTTCACCCTCAGACTCCCGACCAAGGGCCTCTGCCCTTGGAACCCGCTGGGGCCGCGGGCCCCAGACCCCTAGCGCAGATTTATATACTCTCTTAAGGGAGTATATAAATCTGAGTCAGAAGGTCCAGGAAACTGGGTTTCCTGGCAGAGTCCAGAGACAGAATCTCTAGCGGAGATTGGGGCGGAGCCCCAAGAAAAAGCCTGAAGACTGAACTATTACTACTCGAGAGCTCCCGCGTTGTCGGCATCCTCTTCAGTTACACGGACTTCCCATAGGTGGCAGGTATCGTTGAGCAGTTCCACCGATGGCCGCTCGCCGATATTTATGATGGAAAGACTCGCGTTGGCTGTGCGAATGTGCTTGAAAAACGTCGGCGGCAGCCCGAATGTCGCGCAGAACAGACCGCGCACTGAACCGCCATGCACCACGGCTAGGATACGTTCATCGTCCTTGTAGTTCTCCAGAATCATCTTCAGGAACTTTTTGCAGCGCGAGATTACGCTTTCAAGCGATTCGGCGTCCGGCGGACGATTGCTGACTGAATCTGTGCGCCACTTGCGATATTCGTCGGGATAACTACTCTCGAACTCGGCCTGGGTAAGCCCCTGAACCTTGCCCAAATTGGCCTCGCGCAAAAGGTCAGTAGTTTGGATGGGCAAATTGTGACAAGATGCTATGGCCTCGGCAGTATCTACAGCGCGGCCAAGGTCGCTCGAATATATGGCATCAAACTTCTCGGACGCAAGCCGCGACGCAATCGCCTCAGCCTGCCTGATTCCCAGTGGAGTAAGAGGCGAATCGGTGTGACCCTGAATGCGGCCCTCCAGATTGTCCCTGGTTTCGCCGTGCCTTACTATGTATAATGCTGTCATATCTCTCCCTGCTTGAGTGTTTCGAGTTCGGTGCCGTCGCGCATGACACGTATCGCGCCAAATTGCACCACTTTTACGGGCGAAATAGTCCTTATCGGCGATAATACGAACATAAGTCGCTGCTTGAAGTCGATTGCTTGAATCAACCCGACGTTAAGCGTGTTTGCATTCTCGTCGGCCAGCCCGACCAACAGATTTTGAAACGTCTCGCCTACCACAATTGTGATGTTGCCGGTCTTGAATATCTCCTCGACGGCCTTATATCCGCCTGCGTTGCATCGACGCTCTGTTACAATAAATATCCCTCGCCCGGTGACCTCGGCGTGCAGGATTCGGCGCTTCAGCGATTCTTCGGCCGACTTGATATACTGCCACTTCACCGGCCGGCCCGTTCCGAGCCATGTGTTCCAGCAGGATACGTCGTCCAGGCGAATGATATGACCGGGAGCGTCGTGAAAATGCTTGTAGAAGTTGAGCCTGCGGCGAGCCGTGCGAAACTCGGGCGGTTTCCTCCTGGCCTCGTCGGACGCGGCGAGCCTGCGCACCTTTATCGGACTGACTTTAGTAAACGGCATCAGCAGATGCTCGATCTCGCGGTGCTTCTCGATGCCGATGAGGTAGTCCGGGCGAATAAGGTCGGTCTTGCAGGTCTTTAGTTTGCGACCGATTGGGCCGTCGATGAGTCCGGTTGTGTCCACAATGACCAGTTTTGCGCCCAAACGGAGAGCAGTATCGACCATCTTCTTCGTCCCGACAACGCTTTCGAGCGTATGTCCGACCGGACTGGTGCTCCCCACGAAATACAGTCTCTTGGCTCGAAGATCGGAAAGCGACTCGATGGCTCTGTCCGCGATGGCCATACCGATAGTTCCCGGCGAGCCTATCTCGGACTGTCCCAAGTCGGCATCAACCACGGCTGTCGGTAGCCCGGCCTCGAAACCGGCGTTGCACATTTGCATGCAGAGGTTGGTCTTGCCGGTGTCCACGCCGCCGATCACCATCACGATTCCCGGCGATGACGTTACCTCGGATATTACATTCGCCATACTCTACGTCTTAAAATAAAGGGAAACAAATTCCTTCGTCGAGAAGTCATTCAGATAAGAACAAACCAACATCTGCTTTCTGAGGAGGACGGCTATGCGAATGTATATATGGTTGGCATTGCTCATCGCGGCAGTCACTTATGTGATCGTTGGGCTGGCAACACTCGACAGAAGCAGCAACGACGCTCAGATTCGCTCGATGATCGGGCGGACAGTTTCGTCGATCCAGAAGCGCGACCTCGGCGGCACGATACTATGTGTGTCCAAAAGCTACAAGGACTCGTCGGGAACGAATTACGACCGGCTAAGGCTGCTCGCAGCCCAGGCGCTTAGGGTCGAGCGCGAATATACTGCGCGCGCGCAGATCAAGCGAATCGATGTCCATGCTAACACCGCAACTGTCTACCTTCATGTTTCGGTAACAGCAGTCGATGGCGGCCCGATATATAGTCGCAACCTGACCCTGCGCCTCGCGAAAGAAGATGGACGCCACGCTTTATTGATCCCCGTAAAAGTGTGGAGGGTAGTTTCCGTGGATGGCTTGGCCATTGATATGCAGGATGAGCTTTGATCGCCCCGGCTGGTTTTTACGTAACTTGAACTTTTCAGGGGCTTCGTACTTTCGATAATGCGTTGACAATCGACATTGCCTGTGCTACATTATTGCCAACACATATAACACCCTGCCTTGAATCAACAATGCAATACGCCAAGGTAGTAGAAGTAATGGGGAATCCAACATGCACACTACTCGCTTGACTCACGTAGTCTTTCTTTTTGCTTTATTGTTTTGCCTGTTCTTGATATGCACGGGACTGGCCCACGCCGCTGCAGAACGAACCATTGTAGGTTCGATCAAGTTTCCATGGGTGGATGCAAAAAACAAAGCGGAAGTCGTCCTATGCGAGAATAGCGGCCGTCCGGCTGCGTTTCTCGTAGATGAAGACGAACCTTACGCAATACAGCGAACACTTCGAGATGTCTGCGGAGACCTTTACGATATAACCGGGCTGGTATTTCCTGTGGTCAACACCGTGCCGGTTCGATCTGACAACCAATATATGATCATTGCAGGCGTTGCTGGAACGAGCAAGCCGCTGTGTGCCCTGGAAGCCGCCGGAAAGATCGACCTGTCCTCGTTGTCTGGAAAAAGTGAGTCGTTTCAGCTCGCTACGGTAACCGATCCGTTTCCCGGCTGTAAGGGTGCGATTGTAATTGCGGGCAGCGATATGCGCGGAGCAATATACGGTCTCTACTCACTTACGCAAGATGGGCTTGGAGTAGACCCCCTGCGCTTCTGGACTGAGAAGCCGGTTACTCCCAGAAAGACTTTGTTTCTAGGCAAGATGGAGCACCTTGAGGGCCAGCCATTTTTCGCGTACAGAGGCTGGTTTACCAATGACGAGGATCTTTTGCAGGGCTGGCACGGCACATTCCACAAGATTGCACCCGAGATCTATGACGTAATCCTCGCCACTGCGCTTCGGCTTCGACAAAACATGATCATACCCGCAACTAACTTCAACGTCGCCGATCCAATAGATCGTCGGATGCTGAAGATGGTCAAGGACTATGGTATGATTCTCACCACGCATCATTCTCAGTGTTTGGGCGTGTGGGGCTCGGACTGGGACAGTTACTGGCACTCTAAAGGCATGGATGTCGAGTTTTCTTACGTCAAGAACCGGGACAAGTTTGAGCAAATATGGAGCGACTCTGCGAATGCCTACGCGCCGTATATGGGTTTGTGGCAGTTGGGACTTCGAGGGAAGACCGACGATGCGATATGGAGCTTCGACAAGGCGTTTCCGAAGGATCCACAGGGAAGGGCCAATCAGATTCTAGACGCGATCAACTTGCAGAGGAGCATCGCAAAAAAGGCGAGCGGGTCGAATGAAGTTCCGATGACTGTGACTCTATGGAATGAATGTCTGGATTTGTACCTGGATGGCTATCTGAAACTGCCCGATGATGTTGTTGTTATTATCAGTGATTACCATCAAGGGAATATGGATCATCTGGACAAGATGGGTCTAAAGCCATTCCCGGACAATAGCGCGGGAGTATACTATCACGTGGCATACCATGACGATCACGACAGTCATCTCGTCCAGACCGTGCATCCGCAGAGAATAGAAACTGCAATGAAGCTCATAAAGAAGTATAATCTCAGCACGTACTTCCTGCTTAATGTCGCCAATATCCGCGAGTTTGTGATGGGTATTCGAGGACTGGCCGATGCCACTTGGACAGGTGATTACAACGCCGAGGAATTCTACCAGCGCTGGTGCCGGGAGCAATACGGGGACAAGGCAGCGCCGGAGATCGAGGAAGCTTACAAAGAGCAATTCGCATTGCCTTCCAGGTTTGGCGATAAGGAGGATTATCATCTCAAGGTTCAAGGGATGATCCGGTATGGAGTGCTCATCCTTGACGCCGCCCGCCGCCGAGACTTCTCCAAGAAATGGGCCGGGCTCTGGGGCTATTGGCATCAGGGCAAATCATTGAGGGAAACGGCGGAATGGCTGAATGGTCTTGCCACCATAGATGCTCCCAAGTGGGACAAACTGTGTAAACGAATGGATCAAATCGAGAAACTGGTGCCCGCATCCAGGCGGCAGTTCTACCGTGACAACGTTTTGCTGCAGTGCCACACCGCGTGCGCAAGCACCAAGTGGCTTCGTGACTCAACTAGAAGTGCTCTCCAATACCTGGATGGCGATTTCTCGCAGTCAAGACAGACGCTGGCTTTGGCTCGTCCTTCCATTGATTACGTTTTGCAGCTTGAAAAGAAGTCGGAGCACGACAAGTGGGCAGGGTATTACAGCTACCAGCCCTTGACCGGTTTTTCGTGGGCCTTGAAGGCTTGCGATGCATTCTCAAAAGCTCTTGACCACAGCGACATCGCCAATCGCCCGTTGCTTGCGCGTCTCGATGCGTTCACCGAACGGGATTACAGCAGGCTGGCAGGTTTCGGGCAAACGCGCTGGGGTTACACGGGGTCGTTGCCTGTTGAGCCGACCGGCTGCTCCGCACGGTTTGCAATCAAGGACCCGACTCAGAAGCCTGATCTGCTCGTTCTGGACTTTGATTCCATTGTTAAAGGGCCCGTCAAAGTAACCGTAAATGGCCGGGACATCGCAAGCATCTCAGGAGAACGAATCAGTTATATCAGCATTCCATCCGATCTGCCGCCAGCTGATGAATTGACAGTAAACCTGAGTTATGACAAGAACGCGCAGGTTAGCACAATCGTGGACCTTTCGGTGTACGGTGTCGCTGGCGAGACGGAAAAAGATTAGAGACTTATATCGTGGGTCGCCACATCATGAATGCAACTCGATGATTACCGAACCGTCCTCGATGTTGATAACCCAAGCGCCGTTTTCGGTTATCAGGCCGACGGTCGGGACGGGAATGCCGTCGATCTCAAATTTGGGGATCGACGGACTGCCGGGGTTCATCAGGACAATGCTGCCTACTCGTTCGATCACCGGCACATGTGTGTGGCCAGACACGAAATAGTCGGCTTTGTAACGGTGGGCAATGTCGATCATCTGATTGCGCGAAAGCATGTGCCCATGATTGACCAATATGCGAGTGTCGCCGCACGAAACATACGCGTACGGCGACTGAACCGGCATTTCCAGAAGTTCTTCGTAGACCTGCGCATCACAGTTGCCCTGAGCGATTACAATCGGCACTGCAAGTAAGTTGAGTGCGTCGGCGAGAGCAGGAATATCGTAACCATCGGTAAAGCCCAATCGCGGGGGATGATACAGCACATCTCCCGCGTGAACTATCAAATCGGCGTCGCCGATAAATTGCAAAGCCTTTTCATAAGCAATTATATTGCCGTGCGTATCGCTGATTACTCCGATTTTCATTGCTGCGGCTGATTCCCGAAATCGGCGGGCATCTGAGCCACTCGCACGCCTACTGTCCCAATACGGCCGTTGGAGGCATGCCAGACTTCCATTGTCACACGGTCACCAACCTTGACCTTACTAACTGCCTCGGCAATGCTGACCGTGCCCCTGGCGGGCTTCTCGTTCGGCGATACGGGTTTGCCGTTGATCTTCAAGATAACATCCTGCGGCTGCAGACCGGCCTCGGCTGCGGGACTGCCCTCGTACACCTCGACTATCAGCGCGCCGTCTTTCTTCGGCAATTTTGTGACGCCGCGCTGCGTAAGACTCTTCCTGAGTTCATTATTCAGGCCAGTGTAGCGAATGCCGAGGTAGGGTCGAACGACGCGGCCGGTTTTCTGAAGCTGCTCGGCGATTCGCCTAGCATTGTTGCTTGGAATCGCGAAACCAATGCCGATATTGCCGCCGCCTGGAGAGGTCGAGAGAATTGCCGTATTGATGCCGACCAGGTTGCCGTTGATATCAGACAAAGCGCCGCCGCTGTTGCCTTGATTGATCGCGGCATCGGTCTGAATTACGCCTTCCAGCTTCTTGCCGTCTATGTCGACAGTGCGCTTGGCGCTCACGACACCTACGGTCACGGTCGGGCCGAGCCCCAACGCATTGCCGACCGCAATTACCCAATCACCCACCTGCAGGCTGTTGGAATCCGCAAAGCGTGCAAACGGCAGATTATTGGCATCAATCTTGATAACTGCAAGATCTGACTTAAGATCGCGCCCGATGAGTTTGGCGGAATATTTCTTGCCGCTGTGCATAGTGACAGTGAGTCGCGTAGCGTTCTCAACGACGTGGTTGTTCGTCAGAATATAGCCGTTGGACGTATATATAACTCCCGACGCCCGTCCTTTGGGAATCACTTCCTGCGATGGGCCAAAAGGAATACCGAAGAAATCGGGCATGCCTGGAAATCCGCCCGATTCACGCACAGGTTTGCCGATAGTGTCGATATTGACTACGTAATTGCCGACTACCCCGGCGGCTTTTCGCACCTTGTTGGAGCCGCCGTCAATCAGGCCTACGCCTCCCCGGTTGAGGATAGGCGCGGAGACCGGCCCCGTTGTTCCGGGCTGACCGTACCAATGACGAAGCACCCCTGCGCACACAATGAATCCCAGAACAAAAACCGCCACATAGCCGATGAATTTTTTCATTTGCCACTCCTTGAAAAACAAGCTAATAATAATTCATTATTCCCAGGAAAATCAAGCGCGCTGCGACACCACATCGCGAAGCAGCATAGAGTGAAGCGCCGGGTTGGCCGTCAGTATCTCGATGTCCTGGTTTCTCAGGTCAATGGGTCGGCCATGGAAGTCGGTCACCACTCCGCCCGCCTCCTCGATTATTATCACACCGGCAGCGACATCCCAGGGATTAAGGCCGCCCTGCATATAGGCGTGAATCCTGCCGCTCGCGATATATGCCATCACCAGCGCCGCCGAACCGAACCTCCTAAAATACGATGTATCCCTGCTAATTTGTTCCACATACTCGACAAACGCCTGTCCATCGACTTTTCGCCGCACCCAACTCACCGAAACCAGGCTGTCTTCCAGCGACTCTTCTCTGCAAACCGAGATCGGATCGCCGTTCATAAACGCTCCCTTGCCGCGCTCGGCGAAGAACATTTCATCGTGTATGGCATCGTAGATCGTGCCCATTATAGGACTGCCGTCAATAGCCAGCCCGATTGACACGCAGAAAAGCGGTATGCCCATCATATAGTTACGAGTGCCATCCAGAGGGTCAATTATCCAGACGCGGCCACTGTTGCCGTCGCCTATAGCGCCGCTTTCTTCGGAGAGGATGCGGTCATCGGGATACGCTGACCGGATGCGATCGATCACATACTTTTCCGAGGCTTCATCGGCTTCGGTCACGATATCGCCGGGGTCACTTTTGGTGTGCCATTTCTTTATGTGGTGAAACTTGCTCTTGATTATCTGCCCTGCGCCCAGGGCGATGTCTTGCATGAATTCATCTAATTGCAATATGGGGGGTTCCTTTCATAAACAATTGGATATCGCCGAATAAAGCTATCGCCCCTTCTCCAACCACTCCTTCGGCGGAATACGTATCTCCCGCCCAGGCCGCATACTCGCCATACCGGATTCATTTATAGAATTATAACGCGCCAGAGCGTCCGCCAGTTCCCCACGTCCATAAAATCGACGGCACACCCGCCAAAGCGTGTCGCCCCTTTGCAGCGCATATACCTGCACCTTAATCTCAACCGGCTTCGGCGGCGCTTCCCGCTTCTCTACTCTAGCCGGAGGCTTCTCTCGCAGAAATCCAAGCATTCTATCGACCGGCAAGTAGGCATATCCCAAATATGCAAGCGTCGCCACAATCAGTGCGATCACAGTGCGCCGGAAAGCGCCCTTTCGACGGCGTTTGGCCAGAGCCGCGCCCACTAGACCGTAGTTCGGGCACAAAGTGAGCCTGCCATTCTGCCAATAAAAGAAACCGTCTCTGCCGGCTGTCGGATCGAGCACATAGGCCACCATGTCCGGGTGCGCAAAGAAGTTCCTGTGAATGAACACATCGGCATCCGACAGAAATACTCCCCATCCTGGGTGGGTGTGAAACCAACCGAGCACATCCAGATGGCTATAATCCTTATCGCGAACCTGCAGCATCGACTCCCAAGCGGCCAGTCCAATCGTCACACTGGTGCGATTGCCTTCGGCTTGAGTTGCGGACACGGCCGCCTTGATATGTATTACGCGCTGGCGTCCCTCCATGCTTGCAGTTCCCAGCAGCAATCCGGCGCACTCGACCTGACGACCCCTGCCTGCGAACCGCTCGATCTCTCTGTGCACGCCGGCGTTTATCCGCACATCGGACTTCAGACCGATTTCCACATCATTCATCAGCGTGTTTTCCGACAGGATTCTTACCTCCGTCGGCTTGTCACCGGCAGTTGGAGGATCGTCAAACGAGAAGCTCAAAGTCTCCTTGCACGCGACAAGCGTAGGAACGAGCCGGAATGTGGGATGACTAGGCAGACGCAGGTCTCCAAGATTCGATTGAGGGTCGACAGCGCAGCCGTGCTTGAGAACGAGACCGTAAGCAAGAGGATTGTTGTCCGTTCCGATCAAAGGAAGGTGAATCAACTCGGCGAGGCGGGCAGCAACACAGGCAGCACCCCGATCATCGGGCAGCAGACATTCGTACACCCGACTATCGGCGGCGTCCAAGACCGTAGCAGCGATATGTCCCATCGACGGCACCTCCACATCAGAATTGAGGCTTACCAATCAGGCATATCTTTGCAGCATTTCGGTTTTTTGTCAAGTATTCTATTTCCCGATGCAAAACTCCCCAAAAATTCGGTCGATGAGGTCATCGGACGCGGTTTCGCCGGTAATCATTCCAAGCGACCTCCGTGTATCTACAAGATCAATCGCCAGCATGTCAATCGGCTGACCATCCAAAAGCGTATCGAGTGCGCGATTCAAGCTCTCCGTTGAAGAAACCAGCAGGCGTTCGTGACGGGCATTGCTCACAAGCACACTTTCGGCGGAATTCGATGCAGCGGCAAGCTCAGCGATTTGTCGCTCCAGTTCTTCGATACCAAGACCGATAGCCGCGCTCGTCCCAAGAATCGGCCCGACATGCCCCAACGCCCGCGAGCGCTCCGATAACACTTCTGGCAATCGCTCGGACGGTATCAGGTCGATCTTATTCATTACGATAATAGTCGGTTTGCCGCGCGCATCGTCGGGAATTTGCAGGGAAATGTCATGTTCGGCATCGATTACGAGCAGGACTATATCAGCCGACTCCAGCGATTGTTTCGTCCGCTCGACTCCAATCTTCTCGACAGGGTCATCAGTCGATCTCAAACCGGCGGTGTCAATGGCGACGATGGGTATGCCTTGAATTTCCAGGCTCTCTTCAATTACGTCACGAGTGGTTCCAGGAATCGGAGTGACAATTGCTCTCGCGTGTCTCAGAAGCGCATTCAGCAGACTGGACTTGCCCACATTGACCCGGCCCGCGATAACGACCCTCAGCCCCTCGCGATAAACCCGACCTCTGCCGAATGACGTGAGCAATTGCGTCACGGCATCTCGCGCCGACTCAATCTCGGAGCGCAGCCAATCGGGGGTAGGCTCTGGAACATCGTCGGGAAAGTCGATAGCGGCCTCGATAGCGGCAATTACACCAAGCACCCGGCTATTGATCTCCCCCACCCGCTTGGAAAGTGCGCCGTCCAGCTGGCGCAACGCCACTTTGCGAGCGTCGTCGGTTTGGGCGCGTATGAGGTCGTTCACGGCTTCAGCCTGGGTCAGGTCGAGCTTGCCGTTAAGGAATGCGCGCTTGGTGAACTCGCCCGGTTCGGCAAGCCTGCAGCCCGCATCCAGTGCAGCAGAAAGCGCCGCCTTGAGAATGGCTATCCCACCATGGCACGAAATCTCGACCACATCCTCGCCGGTATAACTTGATGGCGCACGAAATAAAGTGATTATCACATCATCAATGTGATTGCTTAAAGTTGGATTGACCAGAGCGCCAAAATGCGCCGTATGTGAAGGCAGATCGGTTACTCGCTTGCGCCCTGACGTAAACAGGCGCGAGGCAACGTCAAACGCCTCGCGCCCGCTGATTCTTATCACGCCTATGCCCGCTGAGCCTACCGGAGTGGCTATAGCGGCAATGGTGCTGGTTAGTTGCATGACAACAGTTTTATTTCTTTGGCGAGATCACTACGTGGCGATAATCACCCTCGCCCTCGCTGTAAGTATATACATCGGGATCATCGGCAAGATACATATGCACGATCCTGCGATCCCGCGGGTTCTGAGGGTCCAAAACAGCCTCTTTACCCTCGGCTCTCACGGCGTCAGCATACTCACGTGCTTTTGCCTCGATCATTTCCTGGTGGCGAGCGCGATAGCCCTCTGCGTCGAGAATGAGACGTCGACGTGTGTCGGAATACTTGGCCGCGGCAAGTCCGACAATATACTGAAGGGCATCCAGAGTCTGACCGTGCTTACCGATAAGGATCGCGACATCTCCGCCTGCTATATTCACCGTCACTTCTTCACTGTCGGATGATTGCAGAACAGGCTTGGCGTCGACTTCCATTGCCTTGAGAACGTCCCTGACAATGCGCAAAATCTCGTCAACAAAGACGTCGCCCTCTTCGACAAACGCGCTGACTTCTTCTTCGTCCGAGATTACTTCCACAGGAGCCGCGACAAACGTGCTTGTCGGCACATAGCCTTCTTTGACCCAGGCTGTCACCGTAGTTGGCGACTGTCCCAGCCCTAAGAAGCCTTTTGTTCCTTCCTCGACGATTTCATATTCAACGCCATCCGCACTCACACCCAATTCCTGGGTCGCTATATGGACGGCTTCTTCCAATGTTCTTCCACTAGCTTCAATTTTCTTCAATTCACGTCTCCGTAAACAGGTAATGATTGCATTGTGTTGCAGACACGGGCTTATCTGCGGCGCCTGCGCCTGGAGCGAGATGCTCTGTCCGCGCCAGAATCGTCCGTAGGCTGACCGCCGGTAGAACCTGCCGCCGCAACGGGCTCGGGAGCGCGCATAATCAAATACTGCTGCACCGTCTGCAGAATGTTCAACACAAGCCAATAAAGCAGGAACGCCGCAGGATAGCCCGCAAATATGAACGCGAACATCAGCGGCATCACTATCGACATCATTTTCTGCTGCTCGGCCTGTGTGGGGTCAACAGCGGACATCTTAGTCGATATATACATACTAATTACATATAAGACGACCAGTATCAGGTCGGCTTCTGCCAGGTTTCCCGCAGTCAACCATACTTTGCCACCTGGGACAAACGGGATAGTAAACCCGAACATGTTCGACAGTCCACTGCCTATCCACAGGAAACTTCCCTTTTCAAACTGGAACTTGTAGGCGTTGATCATATAAAAGAGCAGCATCAATATCGGCATCTGCACCAACAGAGGCAGGCAGCTCGCGAACGGGTTGACACCATGCTCTTTATATAAATCCATCGTCTTCTCACCGATGGCCTTTTGGTCACCTTTATACTTTTCCTGAAGTTCCTTGACCAGCGGCGCGATCTTCTGCATCTCTTTCATGCTCTTGAACTGCGCTTTGGTAAGAGGGGTGATTATGACCTTGACAACCACCGTAATCAGTATAACCGCGAACCCATAGCTGAACCAAGGAATGCTGCCCGTCAGTTTCACAAGAGAGTCGATGATCTTGTAGAGCACGCCATTTGAGTTCTGCTTATCGAGTTTGGATGCAACTTCAAACCGCATCTTCTTCGCGTCGGCGACTGTCGCGAGTACTTGCTTTGCCTCAGACTTCTCCATGTTTTGTAGCAACGAGGAGATGGGCTGATCGTAAACGTTAATCAGCTTCTTGAATGTTTCGGAGGACGTATTGAGGTTGTAAGTCTTTGTCCTCTTGTCGGCGGTTCCGTAAATTATGCCCATCTCGTAAAGCGCCTTAGCGCCCTCGGGCATGCCACTGTATTTCTTGTCGTTGGCGATCTCGTTCAGGGACTTGATCGCGTCCTGGTATTCTTCGTTCTTTTCCGATGTACGAGTAGCTTTCTCGGCAGCCGTGACAGACTTTTTCGCCTCAGCAAAAAGTTCATCGGCTTTGGAGGCAAAACTCGCGCTTGAGATCAGCAACGCAATCAGAAGAGTGAATGTCAGTGCAAATGTTGTTCTTGAAAGTCTCATAATCAGCGATAAACAGGCACTTTCCCGGTTTATTTCACCGGGTCGTAGCCCCCTTCACACCAGGGGTGACAGCGACAAATCCTGCAGACGCCCATCCAGATGCCTTTAAGACACCCATATTTTTCGATGGCTTGCGCCGTATATTCGGAGCAAGTCGGCAAATATCTGCAGGTTCGCGGCCAGAATCGCCTCGAAGCCTGTTGGTAAACACCCCTTATCAGCAGTAGAATAAACTTGCGTATCACTTCAGGATGCCCAGCTTTCGAAAAAGCCTGTCTAATGACGAGCCAAACTCCACCAGCGATTTTCCAGCAGCGTTTCGTCTCGCCACGACAATTACGTCGTACCCGCCCGCAATGTCGGGAAGAATTTGCCGCACAGCCTCACGAAGCAGTCTCTTGACCCTATTGCGAGCCACAGCATTCCCTAATTTTTTGCTGACGGAGAAACCGACACGGGTGATTTCTCCCCTATTCGGAAGAGCGTACACGACAACGAGGTCCGTTGCACAGGACCTCCCTTTTGCATATACCCTTCCAAAGTGCGACCTCTGCCGCAGCCTGAACGCCGAGGGTAACATAATATGCGCCTCAGCGGTTCACGGCGACCGCGCGCCCTGCAAAAAGGACGCGCCACCGCGCGTTCATCATTAAACCGTTAATTGCCAACGCCCCTTCGCTCTGCGGGATTTTAAAACCCTGCGTCCGTTACGCGAAGACATGCGCGACATAAAACCGTGTTCCCGCTTACGCGCACGGCATTTTGGTTGGTATGTACGTTTCATTTCTCTAGAATATACCCCCTAGCTTGAGCCATTATATCATAACGGCGCGATAACTTACAACCGGCCTCTCGCCACTTTCATTCTCTCCGAAATCGACCGCACTTCTTTAACTAGTCCATCGCGGTATCCACTTTCGATTTCCTCGAACTTTTCGCAGGGTATTTCTGTGTTCAAAGCAACGTTTTGCTTCACCGTGGGTTCAGTGCAATACCACAGTTTCAGACACACTGGTCTTGGAGTGCGCACTATGCAAAACTATCGGGATGCACAAAAGAATGAACCCGACGTCCCTAGCTATCAGGCTCCAGCCAACATTATCATGTGCCCGCGACAGCGTGAAGCAACCACACTCAATGCTTAGTCCCCTTGCCATCGCCGATGCGGCAGCGACGATGAATACTACGTTCAGACCAGCCAACAGCAATCCTCCGCTTCGGGCAATAATGCCGGTCAGCAGAGATATGCCGCAGAGCAGCTCGACCCATGGCAACACAATAGCAAAGATATTCACCGTCCATATTGGAAGTATTCGAAATCCCGCCACACTATCAGCGAATTTGGACGGATCGAGCATCTTGCCTACAGCCGCATATATGAAGACAACCGCCAATATGATACGGCATATAATCACAACAGGCCGCTTTAGCAGCAATTCGAAGATTCTTGCTCTGATCAGTTTTTGGCCTCCTCTTCTGACACCACAGGATAGCCCGCATCTTTCCAGCCGGGCAACCCTTCCAGCATAATGACAACCCGAGTATGCCCGCGCGCGACAAGCGCGTCCGCCAGGTTGATTGCGGATGCGCACTGCTGGTCGCTGCAATAGGTAACAATCAGCTGGCTCTTGGGTGTTTTACCGAGCACTTTGCCATAATTTTCATCCAGGGACTCATAGCCCAGCCACGATGCCCCTGAAATGTGTTCGGTGTCAAAGTCCTCTATTGCCCTTGCATCTAGAAAGATCGCGCTCTTTTTGTCAAAGCAAGCCTTCGCGTCTTTCAAGGTGGTAAACAATGCCTGTATTTTCTTCGGTTCGACTGGTGTCTTAAGGGATTTCTTTGCTTTTGGCACCAAGGCTACTGTTTTGGGTTTTATGGTTTCGCCAATCTTTGTATCTGAACTCTTTGTTTCCGGCTGATCAACTTCTGTAATGGATACCGCTGCCTTTTTTGCCGCAGATGGGCTCCTAACATCAGTAGAAGTCTTTGCCACCAAGTCTGCACTCTTGACGACCTTTCTCGTCTGACTAAGAGGCTTTCGTATGAGCGGAAGACCGTCCTTGTGAAATGCATTTGCTGTCAGCCCAAATACTACTGCCACTAAAACTATCGCGCATGATCCGGCAACTATTCTAAGACCCACTTGCATTTTCACTCGGCTCCTTATCCACGTTTCCAAACACAGTCAACATGATTGATGGTTGTCCAGGCAAATCGGTGACGATCATCAGTTCATCCATCACCCTCTCCTCGACCTTACCGGCACTTACGACTAAACTGAGCTTGTAACTACCCTTGCCATCCTTGATGGGCTTGAAATCGGCGATTCGCGAATGTTGTCCTTTCTCAGTCTTCACAATCTTAAACGGTTTGGGGGTCATCGGCGTCAGAGTGATGGTTGTCTCATACTTCCCATTTGGCTTGATCGACCCGAAGTTCACAGTTGTAGGCGTAAGTTTTGCAATCGGCTGAACGTCGGCCTGTATTGTGAGCAGCGTTTTCTCATGCGTGGGGTCATTCGATTTCACAAGCACACGCTTGACGACTTTTCCCTGCATTCCGCTCGAGTTAAATTCCACTTCGACCATCTCTGAATTCCCCGGAGCGACCGCAGGCATCGACGCCTTTGCCACTGTTGTGCATTTGCAAATCGCGCGTATTTTTGTTACCTCCAGAGGTTGATCCCCTGAGTTTTTGAACGCAAATTCGGCCGTGCATTTCTGTCCTGCTGTGATCTTTCCGAAATCGCAGACAGTTTTTTCAAATTTGATAGCAGGCGCAGCCGAAGCAGCACTACCACACCAAAAGATAGCCACAGCCATAAGCGCGCCAAAACGCCACGTTTTCATCAGTGCGTCTCCTTTCGATTCAGAGCATTACTCGCTTACAACATTTCCGTATACTGAACACTTGATCACCGGATTGCCCGGAAGATCGGTCATAATACTAATTTGCTCATTGAATCGCCCAAGTACGCTGCCAGCCATGAATCTTATCTTCAGCTTATAGTTTCCTGCCTTATTCTTGCTCTTGTCAAACGCCAGCATGGTCACGCGCTTGCCCAACGATTTTACCTTAACCAGGCGAAACCGCTGCTCGATCTTAGGTACAACGACAATATCCTTCAAGACAATCGCGCCTGGTTTGACGTTTCCCAGATTCAGTCTTCTCTGTGGTTGTATTTCGGCTATAGGGACGACCTCGCCCGTAATCTTCAATACGACGCTTGAATGAGCGGGATCATTGGTAATCACAGTAACGGTTTTGGAAATATTGCCGGGGTAGCCTGCAGTGTTAAAAATCGCCTCAATGGCCGCCGAGTTGCCAGGTGTGATTTTGGTTTCGGTTGCACTGGCATTTGTGCAGCCACAACCTGCTCGGACTTTAGTGATCTCCAGATCGGTGTCGCCTGTATTTTTGAATAAAAACATCGCCTTGGCCTTCTCGCCCTCAATAGGTTTGCCGAGATCGAACGATGTCGTCTCGAATTCAATCACCGGAGCCGCAAATAAACATGTGCCGGTCATCGTCCCAAAAATCAGTATCATCTGCAAGGCAACTGCGAAATATATTCTCATTTATTGGCTTCTCCTTTATGCAGCTATACAGTATGCGGCGCATCAACACGTATGACGTATGGATACGCCGCATGCAAATCCGACTGCTTTGCCTGCGGAGTAATTTCTCTGACATTCTCAGGCAGCTATCTTTCCTGCAACCAGCTTTTCCACGCGACCGGCGTGAGCTGCCATTCTCGGATCGTGAGTGACGATTACTATTGTAATACCCTCATCATTAAGTTCTTTAAGCATCCCAGCTACACTCTCGACAGTCTCTATCCGCAACAGCAGCATCTCGGCTTTGTGGCCCTCACGAATGCGCTGACAAACGTCCCCATCAGTTCGGAAACCCTCTCTTTGCCAAACTGGGACACAACTTCTTCAGGAACTAATCCATCAATGTCGTCCTCAGAATAAGTCTTCACTACTTCAACACTAGCATCAGTAAAGCCTGCCTGAGTAAGTTTGGTCTTATACTCGTTGATCTCAAGCGCGCCCGCAACGCATCCAGTCCATAGCCCGATGTGCTTCTGAATATCTTCCGGAAGCTGCTTTGTGAGCACGATATCAGCCACAGCAAACCGGCCGCCAGCCTTGAGCACTCGATGCGCTTCACGAAGCACTCGATCCTTATTGGTCGACAGGTTGATCACGCAATTGCTGATGATGACATCCACCGATTTGTCCGGTAGCGGTATGCTCTCGATCTCGCCTTTTAGGAATTCGACATTCTCTATGCCCGCTTCTTTCTGGTTTTTACGAGCCAACTCCAACATTTCGTCAGTCATGTCAAGGCCATAGGCTTTGCCGGTCGGACCGACGCGCTTCGCCGATAGCAGCACGTCTATTCCACCGCCGCTTCCCAAATCCAGCACGACCTCACCCGGGTTCAAGTTTGCCAGAGCAATCGGATTTGCGCAACCCATTGATGCAAGAAGTGCCTCAACTGGTATTCCCTGAGTCTCTGCTTCCGAGTAGAGGTCACGAGTTATCGCATCTTTGCTCGTGCCGCTTCCGCAGCAGCTTGTCTCCTTGCTCTGCGCGGCATTTATCGCGACCTGACCGTACTTCTCTTTGACGAATTCCTTGATGTCATTGCAATTAGAGGTTGAATTGCCTCCGCAGCAACATCCGCATTTGTTCTCAGCCATTTATACACCTCACCTTTTACCGAATTCTACTCTGAATATTAACCACAACATCTTTCTTCTTTGCAACAGAAGCCCGAAAGACGATCCTGCTCTGCCATTGCTCCGAGTTTCTCGTCCGAATATGCGTCCATTTTATCATTGCCAGTCTTTAGTATCACTCGTGCGATACTGATGGCATTCTTCATGTCTGAATCAGATGCACCCGCCTTCCGAGCTTCCTCAACATGGTAGTCAAGGCACAGCTGGCATTTAGCCACTACCGAGGCCGCTATTGCGATCAAATCTCGTGTTTTTGGGGCTAACATAGAATGTTCTCCATTGTATGCTTATATGTCTGTCACGATCAACGAACTGGTGGAATCAATAGAACCGGTGATTGCGAAAGGCGTGCCACATTATGCGATACGCTGCCCATGAAGATGTCGGAAATAAACCCCAGCCCATGAGCGCCCATCACAACAATCGAAAAACAACCACGCCGCACTAAATCGACAATCTCCTTAGCTGGAGCGCCATATGGAATCTCAATGCTGACTTCGGTAACACCGAGGTCACGCAGTCGCAAAGCCATACGCTCCAGTCGTGACCGGTCGATCTCATTGAACTCCGACAATCTATGCTCCAGATGAGGATGAATGCGAGATACATCCTGAACGTGCACCAGAGTCATCTTCTTGCATCCATTCCTTGCAAACGCCTCAACGTAATGGAAAGCCCGTTCGGCATTATCCGAGAAATCAGTCGCATATAGCACGTTAGAACGCACATCGGTCGACATAACCCGGCAACATGCTGATTCGTCTTCTGCAAGTATCTCAAGCCTAACCACCAGAACAGGAATCTCCGCCCGATGCACGACATCCGTAGCGACACCGCCCAACGCAATTTCGCGCGCGAGACTGTGCCCATGAGAGCCGATAACGATGGCATCGCAGTTTATATCGAGCGCCAGACTAGTGATCTCGACACCGGGAACCCCAGATGGAGTTTCCACAGAAACCTTGAACCCATCGCCCTCAAGAGCAGCTTTCTGAGCGTCAAGCCTGGGTGATGCCTCATCCCTAAGCGCCTCACTGAGTCCTACCAAATGCTTGACGTATATCACATAGGTTAGGACTACCTCCCGGCAGCCCAGCGCACGAAGTGTTTTCACATACTCTACCACTTTGTCAGAAGCCATGGACAAATCGGTTGCCAGCAACACCTTGCTAAACATCGTCTTGACCTCCTTCATTCTGGTTGTGTGCTTTGCGCACACAATTACTGTTTGAAGTATTTTCTCTGGAAGAACAAGGCAACATATACCAGGCTGATAAGCACCGGCACTTCTACCAATGGCCCGATAACAGCGGCGAACGCCTGTCCTGAGTTGATTCCGAAGACCGCCACCGCGACGGCAATCGCCAGTTCGAAGTTATTGCTCGCCGCAGTGAATGACAATGTCGCCGTCTTGGGATAATCCGCCCCGATCTTCTTGCCCAAATAGAAGCTAACCAGGAACATTACCGCAAAATAGATGAGCAGCGGGATCGCTATTCTGATCACATCCATCGGCAGCTTGACAATATACTCGCCCTTGAGCGAGAACATGACCAGGATGGTAAAAAGCAGTGCGATCAGCGTGATAGGACTGATCTTAGGGATAAAGCGTTTTTCATACCACTCACGGCCTTTAGTCTTTAGTCCGATCACCCTGCTCAGCATTCCAGCAATGAATGGAATTCCCAGATAGATGAACACGCTTTTGGCTATCTCGCCTATGGTGATGTGAACAGAATTTCCCTTCAAACCAAAGAGCGGCGGCAGCACAGTGATAAACACATACGCGTAAACCGAGAAAAACAGCACTTGAAAAATCGAGTTGAACGCCACAAGACCAGCGGCGTACTCTGTGTCGCCATGGGCAAGCTCGTTCCATACGATTACCATCGCAATGCACCGCGCGAGGCCAATCATGATGAGGCCAACCATGAACTCCGGGTAATTGCGCAGGAATGTTATTGCCAAGAAGAACATGAGGATCGGGCCGATGATCCAGTTTTGCACAAGCGAGAGTGTAAGCACTCGCCAGTTCCGAAACACCTCGCCAAGCTCCTCATATTTCACTTTGGCCAGCGGCGGATACATCATCAGAATGAGGCCTATCGCTATGGGGATATTGGTCGTTCCGACTGAAAAATGATTCCAAAAATCAGCAGTGCCAGGCACAAAATAGCCCGCTCCCACGCCGATAGCCATCGCCAGAAATATCCACAGCGTGAGATATCTGTCCAGAAATGAAAGCTTTTTAGTGATTCCTTCGCTCATACTAACCCTCACCCTTTGTCATCTCTGCGATCAGTTTTTCTACTTTTGTTTTGATCTGGTCGCAAGCTTCGCGGACTTTCTCAATGTGCTGACCCTTGGGGTCTTCAAGTCCCCGGTCCTCAGATTCCACAAACACTGCCGGTCAAGCATCTCCACCGTGCGCGGTTCCGGCCAACTCGGTTATGATCTTGGCAGCACAAATCTTCTTTGCGAACGCTTCGATCATCTGACTTCGGCCAAAATTGTGTGTGTGACGAATAAGACCTTCTTCAACCTTAACCTTGTTTTCCTCCACAGCAGAAAGCACTGCCAATGGCTTGCTGCGTGTTTTCCGCCACCGAGATAATCTCAGACAACAACGCAAGGGGTCCTTTTTTCAGATTATCGATATTGAGCGAGTAGAATATCCACTGGCCCTGTTTGCGATGACACACCAGCCCGGTTTGCTTTAGCTTCGCCATATGTTGTGATATGGCAGGTTGATTCATCTTAAGCTCATCCACTATTCGGCAAACACACACTTCACCTTGCTGAGCGAGCAATTGAACTATCCGCAGTCTTGTCGGATCACCTAGCGCCTTAAATATTTCGTCCATAGCCTCACCATCATTATATGCGTATACGCATATATATTATCACCAGCAAATTGTCCTGTCAATCACAAATATCGTGAACCTTGTTTCCTTGTCCGTGGCAGCTATCTGCCGTACCCGCTCCAACCACTTTGCTACCAATTATGTTGGCTTCGGCCATGCAAAAAACACGGTGAGTCATAGGATTTGGATCAATTGGCAAACCAATCGGATTCTTGAGTTCGACAACGCAGTGAACAATCGGACAGTGTGCATCTTCCACTCGGCTTCCAATCTGGCAAAATCAGATAGACCGTCATGTTTCGACAATTGGCTCAATATACATTATTAATCGTCTTTTTTTATTACGCGATCAGTTGACACATGTACAGAATGATGATAGATTAAACGTGATGGCAAGCAATCACACAGTGTAGATAAACGGGGGTCATGTTAATGAGGAAGCACCATTCAACATTCACGTTATTGCTCGTAACAATCCTTATATTGTGTGCTCTTTCAGCACATAGTGAAATCTATTATGTTGCAAAGACTGGCGATGACGGCAACGACGGTTCCAGTTGGGCGCAGGCTAAACTAACCGTCCAAGCTGGTATCAATACAGCCACACCTGGTGACGAGGTCTGGGTAGCATCTGGCACCTATGTTCAGTGCCTTACCTTGACTTCTGGCGTGAAACTTTATGGTGGCTTCCCAGTAGGAGGTGCCGGCTGGGTCAGCAGGGACTCGGCGGTGAACGAAACAATACTAGACGCAAATGAGGCTGGAAGCGTTATAAATGTCCAAGATAACGCGAATGAAAACACTGTTATCGATGGATTTACGATCCAGAACGGAAAGGCCTCTAACGGAGGGGGAATATACTGCTCAGGAGGCAGTCCAGTCATAAAGAATAACTTAATCAAACAGAATACAGCGGATGGCGGGATAAACAACTCCGACGGCTACGGGGGAGGCATCTACTGCTCAGAAGGATCTCCTAAGATTATCAATAACCGAATTAGTAGCAATAACGCAAAGCCGTGGGCTATCAGTGAGTATGAATATGGTGGAGGCGCCGGCGGTGGCATATATACACAAAATTCAACTTCTTACATAGAAGGCAACTTGATTGAGAATAATGACGCCGGGTACATTTGCATATGGGTAGATCAGTACGATTACTTCCCGTATGGCGGAGAAGGCGGAGGCATATATTGCACAGGCGGTGCAACAACAATCACAGGCAATCAAGTTCGGTCAAACGTAGGTCACCGTCGCCCAGAGCATATGACAGCAGGCGGAATTTACTTCGACGCGGGCTTGGTTGCAGAGAACTTTGTTGAGGCAAACAGCGGAGTTGGTGTTTCTGCTCTCGGCGGCGAGCTACGTGCGAATCGCATAAGTAAAAACCAAAGAGAAGGGCTCATCTGTGAGGCAGCTGTAGTTGTAAACAATCTGATCTCTCGTAATGGTGGAGGTATAGTCGCGTCGGACAGCTCTTATATTATCAATAATAACATGGTGAGAACCGGAACGGGCCTGATATGCAAGACTTCCGACAACATCATATGGAACAACATCGTTGCATTCAATTCTGTGGGTATTAGAGACTATTATAACGGGACAGCCGAGCCTCAAAGCAACTGCGTGTACGGCAACGTGACAGACTACAGTAATTGTTCTCAGGCACCAACGGATATCTCTGAAGACCCGATATTTGAGTGTGGCTACTACAGCGAATTGCACATTCAGTCCCTATCCCCTTGCAAGGACCGTGGAAACAGTGCTGCGCCTCATTTGCCTGAACTGGACATAGACGGTCAACAAAGGATAGTCGGTTCTGCGGTCGACATTGGTGCCGATGAATCAGATGGAACCCAATGGCCCTGCGACCGTAAAGTTGTTTTTGTAGACGCCTCGGCGCAATCAGGAGGCGACGGAAGCAGTTGGGAAGGCGCGTTTACTTCCGTATCAGACGCCATAGCTGTGGCTCAGATATTTGGTGCTGTCGACATCTGGATTGCCGATGGTGTTTATCAAGAGTGCATTACACTGCCTCCAGGCTGCAAAGTATATGGAGGTTTTGCTGGGAGTGAAACGGAGTCCTCTCAGGCGTTGCCTTTATGCAACAGAACTGTAATAGATGGCGGCGGCGTCTCGGAATCAAAAGCGATCGAAGTAATTGGTGACGGGTTAGTCACAGGCTTAACCATCATAAATGCCTCAGTAGGCATAACCGGAATGAACGTGACCGCCACTAACAACACCGTAACTGCAATTAATTCATATGCCATAACCTGTTTCGGGGATTCCGTCTTAACCAACAATCTAATCGTCGGAAATGTTGGGGAAGGCATCAGATGCAGTGATCGATGTACTGTTGAGGGTAATACCATAGCTGCAAACTTGGATTACTCAATAGTGGCAGAAGACGGGGCTTCGATGACTTTGACAAATAATATAATAGCATATAACTGTCTTGGACTCATTGGTGATGACGCAACCTGGTCGATCACGTCTTGTAACATTTATGGCAATGGAGTTGGCGCGTTTACGGAAGTGACTATTGATCCGGGCAATCTTTCTCAAGACCCTATGTTTGTTGATATGGAATATGGCGATTTCCACATTCTGCCAGAATCGCCTTGCAAAGATGCAGGCTCACTGTCACAATCGAGTATTCTCGTTGATATTGATGGGCAATCGCGAATGCAGGGGAGCAATATCGACATTGGAGCTGACGAGTGCGATGGCAGCCAGCCTATTATTCAGCACAGGGTGCTGCATATAAACAGCCTTGCAAACGATGGTGGAGACGGCACTAGCTGGGGTTCTGCCTACAAAACGATAGGATCTGCGGCTGAAGATGTCAGAGTAAATGGGCCGGCCGAAGTATGGGTTGCTGCCGGAACTTATGAGGAGACTGTCAATCTGCCATGGTGGTGCCACTTGTATGGTGGATTCGTCGGCTCTGAGGCCGATAGGGAAGATAGAGACTATAATTCTAATGTTACTACAATGGGATATACAAGCTTTTCAGGCGACGTTGTAAGAGCGAAAGCAATGTGTACGGTCGATGGTTTTACCATTCGAGGTGGTAACGGAATCCAAGCATATAGTGGCAAAGTGCTAAATAACATAATTGATAGCGGCAAGTACTCGACAGCTATTCAGCTTTCCCACAATGTCGGAGTCCTTCAGAGTATGGTGAAATCAAATATAATTACTGCCGATCACTGTGGCATTAATTGTAGTGTTCGTGCAGCAGTCGAAAAGAACATTGTGAAGACGACAGACTACGGAATTCAGATTTCTGGCAACGCGGTCAAGGTTAGGAGTAATGTCATCAGTGGTGCTAGACGAGGAATCTATTGTACGGGACTGGCAACGATCACTGGGAATACGATAAGCGGTTGCAGTCAAGCCGGCATCTACTGGTATGTACAATCGGACACGGGATGCAAAATTGCTAACAACATCATTTCGTTTTCCGAGGCTGGTGTAAAACGATTAAGCAGCAACGCATACGCAATTCCTGTCCTGAGTTACAACGATTTCTTCGGAAACGTAGAGAACTATGTCAACATTGATCCAGGAATAGGCGATATGTGTGAAGATCCGCTGTTCGTAAATAGCGAAGACGGAGATTACCATCTGACGCCTGTATCCCCGTGCATTAACGCTGGATCGAACACTGCCGATGAAATTGGTCTTTTCGACATTGATGGAGAGGGCAGAATTTCTGGTGGTAATGTCGACATTGGAGCCGATGAGTACTGGCCGATGTTATTGTCGGTTTCTGACCTTAAGGCTACCGCTGATGGTGCGGTGGTCTCGTGTAATGGCGTTGTGGTTAGTGCTGCTTTCAGCGATTTCTCTTACGTTGAATCTCCAGACTGCCCCGTTGGCATACGACTTGAAAAATCTTCACACGGGCTGTCTCGCGGTACAATGGTCGACATTACTGGTTCAATGCACACAAATAGTGACGGTGAGCGCTACATTCTTGCTGACACAATATCATCGATTGGAACAGGCTCAGTCACTCCGCTATTTATGCTCGATAAAGTGCTCGGAGGAGATAGTTTCGGCTTTCAGCAAGGCGTAATGGGTGGGATTGGACTCAACAATATCGGTCTATTTGTAAAGATTGTCGGAAAGGTCACTCAGATAGACCCTGCAGGCACGTACTTCTACATTGATGATGGAAGCAACCTGCAAGATAGTACGCAAACAGGAGAAGAAGACAACGTTGGAGTAAGGGTTGCCTTTGACGGTACAAACTACAGTTCGGGTCAACGATTGGCAATCAAATGCATCAGTTCGTGCAAGAGAGTTGGCAATTACTTGGTGCGGCTATTGCGGGTGGAGTCGATTAACGATATTCAGTCGCTCAATTAGCCCATCCTGATAAGAGGTTTAGATCTTGCCAAGGCAATAAACCAAAGCTCAAATTTTATCAGATATAGAAGCCGATATAATAGACGCAATGTCTGAATTTCGTGGCTCCACAGGGCTGGAGGACTTTAGAACTTTTCTGGCTCAGGCGGGTTAGAGTGCCTTGGAAACGGGGGCGATCATAGGGTAACCGATACAAATACACGGAGGCACACAATGAGTGGACAGCCCTTTCTTTTTCGGACAGGTAATCAAGTAAACTTACTAACGTGAGGTGTCCGATGAAGAAAGAGTATTGCGAAGAGTTCAAGAAAGAATCCGTGGAGCTGTTTGAGTCTGGTAATGTTGGCAAGTCTCAGATA
>JAJFUS010000021.1 GCA_021372295.1 bacterium | reverse complement strand
TCTGCAGCTTGCTCCAATTGGCGCTCATGATCCATACATCGATGTCCTTCCGAGATATGACATTCTTCATTACGTTTCAAACCAGGCCGAACCTACTTGCCAGCCTGTGTAGCCCGAGTGAAAGGACCGCACAGCGCCGACAATCGGGCATATCGCCCTAAGTAAGGCAGAATAGCCCGATGCATATGAAGCACACGCGAGCCACCGACAGCGTTAAATGCCCTCAGTGCACGATTTGCCTCAGCAAATAGTCGTTGGTTCACCTGAACGTTCAAGTCGTATCACCTCCTTTGTCAGATGAGTCAGTAGTGACAGAGACGGGCCTCCAATCGTTCTTAATTAGCCAGTATGTCGCCATCCAATCCGCGATAGATTCCAAATGGTCGTATCCAAGGCAGCCATTGCACATGCCGGTGGCGTGTTGCCATACGTGGGCGAGTTCGTGGCGAATAGTATGCCTATACAGACGATCGGATTCCCGTTCCTGAAACCAGTAAGAATCAAAGACCATTAACCCGCCAAACCCAGATACATAAGCCTGCGCCTTGCTGTTTACGCTGGGCAGCAGCCATATTCCCCCGCGTATATTAAGCAAGGGCAGTTTATTCGACATTTCCTGAAAACCAAGAGCGATGATGTTGCGGTCTTGCTCAGGCAAATCCTCCCAAGTGTTTATGAAGATCTTGCGGAATTGACTGAACACCTCCGGTGGAGTGTCGCGAAACCCCATGATGACCGTAAGGCCGTGAATATCTAAGCGCCCTTCAGTCATACCAGTTGGACCAAGATAATCGTCCAATTCCATCGGAATGTCAATACAGCCCATCATTGTCTCTCCGACCGAAGTGCCACAATTTGGCGGGTTAGTTCGTGAAGTCTCCCCTGCGCAGCTGCCAGATTGCGACATACGACCGCATGGTGACTCTTCATTGCAAGAAGACGTTCGCTGATTTTATTCCGCGCGGAATGAAGCCTGGAGATTTCGGAAGTAAGTTCAACGTATTCTCTCTCGAGGCTATCGATGGAATGTGATTGATTCATTAACCTTGCAGTCTCCTCAGCTCATTCCGCGCTTGCATTAGCTGCCCATTTGCGCTCATTACGCGGCCTTGGGCTTCCACATATTCAGTGGCAAGGTCTTTGGATAATTTGTGCAGTTTTTCCAACTCTTCTGCGATCTTACGGTTCTTCTCTTCGATGGGCTTGAATGCAGCGTCAGCATTCTGCTTCCATTGCTCTGCGGTTTGGACCTTTGCTTCCAGCTCTTTGGCCTTTTCCTTCATTCCATCAATGATTTTGGGGAGAACGATTTTCCTTGCCTCCAGCTGAGCGGCTTTATCAGGATCGACTGAATTGATGGCCTCGCAAATCTTTGAATCGATTTCTTTCAGTTCAAGCTCCAGGCTCTTAATTGTTGGCTTCTGCATTTTTTATTGCCTCCATAACGATTTCCAAGCGCTCCTGGTTGTGAGCATAAATATCATTGAGCTTGCTCTTGTCCTGGCCAACTCGCCAATAAAGCGCTCGGCTGCCCGACATTACAAATCGGATTTCAACTACACGACGCTCCAATTCTCGGGTTTTCGGGGCAAATGTGCCTCTGAAATACCCGTGTAGTTGTTGCTCGGTGATCTCCCACTTCTCTATGATACTGTAAGGATGCATGTGGCTACGGTTGTTGATAAAGCCATCTGTCTGAACTTTCTTCTCCCGCACGCGCGGCTTGCCCTCATGCGTTATCTGAAATCCTGATAGATCATGCTTATTCAAAACTTTCTCCGATAACATATTCATTTGCTCCTAATCCATTGAACGACGACGCTGATCGCGCATCATATTGTCGAGCACTCTCCGTATCTTGTCTTCAAGGCCGGATACCCCGGCAGCTACTTCCTCACGAGTTGCGTTGCCTTGAATCGTGATGCTAACGGGAACCGTCACGGATATCCCACCGCCCGCGCCAGCGAAGCCCAGTTGCCTGCCGGTATCCGCCCATAGTGCCTGAGCCCTTGTGCGATGCCCTTGGAGTGGGATTATTGCTTCAGGACCAGCTTCCCCCACCCAAGAGAGCGTGGGCCGCTGAACTATACCCCCGCGGGCATGGACCTTTGGTTTAGCCCCCGACCTCGCAGCGCGGGCCGATTTGGCCACGGGACTTGATTCCTTGCCCGTCACAGTGCGAACAACGGCTGTGATGACCTTGCCGCCAATCTTATTTACGATATCCCACACTTTCTTAAGAGCATTCCAGACAGCCAGAGCAGCTTTCTTGACCTTGTCCCAGTTCTTGGCTATTTGGCCGATCTGACCTATGATTGGAATGAATCTGCCTGGCCCTTCGGTTGCAAACTTAACGAACCAATGCCAGGCTCCCAAGAGTGCTGACTTCACTTTCTTCCAGTTCTTCACAAGAAGGTAGACACCCGTGGCCAGCGCCAACACGCCGGCTATGATAAGTCCAATAGGATTGGCATTCATCGCCGCATTGACAAGCCACTGAGCCCCTGCCCAAACCTTTTGAGCTGCCGCGACCGCGAGAGTTGCTATCCGGTAGGCTACAAGTTTACCTACCGATAGCACTCCTCGCCCGACTCTCATAGCGATGGTCCATCCTTTTTGTGCGGCTGTTGCCATCCTCTGAGCTGCCGCGACCGCGAGAGTTGCGACTCGATTGGCCACGAGCTTGCCGACACCCCACGCGGCTTTACCTGCCTTGACAGCGACAGCCAATCCTCTTTGCGCTGTCTCGGCTGCCTTACAAGCTCGTTTTTTGGCATCAAGAGCGCTCCTGTAGAGGTCCATAGCATCTCGACCGATGTCATGAGCCGTTTTGACGGCCTTGACCGACAATGCAAACCCACCTAAGAGCCCACCCGTGGTGACGAGAACCGGATTGAGCACACTAGCGTGCTTCTTATACCAACTGAATGCCCTTGCCCCGCTCTTTCCGACCTTTTCTATGGCGACGGCCGCTTTGTCTAACTGGCCGACAAGCTCGGGCGTGTGATCGATTCCCCACTGCAGAAGACGCTTCATATTGGGCATGGCCTTGTTCGTTTCCTCCACCATCGCCATGTTTATCCCATCTTTCAGCGTAGACCACAGTCCAAGAAGGCCCTTAGACTTGCGCTCTGTCATTCCCGCGAAGCGCCCCGTGCCGGTTGTGAGGCTATACAGGGCTTTGTCGAGTTCCTTAAAGCCCACCTTGCCCTTTTCGACTAGACCGCGCACTTTGGATTCCGACACGCCGAACTGTTTTGCGAGCTCCTGAATGATGGGAATTCCGCGCCCGGTAAGTTGGTTGATATCCTCAGCAAACAATCGCCCCTGTGTTTTCGCCTTGCCATATATATCCGCGATATCCCCAAGCGGGATACTCACCCCTGAAGCGATGTCCCCCAGCATACGGAGTTTCTTTGTCACATCCTGGGAACCGACTCCGAATGCAAGGAGTGACTTGGCCGCCCCCTGTATTTCTGGAAACTCATAGGGCGTAGTGGCCGCGAATTTCGACAGGTCCTTTAAGAGCACTTTCGCTTTCGATGCACTACGAAGCATTACCTCGAATGATGTGTTTGCGTCTTCGTATTGACCAGCGTTGAAAACGACGCCTTGGGCAGCCTGCACTCCCAAATATGCGGCGGCCAGGCCCCACACTCCCCGCGCCATGCCGGAGATGCCTCCAAGCATTCGTTTTCCCAATCCCTCGGCCGCTGTCCCTGTTTTCATCTGTTGAGACTCAAGACGGCCCAGATTCTTGCGAAGGCCATCAGCCTCTTGCTTTGCCGATGCCATCTCCATATCCAGACGGCGGGTGTCGGCGGTGAGTTCACTGGCAGAATACCCGGTTGCCTGAATTGCGCGTTTTGTCTTTGTGAGCTCGGTAGTTTGTGCGCTCAGCTCTTTCTTCAGAAGAGATGATTGAACCTTTGCATCTTCAAAAGCCGACACCAACTCCGACGTCGGCTGCTTCGTAGCTTTGAGTTCGCGCCGTAGACGATCAACTTCGGTTTGAGCATTCACAAAGGCCTTCCGAGCATTCTCCACCCCAGCTTCCATACCGGTGAGCTGTCTGGCCCCAACACGGGCCTTATCGAGATGGGTCATTCTGGAATTGATCTCTTTGAGCCGTCCCGTAAGCTCGGCAGATGCCGCTTTCAAGCCTTGTCCCATCTTGCCATTGAGCACAATTGTCATTTCGCGCATGTTTCTACTCATCGCGCTTCACCTCGTTTGCCAGGTCTATCCATTCGGAAAGCTCGCCGATCGGCCTGGACATCCAATAATCGATCGGCGTCTTAGTGGCTAACGCCAGGATCATGCAGCGTCGTCGGATTTCTCGGGCTCCGCCGCCAACAGTTCCTTGATCCATGGCGTGTCGAGTAAAAAATTCTGCACCAGCAGCGCCGCCTCGCAATAGTCCGGCCCGATGAGTTTCCCCATTAGCTCTGTTGGAACCTCAGCACATACCGATGCACAGTATGCGCAGAAGTCGAGTGAGACCGGGCTTGCGTCACCATGTCCCTCGCTGGTATAGCGGGTAGCTGTCTTGCCGAATGCCTCTCCCGTTAGTTTTGAGAGATCCACCTCAAGACTTTCGATTGCCCTTCCCTCGAACTGGATGGGAAACCGTAGTGTCACTGTCTGAATCATGTTGCTGTTCATACTAGCCTCCGTTTGTATTGATTGTGGGGACAGTGGACGTCACCACAGCAGAGAGTCGATAATCTTGTCTATATTTTTCTCCAATAGCTTGGCAGCCTTTGCTTCAAGCTGTCTCTCCTTTATGACTTCGGATACCATAGAGGGCACTGCCGGACCTGTAGGCTCCTTAATGCCGAGGGATGTTATGCCCCACTTGTTTGCTGCTTTCCTCCTTCTGGCATTGTCTTTCCGGGCAAAGACTCCAATGTGGCCAGATTTCATTTGTGCGATGAATGTCCCACGAAGGGGTCGTCCCGCAGAGTCTTTCCGGATCTTTACATGGACACCTATTGCCGGTTTGGTCTTTTTGCTGGCTCTTACCGGGAAGTGATCAAAAGCTCGCAGCCGCAATGCCGGACCGTATGAGCGGAGCTGGGCCGTTGGGTTGGCTTTAGTGGCTATTCTCTTGGAGATCGACGCTTCCACCAATTCTTTGTCGACAGTATATGTATCGGTGATGGCGTCGATAACAGTTCTTTCGAGATGGTCCATTGTTATATTGGTGCCGTGGGCTAGAAGAGCCGCTGCCTTATCCGGCAAATGCCGAAGTTCAGACTCTAGTCTTCTTAGCTGGTTGTCTTTAACGGTGAGCTTCAGATTTAGCATTTTATGCACTTTGCCTCGTCGTCATATTTGTGTCACACTGTAAAGATGTCAAGCAAAAAAATCGCATCACACGCAGCCGAAGGCCGCGCCTCGTAGCACCCGCGTTCCGGTGGGGGCTCAGGAAGGACCCATTAGAACTCGGTTTGTAAAGATAATTCCGTGTCACTCCGACAGGATGGTGGGCGCCTTGGACCGAATGTCTACGCCCGTTTGCCGGTTGTGAGATACATTCCGCGCGGAATAATTCTGCTTCCTGCAATTCTCCTGTCTCCTTGTGATCTTTATAGTGTGCATCTGTCCCCTTTTCTATGCTGTTGAGGACAGCCTGCCACTTACGAGCCTACCAAACATGTGTTCGAGAGTTGTAGAGCTCTATCCTCCGAAAAGCCTGGTACAATTACCTGGTTTTGTGCGTCGAGCTGTCTAGTCATCTTCGTTCCACCAGGGCGGGACATCTCCTTTCTTCTTGCGTTTTGGTTCTTGATCTGTAAGTTTGAGTTCAGTCTCTGCGAATCTCCCACAATGGCCTAGGAAGACGGTGTTAACCATCCCGGTCCGGCCATTCCGATGTTTGCGCAGATAGAGCTCTGCAAGTCGCTGGGGGCCAGTTTGATTGTCCGGGTTATGAATCATCACTACTTTGTCGGCCTCGGCTTCGATGGCGCCCGACTCCCTGAGTTTGCCGAGCGTTGGCCGTTCGTTATCTTCCTTTCGGCGACTTAATTGGGAGAGAAGAACGACACAAGCATTCGTCTCCCGCGCCAGGTTCTTAAGCATCCGGCATATCACATTGACCTGTTCGCGCGCTCCTACCGCGGACCGCACATCACATTCTTGAATCTGCAGATAATCAATAATGATTAGCCGTCTGGTGTTGGGCTGGTCTATCATCCATCGGCGCACCTTGGCCGCCAGGCGCGTTATTGGGCTGGGAAGGTCCTCTAAGACAATTGGTAGAGAATCGAGCTTGCTTCCAGTATCGAAAACCTTTGACCACTCTTCGACATCCAGGACTCCGTCACGAGCCCGCTCCGACTCGATGCCGCTCTGCTGATAGATCATCCGCTCAACAAGGCTTTCTGCGCTCATTTCGTTTGAGAAGACGAGCACGCGCCATTTCTCCTTGGCGGCGTGGTATGCGAGCTGTGTGGCCAGCGCGCTCTTGCCCTCACTCGGCCATCCGGCGATGATGTTGAATTCTCCTGAGAGATTACCACGCATCAGCTTGTCCAACGCAGGGATACCAAAGCCGGGCCCTTGGAGAGCTTGCCCAGATTGGTATGCCTGTAGCTGGTCACATACATTGCGCAAAACCTCAGATATCCCGCGCAGGTTATTGCCATCCTTCTCCTGAAGGCGAAGAACTCCGACGACCGCTTCTGCCAGGACTTCATCAGCTTCCACTTCATTAGCCTGCGCGCTTCCGACTACACTTGTCCCGAATGCTATAAGCCTTCTGAGTAGTGACTTCTTTGCAACAATCCGGGCATAGTATTCGATGTTGGCCGCAGTAGGAACCGTATCGACAAGGGCCATGAGATATTCGGTTCCGCCTACGTCTTCCAATTTGCCGCGCTTGCGAAGCTCCTCCTGGGTTGTGATTAGGTCGGACGGCTCTTCACGATTGACGAGTGCCGCAAGAGCCTCGAAAACCTCCTGGTGCGCGGGGCGATAGAAGTCACCAGCACTCAGAATTTCCAGGCCTTTCAGCAGTGCTGAACGCTCGATCATCATCGAGCCAAGAGTAGACTGCTCAGCCTCAAGATTCTGAGGCGGTATATTCTCGATTGCGGATGCTTGGCGCTTCATAAGTCGATGCCCTCCGCGTCTGCAATTTCATCGAGCCTATCCTTAACCACGGGCAATATGTAGGCCAAGCTCTTTTTCTTGAGTTCCGGACGATCCTGAATCAGCTCTTCAAAAAGCTTCTCCGCTCTTCTGCCCGTGCAGCTCTTTACATAGGCCGGATGGTTCGCCAAATCCAGTTCTAGGAACTTTGCATATGGCGATCTTAACGCATATTCGGACAAGGGTCCGCCATTTTTGCAAACGATCCTGTAAGCCAGAACAAAAGGATGATGTTCATCGAAGAGGAGAGCACGAAGTTCAGAGTCCTGGAGAGAATCCCCGGTGTTGTCGTCGGATGACGTATCGCGCGCGATTCCCTTCTCCTTCCCTTCACCTTCTCCTTCTATTCCATTCCTTTCATCCGCACTGGTGTTTTCCTCGTGCGTCACTGGTGCATCACTGATGACGCACTGAGGTTTAACAGGGTCGGGAATCCTGCTTAACTGGGGCTTCCTAACCGTCTGATATTTGTGCCAGTTCATCAGCTTTACATAGCGCTTGCCGTCCATCTCATAGAAGACGACACTCCTCAGAGCAGTGTCGAGTTCGTCCATATATTCCGACACGTCGTCGACTGTGACGTCATCCCGATACCGGAAGGCGTAGCCCTTCATTCGGCGCGGGTTGATTTCGATTTTGCCGTGGTCATCAGCGTTAGAGATCAGGGCGACAAAACATCTAAATGCGCCATCCGTGAGCACTCCAACATCCTCGTCATCCCATAACGACGGGTCGATCATTCGCTTACGCGCCATCGCAATCCCCCCTGTCAAACGTCCACCACGGCACAACGACCTCACTTTCTTCCGACCCCGATTCGGTAAGTTTGCCCCCGCGATCTTGCAGTCGTCTCACAAACTCGCCGAGAGGGCTTTCAGACTCGCCAAAACGTTCTACAAGTCGTTGCAGCATGACAGGGTGAACGTGGGGATTCGTTGCGTCGACGATTTGCTTTCTCATTGACGGACCTGGCCATTCTGCTCATTGAAGAGTCTGTCCGCGTAGGCGATCAAGTCAGACTTGCGTATAAGCCGCCGCCGCCCGATCCTGAAGCTCGGTATCTGACCTGAAGCCACGATTTCGGCGAAGAGGGTTTCTCCGATCCCGAGCGCAGACGCGCCTTCGGAAAGCCCGTATGCAACCCTCTCGAGGGCCGCCTTTACTTGCCGATCAGTCTGGACGACATTATTCATGACTGCCGTCCGATCTGCGCGAAGGAACCACTGCGCAAACTGGCGTTATGAGGCATTTGAGGATATAATGGGGTGTCTGATTCGCATTATTGCGAATCTCTCTGCTGGGGGTGTCGGCCTGCAAACTGAAACCCCCGGCTTTATTTCCTCGTCGGTACATCATGCTACCTCCTGCAGCTTCTCGCCTTTCAGCATTGCTTCCAGTGATGGCCGTGCGATGCGTATCAGTTTTCCGATACGAACATGTGGAATCTCGCCACGCTTCACCGCCCGATAGCATGTCGCTCGGGAGATGTGGCATAGACGCGCAGCATCTTCGATCTTCAGCATTTCAATTTCCATGCTATGTAATTAATTCCTCCGTCTCATTGATGTGCTTACTTGCCAATAGGTTACCTGATGTGATACACTGTTGCAATAGGCAGCCGTATACATAGCAACATACATACAAAAAACCTGCAAATATGATACATATACAAACTCATATACAAAGTAAGTCTGCTGTGGGTTTTTATGCTCGGAGGAATCAATGGGTAACTACACGGATATGGACCGAACACAGAATTTCTACTGGTGGGTAAATAGCAAAGGATATGAAATGCGGGAGACTGATGAGGGCGATGTGCTGTGCTCTCATCCGGATAATGAGCGCTCCAGGCCTAATCCAAGTAAACAATATCAGCCGCTTAAGAAGCCGGGGCTATATCGTCGATTCGCCAATCTACCCGAAAACCCGCAAGCCATTATCGACTTCGCAAATACATACGGACTGCTGGGAGTAAGTGCATCCTACCCATTTAATGAGGCAGTTGAGATATGGCATTCAGAAATCCAAAAGATGGCATCGGCTATACGCTTGCACGAAAATATATTGAACGGAAATCTCCAAGAGTTCTGCGCTGAGTTCGCCGAATTCGACAATTTGGATTCCGACGATTGGCATCGATTTGCTGTCGAGTGGCTGACAACGACCATAAATGAAGCGCTATCAGAGAAAGCGTCCCCTTATCTTATGCTGCCTCAAGTCGATCGGAAGATCGTTTATCCAGTAGGACTTGCATTTCGTCCAAACAATTTCCTTGCAGCACTGTGGATTCAATTCGCTCTGGATGTAGCGGGGATGAAGAAAAGGCTAATCTGTCGGGCCTGCGGAAATATGTTTTGGCTTAAATATAAGATCAACAAGAACGGCGACCGCCAAATTCAGCGAGCAGATTCTCTCTATTGCTCACACAAATGCAAAATGGCGGAATACCGGCGACGCCGAAAAACAAAAGCACCAGAGGAACAAACATCCGCTGGATAAACACTATACCGCTCCAAGCCTCTCATTCAACGCTTCTTGGAGGACCTGAGATAAGTTGATTCCTGCCTCCATCAGCTTAGTTGTCGCTGGGCTGCTAACCTGGCCATCTCTGTAATACCCAATCGACTGATAACCTCCGACTGCTGGTTATCAGTCCAGGCGGCCCACTTTGGAATCCCACAAGCTCATTTGTCTCTAATTTCAGGGCCGTTTTGGGTGTTAACGTTAACTGTTAACCTGATTTTCGCACCCGAATCTAGTCGTACAGCGCGCCTCGTAGCACCCGCGTAAGGCGGGGGGGTCAGAAAGGACCCACCGCCTGCGCCGCCAGGATGTCACACCACGTGATTACTTACTCCCAACCGCTCCTTGAGAGCTTCCTGAAGAACCTGCGAGAAATTGACGTTGTGCTGTTTGGCCGCCGCGTCAAGCCACGCCGGAATGGTGAGAGTCTTCTTGACAGGCACAGTAACAACGGACGCACGAATCACGGGCATATATACGTCTACCAGAACTGCTTTCTGATTCGGCTCTAAGGCAACAGCAGGCAGATGTGTTGCCTCTGGAATCGGATCGCCGTCCGTTTCCAGACTGTAAAGATGCAGCCCAAGCGCCTCCCGTGCCATACGGATTGCTTCCTCGTCGCTATCGGCGCAGGAGAAGCAACCTGGCACATCGGGAAACGAGATCGATATGCCGTCATCGGCATAATCGAAGATCGCGGGGTAAACATAGTTGTCTTTCATATTCTTAACTCCCTACCTTGATACCGGCTTGATTGAATATGTTGCGCAGAGTGCCGTTAGGTATGTCTTTGCGTGGGTGAGGGACTGTGACCTTTCCAGGCTGATTCTTATGCACAAAATGCCAATGGCTTCCAACAGTGGAATGGTGTCTCCATCCATGATTCTTCAGTATCCGTATGACCTCTGTGGAAGAATAGGATTTCATTCTCTGCCCCCCCTGAACACTGATAGTATAACACGTGTCCCAACACGTGTCAAGGGTGTGGCAAAAGCGAAAGGGGCAGGACATGCGCCCCGCCCCGCGTAAAGTGATAGCCTGTTGGGTTGCCGCTATTTCGCCAGGGGCTTAGTTGAATGTTCAATATGTTCCCGACTTGTGTTGGCAGCTTTGTCGCACTGTTCTACCCCATCGCATTTATCATCCACTTCCAGAAGGGTGTCAACATATCGCAGAGCCGTCTCAAGCCCTTCATGGGTAATGTTGGCATATGCACGCTCGGTTGCGTCAATATCCATTGCTTATGTCTCCTATTTGCTCAGATTCATATCCACTATACTCCCCCGCTCAAGCCCATCTTTGCTAACGTCACTGATGATTTTACAGGCCTCGGAGAACTGTTCTTCGGTAAGCGTGTCACGAAACCGTTCCAAGAGCTCTGCAGGGGCTTTATTGATGGGCATCTCTATATCAAGGATGCTCGGTATCGATCTTGGCCCGTCCGACTGGGGAGGTATGTGTAACTGAAGTTTTGCAGGTACTGTTCGCCTCTGAGCAGCGCACACGATTGACAGCCGATCTTGTCGGCTCATAGTCGGCCGCCAAAAGAGATAATCACAAATCGCTGTGCTCCAATACAAAGCGTACCCAGTTCCATCATCCATGCCATCAAAGTCGGGGGCATTGTCGCTAACAATGAGACTTCGACTGTTCAGTTCCAGTTTTCCGGGGACAATCAACGCCGCGGCGGGAAGTGAAGAGAGATCAGGCTCGTCTCCAAACCCGATTACTACTTTCGAGCCATGGTATAATACCATTGTCTCGAGTCCTCGTGATTCGGGCGTGTTGGGGTCGGTCATCTGCTTGGCGGTAGGGGCCGATCCCGCTCTATCCATAGTTATGTTCGACATTTGATGTTCCTCCTTTTCAGTAGTAGAGAATCCGTTTTCTATCCACCGCAAATGTCGCTATTCTGTTGTGCTCACCTCATAGACTGTCGCTCCTCCCCGGATCGTTCCAGCATCTCGGCATCCCGCTCCAACTCGTGTATATATGTCCTGAGCGCATCCGCCTGAGCTTCGATTTGAGCGAGTTGTGCGCGTTGATCGGAAATGCGTGACTCAAGCGTCATTCGCCGAATATCTTCTCGCGATACTCCAGGAGCATTCATCAAACCCTCGTGCGCTATTCGCTCAATATCGGCGCGAACCAGCACCACTCGGTTATCCCACGTTATCGCGGGCAAGGTGCCCTGGCGCGCAGCCCGATAGACGGCATCCTTGCTCATTCCGAGCATTTTTGACGCCTCCAACACGGACATCGTGGCACTCTTGAGCCTTGCTTGCCGATCTTCATTTGTGACGACTTCATGCTTCATCACTCACCGCTTTCTGGCACTTCCCCTAGGAACTTCAGCCAAGTGGTTAAACGATCCGCGCTTTCGATCTCAGATATCTGCCTGACAAGTTCTTCTCTTTGAACATCGATCTGTTTAAGTGCTGATCGAAGCCCCATCAACTGCACCTGCCGGGCTATCTCTGACTCATCATGCTGGTTTTCGCCCCGGAGCATACTCTCAAGTGCAGGCAACGGAACCTTGATATGCTTCCCGGCCCTGATGGAAGGTATATGGCCGTCCCTGATTCCAGCGCGAACCGCATCCCTGCCAACGCCGAGAATTTCTGCTGCTCTCTCTATGCTAATTGTCTGAGCCTGATTGTCACTCATCATCGTCACGTCGCATCCCTGACCGGATGAACGCCTCCAGGTCACTCTCCTGAATCCGCCAGAGCCTTCCCCCGAGCTTTATAGCTTTCATTCGACCCTCTTTTATCCACCGGCGAACGGTTAGATCGGTGACATTCAAAATGTCTGCTGCCTCTTGCGTGCTCAACAGTTTTTGCATCAGTTCTCTACCCTCCAGGGCAGAGTTTATCATAATGACCACCTCCTTGACTATACCAGTCGAGCACAGTATAGCATGGTATTCCACTGTTAGCAATAGATTGATGTGTTCTGATATGAATATCTTGCAAAAAGTTTATTCCAGAGCTATACTAAGTCGTGCGCAACCCCCGCGCAGGAGGGTTATTCCGCGCGGAATATCGAGGAGATGGATATGAGCGGTTACATAAGACAGCGAGCGCCAGGCAGCTGGACAATCCAATGGTATCTTGGCTTAGATGAGAACGGAAAGCGGCGATATAAGTCAAAGACGATGAAGGGAACGAAGAAGGCGGCTCAGGCGGAACTTAACCGTATAGTCCACGAACTGGAACGGGGAACGTATGTCGAGCCTGCCAAGATGTCCATTACTGAATTCTTGCGTCGATGGCTTCGAGACTATGCATCTGGTTCTGTATCGGGCACGACGTATGAACGATATGAAGGTATTGTCGAACAGCATTTGATTCCCGCGTTGGGCAGTATACCGCTTGAGAAACTACAGCCCATCCATGTGCAGGAGTATTATACCGAAGCTCGCAAGTCCGGCAGAGTTAAGCGCATTCTCAAGTCTGGAGAGGTCAAGGAAGGCGGCTTGTCCCCGCGTTCTGTCCAGCAGCATCACGCCGTTCTGAGAAAAGCGCTGAAGTGCGCGGTTCGATGGCAACTCGTGGGCCGTAACGTAGCCGACATGGTAGACCCGCCGCGCGTAGAGTCGAAGGAACGCCCATCATTCACCGAAGATGAAGTGCGGGCTCTACTCCGTGCAACTGATGGCACGCCTTACGGACCGATTATCCTGATCGCCGCCGCCACGGGTATGCGCCTCGGTGAGATTATCGCCCTCACCTGGGCCGATCTGGATGTAAACGCCGGCGCGATCGCGGTGACAAAGTCCGTCGAACAGACAAAAGAGGGATTGCGTGTCAAGGAACCTAAGAGCGCCAAGGGGCGTCGATTGGTTCCCATCCCTGCCAATGTCGTAAACCGACTGCAGGCATATCAAGAGCAGCAGGAGGCGATGGAAGAAACCGCTGGAGAACTATGGGCGGACAACAATCTGATATGCCCTGATGACCTGGGTAGATACCGGAAACCCGACAGCATATCGAGTAGTTTCCGAGACATGGTTAAGAAGGCAGGAGTGCGAAAGCTAGGCTTCCATGCTTTGAGGCACGCTCATGCTTCGATGCTCGCCAACCGTGGCCACCAGGCGAAGGTTATCCAGGAAAGGCTCGGGCATAGCACGATAGCGGTCACGATGGACATTTACAGCCATGTTCTTCCTACCACTCAGCAAGATGCTGCAGACTCCATAGCTGACATCTTCTGATCGGCATTTTGCCGTTCAAATGACGTTCGGTTATGCGTGGCCTAGTGGTTTCTATTGAGGTTCGCCTGGTTTTATTGATCTCAAAGTCATGTATAATGATGTCTGATGGGACATTCCTGCCGGACTTAAAATCCGCCGGAGAGATCCATGAGGGTTCGACTCCCTCCTTGCCCACCAACGTAATCCGAGTGTGAAATAAGCCTCTCCTAACTTTCCGGGGGGGCTTATTTTTGTGTTTGACATTATTCGGAGTTGAATAATGTCAACAAGTGATCGCAACGCAAACTAGTACGCGTGAGGAACTGGTTAAATTCCGAATCGCCTGGAAATGGGGCCTCTTAGGGGTATGCCGGAAGGTCTCTTTTTGTTTTTGCAGTCCAAATGACATTCAAACAAAGGCGAGTCAAGGCCGAGGCATTTGCGATGAGGTAACCCCAGCACATCACTGCGAATGATGTCGAGCTTTCCGAAAACCAGAATGAAGTGCAGCGCTGGTATTGGAACGCGGATGAAAGCACCGTAGTGATCAAGCTGAAAAATGCTCCCGCGTCTGCGCAGAGAAGCGTCATGGTGTGGTGATTTGGGGCTCCGCACTAAGTGGCCTGGGGCCCGCGGTCCCAGCGCGGGTGCAGGGGCATATAGCCCCTGCTGGGAGTTTAGGGGTGAAACCCTCAACTGAACTTCTTCAGCCGCAGGGCGTTGGTTACCACCGACAGAGAACTCGCCGCCATCGCTGCCGATGCTATCATCGGGTTGAGCATAACGCCCAGCGCGGGGTAAAGCGCGCCGGCAGCAATTGGGATGCCAAGGGTGTTGTATACGAATGCAAAGAACAGGTTCTGCTTGATATTTCGCATAGTCGCTCGAGAAAGCTCAATTGCAGTCGCGACGCCGTTCAGGTCGCCGCTTATAAGAGTGATATCGGACGATTCGATTGCGATATCCGTCCCACTGCCGATTGCGATCCCAAGGTCGGCCTGAGCCAGTGCCGGAGCGTCGTTTATGCCGTCGCCGACCATCGCCACTTTGTTGCCCTGCCTTTGAATTGACTCCACTGCCGACGCCTTCTCGCCCGGCAGCACCTCGGCCATCACTTCGTCCACACCCACTTCCGATGCCACGGCATTCGCGGTCTGGGGGTTGTCTCCGGTTATCATCACGACCCTGAGTCCAAGCCGTTCTAGTCTGGCGATTGCACTCTTCGATTCAGGTTTTATAGTGTCCGCCACCGCGATAAGTCCAGCTATTTTTCCGTCGGATGCGACATACATCACTGTTTTTCCGCGTAATCTGAGCTCTCCGGCGGCAGAGTCGAGTTGGGATGTGTCGACATCGTTATCCAGCATCAGCCTGGCGGTACCGATCAAGACGTCTATAGAATCGAGTTTGGCGCGGATGCCTCCCCCGGGCAGCGCCTCGAATAGAGTAGGGTGATCGACTTGCAGCCCTCTCGACTCCGCGCTTTTCACGATCGCCGAACCGACCGGATGCTCACTGCCCTTTTCGGCGGACGCGGCGAGCGTAAGCAGTCGATCTTCGGTATAGCCGTCCAGTGGGACTACGTCGGTCAGAGCAGGTTCTCCAAGAGTGATCGTGCCGGTTTTGTCCAACACGACCACGGTGATCTGTCGTGCAATCTCGAGCGCCTCCGCGCTTCGGATCAATATGCCATTCTCCGCGCCCTTGCCCGTGCCGATGGCCACGGCGGTCGGGGTCGCAAGCCCTAAAGCACAGGGGCAAGCGATTATCAGCACCGCGACAAACGACACCAGCGCGTACGTAATCGATGGGCTTGGCCCAAAGACGTACCACACTACAAACGCCGCCACCGCGATGCACACGACCACCGGCACGAATACTCCAGCCACCTGGTCAGCAAGCCTCTGGATGGGCGCTTTGGTGGCTTGAGCCTGCCGCACCAGTTTCACTATCTGCGCCAGCATTGTGTCTCTGCCGACTTTCCTTGCCTCGAATGTGAAACTGCCAGTTTTGTTGATTGTCGCGCCGATTACCTTGTCGCCGGGCTGCTTATCGACAGGCACGCTCTCGCCTGTAATCATCGATTCGTCAATCGCCGAAGAGCCGTCCGTGATAACGCCGTCAGTCGGGATTTTTTCGCCTGGTCGAACGATAATTATCTCGCCGACCCGTACATCCTCGATTGGAATGTCGATCTCGCTGCCGTCTCGGATCACTCGCGCCGTCCGAGCCTGCAGGCTGAGGATTCTCTTGATTGCATCTGATGTGTGGCTTCGCGCTCTGGTCTCAAGGAGTTTGCCGGTAAGTATCAGGGTTATGATGACGGCGACGGTCTCGTAGTAGACGTGCGGCTCCATCTTGTGCGAAGTAAACAGCCCCGGCGCGAAAGTCGCGACCAGGCTGTAGATATATGCCGCGAAGGTGCCGAGGGCGATGAGCACGTTCATGTCGCTAGCGCGGTTGGTGATCGACCCCCAAGCGCTTTTGTATATCCTCCAGGCTGCGTAGAAAAGCACCACCGAAGTCAATGCAAACTGCACATATACCACAGGCGACGGCGGCATTACTGCGGCCATTCCATAGATTATTGGCAGGATCATTGACGTTAGCAGTACCGGTACTGTCAGAGTTGCCGACACGATCAGACGCGCGCGGACGTCTCTTACTTCGGCTTCCATGTCAGGTGCTGACTCTTCCTGATCATGTTCGATGGGTGTCGCAGAGTAACCGAGCCTGCCTACTTTCTCGGCAATATCCTCGGCGCTCAGCGTGCGAGGGTCGTAAGCGACCGTTGCCCGAGCCGAGTCGAAGTTGGTCGCGACTTCCATTACGCCGTCGGCGTTTCGCAGCACTTTCTCAATCGCGATCATACAGCTTGGACAGTGAATGCCGCCGACGGCGAAGTCCGACTCGACCTTCTCTGCAGCGTCTGTCGCGACGCGTTCTCGCGTTGGTTTTCCACCGAAGAAGAACCACAGTATAAGAATAATCGACGCTATACCCGCGCCCGATACTGCGTAGTCAGTTGTCTGCATGTGTATCCCACTCCTGATATGGCGCTTAGATCATTTGTAGTATAACACAATGGTTGCGTCACGAATCTACTGAATATCTGCTGTGACTGGATTGCGTTCCGGCCAAGCGTATTCTTCTTCGGATCGTCTATATGCTCTCGTGGTCAAAGCTTTTGGACTTGTGGGACGAAGCTTCTGAGGAAGACCGGACAGAAATCATGCAGGCTATTGTGCAGGAGATATTGGTTGAACAAAAAACTCGTGTGTCTCTGGTTTTGACTGCAATCCCAGAAACCCACGAGGAAAAGTTCGTAATAAAAAAAGAAATGGGAGCGGGGGTAGGATTTGAACCTACGACCTCCGGGTTATGAGCCCGACGAGCTACCAGACTGCTCTACCCCGCGTCGACAATGTATTATAGCACTCTGGTGCATCCTTGTAAAGCATCCGCGTCACCTCATTCAAAAATCGCACCGAAACTCTGATATGCAAACACCGTTTGCGTTTGCCCTTGACAGCATCCCCATTTGGGTGATAATATCCATTCAGGCGCGTTATTATGAGAAGTTTGCCGATTACCCCTCTGGACTCTCGAAAACAGATCATACTCAAGGCGGTCGTGACTGACTATGTTCGGACCGTCGAGCCTGTCGGCTCGCATCATTTGGCGGCGCGATATGAATTCGGCGTCAGATCGGCCACCATCCGAAATGAAATGGCTGAACTCGCCGAAATGGGCTATCTCCACCAGCCTCACACCTCCGCCGGGCGCATTCCCTCCGATCTAGGATACAGATTTTTCGTTGACCGGCTCATGGGCGAATCCAGCATGAACGCGCAGGAAGCGGTTCAAGTCAGAAGCAAGATGGAACCTCGACGCACCGAAGTCGATGTGATAATTGAGCAAAGCTGCCGAATTCTTTCCGACCTCGCGCGTTACACGTCTCTTGCGACGCATCCGGCTGTCAAAAACACTCTCATTAGCCACGTCAGTATAGCCCATATCGGCCATGGGAAGATGCTTGCAGTCGTTGTTTTGGACAACGGCAGCGTGTTGCATGAAATACTTGAAACCGATTCCACTTCCAAGCGGATCGATCCCGTCAAAGCAACTAATTTTCTGTTGCGCAAGCTGAGTGGGCGCATGCTGGAATCGGTCACTTCCAGTGCGATGGAGCCTGTCGACGAAGACGCGGCAGACATGGCCGACCTGCTCGGCAAAGTACTTCGGCTACTCAAGCGGGAAACCGAGTCATCGGAGGAGGCTGACGTTCATCTTGAGGGAACCAGCTATATCTTGAGCCAGCCCGAATTTAAAGATGTCGAAAGGCTCGAAGCGGTGCTTTCGATTTTGGAAAGGCGCAGCGCTCTTTACAAGCTGTTTTCCACAGTTTACCTGGGGCGTGATGTCACGGTCATCATAGGCTCGGAAAACCCGCTTGACGAAATGCGCGACTGCAGTTTTGTCGGGACGACATATCAGATCAACGGACGAGTCGCCGGAACCATCGGCGTTCTTGGCCCGACTCGAATGGATTATCCGCGAGCCGTCGGCGCCGTCGAGTTTATGGCCGACAACCTCGGCGAGATGCTTACTGCACTTAGTGTGGCATAGAACCAGACGATTTCTCCCCCGGCTCGGTGCGCTCCCACAAATACTTCAGCTTATCACGGCTCATTACAAGATAATCATCATCGTCACCGAAGACTTCTATCGTAACCGTGCCGTCGTAGTTGGCATTTTTTAGTGCGCGCACTATCTTCAACCATTTGATGTTGCCGACTCCCAGGGGCAAGTGCATATCGTCTTTGCCGCCGCGGTTGTCGTGAACGTGGACGTGTCCCAGACGTTCGCCGAAATGCGCGAGGAGTTCCTCGGCGTGGTTGCGGGAAGTGTCCAGATTGGCATGGCCGATATCCAGCAGAAGCTCGATTTCGGGAACAGCCTCAAAGATAGGCTTGAGCTGAGCTACGCGGCTGAAATTGGGCATATTCTCCATCATCACAGTCACTTTCAACTGTTTGCCCAAGTCGGCAAGACGCGCCAGAGCGTCAATATTTTGCGCGATGACCCAATCTTCTTCGTGCAGCGGCACTTTTGTCTGCGGATGGACGTTCATTTTATCCGCGCCCAGGTCGCTGAAGACACGCATGCATCGTTCTAGTTCACGAATAGCCGCCTCTCTCATCTCTGGGAAGGGTGACGCGATTGGCAAATACCACGCCGTGTGACCCACCACGCCCATCTCCGCGTCTGTCAGAGCTTTGGCGACAGCGTTGACATCGAGCGTGGCCGAATAGGTCTGGTCGGGTTCGAGCGTGAGATCGAGGAACTCGAAACCCAATTCGGCCATCGTCGCGATCTCTTCGACCACGTCGATCATAGGATTATTCATTCCGCCAAACAGCATATTCGTCCGCCCTGTAATGTATCCATGGGTCGAGCAGATGCTCTCGCTCTATTCCTTTTGGAGGACTCGCCCAATACTGCCTGCGACGCGCTATAAGTTCTTCCCTGATGCGCTCAGGAATGCACCCCACCGAGTCGGGATGTTGCCAGTCGAACACGTCGATCAGTCCCGCCAGCAGCAACCAGTGCTCGTCAAGCAAATCGAGAAGCCTGTCCCAGTCCAGATTCGAGCACTGCGCGCGGATCACGCGCATTACGTCAGGCCAATCGCATCTGTGACGGTTGATGACGAATGCCTTGATCCAGATAGTCTCTTCCAACGGCATAAACTTGACGTCTATCCCCAGGAAATGTCCCACCGGCGCGCGCCGTAGCCAGTCTCTGGTGATATAGTTTTCCAAGTTGGCGAATCGCCAGATTACGTCCACTATCATCGACTCTCTGGCGGCATGATAGATCCACTGGTTGTCGCCTTCTGCCTGTTCCCCTATGTCGTGGAACCCTGCAGCGTCCAGCGCGCGAACGGCAATCGGGACGTCTTCCTTAACCAGATAGACATCAATGTCGTGAGTGTTGCGCCACCACTGCGTGTAGTGATATATAGCGAACGCACCACCGAGCATATAGTCTATGCCCGACTCGCCCAGCGCACCCAGCGCCGACAGATACGTCTCGCGGTCTTTGTCCACACATGAATTGCCCATATCATCTACAGAGTTACCCCTCTGCGTGTCTGGGCAAAACGGCATGTGTTCGCGAAGGACTTGTCTACACGCATGCCTAAAAAGAATATATAAGGAAATCGGAAAATCGCAGAATACACGTGCAGCGCGGCCTCATTGTCTTTTTCCTGTTTCCCATTTCCTGAGAGGTAGCCTAATGAACATCTTCAAGACCCGCAGCGGCCTTATGCGACTTGTCGTAATAGGCGCTGCAATACTTTGTATTTCTTGCTGCACCGCCTATGCCAACAGCTCTGGAGGCGGCGATCCCGAACTGCCCAGAGTGCTCCTTGCTCTCATAGTAATACTTGCCGCCGCCAAAATCGGGGGCGACATCATGGTCAGAATCGGCCAGCCCGCAGTGCTCGGCGAATTGATATTCGGCATCATAGTGGGCAACCTCTATCTTGTTGGTTTTCACGGCGTGAGCTTCATAAAAGACGACAAAAGCATCGAGATGCTCTCCGAAATCGGGGTAATGCTGCTGCTCTTTCAGGTGGGGCTGGAGTCCGACCTCGATAAAATGATGAAGGTCGGCATGTCGGCGCTGTTTGTCGCTACACTCGGGGTCGTCGCGCCGTTCTTCCTGGGATGGGGAGTCGCCGCGTACTTCCTGCCGCACGAAAGCTTATACGTCCACCTTTTCATCGGCGCAACGCTCTGCGCTACCAGTGTCGGGATAACCGCTCGTGTATTGATGGATCTGGGGCGAATCCAGACGCCCGAGGCTCGAATAATCCTGGGTGCGGCGGTCATTGACGATGTCCAGGGGCTGGTGATCCTCGCCGTTGTAAGCGGAATTATACAAGCTGCCGGAACCGGCGCGACAATGTCCAGCCTGGCCATTTTAATGATTGTGGTGAAAGCCACAGCGTTTCTTGTGGGAGCGTTATTTATAGGAACTCGCCTTGCTCCTTATGTGTTTAGATTGGCGTCGCGTTTCAAGGCTGCCGATTTGCTGCTGGCGACGAGCCTGGGAATTTGCTTCGGTTTTGCATATCTAGCCTCACACATAAACCTGGCTCCCATCGTCGGAGCGTTCGCCGCAGGGCTGATTATGGACAAAGTCCATTGGAGAGTCTTCGCTGATCGCGGAGAGCATTCTGTTGACGAATTAGTGAGACCTATTGCGGCGTTTCTGGTGCCGGTGTTTTTTGTCAGAATGGGAGCGAATGTGGATTTGTCGACATTCGCCAAACCCGAGGTCATCGGTTTTGCAGCAGTACTGACCCTCGCCGCCATCGTGGGCAAGCAAATCTGCGGCCTGGGCATTCTCCAGAAAGGGCTTGACCGCCTGTCGGTGGGCGTAGGAATGATACCCCGAGGCGAAGTCGGGCTCATCTTCGCTTCGATAGGCAGCAAGTTGATCCTGGACGGCAAGCCGGTGGTCGGGCATGCAACGTTCTCGGCAGTAGTGATAATGGTGGTCGTCACGACTATGATTACTCCGCCGGCGCTCAAATGGAGCCTTGCAAGGAGAGTAAAAAAGTAGGTAGTGGGTAATTAAGAAATAGGAATCAAGGCATGGGACTTTATTCCTAATTCCTAAACAGTGAGGCCCACAATGAACGTCCAGGATACCAGGATTCGTGCAAAAAAGATAATCGACGCCGCCGTGAACGCTGTGTTTATGACGCTGGATGCCGACGGATTCCCGCACCCGCGAACGATGTGGACAGCCGGCATGGACGACGACTTCACAATCTACTTTGTGACGGGCAAGACTCTGCAGAAGGTTAAGCAAATCGAGTCGAACCCCAAGGTCTGCGCATTCTGGACGCAAGTTGAGGACGGCGCTATCGGCTGGAGCTATACCCTGATTAAGGGCCACGCTCTGATTTCGGAAAACCAGGCTCTTAAGGACAGGTTCTGGGTCGATGAATTGCAGGAATATTTCCCCGGCGGCAAGCAAGACCCCAATTACGTGGTAATTGTCGTGAGACCGCGCGAACTTTTGATTATGGACTCGCACAAGTACCCGCTGGAGCGCGTGGAATTTCAGGGATCGGAGTGACAAAGCGCCCTCACCCGTTTCTGAACTCACCTCCAGCTCGCCTTGCTCTGTGGCGTTGGCAGAATGGGCGGAATGCCGTGGAGAAGAAAATCAGCATAGAGATTTTGCTTTCTTCACGTAAGTATTAGTCATTCGGGGCGGCTATAGTTCTTCTGCCGCTCTCGCCAGATTGGTTATACCGAACTATGAACTCCGAAGAGCCTGCTGTCGAGTAGATATGCAGGCTTACGGAGTTCTTTTGTTGTACGAATATTTGCTGAGTAAGCGCCTCAGCAAACAATTCGCGGACTATATCCGCCGCTTGCTTTCGTCTCTGGTAAGTATGAGCGATTCGGTATATACTATGAATCGTCCGGGAAGCGTTTGGCTTCATGAATTATATTTCCATCGAGACCATGGAGGACTATAATGCATTTTCGCCCCATCGCGCTTATCGCCGCTATTGTGGCTTTGGTGAGTATGGCCGTTGTAGCACAAGCTGATGACTTGCAACAGATCAAGGACGGCGGCATCACTGTTTCGTATCCGAATGGAATGAACGCTCAAGCAAAGAGAATGCTGGCGATAGCCAAAGAATCGATCCAGCCTTCTCTAGACATCCAGTCACAAACAATCAAGCTCCTTGCTGACCCGAACGCCGTCGCTAATGACATCGCGACGCTCCTGGGCTGCGAAGAAAAGCAGGACGAAGCCAAAGTCCGGATTCAGGCATACAAGGCCAAAGCAGAGGCTCTGCTGACGGTTTTTTCCAACATCCATCTGGTAAGGACATCTGAAGCCGTCGCAAAAGGTGGTGTAGACGCCGGGGTGGTGCATGTCAGATACGATGATAAGACCGACGGACTCAACATGGCCATTGACTTGGACAATATCGACCCTGAAAAGATTAAACTAAGCTATTTTCCGGTCTTTGTAAACGCCGACGGAATCGTCAGAGCCGAGAACAAAATCGTCAACATGGCCCTGGACTATATGGGATCGAGCAAAGCTATGTTGATCGCGCCTATCCATGACACCGCAGGCTACGTAATGGCCGAAGAACTCAGTCTTTACCAGCCGTTCGCGCGATGGTTCAACGAGGGTGTCAGCGGGTGGGTGGCCAGACACGTGGTTGTCAAAACCGATTCAAGGCTCGCAAGCCTTGCCAACGAACTCCTGACGGTAAGCGCGACTTCCAAGCAGCTCAGAAATAAAGTAAATCTGCTTTCCTGGCCGCAGCACGCATTTCAGAACCTGAGGTCTGCCGACTTTGACCCAATGCTTGAGACGGCTCAGACACAGTACTCAATCCAGATAATCTCAGGCCTCTTGGATAAAAACGGCGCTCAAGTCCTGCCGCAAATTATGAGGGAAGTGAACTTCAATCCCAACGCGGACACCGATGCCATCTGCGCCGCTATCAAGAAAGTAACCGGCAAGGATTTCATGAGCGTCCTGCTGGATTATGTTCCTTCCGGCGTACGCGAGGGTATCAAGTCCAATGATGCTCCGAAACTGACTAAACGCGCGGAGGAACTTGTCGCGGAGAAAAAGCTGAACGACGCCTCCGACAAACTGCGCAAGGCTTTGGAAATGACTCCGCAGGATGTGAACGCTCGCCTAAACCTCGCCTGGATCGAACGAGAGACAGGGAACCGGTTTGATTCCGAGATTCAGATATTCCTGACCGCACGTCTTCTCACAAAAGGCAACTACTCGTTCCACCTCTACGGCGACAGTCTTGAAGGCAATTACGTTCTTGGCCGGCTTGCAATTTTGATGGGCAACATAGAATACGCAAAGAAATTCCTTCAGCCGATCCTTGCTGCCAATCCAAATCACGAAGATGCAAAGGAAGCGATGGGCGAGATCACGAAACTGGAAAGCTCGATGCACGCGCCTGGGAAGTGATCTTGGGGCTCCGCCCCAAACCCCGGCCAGAGACTCTGTTTCTGGACTCTGCAAGGAAACCAGGTCTCCTTGACCTTCTGACCCTGAGTTGACTGCCCCCTTAAAAGGGGGCAGTCAATTCAGAGCTGGGGGTCCAGGGGCCACTCGGCTCCTGGCGGGATCCAAGGGCAGTGCCCTTGGCAAAGCAAATTGTTTACACAACTATATGCATCTAAATGAGTAAACAATTTGCTTTGGTCAGGAGGCTGAGGGTGAAACCCTCAGATAGTTACAAGGCTCATCATGAGCGCTTCGGTTGTGATAGGCCCGCTCGCGTTGCCCAGGATTGCTCGCTTTGCGTGTAATATCGACTCAAGGGCGTTCGTCAGATGTCCTGCGTGCGGGTATCGAGCGCACTGGCTCTTAATCTCATCCATCTTGTCCAGATTGACCACATTCGCGCCCTCGCCCTGCAGTTTTGCGGCCAGCAGGTCTCGATACCACACCAGCAGCATATCCAGAGACTCGATGACGGTATCCCTCGCGCTCTTGTCGTCATCCGATGTCCTCAGGGTTGCCGCCAGTTTGAGCGCGACCCACGGATTTCCCGAACATGCGGCGTGAGCCAGGTCGATTATCTCGTTGCGGCGCTCGAAAAACGCTTCATTGCCGATCAACTCAATCGCTCTGCCGGGACAACCCTGAGAGTATATCGACAGAAACTCGGCTTCTTTCGCGTCTGCGCCGAAGTCTTCGACAAGCCGCGCAGCAAGCTCATTCGCATCGACCTGCGTGAAGCGGATCAACTGACACCGTGACCTGATCGTTGCGATAGCGTTGGCCGCATTTCGGAAGAGCAGAATGTTGATGAGGTAGTCCGGCGGCTCTTCTAGGAGCTTGAGGATGCAGTTAGCGGATTCGTCATTCAGCGTATCGCCCTGCTCGATAATGTTGATCTTCCATTTGCCCCGGCTCGGGGCAAATTTGGCCAAATCGCGCATTTCGCGCATCTGGTCGATCCTGGTATTCTGACCATCAGGCGACCATATCCGAATGTCGGGGAAGTTGCCATGCTCGACGGCATGACAAATCGCGCACTCCCCGCACGCGTGGCCGTCGGCCGGGTTCAGGCAGTTCAAAGCCTTGCCCAGTTCGACGGCGAAAGTTGTCTTGCCGGTACTCTTCAAGCCCAGAAACAGATAGGCGTGCGTGGGGTTTTGCCCGCGCGATGCGCGCACGAGCACTCGTTTTGCCAGTTCCTGACCGATTATCTTGTCGAACCCAACACGATTACACACGGACAAACTGCTCCACATCCACTACAAACACGACGGCTCCACCCACGGTTATTTTCACCGGGTTCAACAGGACTCCCGCCGCGCCGAGCGCGTCCGGCGGAGTCTGATTGATGTATTCGTCCCTCGATGAGCAGCACCCGCCTATCACTTCGATTATATCATCAACCTGATTTTCTTCCGCGCCGATCAGGAGCGTGGTGTTGCCGTCGCGCAGAAACCCGCCGGTCGAGGCGACCACAGTAAACTTGTAACCCGCTCTCAACAGCGCGTCGTTGACTCTCTGCTTATCCCTTTCGTGGACTATTGAAATCAGCAGCTTCATTCGATCACCTCTAACGCTCGTTTGACGATCTTGTCTATGCTTTCAGTGGCATCGATTATTACGAACCTGTCCGGCTCCGCTTTTGCCAGCGCCAGATATCCCTGCCTGACCGATTCATGGAACCCGACTCCCTCTGACGAGACCCTGTCGACCCCATTCTGCCGCGCAAGCCCCTTATCCACCGGCAGATCGAGAAGTATTGTGAGGTCGGGCACAAGCCCCGACGCGGCGAAGTCGTTGAGAGTCCTGACCATATCCGGGTCGATCCCGCGCGCATAGCCCTGATAGGCCAGCGACGAATCAGCGAACCTGTCGCAGATCACAACCGCCCCGCAGCTCAGCGCCGGGAGAATGGTCTCGTCCACATGCTGGGCCCTTGCCGCCTCAAAAAGCAGCAGTTCCGCTCGATCCGATATGACATTTGCGCTGTCGAGTACCAATTGCCTCACGCGAACGCCGAGTTCGCACCCGCCCGGCTCCATCGTCACGATCACCTCGCGGCCACACGCGCGCAGAACATTTGCAATTCTCTCGGCAAGAGTGCTCTTACCCGCGCCTTCAACGCCTTCTATTGTGAGAAAAAAACCTTTACGCACGATTTACCCATCGGGGCATGCGCCCGCGAAGTTTGTTGTCTTATATGTTTCGTGTACGTATGTCCCGAAGCATAAAAATAACGAATATCAAAGCTCCATGCTTCGCCATATTTCATCAAATGCCTGCGGCGTAAAACGAATATAGTCCTGAAGAAATCTTATAGACAGGAACAAAGCAAAGGAAGCCTCGGACTCGACATCACCAAACGTGTCATTTAGCCATTGGATAAATGCTTCGCGATTTGGCTCACACCTGAGTTTAATCATTTTGTGATCTTTGGTGAATGGACCCTCTTTGCGTGCTACAGTGACTCTATTATGGTCATCGCTAATGATCGACACACCAAAATATTCTGGTTTTCCCCCCAGATTCAAGTAGCGCGCATAGCCGGTCAAGTGAGTGCGCACAAACTGATCATTGCTCTGCCTCAGACCGCACTCTTCAACCATCTCACGTTCCATCGCTCGAATAACAAACTCCTGCAGAGTTGAACAACCTTTCAAATCTTTCCAATCAGCAGATCCACTGGCGGGCGCAAGCTTGCCGGGACTCTTTGCGGAATCCATGGAATTGTAGGGCAGGATCATATATCCATCTCTCGTAAATACGAGTGTGCTAATCCCAATATCGTTTGAACATTCGCTGTCTGAAAGATCGGACAGCGCATTGCCATTAATCATATAGCTCATGCCGTCATAGACAACGGTCTTGCTCTTTCTCAACCTTACTGCCCATCCAATCATGTCGTTCGTGCAGCAAGATGAAAAGTAGTCCGTCTTTTGTATCTTCACACGTTCATGTCTCAACACACTTTCAGGCGTAATATCGGACGCCATTCTCACTTTAAGAGAGTTGAAAATTATACGCTTCGACTTGTGCAAGGCGGTTGGAACGATGGAGTTGACTTCAGAGTTTAGACGAAATCGATGACGATCAGTATCAATGCGAATAGGCGCGCTATCAATCAACCTATTCAGTGATTCACTGTATAATGCTGCGTGTTCGGCAAATACAATGTGCTCAAAATCAGTGTATTTGCACGACTTCGCAATAGCATTATATGACTCAGGTAAAACGCGCAGCTTTACAGCATAATGATCGTCAGCATTTCGGTGCATATCCAACATGTTATGAAGAGCGCACAGCGCACCACAAAGCAAGCCTAACAATGCTACAGTCAACTCAAAACCTGATATAGGTACGTTACTAGTAAATCTATAAACACCAATAACTAATCCTGCTAAACCGACTGGGTACGTCCACCTAAACCGGTAAATAAACAAATAAGCTTGAAGCCATCCCCTAGAACGATAATAGGTTGTGTAGATGTTCATAGAGTATCCCGTTCTCTTTTGCAATTATCTGTCTATATGCTTCTGGAACGACGCTCTTCACAAACCCATCAATTCCACGCAGACGTAAATTCCAACCGCAATCAGTAAGCTGCCCTTACCCCCGGAATATCCTGACCCGTCGATAAGGCTCCGTGCCGATGCTTGCGGACATCAAGTCACATTTCTCCACCATCTGGTGCTGAATTCTTCTCAGGAAGCTGGACTGCGGCGAGAGCTCCTGCGCTTCGCCGGTCTCCATGAGCCTGGCTACAGCCTCTTCGACCTCGCGCAGGGCATCTTCTTCTTCGTTGGATGGCCCAAGGTGGAATATCTCGCGCATTGCGCCCGCAATTTGGGCGTAGGTGTTGCTTTTAATCACATAGACGGGTTTTCCATGCCGTTTTGCTTCCTGCAGCAGACCGATGTCCTTGCGCTCGTGGGTTTTTAGGGTTATCACGGCGTTGGATTCACCGAGATCCTTTACAATATAGGCCGGCACTTTCAGTTCTTTTATGGCTCGTTCCAGACGATTTCGGCTCACTCCGTATGGAAAAACCTTAACTATGGCCGTCATCGGGTTGGTTTCGACCACCTCGTGCTCGTGCTCCAGCCTGGAAGCGTGAGGTTCCGTTCGACTTACCAGGTCGCCGGACTGCACCACTTCGACCTCGCCCTCGGGGTTGCGCACCCTGATCTCGGGTCTTGGAGGAGCGCCGCGGAGCATCTTATCCACAATCGCCGCCACATCATGATGGATCGCGAGCTTGTCCATCTCCATAATCTCGATGAGAACGTCGAACGTAGGCGGAGCCTTACGTTCGAGCACGGTCTTTTGCGTGCCGCGGCGCTTGGCTTCTTCGTCCGAAAGAGTGACAGCCTGGATTCCACCGACAAGGTCAGACAAGGTCGGGTTCATAAGCAGGTTGTCGAGAGAATTGCCGTGAGCAGTCGCGACGAGCATTACACCTCGCTCGGCAATGGTGCGGGCGGCGAATGCTTCCTGTTCGGTGCCGATTTCGTCGATCACAATGACTTCGGGCATGTGATTTTCGACCGCCTCGATCATCACCGCGTGCTGTTGATCTGGAGTCGAAACCTGCATCCGGCGCGCATGTCCTATTGCGGGATGTGGGATGTCCCCATCACCTGCGATTTCGTTTGACGTGTCGACGATCACCACCCGCTTTTTGAACTCGTCGGAAAGAATCCTGGCGACCTCTCTGAGCTTGGTGGTCTTGCCGACGCCGGGCCGGCCCAGCATGAGTATGCTGCGACCTCCTTCAACCACGTCGCGGATAATATCTATTGTGCCGTAGACCGCGCGGCCGATGCGGCATGTGAGGCCGACTATCGTCCCCTGCCTGTTGCGGATCGCGGATATGCGGTGAAGTGTGCGCTCGATGCCTGCGCGGTTGTCTTTGCCGAACTGGCCGACCCGCTCGACCACGTACGCGATGTCCTCAGCTTTAACGGCAATATCCGCAAGCTGCATCACTCTCAAGGGGAACCGCGCTTCGGGTTCGCGGCCGAGATCCATCACGATCTCGAGGAGGTCTTCGACGTCTTCCTGCTCCTCGAGTCTGCGGCGGATCGCCGTAGGCAAAACGTCAAGCAGTTGCGCCAAGTTGTCTGTGACCCTGAGCTGCCTCATTCCCAGGGTAGTTTGTTCGGGCATGGCCATATTCTACCGCTCTAATGCGTATTTTTTGCCGGTTGCCCGGCACACTCATGTTTTCCTTCCGCACCGACAAGCAAATTCCTGCAGGATAACCGGGGCGCGTCAAACATGAGGAATGATCTGAGGGTTTCACCCTCAGACTCCCACCAAGGGCGCTGCCCTTGGATCCCGCCAGGAGCCGAGTGGCCCCCGGACCCCCGTTCCATAGTTGGATGATCCCTTAAGGGATCATCCAACTATGAGTCAGAAGGTCAAGGAAACCTGGTTTCCTTGCAGAGTCCAGAGACAGAGTCTCTGGCAGGGTTTGGGGCAGAACCCCGAATCTTCCCATGTGTTGAACACACCCTATACTTGACTCTCAAAGTTCGTCGCCGAGTTCGTAGAGTATCATCGCGCAGGCGGCAATGGCGGCCGTCTCGGCTCTTAGCACACGTCTGCCCAGGCTGACACATTTTGCGCCCGCAGACTTCGCAAGTTCTACCTCGCTCTCAGTGAGCCCGCCTTCCGGCCCAACAATGAGCATCACCGACTTCGCGCTGGCGTTTTCCTTCAGCGCCTGCTTTAGCCCGACGCTTTTTTCTTCCTCCCACGCGATCAGCGCAAGGTCGTTTTGCGCGATTTCGTCGGCAAGATCAGGAAAACCGACTATTCCGGCCACCTCGGGCACACGCGCGCCGCCGCACTGCTCAACTGCTTCGGAGGCGATTCGCCGCCATCTTTCGATCTTCTCAACTGCCCTGGCGCTGTCCGGTCGGGTCACCACACGCTCGGAATCGACAATCACGTACTTTGATATTCCCAACTCCGCGCACTTCTGAACAATTAAGTCCAGTTTGTCGCCTTTGGGCAGGCAAATTGCGAGTGTGAGATGAATGGTCGGTTCTCTGTCGCAGGAGGTCGAACCGAGTATTCTGACCGACACTTCGTTCCTAGACACTGCGGTGATTAAGGAGCTGTGTTCGTTTCCTAAGTCGTCGAGAATGCAAATTACGTCGCCCTCACGCAGACGAAGCACCTTGGTGATTTGTCTGGCGGTCTCGCCTCGAATCATGGCGTCGGAGCCGTCGATTTGACTGGGATTGATGAAGAACCTGCGGTGATTGGCCATTTAACGCTCTTGCAACATTTTCCAGCGCACAAATGTGACTGGAGTGTTGAAGTACGGCCGCTTGGAACCTGCCGAGGCCGTGCGGATGACTACTTTCTTTTCGTCGGGATTGGCCTCGATCCAACGATTCTTGCCGACATATACGAGAACATGAATTCCCTGCGCCACTGCCATATCTCCCGGATTAAGATTGCTGTTATCATATCCGGCAAGTTTATACGCATGGCCTATTACTTTTGTATAGCCATACCTGCCTTTTAGGATATCTCTGGCACTCATATCCCGCCACCAGAAGTGCCACAAGTTTTTGCCCAGAAGCTTGGGGTTGACCTCGCGCGCACCCTCGACCAGCATAGCGTTCCATAGTGCGGATCGTGCCAGCCCGGAACAGTCTATGCCGGCGGTGGTCTCTCCGCCCCATACGTATCGGGTGCCTTCAAACTTCTGAAGACGCTTGACGTAAGTCTCCCGCAGCAAGGGGACTTTGACGGGCCTGTCGGCCATAATCGCCCAAACAATAAACAATGCGACAAAGAAAACCGCTGGATACAAGACGCGAGGTTTATGCCCCGGCAGCTTAATAAGATGCACAAACCCCGTGAACATCCCGAAGATCACAGTGCCTGCCAGCAGCATTCTGACGCCGGAGGTCATTATTGCCACCCTGACGGTCAGCGCCGATGCCGCCAACAACAGGGCAAAAATCCACGTGCACAGTTTACTCATATATAAAATTTACGACCAACCGGCATATATTTGTTCCGAATACTGCAAGTTTAGAGATTAGCCAACATGTAAACCGTACTGAATACGTCGGAGAGGACACTTGTCACAGATCCCATTCTTTCCCATCTCTTGGCGATGTCGATAATGCCGGTGTTAGGCACGACAATAGTGTCGCCGGGCATAACGCCCCGTACGGAATTCTTCGGCAGTGCGTCTCCATTCGATCGCACCACTACAACATTTCCACGCGCCGCGTCCTGGGCATATCCGCCCGATCTTTCCAGGTAATAATCTACGTTCTTGTCCGCTGCCGCCGCGAACGAATGCGGATGCAGTACCGCTCCTATCACCGTCACCACATTCGTGATCCTCGGGATGAATATTCTGTCACCGTCCCGCATAACCATGTTATCGGGCGCTGTCGAGTCATTTAGCGCATTTGAGAGGCTGATGGATATCCTGGTGCTGTCGACCAAATCCAGTGTGGCGTCGTCCGTCGTTAGTTTATTCATCCCGTCTTCAGGGAAACCTGGCTTGCTGCCGTTTCCATCTTTAAGGTTTTTGCCACCTTTGCCGCCGTTCTTGTATTCGTCGTCTTCGACGGGCGGCCCCATGGCGCTGATACGGTCTTTGTCATTTTCTTTTTTCATCACGCGCAGAATGTCTTCAGCGCTCTGGATAGGCTGGTCGCCGGTAAACATTCCAGGCTGCTCGGTATTTTCAAGATCTTCGTTGATTTGAGTGGTTGCCGACTCATCGGTGTTTTCTTGGTTCGACAGCATAAAGTCCTCGGGCAGTTTTACGCCCATTTTCGCCAGTTGGGTGAGGAACTGCTTGTCGGCAAAGAGTTTCGCTTTTTCAAGGATCACGTCCGAGTCCTTGTTTCGATGATCCTTTTCAAATGTGGCCTTTTGCCTGAGAAACAATAATCCGTTTGTGTCGGCGTGCTGGGTGAGACCTCCGGCGCGCTTAATGACATCGAGGAGCTTATCGTCTTGACTGGTCAGCACGTAGGGCCCGGGCTTTGCCACTTCACCGGTGATGAACACCACTTCCGGCCCACGCAGATATGGGTTGACGGCCGGAATAGTGACGACATCGCGGTCTTCGAGCAGTGGGTCGCTGTCCGTGGTCGAAGCGATAGCATTGAGGTCGATTGTGCTGACTGAACTGCTGCCCGAGTGCGAGCATCGAGCCATCTCAGCGGTTTTTCCGGCCTCTGGAAGCAGTCCGCCTGCTTTGAATATCAGGTCGCTGACGCGCATATCGTCTGACCGTGTGTACTCTCCCGGCTTCTGCACTGCTCCTTCGATTCGCACCGTGCGATCCTGCCACTGAACATCTTCGTGGGCGAAAATCATCAGCTTGTCTCGGTCGCGCAGCTCGACGTTCGCATCAGGGTCGCCATTCAAAGCGGCCTGAAGATCCACTCGAACCAGTTGGGTGCGTTCGCCGTCTTCCATGCGGATCAGGTCGGCGCGCGAAAGGTAAGCTTCCGGGAGCACACCTCCAGCCGCCGCGACAATATCGCTCACCCGCATGCCGCCGGTTCTCTTGTAAGTGCCGGGGCGAGCCACACAGCCGTCTAGAGTCACCAGTTTGGGTCTGAACACAACCTGTTCCGGCGAGTATACGAACACACGATCCAGCTTGTGAAGTACAATATCGTTCTTTTCATCGCCTTCGAGAGCCTTGTTCAGGTCGAAACTGATTATTTCGGCTCCTTTGAACGGCTCTATGCGCAGAATATCAGCCCGTCCACCGTAGACTTCCTTATCCTTGGCAAGCCCTTGAGCCATCTTGACCACTTCGGAGATGCGCATCCCTTCTCTGAAGCCATACATCCCAGGCGCTCCAACAAGCCCGGTTACCGCGATCTGATTGGTGGGATCTTGCCTGACCGTCGAGACGATTACCTGGTCGCCGGGCTGAAGCGCGAATGACGAATTGCCGCTTTTGCCGCCGATTGTCTCGCTCAAAAGTGCCCTGTACTCGCCGTTCTCGACTCGTTCCACCTGCACGCTCTGCAGATATCCGCCGGATTTAGCTCCTCCGGCCATTTCGAGCGCTTTTCCCAAAGTAATTGGGAATGTAGGTTCGTAGCGGCCGGGTCGAACCACTTCGCCACCCACCACTATAGTCTGGCCGACCGGCCGTATAAATATCGAGTCTCCGTCCTTGAGGAGCACATCGCTTTTTTTGCTTCCGTTGAGAAGGAAATCGTAGAGGTCGATGTTGCGGGTCGGGCAGCCGCTCCTGATCAGCGATATGTGCCGCAGAGAACCCGACTTTTTCGGGCCGCCCGCCTGATATAGCGCGTTAAAGACCGTGGCCATGCCTTCCAGCACGTATGTGCCTGGTCGAGCCGCTTCACCGGCCACCTGCACCTGCATCGGCGACATCGCCTGGACAGTGACATCAACCGTTATCTGCTTGAACTTTGACGATATTCTTCCGGCAAGGACTTTTTCCACCTGCGCGGCGGTCCTTCCGGCGGCGCTTACACGCCCGGCTCCCGGCAACAGGATTGTGCCGCTGCCGTCCACCTGGCGCGAATATTCGTCCTGAGAGCCCAGACTGCTGTGAGCCACCACCAGAAGGGTGTCTCCTTTTCGGATCTTATAATCATCGGGCACGGTTTTGTTGTCGGGCGAAGCCACAGGAGGCGCGCTCTGGAAGAAATCCAGCCCGAAAACATCCCACTCGCCGCTCCAGCGCCGGTTCAATATCTCCATGGAGAGTTTGTGCTCGAATATCTTGTCCTGCAGTTCGGTACGCTGAAGCTGCGTGAGCGGAGAGAGCTTGGTTATGTCGATCGAGTTCAGCGCATTTTCGACCAGCGCGAGGTCGTCGTTGACACGGTTGAGGTCTTCCTGCATAGGGCGGTCGGTCTGCCGCCGCAAATCTTCGATTCGCTTGCCGATGTCTTCCAGCACGGTGTTCAAGTCCGATGTTTTCTGCTGAAAGAGCTCTTCAGCCTTTTGCAGTTCTTCGGCTTGGGTGAGCTCGGGCAGAGCGCCGTCGAGAATCGATGACTTTTTGACCTGTTCGATCTTGTTATCGGTCGAATTGGTCGTCTTTTGATTATCGGACGCGCTTGATTTGGTCGATTTCGTGGAGCCGGTTGTCGTCCGATTTTTTGCGCTGCCGTACTGACCTGTTGTGGTCGAGGGCTGAGTGGTGGCAGTCGTATTAGCCGCCCACGCGCCAGAGGCAATCACGAGAATCAATATGGTTTGAATGATGACTGAACTGTGCTTCATGGTGTTTTGCTCACTTGTGAAGATGGGCTGACGGCAAAAGGCCACACATGCCCTGGGTAGATTATATGGTCGAGGAAGTAGAGTGTCAAGTTGCTTATTGGCGATCAGTCTTCGGTTCCAGATTTGGTGAAGGCTTTCTGCCACCAGCTTTTCTTCTGAGCCTCGGCAGACTCTCGGTATTCTTCGGTGATAACGTCCAGAGGATTGATATCGGGCTGAGAGCTTTCGCAGACGGAAACCGGCTCCGAAACGACGTTTTCACATTCGTCTACCGGTTCGGCCTCGACTCGAGGGGGCTGGGGTCGCGTGCTAGCGTTCCAGAATGAGTCCTTTCTGCCGAAAGCCTGCTGAGACTCTCTGTCGATCTCGTCGGTGCTGAATTTGGCGGCATCGGGAGCCTCAAGGCCGAGCACCTCGGCGTCCTGAATGCCGGTCTTCTTGAAAAGTTCATTAATTTTGGCGACACGCTCAGACCACTCGGCTTTTTTAGGCTCGGGGAGCGCTTTGGCGATTTCGTTGAACTCCATCGAAGTGAGAGCCATAGCCTCCTGAGTTCGATTGAGCATTATATTGGCGCGGTTGAGCATGACGTTCAACTCGCGCTGGCGCTCGAGCAGTTCGGTTACAAGTTCGGTGGAGTTTTTTTCGCGATTTTTGGCGTCATCATATTGCATTTCGAGGAGCTTGCTTTTTTCTTTAAGCCCCTCGAGCCTGCGCAAAGCGCGATTGAGTTTGTCTTTCAGCGCATCGGCGTTTCCCGTCTGTTTTTTGTTGTTCAAGGCACCAACCTCCCATCAGCACCATTATCGGATGAAATCCTCTTCGACGCAAGTCCTGCACTTTAACAATACTGACTAATCAGGACTATTGTTCCGCTTGTTGCTGAATTTGAAACCTTTTGGGTTTTAGTGCGATTACCCTGCTTCTAGACTGTGTTTCCCAGTTGATTCCTGGCTTTGCCAAAGAGTCGAGTTTGTGTTATCCTTTTTGTGATATAGAAGGAGATGCGTTACTCATGGACATCTGCAGAAAGTGCATACTCAAACTCACACCTTACGTTCCCGGCAAACCCATCGAAGAGGTCAAGCGCGAGCTTGGCATTGACGATGTCATTAAACTGGCCTCCAATGAGAACCCCTTCGGCCCTTCGCCTAAAGCCATTGACGCAATCCGCGCGGCGGCTGAAAATGTCGGGTTCTACCCTGAGGGCAGTTGCTTTGAACTTAGGAATGCACTGGCCGAGCACCTCGGCGTTGATAAAGACATGCTCTTTTTTGGAGCGGGCGGGGATGAGGTCATATACTATCTGGGGATGGCTTTTCTTGAGGACGGCGACGAGATAGTTCAGGCTGACCCGACGTTCGCGGAATACAAAGCCGCCTCGACCATCATGAATTGCGCGGCGCACTGTGTGCCGCTCAAGGATTGGACGCATGATCTAGACGCGATGCTTGCAAAAGTGAACGAGCGCACCAAGATATTCGTAATCACCAACCCAAACAATCCCACAGGCACGATCGTGTCGTCGGATGAGATCGAACGGGTGATGGATAAACTGCCGAAACGCTGCATAGTGCTGCTGGATGAGGCGTATTATGAGTACGTTGACGATCCCGGCTATACTCGTGCCATCGAATGGGTAAAAGCTGGGCGAAACGTGCTTGCGCTGCGCACATTCTCGAAAGTTTACGGTCTGGCTGGCTTGAGATGCGGATACGGAATCGCTCCGACGCATATCACAAACAGCCTCGAGCGTGTGCGAGCGCCGTTTAACGTGAACAGCGTCGCGCAGGCCGCTGCACTGGCAAGTCTGGGCGACCCTGGTCAGGTTAAGCGATCCAGAGAGCAAAACAAACGATCTAAAGAATATTTCTACCGCCAGCTCGACTCGATGGGCGTCGCATATACGCCAACTCAAGCCAATTTTGTGTGGATCGACACCGGTAAAGACAGCAACTGGGTCTTCAACGAGCTTATGAAGCGCGGGGTGATCGTGCGCAATGGCTTTGGATGTTCGACGTACATTCGGGTCACCACCGGAACAGACGATCAAAACGAACGGTTCATCGCCGCATTTAAGGAGGTGATGGGGCTGTGATTATCATACTTTCGCCTGCGGCGACGGACAATGACCTCGACGAACTGCTGACTAACCTTAAGGATCGCGGATATGGCGTGCATCTGTCGAAAGGCGTCGAAAAGACAATAGTCGGAGTGATCGGCGCGCACGATGATGTCAAGCCGATGATCGCCGAACAGCTCTCATCGCTTGCATATATCGAACGGGTGGTCCCTATTCTCAAGCCGTATAAAGTGGTCGGCAGAGAGTTTCATCCGGACAAATCCATAATAACTGTACGCGGGGTAGACATAGGCGGCCAGAAAGTAGTGGTGATGGCTGGGCCGTGCTCGATAGAGACCGAAGAACAGACGCTTGAGGTCGCCAAAGCTGTGAAGGCCGCCGGGGCAAGTATCCTGCGGGGAGGAGCGTTCAAACCAAGCACTTCGCCATATAGCTTCCACGGACTGGGAGAAGATGGCCTCAAGATGATGGCCGCCGCGCGGGAAGTCACGGGACTGCCGATCATTACCGAAGTAATGGACGCGCGCGACATTGAACTGGTCTCGCGTTATGCTGATATTCTCCAGGTAGGCACTCGGAATATGGCCAACTACTCACTTCTGCAGGAGATCGGAGCCTGCAGAAAGCCTGTTATGCTCAAACGGGGAATGGCTTCGACTATCGAAGAATGGCTGCAGGCCGCCGAATATATAGCCAACAAAGGCAACTATAATATAATTTTGTGCGAGCGTGGAATCCGTACGTTCGAGACTTATACCCGCAACACGTTCGATGTCAGCGCGATTCCGGCGCTTCTGGGGCTGACTCACCTGCCGATTGTGGCCGATCCCAGCCATGGAACCGGCAAGTTCAGCCTGGTTTCACCTGTCGCGAAGGCGGCGGTGGCGGCCGGCTGTGACGGGCTCATGATCGAAGTCCATCCGCACCCCGAAAAAGCGCTCAAGGACGGCCCGCAGTCGCTCACGCCCGACCATTTCGCCGCGATGATGCAAGAAATAGCCGCGGTTGCGCGCGCAGTGGGTAGATACGTTTAATGAGCGAAGACAACTTTATCTTCGACACCATTGCAATAGTGGGTGTTGGGCTCATAGGCGGCTCGCTTGGAATGGCCGTGAAGAAGCGTCGGCTGGCAAGGCGCGTGGTCGGTATCGGTCGAACCGAGCAGAAGCTGATGCGCGCCAAAATCCTCGGAGCCATTGACCACTACTCGATGGATATCGAAAAAGGCGCTGAAGACGCCGATTTGGTAGTTGTTTGCACGCCCGTAAGCCTGATTGCGCCTACGCTTCAGCGAATGGCCGCCAGCTTTAAGGCGGGCGCGATTGTGACGGATGTCGGCAGCACCAAGAGCGAGGTGGTCCGGCAGGCGGAAAGTGTTTTGCCGGAAGGAGTTCACTTCGTGGGCGGTCACCCCATGGCAGGTTCCGAACAGGCCGGTGTGGAGGCCGCGTTTGCCGATCTTTTCCTCGGCGCAACTTACGTCTTTACCCCAGGCGGCAACACCGATTTCAATGCGTTGGGTAGGCTGACTGAGCTGGCCGACGCTATTGGGTCGAACGTAGAGATCATGACACCTGACGACCACGACCGGGCCACCGCGATTATCAGCCATCTGCCGCATGTGATGTCCGCTGCACTTCTTGGGATCGCCGAGCAGGCCCAGCATGAATCGGGCAAAGTGTTTGCGCTGGCGGCGGGCAGCTTTAGAGACCTCACTCGGATATCGGACAGTTCGCCCGAACTCTGGAGAGACATTGTATTCACCAACAAAAGCGCGCTGCTGCAGGCGATCGGGATGCTTCAAGGATCGATGGCGGATTTCAAATTGGCGTTGATTGAGAATGACGAAGAGGCCGTAATGCGATTTTTCGAGCAGGCGGGTATAATCAGGCAGACTTTTCAAAGGATTTCAAAATGAGTAGACCAATAATCGCCATTGACGGCCCCGCGGGTGCAGGCAAAAGCACTGTTGCGCGCGCGGTAGCCGATCGGCTTGGATATCTTTATATAGACACAGGCGCAATGTATCGAGTTATCGCATTGAATGTGATCCGCGAGGGAATTCCGCTCTCGGACACTGCGAAAATCTCAACTCTCGCGAAGCGGACAGAGATCGAATTTGCCAATATCGAAGGTGTCCAACACGTCTTTTCCGACGACGAGGACGTAACCGACGCCATTCGCACGCCTGAGGCCACGCGGCTCTCGTCGCCCGTAAGCGCGATCCAGGGAGTCCGTAAAAGGCTGGTCGAGCTTCAGCGCAAAATGGGCGAGCAGGGCGGCGTTGTCATGGAGGGTCGGGACATAGGCACGGTCGTCTTCCCGAACGCCGAGGTGAAAGTGTTTTTGACCGCATCGGTCACCGAACGCGCCAGGCGAAGGTGCGAGCAGCTTCGCGAGATGGGAATGGAGGCCGATGTTGACAAGATTGCCTCTGAAATTCGAGAGCGCGACCTTCGCGACAGCTCCCGCGAACACGCTCCACTGAAACTCGCTGCCGGAGCGACTCTTCTCGAAACCGACAACATGTCCGCCGAGCAGGTCGTGGACGCGATAGTCGGCATTCATGACGAGAAAATTCCTGCGAATTAGGGGTTAGAGGTCAGATGCTTTTTTGGATAGGCGCGACACTCTCGGCAATGATATGCAGAATATTCGGACGCTGGCGGGTGATCGGCAAAGAGAATATCCCGCGTGAAGGCGGCGTGTTGCTGTGCGGTAATCACGTCAGCTACATTGATCCGCCCGCTCTTGCTGCCCGCGCCAACGGGCGGCACGTTCACTTTATGGCCAAGCTCGAGCTTTTCCAGATACCCGTGCTTGGACGTCTGATACACGGCACAGGGGCGTTTCCGGTAAGGCGTGGCACTGCCGATAGGGCTGCTCTCAAAAAAGCTATCGAACTGCTGCTCTCCGGCGAAGTCGTGGCTATGTTCCCGGAAGGCCAGCGCAGCCTGGACGGCGCATTGCTTCCCGCCGAGGCTGGCGTGGGAATGATAGCGCTGCGCGCGAAGGTTCCTGTAATCCCGGTCGCGCTTGTAAACACTGAAAAACTGCTTCCGCCGCACTCGATGTTTTTGAAATTTACCAGGCTGCGTGTTGTCTATGGCGAACCGGTGCAGCTTGACGATTTGTATGACAAAGGCGGCCGCGAAGTGGTGGAAGAGGTCGGCAAGAGGATTATGACGGCCATCGGGAAGCTGCTGGACGAGTACAGAGTCGGTTGACTTGCCGCGGATGGGATCGTATAATGCAATTGTCGAGTCTGACTTGCGAAAGGAAATCCGATGACTAATCGATATCTTACTATCGCGCTTGTTTTTTCTCTGGTATCAATATTGGGCTGCGCGGCTCTGGCGCAGTATGAGTCCAGCAACAAAAGCATTTTCGGCGTTCGGGCATCAATGTTTTGCCCATCAGACTCAGAGTTGGCCGATGTAAATGATATCTGGTTGGGGCCGACCGTGGACTATAATATGAAGTTCGACGAGTTCGATCGTCCGAATTTCATCATTTCAGCATCGTTCTTCAGCGAGGAATTCGGATATTACGATGCGAAGATGATTCCGATTACCGCTTCTGCAATCCAGCGATTCGGCGATGGCAATTCAAATATGAACTGGTATGTCGGCAGTGGGGTCGGCATGTACAGCCTCAAATACGGTCCCTATGACAGCTCGAAAATTGGCGCCAGCTTTTTCGGGGGCATAGAATTGAGCGGAGCAACATTCATCGAACTGCGATATGACGTATTGCCCAAGATGTCCATACCCTCATCATCGGATATTGATTTCAGCGGGTTGTCACTCTCGATCGGCACAAGAATAGGGATCTAATTGGCTGGCGATAACCTTATCTTTATTACTGCCGCTATAATTGCAATGATGAGCGACACAAGAGGGATCGGCGTTGGCATAACCAGATCTGCTACTACACTGAAAACCCCCAGCGGTGGATGGATATATGCAGTCGACGTCAGTTGAATCCATCCGATCAGCAGTCTGCCACCCAGCGCACCGGCTACCATGCATATTGCCGTAACGATTTCCATCGTACGTCGGCACATACGTCCGCCTGCCCTGAGTATTGCTTCACCAGTAAGGACTCCATATACAAGCGCGAGAAAAACTGTAAAAATGCCTCCGAACTCTATGCCCCATCCCGCAATTACACCCATCGTCAGCCCGACCGCCGATGCAGCGGCGACATGACCGGATGACGACGAATAGCTTGTGGAGGATTCTACATCAATCATATTGGATAGAGTATACCAACCGGCGCCGGTTGCGGTCAACTGAAAGTGTTCAGTCGGGTGTATGTCAAATGTGGGGAAAGTGATCTGAGGGTTTCACCCTCAGACTCCTGACCAAGGGTTCTGCCCTTGGATCCCGCCAGGAGCCGAGTGGCCCCTGGACCCCCGTATCGAACTTAATTATCCCCTTAAGGGGATAATTAAGTTCGGGTCAGAATGTCAAGGAAACCTGGTTTCCTTGCAGAGTCCAGAGACAGGGTCTCTGGCAGGGTTTGGGGCAGAGCCCCAAATCTCCCCACATTTGACATACACCCTGTTATTTGGCTCGTTTTGCGAATTCGTGCAAAAAACCTGTTAATTGTACGAGGATT
>JAJFUS010000016.1 GCA_021372295.1 bacterium | reverse complement strand
AATGCGTGTGAGTGCGCGCCTGATCTCGTTTTCGTCCATTACTTTGCTCAATGGAATCACACCTCCTCAGAAGACAGCTGAGAGTGGAGAGCTGAGAGCCCAGACTCATGAGCGCTAATCAGCCACTACCAAAAAAGCCTCCCTGCCCGTGATAGGCAAGAAGGCTCGTGTAATCCACTTACAATAATCCCTGGAATATGGACCTTCTCAGCCTCACGGGACTGCGGTTAAAGGCACACCTGATTTTTGTAATTATATGCCCAGCCTGAAGCGTTGTCAATAGTTGTTTCTGCAAATTTAAATGTTAGCCCTAACCCCTGAGTCTTACCCTTCGCCATATCCTCGTTTCGCTGCTATAATATCTTCGGCACAAGTTTTTCGAAGGGACATTTAATAAGTTGATTCAAGACAATATAGCAAGAGCGATAAATAAGATACTGGGCACAAAAGAAGTCGCGTTCAACGTTCCACCCAAACGCGAGTTCGGAGACTTTTCGACCGCCGTCTGCCTCGCGCAGGCAAAAGCACAGAAGCGCGCGCCCATCCAGATAGCCGAGGACGTAAAGTCGCAGCTCGATAAGGTCAAGCTGCCGTATATTAGCCAGATACTGGTCACGCCTCCGGGCTATCTCAATTTTAAGATCGACCACCAGAAATATGTGAAATCGATAATAGGCCGCGTTACGAAGGATGCAGAAAACTTCGGCTGCTCCAATGTCGGCCGCGGGCGAAAAGTCCTGGTCGAGCACACTAACGTCAACCCCAACAAGGCTATGCACATCGGCCACCTGCGAAACGCTGTTATAGGCGACTCCGTGGTGCGCATCTTAAGAAAGCTCAACTACCATGTCGAGGCGTGCAATTACATAGACGATACCGGCGTGCAAGTCGCGGATGTCGTCGTGGCGATGCTTTATATGGAGAAGCCAACATACTCCGGCGGCGAGGATTTGAGTGCGATATGGGCAAAATGGGACAAGTCGCAGTCGTTCGATTACTGGTGCTGGGACGTCTATTCCCGCGTTGCGCAGGCATACGCTAACGACGAATCGCTCAAGGCCAGGCGCGCCGAGGTGCTGCATGCAGTCGAAAGCCAGGAAGGGCCGGTCGCGCAGTTCGCGAAAGAGGTCGCCACGAAGATCGTCGAAGCGCACCTTGCCACTGTAAGCCGGCTGAACGTTTATTACAATCTCCTGAACTGGGAGTCCGACATTTTTATGCGCGGGTTCTGGAAGAAGGCGTTCGACCTATTGAAGACGTCCGGCGCGATCATCCTCGAAGACAAAGGGCCAAACAAAGGCTGCTGGGTAGTCAAATTCGGCAGAGGCGTTTTCCAGACCGAAGACGGCCTCAAGAGCGAGGACAAAGTGCTGGTGCGCTCCAACGGAACCGTCACCTACACCGGCAAGGACATTGCCTATCAAATGTGGAAATTCGGCGTGCTTGGGCGCGATTTTCTTTATAAACTCTGGGGCGTTCAAGCCGACGGCAGCGAGCTGTGGACAACATCCTCGGACGGCATCGAGTCGGGCCAGTTCGGTTCGGCGGAAAAGGTCATCAACGTGATAGACGTCCGGCAGAGCTATCCGCAGCAGATCGTCTACGATTGTCTGCGCAAACTCGGTTACAAAAAAGAAGCTAGAAATTCCACGCACTTGGGCTACGAAGTGGTCGTGCTTTCAAACAGCGCCGCCGCCGAACTTGGGGTTGAAGTCGATGCCGAAGAACCTGGCACTCAGGCGATGTCGGGTCGAAAAGGGCTCGGAGTCAAAGGCGACGACCTGATCGACACAATGGTCAAACGCCTCTCCGAAAAAGTCGACAAGGAAGAAAACGCCCACATCCTGGCAGCGAGTGCAATCAGATACTTTATGTCCAGAATATCGACAGGCAAAATGATAGTCTTCGACTTCGACGAAGCCCTGCGCACCACCGGCGACACCGGCGTCTATTGCCAGTACGCTCACGCCCGCGCGTGCAGCATACTGAATAAAGCCGGTATAGAAAAGTTCGGTCCGGTCAAACTTCCGGGCAAGATCACCGTGCCGGAAGAAAACCTGGTAAAGAAAATCGACGAGTTCGCAACGGTCTTAAAGAAGGCGGGCAAAGAGCTCTCGCCCGCGCCGCTCGCTCATTACGCATTCGAGCTGGCGACCGTCTTCACCGACTTCTACGAAACCCCCGATCCTGAAGCCGAGCAGCAAGTACCGTTCATCAAGATCGAAGACCCAATACTCAAGAACTATAGACTGATACTGGTAAACACATTCCGACAGGTGATGGCAAACTGTCTGGACGCGCTGGGAATTGCGCCTTTGGAACGCATCTAACATTTTGGCGTCAGCTTCTTGACAAATATTAGCTTTCAAGTTTGCGATTTGACAAGCAAGGCTGCATGTGTTACTTTATATAAAGAATGCTTTCAAGCTGGCGCTCTCGATGAGCCTTGCTGCCTCGTAAGTTTTGCATTCAGAAGACGGCACCTGATGCCGCGAAAACTGGCCAATTTATCTCAGGACGAGTCGGGGGCAGCGCCTCCGGCTTTTTTGTTACAGTTTGCTCACCACTTATTCCGTCCGGAACTGTTTCGTATCGCGGGAACTATGATTTCCTTCATCAAAACCTGACCGGCGGCGGCGACAGGAATCGCCAGCAGAGCACCCACTATCCCCAGCAGCGTTGCGCCCGAAAGCAGAGCGATTATCGTCACCAATGGGCTGATACCGACGTGTTTTTGCATGATCTTGGGCGCAAGCAGATTGTTTTCGGTCTGAGTCAGAAGTATGAAGAATATAATCACCCCAACAAGCTGCCATGTCGGGCCGAACAATGCAATGAGCACCGCGGGCACTGCTGCCGCAACCGGCCCCACCATCGGTATGACCTCACCAACCGCGCCGACCACACCAATCACGGCGGCATACGGAACCTGTAAAAGCATCATTCCGCCGGTCACCAGCAGCCCCACAATAACCGCCAGCGTAATCTGTCCGCGCAGCCATCCGCCGACAGTCGCCGCCATCAGACTGAGAGTATTTCCCACTTTGTCCACCTGCTTTGGCGGAATGAGCGAGAGAAACGAGCGGCGGATGCTCTCGTGAGTAAGCAGCATGTAGAAAGTCATAACGCCTGTCGACACAAACGCTATCATGCTTCCAAAGAACCCGAACACAGCGGGCGCGGAACTTATCACGTATTGTCCGGCCGCATCGATCTGCGACTTGGCCTTGTCCACCAACCCGGCATAGTCCGGCACGAACGAGAAGCGGTGGTGCATACCCGCCAGCCACGTCTTAATAGCTGTAATATACTCGGGCAGATTCTGGGAAAACTTCACGCTCTCCGTAACCACCGGCACCACGATCAGCGCCGCCGCAGTCAGCACAAGAACCGCCGCCCCGATATACACAACCAATATCGCCAGAGGCCTGGGAATCTTGCGTCCACGCGGCATTTGCACCTTTTCGATCCGAGCCACAGCCGGAGCAAGACCCGCCGCAAATACGGCCGATATCACGACCAGCACCACAATCGGTTTGAGCTGCACGATCACCCACAACCCGATCACAATACCCAGAGCCGCCAGAAACGTCAGCATGTTTCGACCCAGCGATGAACTTTTAGGCATCGGCTCGTCGTGCCCTTGTTCGGATTTGGATTTTGTTGTAGACATAAGCTATTATTCTCCGAATATCGGCGGATTCCTTGCGCAAATTATCGCGACAGACAGTTCACAATTTCCCCGATATACATCCGATGATAATCGGTCTTGTCGTAATTGTCCTCAATAGACTCATCCAGAAAATGCTCGGGCTGCAGATCCTGATAGTAGAGCTTCTTGCACTCGATCACCATACGCGCCTGGGCAAATGTCGTAGTGCCGGGCGTAGATCCGGCTATCGGGGTCAAGCCGGTCGCTGCGGCCTTATCGATATCTCTACCCGACTTCGTTCCGCAAATCCCCAGAGCGTCGCGATATTCGTCGCCAAAGAACGACAGCGTGAAGCTGCCGGCCTTTTCGATAAACTCATAAGTATATCGGCTGGGCCTAATAACGCACCACGCGATATTCTTCTTCCAGATCACTCCAAAACCGCCCCAACTTGCGGTCATTGTGTTGTATTTGTCAGGCGAACCTGCGGTAATAAGCATCCAGTCGCCGCCGACCAGCTCAAATGGATTGTCTTTGATGTCTTCCGGTTTGATTGTTTTGAAGTCGTTCAACATACATCTCCTTGCAATTTAATCAGTCCCCGTTAGCGTGTTCCGCCTCGGACTTCTTAGTCACACTCACATAGCCGTCACTTTCCAGAATGGCCTCAGCCACCTCGTCAAGGTCATGTATGCCCTGGCGACGGAGGATGGTCTTGAGTTCGCGCACATTCAGCCGCTCGCGATCCAGGTTGTGCCGGATTATCTTGCCATGATGCACCAACAGTGTCGGACGTCCCTGAACAATATACTCCCAACGCTTCGATTTAAACGTAGCATATTCCACTAATATGCTCAGGATGATAATAACCGTCGCGAGGATCAACCCCCCCGTGATAGAACCGTCGTTGCCGTTCATCGAGTTTTGCACAGCGTTGCTGATAAGCAGTATCGCGACGAACTCCGCCACGCCCATCTGCCCGACCTGCCTCTTGCCGCCCAGCCGCAAAAGCACGATAATCGCGATGTAGACCACCGCCGCGCGCACCACAAACTGCCAGTATGGAAAAGACGCATGCCACATATATGTCTCCTCAAGTGCGGGAATATGCCCAATAATATAGGGTATGTATAAAATGTGGGGAAAGTGATCTGAGGGTTTTACCCTCAGACTCCCACCAAGGGCTCCGCCCTTGGATCTCGCCAGGAGCCGAGTAGCCCCTGGACCCCCGTTCCAGAGTTGAATGATCCTTAAAGGATCATTCAACTCTGAGTCAGAAGGTCAAGGAAACCTGGTTTCCTTGCAGCGTCCAGAGACAGAGTCTCTGGTGGGGTTTGGGGCAAAGCCCCAAATCTCCCCATTTTGACACGCACTCATAATATCAGCTCGGGGTTGATACGCGCAAGCGGCGGCTGTATAATTACACATATGTCTATCTACGCGATATC
>JAJFUS010000041.1 GCA_021372295.1 bacterium | reverse complement strand
GCTGCGCTTGACCCACCCAGCCGATGCGGACTTTAGCTCTCAGATTCGCATTCTACGGCCTGTTTCTTCTCGCGCCCTGTATTGACACGGGTTTACGGGTCCTTCCAGACCCCCACCGGAACGCGGGTGCTACGAGGCGCGGCATTTGGTTACTTGTGATCAGAATTTTCAGGTTGACAGTTGACATTTCGAGACCGTTTGATGGACGTAGAATCTCTTGAACGAAACGAAAATCATCGATAATAAGCTATGCCTCAGCAGTTCGGCAATGGAAGAAGTTTTTGGGATTACTCGGGCTGCTTTGTCGAAGTGGACTCAGCAAGGATGCCCTAAGGCCAAGCATGGATGGTGGCCACTTGCCGATGTAATCACCTGGCGGGGACTGGGTTCTAAAGGCAGCAAAAACAAGGACGATGGTGAATTAACCGATCTACAACTCAAGCTAAAATATGATGCTGAATGGAAACGTCTGCAGGCAGAGGGGCTTGAGATCACCAATGCAGTGAAGCGGGGTGATTATAGGTTCAAGATCGATGTCATAACCGAATGGAATACTTACCTTGTTACCCTTAAAAAATCGCTGCAGGCACTATCACGGAAAATAGCAACAGACATTTCACCCTTTGTCGATCCACCCACCGCACGTAGAATTGAGCGTGAGATGGCCGATATGATCACGATGGCACTTGAGACTATGAGTTCGGGTGAGAACTATGTCGCGCCAAAGCGCCGGGTCATTAAGGGCTGAGATTAGAATGCCGAAAGCACAGAAAGCCTCTTCTCGGAAAATCTCCCTCAAATGGTCTGATTGGCTGATGGAGGCCCTGCGCGGTTTGAAGCCTCCAGAATCGCTGACTGTTTCCGAATGGGCGGACAAGCATAGGATTCTTGATAGCAGAACAAGCGCGATTGACGGGCCGTTTCGGACATGGCGAACGGAATATCTCCGCGGGGTAATGGATGCATTCACGGACCCCGAGGTGGAAGAACTATGGCTTTGCAAGCCGGCTCAATGCGGAGGAACCGAAGCCGAGTATAACATTCTGGGTTACATCATCGATCAGGACCCCGGACCAACGATGATCGTCTATCCGGATGAGAAGTTCGCCAAGCGCATGTCGAAGACGCGCATCCAGCCAATGATTCAGGCTTGTCCGACATTGCGCGCGAAATATATCGAATCCGAATCCGAGGACTTGGAATTGCACTTCACTGACATGGTGCTCATCCTGGCCTGGGCGGGAAGTCCGGCTGCAGTGGCAGGAGCACCTTGTCGGTATGTGTTTCTCGACGAGGTAGGTAAGTTTCCTAGTCGAGCAGGCAAGGAAGCTAACTCCATCGCCCTGGCTTACGATAGAACGAAGACATTCGAGAGCAGCCGCAAGATCATCGGCACATCTACACCAGTGCTTGAGAGCGATCAGTTTTACCGACGCCGCAAGATGGCGGATCAGGTTTTACGCTATTACGTGCCATGCCCGCATTGTGGCTGCGAACAGGTAATGAAGTTCAGCGGTGGGGTGAAATGGCCTCACGGCTGCGATCCAAGCGAAGCCTACGATCTGTCGTATTACGAATGCGAAAGTTGTAGCGGCAAGATCAACGAGGCTCATAAGTCCGTGATGGTGCGCAATGGCAGATGGCGCGCCATTGATCGAGATAAAGGCGGGCTAGCTGCCGGTCTGGCCGCTGCTGGTGGGTCAAGTAAGCCAGTAGCGCCATTTGAGTTTGCTCCTGGATGCCGACGCGCTATTTGGCTTGAAATGAGCAGTCTCATATCGCCATTTGTGCGTATTGGCGAAATGGCGCGGGCGTTCCTTCGTTGTAAGGATTACCCCGAGGAACTACAGGATTTTATAAACTCAGCACTTGGCGAACCATGGCGAAATACGGTTGTCGATCTGCCAAGCGATGTAGTGATGAATCGACAGACAGAGTATCCGCAGGGTGTAGTCCCGCCCGAGGCGATGCTTCTGACCGGTGGTGTTGACGTCCAACAGGACTGCGTCTATTGGACAGTTCGAGCGTGGGGTCCATTACTGACAAGCTGGAATGTAGCTCACGGCCAATGCTTGAGCCTCTGGGATCTCGAACCCATAATGAATCGCACCTGGCGAAAGCCTAACGGGGAAGAGTTCCTAGTCAGCTTGGCCGCCATTGATTCAGGCGATCAGACGGACGATGTATATGATTTCTGCGCATTGAATCCAGACTGGGCTGTTCCTGTAAAGGGCAACCCAGCCACAATGCAGACATTCTTCAAGATCGCTATTATCGACAAAGTCGGCAGCAAAGCGCAGGGAACACGGCTTGTGCATGTCAATGGTGCCGCATATAAGACGATGATCACAACCAGGATGCAGCGCGAAAACGGACGCGGCTCTTGGATGGTTCATGCTGACTGCGATCTCGACTATGCAAATCAAGTAACTGCGGAAAAGCAGGAAGTGCTTGAAGTAAATGGCCGAGAGGTGAAAACCTGGAAGAAAAAGTCTTCTCATGCTGCAAATCATTATCTGGATGCTGAAGTTTATTGTGCTTGCGCAGCTGATTTGATGCAGGTTCGCTACCTGGACACAGAGACTCCGGAGACCTAAATGACCACGCTAGAAAAGCTCGATGAAATAAACGCCGCGATATCCGCAGTGTTGAATGGCTCGCAGGAATATGCCATAAGTGGCCGTAGAATCCGAAGGGCCGACCTCTCTACACTATTGCAGGAACGGACCCGGCTCGAAGCTCAGCTGGCATCGGAAAACGGGGCTGATATTGCAGTGGCGTATCTGGGGAAACGGTGATGACAAAGCAATCTAACAGCTGGGCGCGTCGCATCGGCGGGCTTGTTGATAACTTAGTTGGTATATTCAGCCCGGAGCGAGGCTATTACAGGAGCGCCTGGAGAGACGGCAGCAACCCTGAATCCATAGGCTCTACATCTGATGGCTGGGTAGCTGTCAATCAGCACGGGGCTATCGCTCATCGGTTTACACGGGATTCACGGCGCGCGTTCGCGCGAGACCTCGAAGACTCCTCAGACATTATGGAGTCGGTAATCGTTGCCTTTGAGCGCTGGGTGGTCGGCACGGGGTTCACTCTTCAGGCTAAGATCACGGACGCAAACGGCGAGGACGATAACGAAGCTAACAAGTTGATTGAGTCGTTGTGGGCTGAATGGTGTTTGCATCGTAACTGCGATATACAGGGTCGGCAGTGTTTTGACGAAATGTGTCGCATGGCCGTTCGTCGTTTGCGCGTAGATGGCGGTATTTTCTTCATAAAGTGCTATACCAATGGTGGGCAAGTTCCGTTTTGTCTGCAGATGCGCGAAGTCGACGAGCTCGATACTACCATTTCCGGGTTACAGCTTGATAATGGCAACTATATGGTCGATGGCATCGAGACTGACCAATATGGCAAACATATGGCTTACCATTTTCGCAGGTATGCTCCTGACGGATTCTCCACTCTTGAATCAGAAATAATGCCGGCAGATCGCGTCATATATCTGCAGAAGTTCAAGCGGACAACCGACCCTCGCGAACTAACACCGTTTTCTCCGTCCATCCAGCGCATTCGGCATGCTGGGGGCTACATTGAAAATGTGACTCTGCAATCTCGCCTAATCTCACGCTTCATAGCAGTTATCAAGAAAGTGCTTCCTGGAGGATTGGGATTTGGACGCGGTGGAAGAGCAGCAACTCCGGATCCTGAAACCGGGCTTGATAGGCAGGCCATACCGGAGGGTTCATTTGTATATGTACAGCCAAATGAGGATGTCACGGCGGTTCAGCCTCCGCAGCTTGGTTCATCGCCCAGTGATTTAACAGCCATCAATCAGCGTCTTATTGGCGCCTCGCAGGGTTTGAGCTACGAAGCTACCAGCCGGGACCTCAACAGAGGAAATTACTCGAGTATTCGAGGTGGCACTATCGAAGACAATGCCACCTATGCAATAGACCAGGCATACTTGACTAAGCATTTACTTCACGAAGTATATACCGAGTGGTTAATCTCCCTGGCGCTGGTCGCAAAAGCGCCATTTACAATAACTGAGTTGTTCAAAAACAAAGTCCGGTATATGGCTCATCGATTCATTGGAGTTGGTCGACCTTGGATTGACCCAATGAAAGAGGCCACAGCGAACGCCAAGGCACTTGAGACCGGGCAGACAACTCTCGCTCAAATATATGCTGAACAAGGCAAAGATTACCGCGAAGAGATAGCTCAGCGTAAATACGAAATCGAGCTATGCAAAGACGCAGGAATTATTCCGAGCTCGCCCACGAGCTCATCAGGAGGTGGCAATAATGCCGCAGCTACAGGAGCGTAAGCCCGCGATCGGAGAGAAACAGTTCCGAGAGCTGTCCAATGTCGAGTTCCGGGCGGTGGATGGACAAGATCGGACATTTGAGCTTTCATTCAGCAGCGAGACTCCGGTATCGCGGTGGTGGGGTAACGAGATTCTAAGCCACGACTCCAACGCGCCGAAACTGGACCGCCTGAATGATGGGGGCGTTCTTCTCTATAATCACGATACTAAGATTCAGTCCGTGCTTGGACCCGTTATCAAAGCCTGGCTCGATGAAAGCACTCGTAAATGCCGGGCGGTTGTGCGGTTCGACACGGACGAAGACGCGGAGAAGGTATTCCGCAAAGTGGATTCCGGCACACTCAGAAACGTCTCGTTTGCCTACATAAACAATAGCATTATGGAGGTGAAAGCCGGACAGAAATCACCTGACGGACGCTTCGACGGACCCTGCGATATCGTCACTTCGTGGACTGCTTACGAGATCAGCATTACCCCGGTGCCTGCAGACAATAATGTCGGCCTGGGACGCAATTTGGAAACTTCGGCTGGTGATGATCCCGCCGACGAATCAACTCGGGCGGCGGCTGCCGCTCAAAAAACTAGCGCGGAAGCGCGGGAGGCAAAAATGGACCCTGATGAATTGACACCCGGCGCAGACCCTACTCAAACGGGTGCACGGCAGCAGACGCTCGAAGTTCAACCAACTCCGGCCCCGGCGGGGGCGGCGACTGCAGCGAATGACGAGGCTACTCGGCAGGCAGTAGAAGCCGAGACAAGGCGTGCCAGCGAGATCACGCTGCTCTGCAGTGAGTTCGGTATGGATGCACGCAGTTTTATCGATAGCCAATCAAGCGTCGATGAAGTGCGAAAGGCCATTCTCGGCGAGATGACGAAGCGTAACCCGCCGATCGGCAGCGCGCCGAGGGTTGACGTCACAAACGAGCAGTCGGACAAGTTCCGAGTTGCGGGTTCGCACGCACTTTTGCTGCGGTCCGGGGCAACACCGGCGCAGTTCAGATCAGCTGGCATTGAAACGGTCGATCCGGTTGCGTCCGAATTGCGGCATATGAGTTTGCGCGATCTTATGGTCGAGGATGCGCGGCTTCGTGGTCACGCGGATGCCGCACGTTGGGATATGCCGCGCCTGATGCGCGACGTCTTTACTCCCGACAGCGCGTTCGTATCAATCCTCGATAATACCGTTGGTCACTCGATGATCATGGGTCACGAAGCAGCTCAGACAACATTCCAGATATGGACACGGCCGGGCTCGCTGCCTAACCTCAAAACCACACCGGGGTTCAGGATGTCCGAAGCTGGCGAGCCTAAAGCTATCGGCCAGAATGGGGAGTTTGAGTGGGACGAGATGACTGACGAGGGCATCAACCGAAAGTTGAACACCTACGGTATCGGTTGGGGACTCACTGAAGATGCCATCATCAACGATGATCTGGACATCATCACAAGGATGCCTTTGCAGTATGCCATCGCATGTCGGAGAAAGATCAACGGCGACGTCTATGCCGTCCTGAATCTCAACCCGGCAATTTTCGACGGTAAACAGCTCTTCTGCGAGGATCACGGCAACCTGGCGGGAAGCGGCGGAGCGCCGACGGTCGTTACTCTGAGTGCAGGACGCAAGGCGATGAGGGCGCAGAAGGGCTTGCGTAATCTTCAGGCGTTGAATATCAAGCCGAGGTTTATAATCGTCGGCACTGATATCGAGACTGCTGTTGAGCAGCTCATCGCGTCATTAGCTGATCCGGCAGGGACGCATGCGGGCGTGGTTAACCCCGCGTTTGTGCGTGACCTAACTCCGATCTGTGATGGTGAGATCACCGATACAAACTCCTGGCATCTGGCAGCCGACCAGTATGCATACGATACCATCGGTGTCGATTACCTCAATGGTAATGAGGCACCGCGCATCGAAACCAGAGTGAGTTTCCGTACTCTGGGTATGGAATGGCGGCTGAGTCATCGCTGGGGCATTACGGTCTACGACTACCGGACATTCTACAAGAACGCCGGCTAAGTCCGACTTACTATCTAAGCTGCAATTTCGGGCGGAGCTCACCGGCTCCGCCTATTCTATGAGGTGGAAAATATGAGCGCAAGAAAGAGATTTCGCGGGGACACAATTTCATATGTTAACCCAACCGAGAGCAAGATCAGCTATGGAGATGTTGTAGATCTCGGGACCCGTATCGGTATCGCGGCGTGCGACATCGAGGCGGGGGAGACTGGCACGCTTGCTGTTACCGAAGTATACGAACTGCCAGCGTCAAATGCTGAGGCTTTCGTCGTAGGCCAGGAAGTTTTCTGGGACGGAACGCAGCTTGTCGGCACTGCTGGTGATCTGACCCGTGCGGGTTGGGTTACCGAGCCTAAGCTGCTGGCTGGCACGGTCGCTTCTATTAAGATCGACTAATCGGAGGCCCATGATGATAAGACTTAAAGTCCCCGCCAACATAGGCGGGGATATCAAACCGGCGGGGGCTCTTGTGACAGGGCTTACGTCCGAGCAGGAAAAACTCTACGTGAATGCGGGAACCGCAGAGTATCCGACATCCAGTGATCCTCAGCCCGAAAAACCGGCTGCAGCGAAGCCGTTGAAAAGATGCACTACCGATGAGCTTATTACTATAGGCGAGGAGATCGGGATAGACCTGTCGGACTGCACTACCAATGCTGAAAGGGTAGCAGCCATTGAGGCGGCTCAGAAGACGTCGGAGGATGCAGACGCAAGTCAAAGTCGTGAAGAGCTTACGAAGCTCGACAAAGAGCAGCTATCAATAGTGGCTGTGGAACTTGGAATTGCACCTGACGATCTATCCGATGAAGAACTTGTGGAAGCGATTCTCAAGGCCAACACAGCGAAAACTTCGGAGGATGGTTCCACGAGTCAAGGTGATAGCTCTGACGCAGCATCGCAAACATTCGGGAGAAGCGGAACTCCGCTTGCCTAACAACCAGGCCATATACAGGCCAGAAAGGCGAAAGTAAAATGAGATCGTTCAACAGATTATTCATTGTCGCTGCGATAGTGATTTTGGTAATGGCTATCACATCGACTGCGTGGGCTGCCGGCGCAGTCCTCTCCCGCAAAGGGTTCAAGGCGGGCACCAGCGGCTTCGAGAGCAAGGGCGGCAACGTCAGTATTAAAACTGCTGCCGGAGTCGAAAAGGCAAATATGGCAGCAGCAACTGGAGAGCTGACAGGCGCGGGCCCTAAACATTATGTCTCTGTTCCGCTGGGCGCAACTGCCAACGCGACAACCTATACGGGTGTGTTTGTCGCCCATCGAGCTATGACTATCACAAAGGCCAGTGTCGCATTTGTAGCTGTTCCGGCATCCACACTGGGCACGGCCACATTGGCGCTTACTAATTACGATCTGAGCGCCACGACTGATGATAACTTACTCTCGACAGCGACAATCGATCTTGAGGGTCTCACAAACAAGACTGCCTCAGACCTGACATTGACAGCCACATCGGCAGACCTGGTATTAGCCGACGGGGATTACGTATATGCCACCATCATATCGAACAATGCAGATATGACCGGGGGCACTGGTGGCGTTTTGACGCTGGAATATACACTTCAGCAATGAGCATCTTCAAGGATCAAATCGCGGCTGATGTCTCAGCCGTGTTTCTTAATCCTGATGAGTTCGGCGAGACGCACGTCATAGACGGCCAGTCCGTGACGTGCGTCATCGATCAGGACTCGGACGGTCAGTTCGCGGGTGACATGTCGGATGGTGTCTATGTTGTCACTCAGCGAGTTTCAGTGCGTGAATGTGATCTGGCTAAGATTCCAAAGCAGGGGAAGCGCATCGATATTGACGACACCCCTTATATCTGCCTGAGTATTTCGCGCGAAATGGGAATGCTCGTCATCACTGTTACGGAGAACAGCTCAGCATGATATATACCGAAGTCGGTTTCCGCGATGATGCTCTGGAAGAAGTGCGTCAATTGCTTAAGGGTGTAGAGCGCGGGGCAGAAAAAGCAATGACTCGCGCTCTGAACCGTGTTGCTGTCGGTGCGCGGGCGGAGATCGTCAAGGTAATAGCTCAGAAGCATGAGATACGCAATCGCGATATCCGCGATGCTATTAAGATCAAAAAAGCCAACTACGACACACTCGAAGCGCAAGTCCATTCTTTCGGCTCAGTGATCGGGCTGGAGGACTTCAAAACTACTCCAAGTGGTTACAAGCAGCCGAGACCTAAGGTCGGCATTCAAGTTAAGGTTAGAAAAGACAGTAGTGGCGGACGTATTCCAGGGACATTCTTCATGCCCAATAAAAAACCGATCTTCGTCCGTGAGGGTGATGAGATCATGAGGAAGTTCGGTCCCGCGATACCTTCCATGATGCGCGTCGCGTTGGATGAAGATGGAGAGCAATCTATTCAAGACAACGCAGAGAATCGTTTGATTCGGGAGTTAGATCACGAGGTTCAGTTTATGCTCTCGAAAGGTGCAAAATGAGCAGAGGATGCGCGCGGACTGCGCTGAAGCACAGACTCCAAACCATAGTCGAGTCCAGGCAACTCCCATACAAAGGCAGCAAAGGTGATCTTAAGACCCCAACGGTATGTGAGCAGCGGAGTTCTGTAAACAACGATGGGTTACCAGATGCGCCGTCGGTTACTGTAAAGATCAGCAAGGTCAAGCAAACAGGCGATGACCGCCTTGGCGCAGTAACGATAATCACTAAGACTTATTCGGAAGATAGCGAACAGGGGTATCGGGATGCTGAGAACCTGATCGAAGCTATCGAGATTGATCTAATATCCAACCCATGGCTCGACAGTAGATATCCACTCGTCGGATCGTGGGAGACGGATATCGTTGACGACAACTTCCCGGTGTTCTTCGCTGCTTTGACTTGCTCGGTCGAATTGCCGAGCATCAAGTGTCGAGTGGGGCCGGATGGCAAAAACATAGAGGTCTAACTATGGCAAAAACGAAAGAAACCTCACCTGTCAGCGTGGACGTAACCATCGTCGATGGTTTCGCGGTGGCGGCGGTAAAATATGACGGCTTGCCTGTAGAAGCCGAGGTGCAGTGGTGGCCAAAAACCCCATACCAGAAAGCCCCGGAGGGGATATGTCGGGTTTCGACAACCGACCCCCGGACATTTGCGCTTTCGGCAGCTCGCTACAGCTCAAGGCCGCCATGCAACGTCACTGCCCGCGTGATGGTCGACAATGATTATGTCTACAGCGATCCGGTCGAGGTAGATATCAACGAGCGAGGTAAAGCACAATGAGCTTGCAGCATGGAGTATACTCGCAGGAGGAGCCGACTGCCCTTATAGGTGTAGTTGAGGCTCCTACTGCGCTTCCAATCGTCGTCGGCACGGCCCCTGTTCACACAGTGCCCGGCGCCGACCCCAGCATCAACAAGTTGGAGAAACTTACGAGCTGGCAGGATGTCCTCGACAAGTTCGGGTATGTCCACGACTTTAGCCGCTACACCCTTATGGAGTTCCTGTATGCGTGGTTCCGGGTATATGGGTTCACTCCGGTATTGGTAGTCAACGAGTTCGATCCGTCTGCTGTCACTGGCACGCCCACCGATCCGGTGGTAGTGCTCGCGAACGGTGTAGGCGTTCTCGAAATTGCCGGCGCGCTGGTGCAGGAGGTCAACGCAGATTCCGAGGGTGTGACTACTTACGTCGAGGGCACTGATTACACTCTGTCGTATAACGAGAGTGGACACGCGGTCATCACTCGAATTTCGGACGGCGCAATACCGAGCGACACGTCTACGGTCTATGTCAGCCACTTGGTGATATCGTCAGATAAGGCCGGAGTCAATGCGTCGGCTATCGTAACTGGGCTCGGTTTGATCGACCAGGCGTATTCCCAGCATGGCGAGGTTCCAAGCCTCATCTTGTGCCCTGGCTATTCACAGAACGCGACGGTTATGGCCGCAATGGTCGGTAAAACCGAGTATGGCGGCGGGTGGTTTGCTCACGCTTTGGCTGATGTCGATAGCAGTGCATCGGGAGCTGATGCGCTCGCGGAAGTCCAGACATGGAAATCCACCCACGGCTACACCGATACCAACCTGGACGTGTGTTGGCCGATGGTGAAAATCGGCGACGATAAGTTCCATATGTCCACCATTCTCGCCTGTGCGCTTGCCAAAAGCGACCATGAGAATGGGGATATGCCGCATGTGAGTGGGTCCAACTTCCCGCTGCCGATTTCGGGAGCAGTGGTGGAAGCGGGAACGTCTGTCTGGCTTAACGACGCTCAGGCGAATGATAGCCTGAACGCCTTTGGGATTACTACCGTTCTAAACGACGGGCCGCGTGGATGGATCACGTGGGGAAATCGCACGGCAGCCTATCCCGGCACTACCGACCCGAAGGACATGTGGCGCAACTTCCGGCGTATGACCGTTTGGCTCAGTAATCGGCTTCGGCTCAGTGTCAAACAAAAGGTCGATAATCCTGGCAGCTATCGCGAGATCGAGAGTATCGTTAATTCGGTGAACATCGATCTCAACGGCATTGCAGCGCGGGGCGCTCTCGTCGGATCGCCCAAGGTCGAGTTCAGGCGAGAAGATAATCCGACAACCAACATGGTCAACGGTAATTACAACTTCGTAGTCAACTGGTTGGCGCCAACGCCGATGGAGTCTATCATATTCCATCTGCAAGTTGATGTCACGCAGTTTGATACGCTCTTCACGGAGGCAGGCTGATGAAAGCTGAACAAGCGATTATTTCATTCAATGTCTATGCCGACTCCGCCACGACACCGCTGGAAGGCGTGTCCGAAATCAAGCTGCCGAGTCTGCAGGCAATCACTGCTGAATTGAATCTCAGCGGAATGGCGGGAAAGAGCAATGTTGCTCTGCTCGGGCAGTTTGACACGCTGACACTGGGTGTCACGGCTGATATCGCGTCAAAAGCGGCGATAGCTTCCGCACTTCAGGGGTCGAACGGGTTGACGGTGCGCGCAGCAGTGCAGGTGCTGGACACGTCCACCGGCGCACGCATCACTCAAAACCGCACGTATTTTATGCGCGGTTTCTGCAACCAGCTCGATCTCGGAACCATCAAGAAAGGCGAGTCGATGGGCAACTCAACGGAGTTTGAGCTGAACTATATCAAGATGCTGGTGGATGGCGAAGACGTATTTGAACTGGACAAGTTCAATATGGTCTACCGAGTCAACGGCACTGATATGCTCGCCGACGTCCGCAACGCAATCTAAACAACCATAGAAAGGCCACGCAATCCGGTGGCCACTACGCCACGGGCCGCTCTTCGGGGCGGCCCTTTGTATGAAAGGGGTTATACAACATGGCAGAAGAGACCACTCAACCGACACCCGAAACTACAGCCGATCCGATGAAGCCGGTATTGAAACTTCGCTATCCAATCACATTTGAGGGTAGCAAGATAGAAGAGATTTGTCTCGACCTGATGAGCCTCTCGGGAACCGTGCTATCCGCCGCCAGGAAGCGTTATGAATCGGATGGCAAACATGCACTCATTATAGGCGCACTGTCACTCGACTTCTGCGCTTATGCAGCAGCAGACGCCGCAAGTCTGCCTTATGAGGCAATCGCCAAGTTCGTGGGGCCTGACTATTATCGGGTTGCAGGCGCGGTGCGGGATTTTTTAGTCGAAATGGATTTGGTTCGGGAGAATCAATAATCCATCTGAAAGAACTTTGTGCTCAGCTTGCGCTTGCAAGCCATACCCCTGTTTCATTCTATTACGAAATGCCGCTCCCGGAACTTGACGAATGGGCAGACACAATAGCTAAGGTGATCAAAGATGGCAAGAACAGTTCGTGAGATGATGCTTGTCTTTGGCGGCTCGGTATCCGCCGCTCTGAAGACTGCTACAACTGATACGGCAAAACGTCTTCAGCAGGTCAACGAACAGATCAAAGCTATCGATAAAGCCAAGATCGATGCTGATAAGTTCCGAAAGCTGCAGGAAAAGGTTCTGAGCGACGCCGAGGCCTTTGAGATTATGAAGCGTGAGGTCGGTAGACTGAACCAGGAGTTGTATGACTCGGAGAGACCGTCTGCGAAGTTGATAACACAGTTTGAAAAGGCTCGCGCCGTAATGGAGAAGGCCGAGGCAAAGCTCAAAGATAACCGGTCTGAGTTGACGATGCTGAAAGGCTCTTTGAATGATGCCGGTGTTTCGGTCGATAAACTCTCCACTGACATGAAGCTGTTGGGAGAGCGCGAGGCTGTAGTTCGTAAGGAATCTGAAGCGCTACGCAAAAGTCAGGCTCAATTTCTAGCACTTCAAGGGAAGATATCCGCGAACAGGTCTGCAACCGCAGATGCTCGCGGGCAACTCTTGGATGCTGCCGGTATGGCGGCTGTAATTGCTCTGCCGGTCAAAGAGGCTATGGACTTTGAGTCTGCAATGGCCGACGTGCGGAAGGTCGTTGACGGCCTTGATGATCCTAAGAAGTTTCAGGCAATGAGCAAGGCAATTATGGACTTGACCACCAAGGGTCGTATTCCTATGGCTGCCGATCAACTCGCACAGATAGTCGCGGCTGGCGGCCAGGCTGGATTTGCAGGGAAAGAGCTTATCGGCTTTGCGCGGGATGCGGCAAAGATGGGTATCGCATTCGATATTACGGCCGAGGAGTCTGGGCTATTCATGTCCCGATGGAGAAAGTCATTCGATCTGACTCAACAGGCAGTTGTAAAGCTGGCGGACAAGATAAACTACCTGGGCAATACATCCGGCGCGAAAGCGGCTCAGATATCCAACGTAGTCACACGCATAGGTCCACTCGGAAAGATTGGTGGAATCGCTTCAGGTGAAATTGCTGCTCTGGGAGCATCTATGGTCAGTATGGGCGTGGAAGAAGAATTGGCCGCCACGGGAATCAAGAAGCTGATCGTCACGTTGAACGCGGGCAGCGCAGCGACCAAAGAGCAGCAAGGCGCATTCAACAAGCTCGGAATCAATGCAGTGGACCTCTCAAAGCGCATGCAGAAAGACGCCGCCGGCAGCATTGTGATGGTAATTGAAAAGCTCAAGCAGTTACCCAAGTATGAGCAGACTGCGACGCTCAAACGGCTATTCGGCGAGGAAGGACTCGCGGCCATTGGCAGTGTCGTTTCGGGGCTGGATCAGGTGAAGGAGAACTTGCGCAGGGTCGGTGATGCAGCGAAATACACCGGGTCGATGCAGAAGGAATATGAAACCAGATCCAAAGTTACTGCCAACAGTCTGCAGATACTTCAGAACCAAGCAGTGCGCGGCGCTAACAAGTTTGGCTCAGTGCTGCTGCCGGAGATAGTGAAGATTTCGGAGAAGCTCGGCCCAGTGATCGACAAGGTTGTCACATGGACGGAGAAGAACCCGAAATTGTGGAGCACAATCGTTAAAGTCGCTACCGGATTAGCATCATTGAGGGTCGCAACGATGGGCCTTAGATACGCATATCTGGTCACTGAGGGTAGTGTTCTATCGTTCTTAAAGGTATTCCAAAAACAAACCTATTTGGATATCGCGGCTAAAGTTGGGAAGCTCGCACAAACACTGAGACTCGCTTCGATATGGCAAGGCATAGTGACGGCAGCACAATGGGCGTGGAACACGAGTCTATATGGTTGCCCGATAGTGTGGATAATTGCAGGGATTGCCGCCTTGGGTGCGGGAATATACCTCCTCGTCAAACACTGGGATAAGGTCAAGGGAGCGATGTCGAGGGCCTGGAATTGGTTTCTCAAGTTTGCAACCGATGGCCCCGGTAAGTTTATTCCCATTGTTGGTGCAATCGGCCAGATCGCAAAGCACTGGGACATCGTAAAGACTGCAGTGAAGAGCGTGTGGGAATGGCTGGGTAGAGCGTGGGACCGCATGAAGAAGCTCACGGACACCTTTGCCAACAGCAAGGCAGGGCAGTTCATGCGAAAATACGGGGCGTGGAGTCCTGCAGGTATGGCATTGAATGCTATCGCCAAACACGCCCGAGGCGGCATCTTCACTCAGCCCCATGTCGGAATGGTCGCCGAGTCCGGGCCTGAGGCCATTATACCTCTGAGCAATAGGGCTCGGGGACGTTCGCTTCTCGGCCAGGCGGCGGGGCAGCTTGGTATGGCCGGAGCAGGGGCGGGCAACGTGACGGTCAGCTTCGCGCCGGTAATCAACATATCCGGCAACGCCGACCGCGCTACGTTGGATAGTGCGCTCGGCAGAGCAAAAGACGACTTCAAGCGGATGTTTGAAGACCTGATGCGTGATATGCGCCGGAGATCGATGGCATGAGCAGCATATATACCACCCGCGCGGGTGACACCTGGGATATCATAGCTTTTAACCTCTGGGGTAATGAGTTTAAGATGACAGAGCTGCAGCAGGCCAATCCCGACTATCTCGGTATATTGGTTTTTGACGCCGGGGTGCAGCTCGTCGTGCCCGTGGTCGAAACCGCCGTATCGAGCTTACCGCCGTGGAAACAATAGCCGCCGCCCGCGTGCGGGTAAAACTCTGGTATAACGACAAGGACATTTCGGCCAGCATAGAGCCGATGCTTGTGGCCTTCGAGTATACAGACTACGCTTCCGGCCAGGTCGATGATATCCAGGTTATGCTTAAGGATCCCGACGGCCGCTGGCTTCATGAGCTGTTTCCAGAAGAAGGATCGACACTCAAAGCTAAAATTGTTTGGTCCGAAGGATCTATACAAAAATCCTTGCCTTGTGGAGTATTCACCATTGATGCTCCCGAATATGATGATCCGCCTGGGATTGTATCGCTCAAAGGAACTGCTGCGAGTGTTACTACAAGCATTCGCAGGGATAAAAAAACTAAGCGATTTGAAAACATCACGCTCAAGCAGCTTGCATCAAAGATAGCAGCCGAGCAGAATGTGTCTATCTTCTTTCGAGATGAGGACACTCCCCCGCTGGCTAAGGTCGAACAAAAAGACGAGAGCGACCTGGCTTTCCTTCTCAGGCAATGTCAACGTGAGGGTTACGCTCTCAGTGTGGACACCAGCAAGAGCGCTGGCGCAAACCAACTTGTCATTCGGAAGCGAGTCAATGCGGACTCCGCAGAATCGACTATGATCCTCAAGCGCCATGGCGGCATTGTCGAAAAATGCCGTTTCGGCGGTGAATCGCTGGAAACGTATCGCGCATGCGAGGTGAAGTATAAGCATCCCGACAAGGGATTGCTCACATATACGTATATTCCTCCCAACGCTCCGAACACTGGTCAGGTGTTGACTGTTCGTAAACATGCTGGTGATCTTGCTGAAGCAATACGTATGGCCAAGGCGGAGCTCGAACTCGCAAACCGTGAGCGCGTGAAATGCGATATGACATGCACAGGCACCACTGATCTTGTATCAGGAATAGTAGTGACCTTGTCCGGTTGGGGCAAATATGACGGACGCTATGCCGTGGATGAAGCCAAACACACTATTAATCCGGCATATAAGACTGGGCTATATCTTGTAAAGGTGTTCTCTTGAGCGCAGACATTTGGAACAATATCAGATTTGGAGAGGTGTCTGCAATAAACTATGCCTTAGCGCGGGTTAAGGTTACCTTCGAGGAATTGGACATCACGTCAGACTGGCTGCCCGTCGTCCAGCGCGGCGCGGGCGGCGCGAAAGACTACTGGCTGCCTGCGATAGGCGAGCACGTCGTTTGCGTTTTCTATAGCGACGGCACGGAAGAGGGCGTTGTCCTCGGCTCATATTATTCTGCCGATGCTCCTCCGCCCGAGTCCGGCAGCGGAGTCTTCTATACTGCATTCCCAGATGGATCGCTTGTCAAATGGGATAATGGCCAGCTTACCATTACTGCGCTGAGTGGGGCGACCATCAATGCCGATGTCACCATCGACGGAGACCTAGCTGTAACAGGCGATATCAATGTCACTGGCGACGTCCATGCGGCCAACATACATGCCGGAATTGTTTACTACGGCCAGTTGATACAGGAGTAAGGCTAAATGGCAGTCATAGGCAGCTTTGGACAAATCGTTTTCGAGGTATCTAGCCGAAAGGCCGAATCGTTCGAGGGATTCAATCACAAGGCCGGGGCGCGGCTCGATAGCAGCGAGATCATCGGCAGCGAGCCTCTTGTGCAATTCCTTGGGCCGGGCGAGGAGACTATCGGCTTTAACCTTCGCCTCTCCGCCGATCTGGGCGTCAACCCGCAGACGGAATACAAAAAACTCTATGACATGATGACCAGCGGCGAAGCCGGCAGCCTGGTTTTGGGCGGGGAACCGTTCGGAGGATCGAATGTGCGTTGGCTGATCGAGGACCTTTCCACTGAATACTCTCATTGGGGCGGGTCCGGCATTCCGCGATGGTTGGACGTATCGGTGTCCCTTCGCAAATACGTAACGGTGGCCACGAAACAATGACGCTTAACCTGCAACCAGCAACCATAAATGATGAGATCGCACAGAATGTGCGGGTGATCTCCCGCACACGGCGCGGATCCCAACCTTTAGACCGGCAGCTCGGAATCAATGGTGAGCTAGTCGACACAGCAGGCACGCGAGGCCAGGCTCTCTATGCTGCAGCCGTTATCGACACTTTGCCACAACAAGAACCGCGCGTGGTGATTAAGCAGGTTCGTTTCGATGGAGACGCGGCAGCCGCGCAGTATTCCCCAGTCATTGAATATGAGGTAAAGCAGTGAGTGAACTTCAATTCATCACAACGGACGTGGAAACCATAGCCGCCGACAATATCGCGCTTTTGGAATCAGAGCCGTACCTGAATCGAAACCTTTATCCAGGCGACCCAGTTCGCAATGTAGTGTTGGCTTTGTCCTATGTCCAGGCTGTTTTTGCTCAGTCGGCAAATCATTCTGCAAACCAGTCGTTTCTCGACCAGGCTACGGGAACCGCACTTGATGCTCTCGGAGTATTGCTCGGAGTCACCAGGCGAACCTCCGAGGCAGCCCGGACGACTCTGCGATTCTCACTGGGTGCGGCACGGGGTGAAGCGACGCTTATTCCCCTCGGAACGCGGGCGACGGTTCAAAGCAGCGGAATCTACTGGGCAACTATCGAAACCGTCGAAATACCGGTGGGAGATACGTATATCGATGTGATCGGAGAAGCATCCGAACCGGGGCCTGGTGCAAATGGCTATCTCACCGGGGAAATCAATACCCTCGTCGATTCCATAGCCTTCGTGACTTCGGTGACCAATCTCACGGCATCCAGTGATGGCAGCGAAGCGGAAGATGACGCAAGCCTGCGTGAGCGCATCCGGGAAGCCCCTACGCGGTTTTCGGTCGGTGGGCCAGAAGATGCATATGTCACGTTGACCAAGGATGCTCGTGCCGACGTGGAAAGTGTATCAATCAATAGCCCCGACCCGCGCGTGATCGATATATACTTCACTCTCACCGGCGGCGCGATACCAGCGTCAGAAACCATCGACGAGGTCGAAGCATACCTAAATGACAAATACCGACGCCCAATGTCCGATGTGGTGAACGTGGATGCTCCAACCCCGGTAAACTATACCATCAGCCTGACCTATTACATCCGTAATGCCGACAGCGCGCGGGCCGCCCAGATTCAAGCCGACATAGCCACGGCGGTCGATTCATACGTGCTCTGGCAGCGGAGCGCGATCGGGCGGGACGTCAATCCCAGCGAGCTTATCCGCAGAGTAATGGACGCGGGCGCCCTTCGGGTGACTGTGACGAACCCGGCCTATGATGAGCTTACATTCTCCGAACTTGCAGTGCTCAGCGGCACGGCGACTTTAACAAATGGTGGTCTGGATGATGAGTGACGCCTTGATGGATATCACCAACGTTGATACGGCTTCCCTTCTGCCTTCGTCTATCGCTGAAGACGCGGACATTAAGGCGATGCTGGCTGCGCTGGATGCATTTTGGAGAGAGATCGCGCCGGCAATTCCCACTCTGGGAGTGCTCGCTGCAATCGACCAGCAGCCGGATGCAGTGCTCGACGAGCTCGCTTATCAATTCCATGTCGATTATTATGACGCGGCCTGGCCGGTCCCCACCAAACGCCAGGTTATCATAAACAGTATCCGACTCCACCGCATAGCGGGGACACGGGGAGCTGTCGAAGATGTTATAGACAGTATCTGGCCCGACGAGGCGGTTCTTTCTGAATGGTGGGAACATGGGGGAGAACCTGGGACATTTCAAGTTGCTTTGGCGAGCGGAGTCACGCAGGAGAACATCAATAAGTTTATCGCCATGATCCGCAAAGTCAAGCGCGCCACGGATCACTTAACCATTACCATTCTCAATGAATGCGATCCCGGCGACGTGAACACGTCTGCCGTCTATCACCAATATAAATCATACCGCCTGGAGGCTTAAAGCATGGCGAACTATACCACAGTCATAACAGACGCAGGGGCAGCGTTGCTCACTCGAATCGCAAATGCCGCCGGGACGTTGCAATTTCGTTCGGTGAAGTGCGGCAGCGGTCAAATCGGCGCGGGCGATCCCACTGACCTAACCGACATTATAACTCTCAAACAGACATTCAATTCAATCGATGTCAAGATGGACGGCTCCGGGAATCCCTATGAATATTTCGTCGCGGACAATGATGGATTGCTGGTCGGCTACACACGATGGGAGATAGGTATATTCGCGCGGGAGATTAACGACGCATCTGACACACTGCTAATATACCTGTATGCGCCAACTGAAGGTGATGCCGACTATATACCTCCTGAGAGCGAGAGCGCGTCTGTGATAACATTCCGGGTGCAAGTCGCTCAGGCGAACGGCTTGACGGCCACTGTCAATATCGACCAGAGCACAGTATTCCTCGATTTGGATAGGTGGGCGGATCACCTGGACGGCGCGGAAGGAGTCGATCAACACCCAGTGGCCACGGTAAGTGTCCCCGGCCTGATGAGCGCAGCGGACAAGACCAAGATCGATGACCACATCAATACCACCACTCCAACCAAGGGCACGGCAATACACGGGGTTGCCACTACAAGTGTCGCGGGATTTGAGAGCGCAGCCGATAAAACCAAGCTGGACGGAATCGCTGCAGGCGCGGAGGTCAATCAGAATGCCTTCTCAACGGTAAAAGTTGGGGCGACAAATATAGCTGCCGACTCTAAAACCGATACCGTCGAGATCGCCGCTGGCGCGAACATCGTCCTCACCCCGGATGCGACAAATGATAAGGTGACCATCGGAGTTACCGGGGTTGCACAATCCGGCCACGTAGGTTCCGGGGGGAGCGAGCATGCCGACGCCACTACCACCGTGGACGGATTCATGACCGCTGCCGACAAGACGAAGCTCAATGGCATAGCCACTGGCGCGGAGGTTAATCAGAATGCATTCTCAACGGTAAAGGTTGGGGCGACAAATATAGCTGCCGATTCAAAAACCGACACCGTCGAGATCGCCGCCGGCGCGAACATCGTCCTCACCCCAGACGCGACAAACGACAAGGTGACCATCGCGACTTCGGATCAAGTCGTTCTATTGGATAGGCTCGGCGCAACAGGAACCAGTGGCGTTGCCGATTGGAACGACATAACCAATACCAAACCGGGGACGGGACCAATACTCTTGTATGGTGATGCCTCGAACGGACCGGGTTCTCATCTATGGTTTCACGTATTCAATATTGAATATGGGACTAAGGACGGTTCGGGAAACATTACCCAATTCGCGATTCCCTATAGCAGCAGTTCGTCCATAACTGCTGGTCTTTATGTCAGAGGTCGTTACTCCGGGGCGTGGGGCGCGTGGCAGCATATCTGGCATTCCGGCAATGACGGGTCTGGGAGCGGACTAGATGCAGATTTGCTGGACGGTCAGGAGGCTTCTGCATTCGCGCCGTCCGGTCACGTCGGCACTGGAGGCTCCGCTCACGCAGACGTCACAACGTCAGTAGACGGCTTTATGACTGCTGCTGACAAGACGAAGCTCAATGGCATAGCATCCGGGGCTGAGGTCAACCAGAATGCCTTCTCGACGGTAAAGGTGGGAGCTACGAATATAGCTGCCGACTCAAAGACTGATACTCTCGAATTGGTAGCTGGTAAAAACATAGAGATCACACCTGATGCAACCAACGATAAAGCGACCATATCAGCGCCCGACCTGGGCGGATATACGATTAAATGGAAAGAAACATCAGGAACCGACATAGCAGGCTTCTCTTCTGCATATAAGATCGGCACGTTTATCTCGCCAAGCGGAGGTTTCTACCTGCCTGCTGCCAACGGGAATAACAACTGGATGTTGTCGATTCGCGTTAAAGCGTTAGCTGGAGGAGCAATTTCTATACCTGCGCCAAAATATGTGAATACCCCAAGATGCTTTGTGGATGGTGTCGAAAAGACACTATCCAGCGGAGCTTTTGCTTGGACTGCTGTAGCCGGAAACACATATTTGGTTCAGTTCACACTCTCTATGTATGTAGATACCGACAATAGTGGTATGACGGTCATCGGAAACTGGATCGACGATACAAAGATCACATTTGACAGCTTCCCATAAACTGGTCTGATCTACCCCGCCCGGCCTTTGCCGGAGCTCACACCATTCAAGCTGGAGGGCATTATGCCTACTACCCTACTCCAATTAGGTTCCGCCGGAGTTATGGCTTACCTGATAATATCTATACTGCCTAAGTTTTTGACCGCACTCGAAAAGATGGGAGAACGATGGGACGCTGAACGTAAAGCGGCTCACGAGGAGGCCAAGGCAGAGCGCGACCAGTTTGCACAAATGATGGCCTCAAAGGAATCAGCCTGGAGGGAAGAGCGAGAAAAAAGTGGAGTTGCATTGATGGCCATTATAGGCTTGGCTCAAAAAATGGTGGATAACTGTCAGAATATGGTGCCATCATCGGAGCGCGTATCTACAGATGAAATATGTGCTGCAGCAAGAGTAAAACCAAAGAGCAAATAATTATTCCGCGCGGAATATCTAAAGAATCCCGCTTTTTGTATAGGTCATCAGCCCGTTCTCAATCGTGAGGCGGGCTTTTTGTACAACATAGGAGGCTGTCATGCAAGCATTCTCAATTACGTTTTGGGCGCTGGTTCGGAGGTTCTTGGCCATCGCTGCGACTGCTCTGATTGCCGATATATCCGGCAACTTCACGAACTGGATTAAGGCTGCCGCCAAGGGTGACGCTATTACTCTTCTTTGGTTGCCCGGTATTCTTCTTGCCGTAGAAGCTCTACAGAAACTCTGCCGTAGTCTCGGTTTGTGGGACTGGCTGAGGAAATATCTGGGCGTTGTCGGGGTCATCTCTGCGCTTGTGTTACTCGCTGTAACTCCATCGATCGCGGCAAACACAGACGATCAATCCTCTACCTTCGATATGGTCATCGCGGGGGCTGTGCATTCGTTCTTGTCGAACCTGTCATGGTCGACCGGCTACGTGCAAAGCTTCGAGGGTGACAAAAGTGGGATGCTCCTGGATGCGAGTCGGACAATCCACACATTTGATCTCGGCAAATACAGCATTCCCCTCGACGGCGATCTGTTCGCTACACTCGGTCGAGATAGCATTGTGGGATTCGGGCTGAGTGCTGATCTCACGGATTTCATCAGTCTCAAGGCAGGCATATCCTACCTTCCTGGAGGTTACGGATGGAGTTGGTCAGTAACCCCGGTCTCGATCAACTTCTAGGAGGTGCGACATGGTCAAGTGTCCTGTATGTAAAGTCGAGATGTCTGACGACGGGTCCCGCGTGCTGACCCTGGGCGGAGAGCGGGAAATACCGGTCAACAAGATCGAGTATAAAGGCCAGACGTATTACTTCGACTGCGGTGACTGCGCGCGGGAATTCGCCGCTGATCTCGATAAATACGTGGGGAAATAACCAATGAAAATCTGCATAGACCCGGGGCACGGTGGGACTGATCCCGGAACATCCGGCAGTGGTATCAAAGAAAAATCGTCGGCGCTGTGCGGTCCTTTCACTCGGGCTACACAGGCTGGCAAGTAGGTTCGGCCTGGTTTGAAACGTAATGAAGAATGTCATATCTCGGAAGGACATCGATGTATGGATCATGAGCGCCAATTGGAGCAAGCTGCAGA
>JAJFUS010000029.1 GCA_021372295.1 bacterium | reverse complement strand
CTGCTAAACTACATATCCAGTAAGGGTTGCCAGGAGGATAAGGATGTCACTCAACGTCGATTGTGAAACCAGGGTCTCCCTTAAGAGTTCGCCGGATTATCTGCCTCGCATTCGCAAGATCGTTGCGTGCATGGCCGAGGGCGTCGGTATGGATCAGCAGGAAACCGACGAGGCCAAACTCGTTCTCACCGAGGCGTGCGTCAATGCGATCCGGCATGGGTCGCCACAAGGCGCTTGCGATAATGTGATCATCACTTTTCGAGCCTCAAAATCCACTATTGTTGCCGACGTTACGGACTGCGGCGGCCAGGCGGATTTGCCGGATGATACCGTGGAAGAAGGTTTCGGCATGCGATTGATGCGAAAACTTGCGGACAAGGTGCAGTTTATCAAGCACAAGACCGGCTTGACCGTCAGGTTGACCAAGCAGGCCAAGAGAGCCAATCGAATAATTTCCGAACCAGCGCAGATAAGTAGAAACTAACAGTTGACTTGTTGCCCTCGTAGGATTAGAATTTGCGTAATCCATTAGCGGGGGGTGCCTTGCGTTGCATAGACTTTCAAAATCGCTGTTTTATTATTTCATTATATCGATCCTCATTTGTTGTGCTTTGCCCGGTATGGCAGCCGGCAGCAAGCCCGATGCGCAGAAACGTTTTGAGAAAGCCATAAAACTTCAGCAGTCCGGCAAACTCGATCAGGCATTGACCGAGTACCGGGCACTTTTGAAGCTGAATCCTAAGTTGGTTCCGGTTCTCAGCAATATGGGCCTAATCTACGTCCAACAGAACCGGCTCAAAGATGCTCAGTCCGCATTTGAGCGAGTGCTTGGTGTCGAACCCAAAAATGAGTTCGCTCTGGAGCGTCTTGCGCAAATACTGCTGGATCGCGGCAATAATCGCGAGGCGCTTAAGTACGCGCGGAAGCTGATAGGACTTAAGCCAAAGGATCCTCAGGCCAGGTTTTTGTTTGGCACGGTGAACCTCAGGCTCAAAAACTACGACGCGGCGGCTGATGCGTTCAGGTCGACCCTCCACTCCGATCCAAAGAACAAAGTCGCGATGTATAACCTGGGTTTCGCGTATGTGAACCTCAAGAAGTATGGCGACGCCCTTGCTACACTGGAGCGACTTTGCAGGCTGGACTCGACAAACGGTCAGGCAAGGATGATGGCCGCGTATTGCGCCGAGCAGATTGGGGACAAATCCAAGGCTATTGAGATGTACGACGCCGCATGCGCGATGCCGGAGACAAAGGTTCCGGCTCTGTTGAATCTTGCTCGACTTTACAGAGCGCCCGGCAAGGAAGACAAGGCGGCAAACGCCCTGGAGAAAGTCCTCAAGATCGACAAAAACAACTTCCAAGCCAACCTCGACCTCGGGTCATACAATTACAGCAAAGATCGTTTTAAGGAAGCGGAGAAATACTTCCTTGCGGCGCGAAAGTCCATGCCAGATAATACTCTTCTCAATGCTCGTCTTGCAATGACTCAGATGCAGCTTGGCAAGTCATCTGAAGCCCTCCAAACCGCGAGCGCTGCGCTTAAGGCTAATCCGAAAGATCGAATGACACTGGAAGTGTATGCTTATATACAAGAATCCAACAAAAAGTTAGACAACGCCATAAGCACCTGCCGCAAGTGGGAGAAACTCTATCCCAAAGACTCCGCGCCTAATGCCAGGATAGCCTCGATATACTTGAGGCAGGGCAAGAATGCCGATGGTTTTGGAGAATATGAGAAGGCTCTGAAGAAAGACCCGTCTAATTTGATGATAATCAACGCCTACGCGGACGTTCTTTCCGCCAGCGGGGTGAGTGACAAAGCGTATCAACAGTATCGGGCCGCACTGAAGATCAAGCCCGGAGTTGTGGATACGATGGTCAAGGCCGCGGGATGTCTGCGCAGGCAGGACAAGTTCGACGACGCCATAGCCCTGCTTCAAAAGGCTATACAGACTGAGCCGAAGAATGAGTCCGCTTATTCGGCCCTGGCTGGTGTCTATCGGTCTCAAAAGAAGCCGGAACTCGCTATCGAACAGTATAAGAAAGTATTAGAATTCGCCCCGAAGTCGGTCAGTGCTTTGAATGCTCTTGCCGCTTTGTACGATACTCAGAGCGACTTTGAGGCCGAAATCGGTGTAGTTAAGCAGCTTTCGGAGATCGATCCGGACAACAAGAACTATAAGTCTCGCGTTCCTTCAATTTACGAAAAGTGGGGCAAGATGGACGAGGCCGTCGCCGAGGCTCGCAAACTGGTCGATTCCGACGACGAAAACCTCCAGTATCGCATTTCGTTGGCTCAGCTTTTGGAAAAGAAAGGCGATCACGAGGCAGCCATTACAGAATACAATGTGGTCGGAGAGTCGACTGAGGCCGGTTATCAATCTTATTCCAGCGAGCAGATCGGCAAAATCAAGGAGACAATGGGCGACACAGACGCGGCGATAGAGTTGTACAAGAAGGCAATTGATATCAAGCCTGACTCTCAAACTTCTCTTGACGCACTGTCCAAGATATACGAGAATCGACAGAAGACTGATGAGTTTCTTGCGTATCTGAAGTCTGTGATCGAGTCGGGCAAGGACGATGCGCCATACCGCTATTACCGGGTCGCGATGAAAAATGCGGGCAAGGTTGATGAGTCATTAAACACATTGACCGATCTGGCCGCGAAGTACCCTGACAACATGCGGCTGGCTATGGTGCTGGCGTCGTTGTACATTGAAGTCGATCAGAAGGACAAGGCTGTTGAGGAGTATAACAAAGTCCTTGCCAAAACTCCTGATGATCCGGCGGCGAATCGTGAATTGGGTAAGCTCTATAAGACTATGGGCCGCGATAAGGAAGCCGCAGAGCGACTTGCGCTTGCGGTAAAGGGAATGCCTTACGACCGCGACATGATCCTTGAGCTTGCTCAGCTTTATGAAAAAGCCGGCAATTCATCGGGCGCGTTGAAAGCCTATCGCGACTATCTCAAGTTCGATCCGGCCAATCAAGAGATTAAGACAAAAGTTCGGGAGCTTGAGTCGGGCAAGAAGAAGATGCCCGATGCGAAATAAGGCAGCAGGAGAACCTGCGCTTAAAGATTGCGCTTGCGAACAAGAAGCAGTTTTGAGAGCGGAAATCAATATAGTGCGATGGGCCGGAAATACTTCCGGCCCATTTCCATCAATGCCTCTTTTTTATATTCATAGCGTTCCGCACTTCTTCGGCCAGCTCAAAGACAAACGAAGCCAGGTCGCGCTCCTGTTCCTTGAGGTTTCGCACCTCCAGAAGGAGGGTGTCCTTCATTTGAGCCAGCACCTTGCCCTGTGTGTTCCGCAATTCCTCGATCTCGGCTTGCAGTTCTTGAATAGACTCCACAAGTGTGGCGTCGGCAAGAGCCTTTGCAGCGCGAGTAAACGCCTGCGAGTCGATGGCCGAGTCGGTCTCAAACCGTCTCACCGATGACTCACTGAGCATGCGCCTGGGCTCGCCGTCGGGGCCCTGCACCAGGATTGAGTCAACCTCTCCGCTGGACAATATCCGATCCATCGCTTTTTGCGAGAGCGCCAGGCGGTTCATTACTTCATCGAATTCCAGGACGTAGTCGCCAATGCCTGCGCCGCCGTCCACTTCCGAAAAGATCACCTGCTCGGTATCCGCTTCTTTGCCAGGGGCAGTTGTGTCGTCTGTAAGACCGGCGGATCGCCACTCGTCTCTTATTCGGGCGATACCCACCGGCACGGACTCATGTTCAGTATCTGTGTGTTGTTGCACGTTGTTGTTCTCGTTATCATTCATTTCCGTATATACCACTTTACTAATATAGGCGCACATTCCTTCCAAACTCAGGCAGAAGATTGATGAATTAATGCAAAAGAAAGATAACTAACAAATTGATAGCCGTTTTTGGGCCATATTTTGGATGCAATAGTCGTCCTAACCCATCAGGCCTCAACATTAAGCGATTTTCACAACTTTTAGGGGGCATGAAACTTGAAATGACGGATGTTATCCGTTAATTATGTAACAATTAATAACGATTGGACGGCTGCGGATTCGAGTCGTGAAATATTGCTCGATCATAAGAATATTTGGTTGACATCGTTTTCTTCCGAGTTTATAATTGGGTACAGGCGGAGAGGCTGCAGGAGCTCTCGCTTTGTTTTAGATGATTATTGTGAAAAAAATCACGAGGTTTGGCCTCGTGCGGCAATTGGAGCCGGCAGGATTTTCGATGGCAGACTGTTGTAACACATTTACATTGCGGCGCATCAGCGACATGCTGGACGGGCAGATTATATGCAGGCCTGACAGGGCGGACGACGAAGTTTTCAGCGCCTGTGGATGCGATCTCATGAGCGATGTGCTGGCCTTTACACGTGCTGGGTCGGTGCTGCTTACCGGGCTTACCAACCCACAGGTCGTCCGAACCGCGGAGATGCTCGATCTCAAGGGCATCGTGTTTGTTCGAGATAAACGCCCGGATGAGCACACTATGCGAATGGCCGAGGCGCTGGGACTGGTGTTGATACTCTCGCCGCACCCTCTATACGAAAGCTGCGGCAGGCTCTATAAAGCGGGGCTTGCCGGATGCCGGGAGCAGTCTCAACCAGGTGATGTCCATGCCTAACTGTGAATAACCCTATGAAAGATATTTCCGCATCACTGCACTTCGAGTTTGAGGTGCACGGTGGCGATTTCAATAAGGCGGGTGACGCTTCCAGCAGGGTGAAGAGGATTCTGCAGCAGATTGGCGCGAATCCCACTGTAATCCGACGTGTGGCCGTGGCCTGTTACGAGGCCGAAATGAACGTGGTAATCCACGCGCGTCACGGCTTTGTAATGTTGGACGCCGATCCCAGCAGGGTGCTGATTGTTGTCGAAGATGAAGGCCCCGGCATCGAGGACATTGCGATGGCTATGACGCCCGGCTTCTCGACCGCACCGGATTCGGTCAGAGAGATGGGTTTCGGCGCGGGTATGGGTCTGCCAAATATGAAAAACTGCTCCAGCCTGATGGAGATCAAGTCCGAAAAGGGCGTGGGGACAATGGTGCGCATGGTGTTCGAGAATGCTTGAAGTCGAACAACAGATGTACTTTCATTCAGTCCACCTGATGGAAGACAAGTGCAAAGGCTGCGTAAACTGCATCAAGCGCTGCCCGACTGAAGCCATTCGCGTCCGCGACGGAAAAGCTCATATAATCGAGGCCCGTTGTATCGATTGCGGCGAGTGCGTGCGAATTTGCCCGAACCAGGCAAAGATAGTTGTCGCTGACACGCTGGAGCGGCTGAAACAATATAAATTTAATGTGGCGCTGCCCGCTCCCGCTATTTACGGCCAGTTTCGCGAGGGAACCAGTCCTCTGCGAGTGTTGGCGGCGCTGCTTGCGATTGGGTTCGATCACGTGGTCGATGTCGCGTTCGCAGCCGATTTGTGCGGAAAGAAGATCCGTGAAGCGATCGAGTCGCCGCATGAGATCAGGCCGTTGATATCTTCGGCATGCCCGGCGGTGGTGCGGCTGATCCAGGTCAGGTTTCCGAACCTGATTGAGCATTTATTGCCGGTGCTTTCTCCCATGCGGGCGGCTGCAAACATCGCGTGGCATCAGATGGCGGAACAGTCGGCTTTCGACCCAAAAGATATCGGGATGTGGTTCATATCGCCGTGTCCGGGCAAAGTGAGCGCAGCAAACGAGCCGATTGGGGTCGAGGACAACGTCCTGACGGGCGCGATTCCCGTCGCGGAGGTCTATCCGTTGATCCGGGAGAAGCTCAATCACAGCGATCACGAGCTTGAGAAGATGGTTGCCGATTTGAAACCTGGCAGCGGACTCGGAGTTGGTTGGGCGCGTTCGGGTGGCGAGAACCAGTCTATTGGCGGCTCGCGTCAGATCGCGGTGGACGGCATCCATAACGTGATCCAGATACTGGAAGAGGTTGAGCGAGGCAAGCTCTCCGATATAGACTATATCGAGGCGCAGGCGTGCATGGGCGGATGCGTTGGCGGGGTGCTTACGGTGGAGAATTCGTTTATCACCAGGCGACGGGTCAGAATTTTAGCCACCGACGGCGCAGACCGGCTCGACAACGTGCTCTGCGACGATATCGCGCAGGAAGCTCTGGAAAACGAAAACTGGTTCCGGCACGACAAACCCATCGAACCCAGGCCGACCCTCAAACTTGATGATGATATGGCGACCGCCATCCGCAAAATGGAGCAGATGGAGCGTATTGTTGAGGACTTGCCGGGTTTGGACTGCGGAAGCTGCGGCGCGCCGAATTGCCAGGCGCTGGCTGAGGATGTGGTCAGAGGTCTTGCCACCGAGATGGACTGCGTTTTCAAACTGAGGGAAAGAGTCAGGCAACTCGCGGTGGAGATGATGGAACTGGCCGAAAAGGCCCCGCCCGCAATGGGGCATGTGGAGAAAAAGGCGGAAACCAAAGATGCAATTGGCGAGCATAGCCCAAAATCTCAATCTGAAACCCTGGAATGAAGTCGACGCGCAGGTCGAGGTGACGTCCGGTTACGCCTCCGATCTGCTAAGCGACGTCCTCGCAAAGGGGATAAGCGGCGCGATCTGGGTTACCAATCAGAAGCACGTAAATATAATCGGCGTGGCGGTGATGTTGAGCCTGGCGGGCGTTGTAATTGCGGGCGGCATCGAGCCCGATGAAAATACTGTCGAGAAATCCAAAGAGGAAGCCGTTCCTTTATATACGACTGAAATGTCGCTGTACGAGACCGTGAGCAAGCTGCACGATCTCGGCATAGGGAGCTGCTGATGTGTCCAATCACATAAAGGCGTATCGAGCCGACCTACATATACATACTCTGCTCTCGCCCTGCGGCGAACTGGAGATGATGCCGCCACTCATAATTGAGGCGGCTAAGATGGCTGGGCTGGATCTGATAGGGATCGCCGACCACAACTCGTGCGAGAACGCGGGAGCCGTGATGAAAGCCGCCGAGGGCAGCGGAGTGCGAGCATTGCCGGGGCTGGAAGCGCAATCGGTCGAGGGAGTGCATTTGTTGTGTCTTTTCGATCGACTGGATCAGGCGGAGGCCATGCAGAAGTCGGTTTACGCCAATATGATTCCGTTCAGGGGCAATTATAAGTATACGGGAGAGCAGTTTGTGGTGGATTCGGAGGGCGAGTTTTTGAGGTATTGCGAGCGGCATATCGCGCTTCCGACCTCAATGGACATAGACGATATATACGGCCGCGTCACCCGAATCGGCGGGATAATGATCCCATCGCACATTGACAGGCAGGCAACCGGCATAATCGACGTTCTCGCGATGATCCCACAGACGCCTGATTTCGACGCTCTGGAGATCAGCGCGAACATCACGCCGCGCGATGCAAGGATAAGGTTCCCGAGTGTCGGGTCGAAGCCGCTGTTTCAGAACTCCGACGCCCACTGGCTTTCGGCGATAGGCTCTCGCCGGACGATTTTGCACATGGAGCATCGAACCGTGGGCGAGATCAAACAGGCGTGCAGAGGAATCGACGGCAGGAGGGTCGAGAATGCGTGAGCTATCGATGCACATACTCGACCTCGCGCAGAACTCGATAGCCGCCGGCGCGACGGAGCTTGTGATAGAGGTTTCAGCCGATACCCAGGCCGACCGGCTCATGATCTCGCTGCAGGACAACGGCAGAGGGATGGACTCGGATTTTTTGGCGAGAGTGCGCGATCCGTTTACGACGACCCGAACCACTCGCCGCGTGGGGCTGGGAATCCCTATGTTCGAGGCGGCCGCAAAAGCGTGCGGCGGTTGCATTGCGCTGCAGTCTGCGCCCGGCAAGGGGACGTATCTGGCGGCGACGTTCAGGTTGAGCCATATAGATCGCGCGCCGCTTGGGGATATTGCGTCGACGTTGATGAGCATTGTCGCGGCGAATCCCGATCTGCGCCTGCGATATACACAGCGGCTGGACGATAAACTTTTCGTGCTGGACACGAACGATGTAAAGGCGCAGTTGGACGGCGTCCCGATCAACGAGGGCGCAGTGCTCAAGTGGCTGGGCGAATATGTGAACGAGGGCACGGACGCTCTTAAATATGAATTTTGAATTCCAAAAAAACACATAACTCATAAACTGGAGGTTAGAGATGAAAACACTCGATGATCTCAAAAAAGTGCGAGAGAAAGCTCTGGAGCAGATGAAACTGCGTGAGGGCAAGTTTCAGGCGAAAATAGTGGTCGCGATGGGCACATGCGGGATAGCCGCTGGAGCGCGCGAAGTCATGACCGCTATCCTTGACGAACTCGACAAGCGCGGCATCAGCGATGTTTCGGTTACTCAGACCGGCTGCAAGGGCTTGTGTGAGCAGGAACCGACAGTGGACGTCATAAAGGACGGCAAAACGGTAACCTACGGTTATATAGACGCCGAAAAGGCGCGAAAGATTGTCGCTCAGCATATAGTGAACGGCAGCATCATCGGCGAGTGGGTCGTCGCGACTGCGTAAATTTTGAATTCTAAATGTTCCGCAATGCGGTTTGGGAGGTAATGAGGACTTGTCAACACATATTTGCGAATGTGAAGCCAAAGCCAAAGCGGCTCAGGAAGAGGAGGCCAGGCTTTACAAAGAGCTGGACAAAATCATAGCTAAACATAAGGAAGTGAAGGGCCCGCTGATCCAGACCCTTCACGCCGCTCAGGAATTGTTTGGATGGCTTCCCGAGCAGGCGCAGGCCAGGATAGCCAAGGGGCTCGACGTCCCTCTGAGCGAAGTTCATGGGGTATTGAGCTTTTATTCATTCTTCACGACCGTCCCAAGGGGCAAACACACCATCCGCGTGTGCCTTGGAACCGCGTGCTACGTCCGTGGCGGCAAGCAGGTTTTGGAGAAGTTCGAGCACGAACTTGGCATCAGCGTGAACAACACCACCGAAGACAGACAGTTCTCCCTGGAAGTAAACCGATGCGTCGGAGCGTGCGGCCTTGCGCCTGTGGTGACTGTGGGCGCGGACATATACCGCCGCGTCAAGGTGGACAAAATTCCAGAGATCATCAAGAAATATAAGGGGAGCTAGCGGATATGGCTGACAAGTTGTTTAGAACTCATGTGCTTGTCTGCGCGGGCGCGGGATGTGTTTCATGCGGCTGTCGCGAGGTGGCCGACGCAATGCGCAGCGAAATAGAAAGTCATGGCCTCGCGGACGAAGTCAAGCTCGTCATGACGGGCTGTATGGGCTCGTGTAACCTCGGACCTGTGGCGGCAATTTTACCCGATGGCACTTTTTATCAGAAACTCACCGCAGATGTCGCAAAGAAAATAGTTGAGGAGCACCTTCTCAAGGGTCGACCTGTCGAAGAATTCATGTATTCGGAAACCGAGGGTATTCTTCCCAAGATGGAGGATGTGCCTTTCTTCAAGAGGCAGGTTAAGATTGTTCTGCGAAACTGCGGCATTATAGACCCGGGCAACATTGAAGAATACATTGCCCGTGACGGTTATTCCGCGCTGGCGAAGTGCCTTGGCGAGATGACGCCGGAGCAAGTCATCGCCGAGGTGAAAAAATCAGGACTGCGCGGACGTGGCGGCGGCGGTTTTCCGACCGGTACCAAGTGGGAGTTCACCGCGAAGGCCACCGGCAATCAGAAATACGTATTGTGCAACGCCGACGAAGGCGACCCCGGCGCGTTTATGGATCGCAGCGTCCTTGAGGGCGACCCGCATTCCGTGATCGAAGCGATGACCATCGCCGGTTACGCAATTGGCGCGAACCAGGGCTATGTATATGTCCGAGCCGAGTATCCTCTCGCGATCGAGCGGCTCCAGACAGCGATCAACCAGTCGCGCGAGTGGGGATTCCTCGCCAAGAACATAATGGGGACAGGTTTCGGGTTCGATCTCGATATCAGAATAGGTGCGGGCGCGTTCGTCTGCGGTGAAGAAACCGCCCTTATGGCAAGCATCGAGGGCAAGCGCGGCGAGCCGCGGCCCCGGCCTCCGTTCCCCGCGATATCCGGCCTTTGGGAGTGTCCGACTCTTCTCAATAACGTTGAGTCCTATGCCAACATCACCTGGATCATCCAAAATGGCGCCGACGCATTCGCCGCAATCGGAACCGAGGGCAGCAAGGGAACCAAGGTTTTTGCTCTTGCGGGCGCGATCAACAATTCGGGTCTGGTGGAAGTGCCGATGGGCACAACCCTTGGCGATATCATTTTCGATATAGGCGGCGGCGTCCGCAACGGCAAGAAGTTTAAGGCCGCGCAAGCCGGTGGGCCTTCGGGCGGATGTATTCCCAAGGAGCATCTGAATGTCTCGATGGACTACGATTCCCTCAAGGAACTCGGCGCGATGATGGGCTCCGGCGGATTGATCGTAATGGACGAGAACACCTGCATGGTCGACCTTGCGCGCTACTTCCTGGATTTTATCAAGGACGAATCGTGCGGAAAATGCACTCCATGCCGGATTGGGACGAAGCGGATGCTGGAGATTCTCACCCGCATCTCGCATGGTTTGGGTCAGGAAGGCGACATCGAACTCCTGATCGACCTCGGCAATCAGATCAAGGACTCGGCGCTCTGCGGTCTTGGCCAGACGGCTCCGAACCCGGTTCTTTCCACCATCAGATACTTCCGCGATGAGTATGACGCGCATATCAGGGACAAGCGCTGTCCGGCGTGCGTGTGCAACTCGCTTTTCGACGCGCCGTGCTCGCATACGTGTCCTGCCGGGACTCTTGTGCCGCAATATGTGGCGCTGGTGGGCGCAAGGCGGTTCGGCGACGCCCTTAGACTGATCCGCGACAAAAACCCGTTCACCTCGGTGTGCGGTCGAGTATGCAATGCTCCGTGCGAGGACAAGTGTCGGCGCGCTCAGATCGACGAGCCTCTCAGCATTCGCGCTCTCAAGCGATTTGCAGCCGACTCCGCCGAAAAAGGCAGCCTGCCGCTTCCGTCGAAGAGGCTTTCCAGGGTTGCGGGTAAGAAGATCGCTATAGTTGGCGGCGGGCCTGCGGGTCTGACGGCAGCGTATCACCTCGCGAGAATGGGTCACAACCCCACGGTCTTTGAGGCCGATCCGGTAGCGGGCGGCATGCTCGCAAGCTGCATCCCGCCATATCGGCTTCCGCGTGAAGTCCTCGCCGGTGAGATCGACATGATTAAGGCCACGGGCGTCGAGATCAAGCTCAATACGCGGGTGGGCAAGGACATCTCATTCGATAAGATCAAGACCGACTACGACGCCGTATTCATCGCGACGGGAGCCGATAAAGGTTGGACTTTGGGCATTCCCGGCGAGCAACTCGGCGGTATATACGACTCAATTACGTTCCTTAAGGACGTCAATCTGGCCAAAAACACCATCAAAGTGGGCGAAAAAGTGGCTGTAGTTGGCGGTGGAAACGCCGCAATTGATGCCGCTCGGACGGCTCTGAGGCTCGGCGCGAAGAAAGTGACGATAGTCTATCGAAGGCTTCGCGACGATATGCCCGCCGCCACCGAAGAAATCCATGAGGCCGAGGTCGAGGGCATCGAGATCATGTATCTCGCGCTGCCTGTCGAGGCCGTTGGCGAGGGCGGCAAGGTGAAGACCCTCAAGTGCCAGATGCTGCAATTGGCCGAGTTCGACAAGTCCGGTCGACGCGCTCCCAAGCCCGTCGAGGGCAGTGTGGTCGATCTTCCGGTAGATACGGTCATCACCGCGATCAGCCAGGAGCCGGACGTCGCGTTTGCGGGCGAGTCGCTCAAGACCAGGCGCGGTGGAACTGTCCAGATCGAGGAATCGACTATGAAAACCAACATCGACGGCGTGTTCGCGGGCGGCGATGCCGTAAAAGGCCCGTGGACGGTGGTCGGCGCAATAGGCGACGGTATGAAGGCCGCTATCTCGATAGATCGTTATCTCGGCGGATACGGCGAGCTAGCTTCCGACGCCGAGGAGATCGAGATTCCCAAAGCGCCCGAAGACGTTGACGATATCGTCGAGACTCCGCGCGTCCACTGCAATATGCTCGGTGTGGACAAGCGCAAGGGCATGGCCGAGGTCGATTTAGGCTATTCCAGAGAGCAGGCGCTTCGCGAAGCCGCCAGATGCTTGAGGTGCGATGCCGGGACGTAGCGCCGCGCCGACTCGTAGACGCGAAGACTTTCCGACGAGAGGAAACCTATGGAAAACATCAAAGTAACTGTTGATAACATACAAGTTGAAGTCCCAAAGGG